>NZ_BCYZ01000001.1 GCF_001598455.1 Sphingomonas pruni NBRC 15498
GGGGGGGGGCCCCGGTTCAGCTTGGGCTGCCCATCCCCGACACGCCCTCCCCCGACCCCTCCCGCAAGCGGGAGGGGAGTGGAAGCCCATAGCCAAATTGGGGCTGTCCCGGTATCGTCGTTCGATCTATGTTCCGGCTGTTGATTGGGTCTCACGGGTGAATTGTGATTGAAGTGTTGATCGTTGCGTTGGGAACGCTCGTCGTCGGGCTGGTGATCGGCTGGCTGTTCGCGTCGCGCCGCGGCGTGGCCGAATTGGCGACGGCCAGGGTCCATGCCGAGCAGCTTGACGTGACTCGCCGGCAACTGATCGAGGTGACCGCCGAGCGCGATACGACGATGCGCACGCTTGACGCGCATCAGGCGGCGTCGCGCGAGCGCGAGGCGGCGTTCGAGGCGCGGCTGACCGAGATCATTGCGGCGAAAGATGCTCTGGCCGCGCAATTCGCTGAGGTCGGGCAGCGGCTGCTCGACGAAGCGCAGACCAAATTCCTCCAGCGCGCGGACGAACGGTTCAAGGAATCGGAAGCGACCAGTGGCCAGCATCTTCGCGCCCTGCTCCAGCCCGTCCATGAGCGTCTGCAGCGCTACGAAGAAGGAGTGGCCAAGGTCGAGGCGGATCGCCGCGACGCCTTCGGTACGCTGCACGGCCAGATCGAGGCGATGCGGGTGGGGCAGGAATCGGTCCGTTCCGAAGCATCCAAGCTGGTCAATGCGCTGCGCAATGCGCCCAAGGCACGCGGGCGCTGGGGCGAGCAACAGCTGCGCAATGTGCTCGAAAGCTGCGGCCTGAGCGAACATGCCGATTTCCAGGCGGAAGTCAGCGTGGATGACGGCGAGGGCGGTCGGCTGCGGCCCGACGTCATCATCCGCGTGCCCGGCGGCAACGCTCTGGTGATCGACGCCAAGGTCTCGCTCAACGACTATCAGGACGCATTCGGCGCGATCGACGACACCGAACGCGCCGCGGGGCTGGTCCGCCACGCCGCGTCGATGCGCGCCCACGTCCAGTCGCTCAGCGCCAAGGCCTATTGGACGCAGTTCGAAGAAGCCCCCGATTACGTGATTATGTTCGTACCCGGCGAACATTTCCTGTCGGCCGCGCTCGAACAGGATCCGGGCCTGTGGGATTTCGCGTTCGACCGCCGCGTATTGCTGGCGACCCCGACCAATTTGATCGCGATCGCGCGCACCGTCGCCGCGGTCTGGCGGCAGGAGAAGCTGGCGGGAGAGGCGCGGCAGATCGCCGAATTGGGCAAGGAGCTTTATGCCCGCCTGGCCGTGATGGGCGGCCATGTCGCCCGGCTGGGGCGCAACATCGGGCTGGCCAACGATGCCTATAATGCCTTTGTCGGCAGCCTGGAGACGCAGGTTTTGACCCAGGCCAAAAGGTTTGAGGATTTCAACATCGACACTGCCGGACGGTCGATCGACTCTCCGCCGATCGTCGAGCAGTCGCCGCGCCCGCTGGTGAAGCTTGCGTCCGTAGGCGAGATAGCGGATCGTTCGTCCGAGGCATGATCCTCGTGCCTGTGGGGGAGCAGGGCGATGACGAAAATGACTGGCGTGATGGTCGCGGCGATGCTGGCGGCGTTGCCGATGAGCGCTGCGGGACAGGATAAGGACCGCGACTCGGCGGCTGCGGTAACGATCGGCCACGCCTTCTCCGCGATCCAGGCCGGCGATCCGGCGCATGCCCTGTCGATGATCGACCCGGTGGTGGCGTCGTTCGAGAAGGACTTTTCGGGCGAGAAGCGCCACATCTATTGTTCGCAGACCGCCGAACAGGAAGGCTATTATCTGACTACCGCCGGGGGCACAGGCGCCGTCCGCCTCGTGCCGTCGACATGGTGCGAAGCGCTGTACGTAAAAGCATTCGCATTGGTCGACCTCGATCGCCTCGACGATGCGCAATCGACATTCGAGCGTTTGATCACATTCGCACCCAAGCACTCTCGCTATCTCAATGAGTTAGCCTATGTCTTTCTGAAGAAGAGGGAATGGCAGCGCTCCATCGACGCCTATACGAACGCCGAGGCTGCGGCCAGTTTCACGCCGGAACGGCGCGACTACGAGCGCTGCGTTTCGTTTCGCGGAATTGGCTACGACCTAGTCGAGCTCGGACGGCTCGACGATGCCGAGGCTGCCTATCGCAAGTGCCTGGCGATCATCCCCGACGAACCCAAATCGCTGGGCGAGATCGAATATATCAAGGAACAGCGCAAGAAGACGACCTGACCGGCACTACCGGCGATGGTGCGCGAGCACCTCGTAGGCCATCACAGCGGTCGCGACGGCTGCGTTCAGGCTGTCGGCCTTGCCGAGCATCGGCAATTTGACCAGCAAGTCGCACTCGGCCTCATACGCATCGGGCAACCCTTGGGCCTCGTTACCTGTCAGCAGGAAAGTCGGTGCCTGATAGCTCGCGCCGCGATAATTGTGGTCGGTTTGCAGGCTGAGCCCAACGAGTTGGCCCGGCCCAGAACGTAACCAGGGCAGGAACTCGTCCCAGCGCGCTTGCGCGATCGGTACGGTGAACAGCGCGCCCATGCTCGCGCGTACGGCCTCGACCGAAAAGGGGTCGACACAATCGTCGATCAGGATCAGTCCGCCGGCGCCGACCGCATCGCCGGTGCGCAGGATCGTGCCGAGATTGCCCGGATCGCGCAGCCGCTCGGCGACCAGCCAAATCGATGCGGTGGAACGATCGAGTGCGTCGAGCGGCGTGGTGAATTCGGGAAAGACCCCGACCACCGCCTGCGGATTGTCCTTGCCGGACAATTTGGAAAGGATGTCGTGGCTGGTCTGGATCGCCTCGCCGCCGGCGGCTTCGACGGCTTCGACTAATGCGAGGACCAGCGAATGCTTCGCGCTGTCGGCGGCGAAGAACAGATAGTCCGGCAGCCGCCCCGCCTCACGCGCCTCGGTCAGGATGCGCAGACCCTCGGCCAAGAACAGCCCCTCTGCCTTGCGATGCTTCTTGTCGCGCAAGGACCGGACCCGCTTGACCAGGGTGTTGGAGAAAGCGGTGATCTCGCGGGGCATGAAGTAACCTATCGCGTTGCGGCGTGGCAAAGCCATGCCATCGGTCGTCGTTGCACCACGCCGGCCGGAGCGGCGCCATTCGGGGACATAGCGCCGCTACGTCGCCTGCGCTCGCTCAATCCTCGCCGAATTTCGCCTCGACTAGCTCGCACAAGGCGCCAACCGCGCTCTCCGCGCCGTCGCCATCGGCGCTGATCGTGATCGTGTCGCCCATCGCCGCGCCCAGCATCATCAATCCCATGATCGAGGTGCCGGTGACCGCGGGGCCGTCCTTGACCACCTGGATCTCGACCGGCTGGGTCGAAGCAAGGGTGACGAACTTGGCGGATGCGCGCGCATGCAGGCCGCGCTTGTTGATGATCTGTACCGTGCGGCTGACCGCCGGCATCAGGCAGCAGCCTCGCCAAGCGCCTCGGATGCCACGGCGA
This sequence comes from Sphingomonas pruni NBRC 15498, assembly GCF_001598455.1. Classification (GTDB taxonomy): domain Bacteria; phylum Pseudomonadota; class Alphaproteobacteria; order Sphingomonadales; family Sphingomonadaceae; genus Sphingomonas; species Sphingomonas pruni. The sequence goes on from NZ_BCYZ01000001.1 coordinate 3,473, forward strand.
TATATTTGCGTCCCGCCTCTCGCGCGGCGATCACTGCGTCGACGACCTTCATCGACTTGCGCGCCGACGCGAGGCGAATCAGCATCGGCAGGTTGATGCCCGCGATCACTTCGACCCGCCCGCGCTCGAGCAGCGAGATTGCGAGGTTCGACGGCGTGCCGCCGAACAGATCGGTCAGGACGATCACGCCCTTGCCGTCATCGACCTTGCCGATCGCGGTGGCGATGTCGGCGCGGCGCGCCTCCATATCGTCGTCAGGACCGATCGCGATCGATTCGACGCGCTCTTGCGGACCCACGACATGTTCCATTGCAGTGACGAACTCGGACGCGAGACGTCCGTGCGTCACCAAAACAAGACCAATCATGCGTTGCTTACTATCCCAAACCCGTCCGCGGCGCACCCTCTAAGGAGTCCTGCGGTGCCGCCCCTAGATCCCGATGCGTGACCGTGGGCGAAAACCCCGCGTCGCGCAACCGCTTCGCGACCCGTTCCGTGACATGAACCGATCTATGGCGCCCACCAGTACAGCCGAACGCTATGGTAACATAGGCTTTTCCCTCGGCTCGGTAGCGCGGGAGGAGGAGCAGGAGCAGGTCCTCGATCTGCTTCATGGCGTCATCATAGGCCGGATCCGCCGCGACATAGGCAGCAACGCCCGCGTCGAGTCCCGTTCCAGGGCGCAATTTCTCGTCCCAATGCGGATTGCGCAGGAACCGCATGTCGAACACCAGATCGGCGTTGCGCGGGACGCCGCGCGCGAATCCGAATGACATGACCGACAGGGTAGGTTCGCCCAGACCATCGCCGCCGAACGTCGCGCGGACTTGCTGGGCGAGCTCGTTCGACGACAGATCGGTCGTGTCGATCAGGCGGTTGGCCCAGCGCCGCAGTGGCGCGAGCAACTCGCGTTCGCGTGCGATGCCGTCGCTCGCCGGGCGGTCGAGCGCGAGTGGATGGCGCCGCCGCGTCTCGGCGTAGCGCCGCTCGAGCTCGGCGCCGCTGCAATCTAGGAACAAGGTGCCGATGTCATAGCCATGCTCGGCCTGCAGCTTCTTAATCCGTTTGACGATACTCTCGGGGTCGAAGTCGCGCGTCCTTGCACCGATCCCGACCGCTAGCGGCGAATCGCTCTCGGTGCTTTCCGACAAGGGCGTGCCCAGCAACCGGTCGAGCAGCCGCAGTGGCAAATTGTCGACGGTTTCCCAGCCGAGATCCTCGAGCGTCTTGAGCACGGTCGACTTGCCCGCGCCCGACAGGCCGGTGACGAGCAGGATCTCCTTGGCGCGAGTCACGCCTTCGGGCCGACCAGGTGCCGCAACGCCAGTTCGACCTTGATCGGCGCCGATGCCGTGCGCGAATCGACTGCGACCTCGCGGATGTCGAGGCCGGCGATGCGGCGGACGTCATCCGCCAGCGGCAACCGCTCCGGCGCATCCGTCAGGCGAATGAGCAGGGCTACCGGGATCTTCTCGACATAGGGAGTATCGAGGAGGCCCAGGCCGCGTACCTCGATCTTGCCGGCGATCGTGTCGGGCGGCGACGCGATCAGTTCGCTGCCGGCGCGCTGAAGCAAGGTGTAATCGTCGCTGATCAACGTGGCGCCGCGGTCGATCAGGCGCAGCGCGAGGTCGGACTTGCCGGCCCCCGATTCGCCTTCGATCAATACCGCGCGCCCGCCAATGGCGACGCTGGAAACGTGAAGCGTTTCGAATGAGAGCGCGGTCGAGATGGCTGCCTCCCTAGGTTGGAGCGAGCGGCAACCGGACGACGAATCTGGCCCCGCTCAGACGGTCTTCACGCGATTCGACCGCGATGGTGCCCTGATGCCCCTCGACGATCGTCCGCGCAATGGCGAGCCCTAGTCCGGAATGCTTGCCGAATTCCTCATTTTCCGGTCGGATCGACTGGAAACGCCGGAACACCGCTTCGCGCGCTTCTTCGGGCACACCGGGACCTTCGTCCTCGACGCGGATCACCAGGTCGTCATCGGCAAGGGTCGCGGCAACCGTGATCAGACCATTGTCGGGTGAAAAGGACACCGCGTTGTCGAACAGATTCTCGAACACGCGCTCCAGTCGGGCTCCTTCGCCCATCACCAGCGCGACGCCGTGTGCGCGGTCGTCGAAGCGGATCCGCACGCCGCGCTCGATCCCTCGCGTGATACGCTGCTCGATCAAGGCTGCGAGCATCGCGAGCACGTCGACCGCGTCGAACTTGGCGCGGCTGAGCTGTGCGTCGAGCCGCGACGCTTCCGAAATGTCGGTGATCAGCCGGTCGAGCCGGTGGACGTCGTCGCGCACGATAGCCAGCAATCGCTCTTGCAGTGCGGGATCCTTCACGTTGGCCAGCCCGTCCACTGCCGATCGCAGCGAGGCGAGGGGGTTCTTCATTTCGTGCGTAACGTCCGCCGCGAACGCCTCGGTGGCATCGATCCGCGCCCGCAGTGCCTGGCTCATGTCGCTTAGCGCGCGAGCGAGGCTGCCGATCTCGTCCCTGCGTGATGGCAGCCGCGGGACGACCACCTCCCGGGCGCGGCCCAACCGGACGCGAACCGCAGCCCTGGCCAGTCGGCGCAACGGCCGCACGATCGTCCGTGCCAGAAACAGCGACAGGAAGATCGACACCAGCGTGACGATCGCGAGCACGACCCCCAACCGGAAACGTTCGAGCCGCACCGTCTGGGTGATGTCGCGGGCATTGACCGTCGTCATCACGACTTCACCATCGCCCAAGCCCGCCGCGGCGGTGATGACCGGCGTGCGATCAGGCGCGCGCCAGACCGTTGCCGGCGCGGCTTGGGTGGTGCGTGCGGTGCGGACATCGGGCCATTCGGCGCCCTCCTTGCGTTCGCGATAGAGCGGCGCGCGCGGCGCGTTGACGACGGTGTCGATCACCGCGTCCAAAAAGCGCGCGGCTTGCAAACCCCAACCCTCCTTGTTCGGGTCGATCAGCACGAAATTGCGCAGCCCCATCGCGCGCGTATCGGCGGTCGGCGTACCATCGGCGGCGAACAGCCGGATGCGGGTGTCGGTATCGCGGGCGAGACGCAGCGCCAGGTCGCCGCGACGATCGGCCGGCGTCGACACCATCGCCGCCGCGATCAGCCGCGCCTCGCGACTGGCCTGGGCGGTGCGGTTGTCCAGAATCCGCGTCCGGTACGAATCGAGATAGAAGAACCCGCCGGCAAGCAGCGCCAACGCGAAGATGTTGAGCGCGAGGATGCGCGCGGTGAGCGAAATCCGACCCGACCATTTCAGCGTCAGGTCGCGGCCGTCACCCTCCGCCTCACTCCTCCGAGAAGCGGTAGCCGGCGCCATAGAGCGTTTCGATCGCATCGAATTCGGCATCGACCTCGCGGAACTTGCGCCGGACGCGCTTGATATGGCTGTCGATCGTGCGGTCGTCGACATAGATGTCGTCCTGATAGGCCGCATCCATCAGCTGGTTGCGCGTCTTGACCACGCCGGGCCGCTGCGCGAGCGCCTCGAGGATCAGGAATTCGGTCACCGTCAATGTCACATTGTCGCCGGCCCAGGTCACGCGATGGCGCGCCGGATCCATCTGCAGCCGACCGCGATCGATGGCGGTTTCGGCCGGAGGTTCGTCACCGCCGGGGCTGGCATGGCTCAATTCGGTGCGGCGCAGGATGGCGCGAATGCGGGCGATCAACAGGCGCTGGCTGAACGGCTTGGCGATATAATCGTCCGCGCCCATGGCGAGGCCCAGCGCCTCGTCGAGTTCGTCGTCCTTGCTGGTCAGGAAGATGACCGGGATCTGACTCTTCTCGCGCAGCCGCCGCAACAGTTCCAGCCCGTCCATCCGCGGCATCTTCACGTCGAAGATCGCCAGATCCGGCGGGTTGTCGACCAGCGCTTTCAACGCGGTCTCGCCGTCCGAATAGACCCGGGTCAGGAAACCTTCGGCCTGCAGGGCGATCGACACCGACGTCAGGATGTTGCGATCGTCATCGACGAGCGCGATGGTGGCCGTCATCGTACGGACATTCCCAAACAGATTGATCGGAACGACTAGGGCGTGTGCGCCCCAGTGGCAATGGCTTGGGTGGAGCGCGAGGGATGACATGGACCTGGTCGGGCATCAGGCAATAGGACCAGATCGCCACCCCCGATCGCGCCGCTGCGCGCGACAACTAGGTCGAGATGGAGCTCGTAGTAGCGTCCTCGAAGAACCCTCACTCGCAGCGATTGCCGCCCCGCGTCACGTGGCGCGGAATGCCGGGGGGCAATGCGGGGAAGGGCGGGCCATTGCCTCAGGCTAGTTTCGCCCAAAATGGAGTAAAGGGGTTAACGAATGTGTCGCCGCAGTTCCAAGTCTTATCGCGAATAGCCTAATCCAAAACGGCATAAGTTTTCATAGTTATTCTAGAATCTGCCATAATATCGTTGACTTATATGACCCGGTGGGAATGCGTTGTAGCATTCCGGGGTGGAATTTAAGGGGGCGACATGTCACTGTGGAGCGACGTTCTCACGCGGCATAAGGCGGTGCCAGTATTGACCGTCGTGCTGGTAGCGATCCTCGGCACAGCCGCCGTCGGTCAAATATCACATATTGCATCCGGTCAGAGAGACGGCCCCGACTATCCAGCGCCGTATGATGCCTCAAAGCCAGACCAGGAGCTCAAGGCGTTCGACAAGAGCCATCCCAAATGCGCGCTATGGACTGATTGGCACAAGCTCTGCTCGCGCACTGGCCCTGGTGGATCGACGTACTGCCGGATTGATCAGCTGCATCCCGTGAAACCGTCAACGCCATTTTGCGCTAAGGATTACAGTTCACCCGCCAAGCCCGACACACACGCAGAATTATTGTCGCGTCGCCGATTTAGTAACTTGGAGGGGTCGAGCATTCCGTCTCAAACAAACTCTAAATCTCCAAATTATCGTATACGTTATAAAGATCGGCCCTTCTCGGGAAGTACCATCTACGAGATGGAGCACCCTTACTGCGCCGTTTGGATTTATGAGAATGGGGTCGCTCCCGCGTTTTGCGCCGAGGATGGGCGAAAAGGTATGCCGTCCTGTAGTGAGCCCAAGGTCAAATTCACACCCACAACGAGGAGCTCATTTTTTCCTGCGTGCTACGAAGCAGTGAAGGGTAGAGCGTGCGATCCCGAGGCGACGATCTCACCGGATAGGCCTGCAGGCGAAGACTTCTTCGGAAATCCGTACGACGAAACGATGGTTTCGGCATTCCATCCGAACGTCTTTCAGCCGGTGGCAGGACATTATTGCCCGATAGAGGAGCAGAAATGACCGGTTCCGCGACAAGCGTTGAGATGGAAAAGGAAGCTCGGGGGCTCATGGTGTTGGAGCTAATATCGGCGGCGGTCTCAATTACGATGATACGTGCAATAACTCCCCAATCTTCCCTTGATTTAGCGGGAACGGTGGTGATCGTATGGTGACGCGCGGCGCAGCGTAATCCAGGGCGTTGCCAGCCGGGAATGCGCTCTGGCGTTCCCTTTGCACCGCTAGACCACTGCCCCATTTGACGGGCGAGCGGACCGGTTCTATTCGGCCCGAACAACGAGGATGCATACGTATGCGGGATAAACCCGCAACGTGCGATATCGGAGGAAGAATGATCGATCGAGTCCCCGCACAGGGGCTGGACGCGCAGGGCATCGCCACTGCCGCCAAGCTGTATTGGAACCTCGGAACGGCCCCGCTGGTCGAGCACGCTATCGCCCGCGGCGAAGGTCATCTCGCCGCCGACGGGCCGTTAGTGGTCGCCACCGGCCGGCACACCGGGCGCTCGGCGCAGGACAAGTTCATCGTCCGCGATGCCGAGACTGAATCGACGGTCTGGTGGGGCAAGACCAACAAGGCGATGAGCCCCGAGGCATTCGCCGCGCTCAAGGCCGATTTCCTCGCCGACCTTGCAAAGCAGGACACGCTGTTCGTCCAGGATCTGTTCGGCGGGTCGGAAGCGTCGAACCGCGTCAGCGTGCGTGTCGTCACGCAATATGCCTGGCACAGCCTGTTCATCCGGACGATGCTGGTCCGCCCATCGGCGCACGACCTCGCGCATTTCGCCGCCGACTATACGATCATCGACCTGCCCAGCTTCCGTGCCGATCCCGAGCGCCATGGCTGTCGTTCGGAGACCGTGATCGCGGTCAATTTCAGCGAAAAGCTGATCCTGATCGGCGGCACAGAATATGCCGGCGAGATGAAGAAGTCGGTGTTCGGCCTCCTCAACTATCTGCTCCCGGTCAAGGGCATCATGCCGATGCACTGTTCCGCCAATATCGGGCCGGAAGGTGGCTCGGCGGTGTTCTTCGGCCTGTCGGGCACCGGCAAGACGACGCTTTCGGCCGATGCCAGCCGCACGCTGATCGGCGATGACGAGCATGGCTGGTCGGACGATGCGGTGTTCAATTTCGAAGGCGGCTGTTACGCCAAGATGATCCGCCTGTCGGCCGAGGCCGAGCCGGAGATCTACGCGACGACCAAGCGCTTCGGTACGGTCCTCGAAAATGTGGTGATGGATCCGGAGACCCGCGTCCTCGACCTCGACGACAACAGCCTCGCCGAGAATTCGCGCGGTGCGTATCCGATCGATTTCATCCCCAATGCGTCCGCGGCGAATATGGGGCCCGTGCCGCGCAACATCGTGATGCTGACCGCCGACGCGTTCGGCGTATTGCCGCCGATCGCCAAGCTCACGCCCGACCAGGCGATGTACCATTTCCTGTCGGGCTATACGGCCAAGGTCGCCGGCACCGAGATCGGCGTGACCGAGCCCGAGGCGACCTTCTCGACCTGTTTCGGCGCGCCGTTCATGCCGCGTCATCCCTCCGTCTACGGCAATCTGCTCAAGGAGCGGATCGCCAGGGGCAATGTCGATTGCTGGCTGGTCAATACCGGCTGGACCGGCGGCAAATATGGCGTCGGCAAGCGCATGCCGATCAAGGCGACGCGCGCCCTGCTCAACGCCGCGCTGGACGGCAGCCTGAACGATGCCGAGTTCCGCACCGACCCCAATTTCGGCTTCCAAGTGCCGGTCGCGGTGCCGGGAGTCGACAGCCACATCCTCGATCCGCGCGAAACCTGGGCGAACAAGGCCGAATATGACGCGACGGCGGCGAAGCTGGTCGATCTGTTCGTCGAGAATTTCGCGCAATTCGCGGATCACGTCGACGAAGGGGTGCGACAATCCGCGCCCCGAACCCCCGCCACCGCAGACTAGGCTCGACCTTCGGTCGGGCCTCCCCCAAGGAAGCCCGACCAGTGACCGACCATGAAATCCGATTCTTCGCTAACGACGCCGCCGTCCGCCATGTGGGGGAGGGGCTGCTCGCACGAACCTTGCCCAAGGCCGAGTGGACGCACGAAGCGCACCTTGCCGCCTGTCTGTGGCTCCTGACCGAGCGGCCAGATATCGATGTCGAGCGCGATCTGCCTGCGATCATCTCCGGCTATAACGAGGCGGTCGGCGGAGTGAATGACGCCACCCAGGGCTATCATCACACGATTACGATGACCTATGTCGCGGCGATACGTCGCTTCCTCGCGACAATTCGCGGCGACTTGCCGCTGGCGGAAAAGGTCAATGCGCTCCTCGCCGCCCCCGAGGGGCGGCGTGACTGGCCACTTACGCTCTATTCCCGCGACCGCTTGTTCTCGGCGCAAGCCCGGCTCGACTACTTGCCTCCCGATCTGGCTTCCTGACCGGACGGCAACCGCGTATCTGACGGAAAGCTTGAGTCGTTTCGCCTCCGGCCCAGTGAAAGGAAGTTCCATGTCGTTGCTCGATGGCATTCTCTCGCAAGTAAATTCGAACGCCGACGTCCAGAACCTCGCCGCCAAGGTTGGGATCACCCCCGAACAGGCCGAGAGCGCGATCATGGCGCTGGCTCAATCGCATACGGCGCCGGGCGATACTGTAGAAGGCGCGGCGGCTGCCACCGGCCTCGGCTCCGACGTGCTGAGCCAGATCGTCGGCCATATCGGCGGCGAAGGCTCGCTCGGTCAGTTCGCGACGCTGGTCAACGGCGCGGAAAATTCGGGTATCCTGAGCCAACTCGGCGGCTTGGCCTCCAGCTTGTTCGGCGGCGGCAACAAGGCTTGAAGTTTCAGGGCCTGAGCCCAAGCGCTCAGGCCAGTTCCACCGACAAGACGCTCCCGGTGGCGCCCGTGATCCGCACGAGCGCTCCGGCGGGCGCATCGGGTCCTGTTGCGGCCCAGGCGCCATCGCCGACCTTGACCCGACCTTCGCCCGCGACGATTGCCTCGCACACCTCGACGGTCTTGCCGATCAGCTTGGCGGTCCGGTCGTTCAGGCCATGCGACGCCGCCGTCGATGGACTGTGACGATACCATCGACGGCCGATGGCTACGGCCGTCGCGCTGAACGCCGCGAACAGGAGGGCCTGAGCGATCCAGCCCAGCCCAGGGACCGCCAGCATGACGAACCCGGTCAGCGCCGCCCCGGCGGCGATGAAGATCATGAAGAATCCCGGCGCGACCAGTTCCGCGATGGCCAGCGCGAGCGCCGCGGCGAGCCAGAGGGCGCCGGGGCTCCAGTCGATTCCGAACAACGTCATGATGGTCGTCCTATCGTGTCCGCGGCACCGAAACATTGGCCGGCGAGCCACCGTCGCCGCCCAGCGCATCACGCGCCAGTTCGCCGATCCCGCCCAAGGTGCCCATCAATTGCGTCGCCTCGACCGGGAACAGGATCGTCTTGGCATTGGGTGAGGTCGCGAACAGCCCGATCGCCTCGACATATTTCTGCGCGATGAAATAGTTGATCGCCTGGGTGCTGCCGCCTTCGATCGCGTCGGATACCATCTTGGTCGCGGTGGCTTCCGCCTGGGCGGAGCGTTCGCGCGCCTCGGCATCGCGGAATGCGGCTTCCTTGCGGCCCTCGGCCTCGAGAATCTGCGCCTGCTTCTGTCCTTCGGCGCGGTTGATTTCGTTCTGCCGCGCCGCTTCGGATTCGAGGATCGTCGCGCGCTTCTCGCGCTCGGCCTTCATCTGGCGGGTCATGGCGTTGACGATGTCGGCGGGCGGACGTATGTCCTTCAGCTCGACGCGGGTGATCTTGACTCCCCAAGCCTCGGTCGCGTGGTCGACCACCGACAGAAGACGCGCGTTGATCTCGTCGCGCTTGGACAGCAATTCGTCGAGGTCCATCGACCCCATGACGGTGCGCAGATTGGTCGTCGCCAGCTGCATGATCGCGACATACAGGTCGCTGACCTCATAGGCCGCCTTCGCCGCGTCGAGCACCTGAAAGAACACCACCCCGTCGACCGCGACCATCGCATTGTCCTTGGTGATGATCTCCTGCCCGGGAATGTCCAGCACCTGCTCCATCATGTTCACGCGGCGGCCGATCCGGTCGAACAGGGGCGTAATGAAGGTCAGGCCGGGTTGCGCGGCATAAGTGAACTTGCCGAAGCGCTCGATGGTATATTGATAGCCTTGCCGTACGACTTTGACCGAGCTGAAGATGGCGACCAGCACCACGACAGCAACCAGCAATCCGATGATTGCTCCCATCACAACTTCCCCCAAAGCGCGTTCGGCTGGACCGCCGATCTGGCCCGGATAGTAGCAGATCGCGGGCGCCAATATAGCGAAATGCGACTCCCGTGGCCCACCCCTAGCTAATCCGGCGCCTCGCGTTTACATGGACCGCCAACCCTCGATTCGAGAGATTGGCACTCCCCATGAATATTCGCCTCGGCCTGACCTTTGACGACGTATTGCTCGTACCGGGGGAGTCCGACGTACTACCGAGCGGGGCTGATACCAGCACCCGCCTGACCCGCGGCATCGCGCTGTCGATCCCGATCCTGTCCTCGGCGATGGACACGGTGACCGAAGCGGACATGGCGATCGTGATGGCGCAATTGGGCGGGATCGGCGTTCTCCACCGCAACCTGTCGGTCGAGGAACAGGTCGCCGCGGTTCGTGCCGTCAAGCGCTACGAAAGCGGTATGGTGGTCAATCCGATCACGATCGCGCCCGATGCTACGCTGGCAGAGGCGCAGGCGCTCATGGCACATCACCGCATCAGCGGCATTCCGGTGACCGAGGCCGACGGCAGGCTGGTCGGCATCCTGACAAACCGTGACGTGCGCTTCGCCGGTAATCCCAAGCAGCCGGTGTCCGAACTGATGACGAAGGACAATCTGGCGACTGCTTCGATCGGTGTCCGCCACGAAGAGGCCCGGCATCTGCTCCACCAGCGCCGGATCGAAAAACTGCTGGTGGTCGACGACGATTACAAATGCGTCGGGCTGATCACCGTGAAGGATATCGAGAAAGCCGTCACCTATCCCGATGCGACCAAGGACGAAGCGGGCCGGCTGCGCGTCGCCGCCGCGACCACGGTCGGCGACAAGGGGTTTGAGCGGACCGCCGCTCTGGTCGATGCGGAGCTCGACCTGGTAGTGATCGATACGGCGCACGGCCACAACAAGGACGTCGCGCGCGCGGTCGAGCGCGTGAAGAAACTATCGAATTCGGTCCAGGTCATCGCGGGCAATGTCGCGACGGGCGAGGCGACGCGTGCGCTGATCGATGCCGGCGCGGATGGGATCAAGGTTGGCATCGGGCCGGGATCGATCTGCACCACGCGCGTCGTCGCGGGTGTCGGCGTGCCGCAGCTCACCGCCGTGATGGATTGCGCGGAGGTCGCGGCCAAGCATGGCGTTCCGGTGATCGCCGATGGCGGAATCCGCACCTCTGGCGACATGGCCAAGGCGCTGGCGGCGGGCGCGTCGACCTGCATGATTGGATCGCTGCTCGCCGGCACCGAAGAGGCTCCGGGCGACACCTTCCTCTATCAGGGGCGCGCATACAAATCGTATCGCGGCATGGGATCGGTCGGCGCGATGGGGCGCGGCTCGGCCGACCGCTATTTCCAGGGTGACATCAAAGACCAGATGAAGCTTGTGCCCGAAGGCATCGAAGGCCAGGTCGCGTTCAAGGGTCCGGCGCGCGACGTCATCCATCAGCTGGTCGGCGGCATCCGCGCGGCGATGGGTTATACCGGGTCGCGGACCATCGCCGATCTGCAGAAGCGCGCGCAATTCGTCCAGATCACCGGCGCGGGCTTGCAGGAAAGCCATGTCCACGACGTGACGATCACGCGCGAGGCGCCGAATTACCCGACGCGATGACCCCTGGCGCACGCCTGTCGGCGGCGATCGAGCTGCTCGACGCCATCATTGTCGCCGCGCGCGAAGGCGGTGCGGCCGCGGATACGCTGATCGCGCGCTATTTCGCGACGCGGCGCTATGCCGGGTCGAAGGATCGCCGCGCTGTGCGCGAGCTGGTTTACGAAGCCATCCGCCGCTTCGGCGAGCCGCCCCCATCCGGGCGCGCGGCGATGGTCGCGCTGGTCGGGATCGATCCCGCGGTCGCGGCGATGTTCGACGGCTCGGCGCACGCACCACAAGCGATCGATCCGTCCGAACCGCGCGCAGTCGAATCGCGCGTGCCGGGCTGGCTGGGCCGGCAATTGGCGGAATCGGGACTGGATTCGGCCGATATCGCAAGCCTGATCGATCGTGCACCGCTGGACTTGCGGGTCAATCGGCTGCGGGCGACGCCCGCCGGGCTGGTCGACCAAATCGCCGAGGCACGCCTGGTCGACGGCGCGCCCGATGCGTTGCGGTTGCCGACCGGCACCATGGTCGATCAGCTGCCGGCCTGGCGGGACGGCCTGATAGAAATCCAGGACGTCGGCAGCCAGATGGTGACTGCGGCTGCGCGAACACAATCCGGCATGCAGGTGATCGACCTGTGCGCCGGCGCCGGCGGCAAGGCGCTGGCGCTGGCCGCCGCGATGGACAATTGCGGAGTCGTGCTGGCGAGCGATGTCGATCGCGCTCGGCTGTCCCGGCTCGCGCCGCGCGCGGAACGTGCCGGCGCGACGATCATAGAAACACGGTTGCTCGATGGCGACCGCGAAGCCGCCGCGCTGGAGGACTGGACCGATCGCGCCGATGTCGTGCTGATCGACGCACCCTGTTCGGGCACGGGCACGTGGCGGCGCAATCCGGAAGCACGCTGGCGGCTGAGCCCGCCGCGGATTGCTCGCCTAACCGCGACACAATCTCGCCTGCTCGATCTTGGCGCCACCCTTGTCCGCCCGGGTGGCGCACTCGTCTACATCGTCTGCTCGCTACTCGACGCGGAAGGGACAGGGCAGATTGATCGTTTCCTTACCGATCACCCGGGATGGATCGCCGAGGCGCCTATCGCGCAGGGACGCCCACGTGGCGCGGGCAAACGGCTGACCCCGGCGCGCGATGCGACTGACGGCTTTTTTGTCGCGCGGCTGGTTCGGCCATGGTAGGGCCTGCACTCAGTTACCGCGAGGATCGTGATTGCCCGCAGGAGCCCGCCGACTAGGAGCGCAGCACAGACGCGTAGCCGAGGCTACGCGCAAGCAAGCGACGACGCTCGGCGGGCTCCTGCGGGCAACCGCAAAGCGGCGGGCCGATTTTGGCGTCCGGACGTCGTCCCGCGTCGGTCACGATGCTATCAGCATCGCTCCCTCCTTGCTCCTAGCCGGACACCAAAATCGGCTCCGTCACGGCCTTGCGGTAACTGAGTGCAGGCCCTAACCGGTGGCATTGTGCCCCGTGTGGAGACGATCATGCGTTTTTCGCCCGTAGCGCTCGCAATCGCTTTGGCGGGATTGAGCGTTTCGACTTCCTTGCAAGGCCAGCGCGCCGATGCGCAGATCGACCCGCGGTCGATGGCGTTGCTGATGCAGGGACGCGCAGCCGCAGCGTCGGGGAATCTCGATGGCGCGACCGACCTTATCGAAACCGCGCTGGCGGTCGACCCGCGCAACCGCGCCGCGTTTCTGGAACTCGCCACCGTCGCGACGCGCCAGGGACTGCCCGGCAAGGCGATTCGCTTGTACCGTGAGGCGCTGACGATCGAGCCCAATGACGTGACTGCGTTGCGCGGGCAGGGTGAAGCGTTGGTCGCCAAGGGAGCGATGGAAGCGGCGCGCGAGAATCTTGCGCGGATCAAGACCTTGTGCGCCAGGAAGCCGTGCCCGGAAGCGACGACCTTAGCCTCGGTTATCGCGAAGGGCCCCCCGCCGAACGCGGCGCCCGCGACCAAGGTCCCCGAAACCGCCGACGCGTCGAAATAGTTGGAGCCGAATTCGGCTCGACTGAGCTGAATCGTCATCCTGGGCTTGTGCCGGGGTCCGCCGGGCGCCAAGCTCAATGAGAAGCTACTGCTGCTGCGCTAACCTGCACGGTGGATGCCGGGACAAGCCCGGCATGACGGCTGAACTCATCATGCTGACTATAACGCGGTTCTACGCTTCGTGCAGAAGCGCTCAGGGCAGGCAACGCGCAAGCGCGACAAAGTCGGCAACCGACACAGTCTCGGCACGGCGTGCCGGATCGATCCCGACTTTCTCCAGCGCGTCAAGCGCGCCGGGCACGCCCTTCAGGCTCTGACGCAACATCTTGCGGCGCTGGCCGAACGCCGCCGCCGTCAAGCGCTCCAGTTTGGCGAAGGCGACGCCTTCCGGCTGCTCGCCGGGCACGATATGCACCACCGCCGACATCACCTTCGGCGGCGGCGTGAATGCCGAGCGATGAACGTTCATCGCGATGCGGGCCGACGACCGCCATTGGGCCAGTACAGCGAGACGGCCATAAGCATCGCTGTCGGTCGTGGCGACGATGCGCCCGGCTACCTCGCGTTGAAACATCAGGGTCAGGCTTTGCCACCAGGGCTGCCAATCGGCCGACAACCAGCGGATGAGCAAGGCCGTGCCGACGTTGTAGGGCAGGTTGGAGACGATATGCGGGCGGCCCGCGAACAGCGCCGGCGCGTCGACCTCGAGCGCATCGCCCTCGATCACCTTGAGCTTGTCCGGATAGGCCGCTTCAAGCTCGGCGAGTGCAGGCAGGCAGCGCCGGTCGCGTTCGATCGCCGTGACGCGGGCGCCGGCGGCGAGCAAGGCACGGGTCAGGCCGCCGGGGCCGGGGCCGACTTCGAGCACTTCGGCATCCGTCAAATCGTCGGGGATCGCCGCGATCCGCGCGAGCAATTGTCCGTCGAACAGGAAGTTCTGGCCGAGTGCCTTGGACGCCGAAAGACCATGGCGCGCGATGACCTCGCGCAACGGCGGCAGATCGGGAGTCACGCCGCGACGAGCGCGTCGGCGCGGCGCTGGGCGGCTTCCGCGGCGAGGCGAAGGGCGGCGATCATTGCGCCGGGCTCGGCGCGGTTCTGGCCGGCAATGCCGAACGCGGTGCCGTGATCGGGCGAGGTGCGGACGATCGGCAAGCCGAGCGTGATGTTGACGCCCTCGTCGAAATGCAGCGTCTTTAGCGGCACCAGCGCCTGGTCGTGATAGCAGCAGATCGCCGCGTCAAAGGTTGCCCGGGCGCGCGCGTGGAACATTGTGTCGGCGGCCATCGGACCGGTCGCGTCGATTCCCTGCGCCACCAGGGCTTCGACGGCGGGAATGATCACGTCGATCTCTTCTCGCCCGATCGCTCCCTGCTCGCCGGCATGGGGATTGAGCCCGGCAAAGGCCAGTCTCGGGCTGGCGATGCCGAAATCGCGCGCCAGCGCGCGGGCTGTGACCAGCGCCTTTGCCACGAGCAGGCCCGTGGTGATCAGCCCCGGAACCTGACTGAGCGCGACATGAGTCGTCGCCGGCACCACGCGCAATGTCGGGCCCGCGAGCATCATCACCGTCGCGCTGGCGGCGACCCCGACACGCTCGGCGACGAACTCGGTCTGGCCGGGATGGGTGAAACCGATCTGATAGAGTTGCGCCTTCGATACCGGCCCGGTGACCAGCGCGCCAGCGGCCCCGGAGCGGGTCAGCCCGGTTGCCAGTTCGAGCGAATGCAGCGCGCAGCGCGCGCCCTCCAGGTCCGGACGACCGGGCACGATTTCTCCGCTGTCTTCGACCGTCAGCACGGGCAAGGCGTCGTCGAACGCAGCCAACGCGCCGCTTGGCGAATCGATGTGCGCGACCGGGCCGTCCCAGACACGCGCGATCGCGCGAACGTCGCCGACCGCGAAAAACGGCGCCAGCCGCTCTTCCTGCCGACGAGCCCAGGCCTTGGCGATGATCTCCGGTCCGACCCCGGCAGGGTCGCCCATCGCGACTGCCAGCGGGGGTAGGACCGTCATCTCAAGACCTCCGTCAACGATACTCGACGATCGCGTCGCGCCTCAGGTCGCGCAGGATCTTCTGCGCGCGCTTGTTCACGCGATCCTGTTCCATCTGATATTGCAGGTCGGACGCGTTGGGCAGCGTCGGCGCCTTGGCGTCGTCGCGTCCGCACAACACGAGTACGCTCACGCCTTCGGACGGCGATCCGAACGGCGGAGTCGCCTGGCCGATCTGCATGTTGAGGACCATCTGCTGCAGGGCCTGGGGCAGATCCCGTACGGTGAGCGAGTCGTTGTCGACTATTTCCGCGCCCATACCCGCCGCCGCCTGGTTGGCCGCACCGCAGCCGTTGATCGCCTGGGTCGCCTTGGCGAATTCGGCGGCACGGCTCTGCGCCTGCTCCTGCGTGGTTCCGGCCGGGAAGGTGATCTTGACCTGCTTCAGGCTGAGCTTGGCCGCGAGCGGATCGATCCCCAGCACCTGCCGCTTTTCCGCCAGGTACAGGATGTCAAACCCGCCCGGGAGCTCGATCGGCCCGGCAAGCTGTCCGGGCTGCATTTGCGACACGGCAGTCGCGATTTCGTTGGGCAGCATCGCGGCCCGGACCCAGCCGTCGTCGCCACCGCTCGGACCCGTCGTCGCTTCGGACTGGGTCTGAGCGAAGTATCGGAAGGTCTGCTTACCGTCCTTCATCGCCTGCATCATCGCCTGCATGCTGGCGACCACGGCCTGCGGATTGGTGCCCGCGCTCTTGTAGATTTCGTAGAGGTGATATTCCTCGGTACCCTTGTCCTTGGTCATGCGATCGAGGATCGACTGCACTTCCTCTTCGCTCACGTTCACGCGCGGCTCGACCGTGCGGCGAAGATAGCGCTGCCAGGCGAGCTCGCCCTCGATCTGCTTGCGGACCGACCGTTCCGACGATCCGATTGAGCGCAGGAAGGCGCCGAACTTTTCGGGGGGCTGGTTGAAATTCTTGGCGACGCGGCCGAGCGCCTGGTCGATTTCCGCCGACGTGATCGTGATGTCGCTGGTTTTGGCTTCCTGGATCTGCAGGACTTCGTCGATCAGGCCGCGCAACACCATAAGCCGCAGCTGATCGCGTTCCTGATCGTTGAGCTGATACTGATTGGCGGCGATGATCAGCGCCATCCGCTGGTCGACATCGGTGCCGGTGATCACGACGCCGTTGACGATCGCCGTCGGCTTGCGGACGTTGGGATCGAGCTTGCCGAAGATCTGCAGGTTCTCGGGGATATCCAGGCCGGTTTGCGGCACGCCGTTATCGGGTACGGTCTGGGCGATCGCGGCGCCGCTCGCCGCGATCATCGCGCCGGCACCAAGCGCAAGCGCGATGCGCGCCGAAGTCGAGAAAATTTTCACCTGAAAGAAACCCCATGAACAACCGGGCGCACCCGACAAACTATCTACGCCTGCCCGATTTCGCATGAACGCATGCTTAGCGACCCAAATTCTTGAACGCCAGCGTCAACAGGAAGCTGTTGCCGGCCTTGGCGTCGCCAGTATCCTGATAGTCGCGTTTCCAAGTCAGGCCGAGCCGCAGGCAATCGTCTTCATACTGCACGCCAAGCCGATGTCGAACCGGATCGAACCCATTCGATAAGGACGTTGGATCTTCATTCCTGTCGGTAAGGTCGATCGTCGTCGACCCGAAGATCGACCAGAACCGCGCGAATCCGACGCGGCCGCCCAGCCGCAACTCCTCGCTGTCCCGCAAGTCCTCGAGTGTCGGGGCGATATTGCGGTTGAGGCGAAGATATCCCACCAGCAGATACGTGCGTTTGGTCCCGACGGTCGCGTCGACCTCGTTGCGGCGGATCGCCAAATTGTCCTTGTCGAGCCGATACCGGTGAACGAACGACACGAAGTCGCGGAACCGCACTTCGGTGCGACCGACGATGTCGGACCAGCGATCGGTGAGGCCGGTGCCGTCAGGGAAGATCGTCGGCTTGCTCGACAAGCGATAGCTCTGTCCGATCGTCGCGTTGATCGAGATGCCCGGCAGATCGAGCGAATAATCCAGCCCGTAGGTGAACCGGGTCGAATCCTCCCACCGGTCGTAACCAGGGAAGCGATTGAGCGCGAACAGGTTAGAATCCTCGAGGTCGACCGCGCGCGCGTCCTCGTTGGGAACCTTCAGGTTCGGGGTGGCCGGCGAGGCAACGACCTGGAACCGCGGGGTCAATCGCTGCGTGCCGCCCAGGAACTCCCCGATCAGCGGCCATTTGACGTCCAGCGCCAGCGCCGCGATGGCGCGCGCCTGGAAACCGTTCTGGCCGCGATAGCTGATGATGGTGGTCGCGGCCGTGTCGCTGGCATTGTAGAGATCGCCGCGCGCGAACGCTGTCAGCGTCACTTCCTGGCCCCAGGGTGTGATGCGGCGCAAATCCCATTGCGCGCTGACAAAGGCACGCTGCGTGTCCTGCCCGGCCGTACGCGCGATGCTGAGCGTGTTGGCCTGAAGATTGAGGCGGCCACCGAGAATGTCGTCGATCCGCCGGCGATAGTCGAATTCGGGCAGCGCGATCGGCTGCAGCCCCTGACGGTCGCCGAGCCGCAACGTCTGCACCAGCCAGCCATTGATCGCGAAATAGCTGTTAGCGTCGATGCGTTCGACGCTGAAGGTAGAGCGCAAGCGGTCGTCGTTGGAAATTTCGTAGCGGCGCAAGAAGGTACGGTCGGTCGTGATCCTGAGCGAGCCGGAGACAGACCAATTAGGATCGAGCTGATACCGCGCAACACCATCCAGATAACCGCGGAACGCATTCTGCGTCGTCGCCGGCGTCGGTGTCGCGAGCAGATCGCTTCGCGGCGACACCGTGCCGTAGCCGGTTATCCTGAACGCGCCCTTGGTCGACAATTGCTCATATTGCGCCTGGACCATCGGCGCGACGCTGGTGAACAGCCGCGGGGTGATCGTCAGACCCTTATTGTCGGCCAGGCGAAAATAATAAGGGACGCCGACCTCGAACCCGTTGGTGCGGCTGTAGCGGATATCCGGGCTAAGAAGACCGCTTTGCGCGCCATTGCCGACAGGGGTCGATAATTTGGGCAGCGGAACGGTGGCGAAGCCGAACAGGTTGAATCGGGCTCCGGTGAAATAGATGCGCTCGCGATCGGGGCGATAGACGACCTTCACCGCCGTAACCTTCCAAGACGGTTCCTTGGGGCATCCTCCGGAATCGGTCACCGAACAGGGCGTATAGGCGGCCTGGCGCAGGGTGACGACGCCGCCCTCGCTACGCTCGCCCTTGACCGCGGCCAGTCGTCCGCCCTGTTCGAGCACGACCAGCATATTGTCGACCACGCCGTCCTTGAGCGAATCGGTCAGGTCGATCTGGTCGCCATAAGCGGTGTCACCCTGGGGGTTGGTGACCGCGATGTTGCCGATCGCCGTCACCTTGCCGGTCTTGCGGTTCCAGACCACCTTGTCGGCGCGCAACTTGTCGCCCTGCCGATACATCCGCACGTCGCCGGTCGCCGTGACGACCTCCGTGTCGGTATCGTATTGCAGCGTGGTGGCGGAGAATTGCACCTGGTCGGGATCGGCCGGCGCCGGCGTTTCCGACGGCGGCGGCAGCTCGACCGGGCGGTCCTGAAGATCCTGCGCGCACGCCGGCGTCACGGCTGTAAGCGCGAGAAGAATCGCCGAGCCGGCCAAAAATGCGGAACGCGTGACGATCACCAAACACCCTTTTTCCGGCGACGGTCCCTGACATGCCGGGCCGCCGGTATCGCATCCATGCCGCCGATCCGCAATCGCCGGGGCCGGCCTTTGCAGCCAGCGCAATAGCGGCCTAGAGAGACGCGTCCAGCACGCATTTCGTGTTTTTGATTGAGGTTGCATTCCATGAAGATCGAGTTCGCCGCCACCCTGCCTGTCGCCGATGCACTGGTTATCCCGGTGCAAAAGAACGGGCTCGACACGGCGATTGGCGGCCGTAGCGGTCAGGAAGTGCTCGCGGCGGCGGCTGCTGCTGCGCGGTTCGAGGGCGAAGCGGGCGCGATTGCGGAAGCGTTTGTCGGTGCCGATGGCGCGGTGAACCGCGTCCTGCTGCTCGGGATCGGCGACGGCAGCGAGACGGATTGGGAACGTGCGGGCGGCGCGGTTACCGCGCGCTTGCTGACCAATGCGATCAGCGCGGCAATCGATCTCAGTGCGGTCCAGCCGAGCCCGGCCGCGGTTGGACGGTTCGCCGCCGCGCTCGCCCAGCGCGCTTGGCGGATCGATACCTATCGCACCAAGCTGCCCGAAAAGCAGAAGCCGACCTTTGCCGAGGCTACGATCGTGGGTGCTCCCGATGGCGCCGAAGCGGCGTGGCAGCACAATTTCGCGGTGACCGGCGGCCTCGACCTGACTCGCACTCTGGTCGCCGAGCCGCCCAACGTGGTCTATCCGGAGACCTTCGTCGAGCGCGTGCTGGCGAGCGTCGACGGGCTCGGCCTCGAAGTCACCGTGCTCGGTCCCGACGAGATGCGCGAGCTCGGTATGGGCGCGCTGCTCGGCGTTGCGCAAGGGTCGGCGCGCGAAGGCCGCCTGCTGGCGCTCAAGTGGAGCGGCAAGGGCGCGGGCGATCCCGATCTCGCCCTGGTCGGCAAGGGCGTGACCTTCGACACCGGGGGCATTTCGCTGAAGCCCGGGCCCGGCATGGAAGACATGAAGTGGGACATGGGCGGCGCCGGCGCGGTGGTCGGCGCGATGAAGGCGCTGGCGTCGCGCAAGGCCAAGGCAAATGTCATTGGAGTCTGCGGGCTGGTCGAGAACATGCCCGACGGCAACGCGATCCGGCCCGGCGACATTCTGACCTCGATGTCGGGACAGACGATCGAGGTGCTCAATACCGACGCCGAAGGGCGGCTGGTGCTGTGCGATTGCGTCACCTGGGTGCAGCGCACCCATCATCCCAAGGCGATCGTCGATCTCGCCACCCTGACCGGGGCGATGATCATCAGCCTGGGTAACGAGCATGCCGGCGTCTTCGCCAATGACGATGCCCTTGCCGACCAGTTGCTCGCTGCCGGCCGCGCGTCGGGCGACCTGTTGTGGCGCTTCCCGATGACCGATGCGTACAACAAGCTGATCGATTCGCCGATCGCCGACATGAAGAATGTCGGCCCGCGTGGCGCCGGATCGATCACCGCGGCGCAATTCATCGGGCGTTTTGTCGAAAACGGCGTCAAATGGGCGCATCTCGACATTGCCGGCATGGTGTGGGCCGACAAGGCGGGCAATACTTATGACAAGGGCGCGACGGGCTTTGGCGTGCGCTTGCTCGACCGCTTCGTCGCCGACAATTACGAGGGCTGACGGCCACGCTGCGATGCAAGTCGATTTCTACCACCTTACCGTCACCCCGCTCGACCGCGCCTTGCCCAGCATCGCCCAGCGCGTGGTGGCGGGCGGGGGACGGTTGCTGGTAGTCAGCGACGACGCGGCCCAGCGCACCGCGATCGACCGCCTGCTGTGGACGTTCGCGGCCGACAGCTTCCTGCCGCACGGCCAGGCCGGTGGCGAGGACGACGCGGCCCAGCCGGTGCTGATCGGCGAGGCGCCCGTTCCCGCTAACGCCGCGCGCAATATCGCGCTGATCGACGGGCGTTGGCGCGACGAAGCGCTCGATTTCGACCGCGCGTTCCATTTCTTCGACGGCGATCGGATCGTCGAAGCGCGCGAGGCATGGAAGTCGCTCGCGACGCGCGACGGCGTCGAGCGCAATTACTGGAGGCAGGGCGATAACGGGCGCTGGTCGAAGGCGGCCTGAGCCCGATTCCAATACCAACGGGCGGGTTGCATCCGCGACGCTCCCCGCCTAGGGAGCCGCCAGTTTTCCACAGCCCCAGCAATAGAGGAGCGAGCGACCGCCATGGCCGCCAACCGCACGTTTTCGATCATCAAGCCCGATGCCACCCGCCGCAACATCACCGGTGCGGTCACCAAGATGCTGGAAGAGGCGGGTCTCCGCGTCGTCGCGTCGAAGCGCATCCACATGAGCCGCGAGCAGGCCGAGGGCTTCTACGCCGTCCACAAGGCGCGTCCGTTCTTCGGCGATCTGGTCGAGTTCATGATCTCCGGTCCGGTGGTCGTCCAGGTGCTTGAAGGCGAGAACGCCGTTCAGCGCAACCGCGACATCATGGGCGCGACCAACCCCGAGAACGCCGCACCGGGCACGATCCGCAAGGAACTGGCCGAATCGATCGAGGCCAACACTGTCCACGGATCGGATTCGGACGAGAATGCAGCGATCGAGATCGCGTTCTTCTTCAAGCCCGAAGAAATTGTCGGCTGACGCCGATTGGCGACTGAAGCGAGCGACCGCGGCCGATGCCGCGGCGCTTTCGCTGGTCGCTTCCGCCTGTTTCCTGGAGACGTTCGCCGGCATTCTTCAGGGTGTCGATATCGTCGCGCATTGCGCGAAGGCCAATCACCCGGACGCGTTTCGGGATTGGGCCGAGGCGGCGGCTGGTCGCGTCGTCGTCGCCGAGATCGCCAACGGCGCAGCGCCGATCGGCTATTCGGTGCTGACCACGCCCGATCTGCCGGCGGTCGAAACCGGCGCCGCCGACATCGAACTCCGCCGCATTTACACGCTGTCGCGCGCGTACGGTACCGGACTGGGCCCGGCGTTGATGGCGCAGGCGCTGCTCGATGCGCGGGGACTGGGCTGCAAGCGCATGTTGCTCGGTGTCTATGCCGGCAACGATCGCGCCCGCGCATTTTACCAGAAGCAGGGCTTCGCAAAGGTGGGCGAACGGCAATATCAGGTCGGCGCTACATTGTGCGACGACGTGATTTACGCGCTACAGCTTTGATCGGGTGACGCCGGGCGCGGACGGGCGGCCCTTATTATTCCGCCGGTTTTTCCTTCGTCCATAGAGCATCGAGCCGCGCCGGACTCCCGCCGCGTTCCGCCAGGCTGGCGCCTTCGAGTTCGAGCTTGCGGCCGCCGAGTAAGCGCCCGGCTGTTTTCCACCGGACCTGATAGATCGCCCGGTCGGTCTTCTTCGTGTCGCCGTCCCACCAGGTCGCGGTGATAAGCACAGGGAGGCGGCCTTCGCGATTGTCAGCGCCTTTGTCGGTGACCTTGAGCAAGGCGCGTTCGAACCAATTCGCGTCGATCTGCGGGCTGGTCAGCCCTGTTTGCGTATCGACGCCTAACGCTGGCGGGAAGGTGACATCGATCTCCTGAATGCGGTGATCGGGATCGTTGAGCGTCAGCACGTGGCTGCCGCTGCGCGAGGCGGTGAAGGCGACGAGCGATTTCTCCTTGCTCTCGGTCGCGCGTTCGGCCTGATCGGCCTTGCGATCGGACCAGCTCATCCACAAGCCGGCGGCCGATATCAGCAAGGCGGCGATGCCGACCCATTCGGCCAGCGAAATCCAGCGCCGCCGGATCGCCGCCTTTTCGGCGCGTTCGGCGGGAGTTTCGGAAGGCGGAGGTGGGGGAGCGGATTCGGTCATCGTCCGCCGGCCTCCAGAAGGCGGCGCGGCGCCACCATTTCCCAGCTCATCGCGATCCTGTCCTCGACGCGTTGCCAATCGGTTGCGTCGCCGTTCAATTCCATCCCGACCCAGCCCGACGGGCCGAGATAGGGCGGTACGTGATAGAAATCGGGGTCCATCTCGACGAGCATCGCCTGCTCTTCACGCCCGCTGGTCTTGACCAAGGCGGCGGTGTGTCCGTCGCCGTGATGGTTGTGCCAGAAATAGGCGTAGACCTTGCCCTTCTCGATGAAAAAGGCCGGCGATCCGTGCGACAGCTTCTCGGCCGCCTCAGGAAAGGTCATGCAGATCGCGCGGATCCGCTTCAGGTCGGCGTCGGGATCGGGACTCATCGCGCCGCGAAATCTGCCAGAATCCGCGGATAAAGGCGATGCTCTTCCGCCAGGACCCGAGTGGCCAACGTCTCGGCATCGTCATCGGGCAGGATCGGCACGCGCGCTTGTCCCAGCACTTCGCCGGCATCGAGCTCCTCGGTCACGATATGCACCGAGCATCCCGCTTCCAGGTCGCCAGCCGCAATCGCGCGCGCATGCGTATCGAGGCCCTTATATTTGGGCAGCAGCGACGGATGGATGTTGATGATGCGCCCACGCCATTCGGCGACGAACTCGTTCGAGAGCAACCGCATATAGCCGGCAAGGGCGACGATCTCGACGCCCGCTTCGCGGAGCGCCGCGGAAATGGCGGCTTCATAAGCGAGCTTGCCGATGCCCTTGGGCGACAGCGCGAAGGTCGGGATACCGTGCTGGCGCGCCCAGGTGAGACCGGGCGCCTCGGGCTTGTCCGACGCGACCACCACGACTTCATAAGCATCGGCCGCGTGCTCGACGATCGACATCATGTTCGAGCCGCGGCCGGAGATCAGGATACCGACTTTTTTCATCAATGAACCCGACCCCAAAAAACCGACGCTTCCCCGGCGAAGGCCGGGGCCCAGTTCCACTGTTGCCCGCTAGAGAGCGATGTCCTCTCCAACTCAGGACGCCGAAGCTGGGCCCCGGCCTTCGCCGGGGAAGCGTGCAAAAGATCGGGAACAGAGTCAGTCACGCGTTGTGCGTCGCCGTCCAGTCGGCGCGGGCGCTCCAGGTGCCGGCCGAGCCCTGAACAGTACAGCCTCGCTGCCCGGTCTCGATCGTTCCGATCGTTAGCACCGTCTCACCCGCTGCCGCCAGCGCGGCCCTCACCGCTTTGGCCTCGCCCGCGGCGACTACGACAGCCATCCCGACCCCGCAATTGAACGTGCGCGCCATTTCCTCGGGCTCGATTGCGCCCTGCGCCTGCAGAAACGCCATGAGGCGCGGTTGATCCCAGCCGTCGGCGTCGATCCGCGCATGCGCGCCATCGGGCAGCACACGCGGAATGTTCTCGAGCAGGCCGCCGCCGGTGATGTGCGCCAATCCCTTGATTCGGCCCTCGGCGATCAGCGGCAGCAAACTCTTCACATAGATGCGCGTCGGCGCCATCAGCGCGTCGATCAACAGCGTGTCGGCATCGAACAGGGCAGGGCGGTCGAGCTTCCAGCTCTTGTCGGCCGCCAATCGCCTGACCAGCGAATAGCCGTTGGAATGAACGCCCGACGAAGCGAGCCCGAGGATCACGTCCCCGGCCGCTATGTCCTTACCGGTCAGCACGCGGTCGCGCTCGACCGCGCCGACGCAGAATCCGGCGAGGTCGTAATCGCCAACGGCATACATGCCGGGCATTTCCGCGGTCTCGCCGCCGATCAATGCGCAGCCGGCGATACGGCAGCCCTCGGCAATGCCCGCCACCACGCGCTCGGCGATCGCGTTGTCGAGCTTTCCGGTCGCATAATAATCAAGGAAGAACAGGGGCTCGGCGCCCTGGACGATCAGGTCGTTGGCGCACATCGCGACCAGGTCGATACCGACGCCGTCGTGTCGCCCGCTGTCGATCGCGAGCTTGAGCTTGGTGCCGACGCCGTCATTCGCGGCGACTAGCAACGGGTCGTTGAATCCCGCCGCCTTGAGATCGAAGAACCCGCCGAATCCCCCGAGATCGGCGTCGGCACCGGGCCGGCGCGTCGCCTTGGCGAGCGGCCCGATGGCGCGGACCAGCGCGTTTCCCGCGGCGATCGAGACGCCGGCATCGGCGTAGGTATAGGGGCTGTTGCGGCGCTGATCTTCGCTCATATGGACGCGACTAGCGACAACACGCTTGGATTTCCACGTCTGCTTCGCCAAAAGGGCGCCGACATGCGCCGCAGCCGTTTCTTCCATGCCTCCGCTTTAGCCGCGGCCCTTGCTCTTGCCGGGGGCGCCGGAATGGTCGCCGCGCAAGACGATAGCGGCGACAAGATCGACATGAATGAGCCGATCGACGCGTCGGGCAGCTATCAGGTCGACAATGTCGATGTCGACGTCAGTGGCCCCGATGCCGAATCCGCGCGGATCGCCGGGTGGCGACTTGCCCAGCGCAAGGCCTATCAGATGTTGTCGTCGAAATTCGGCGGCGGCGGCGTACCGGCGGACAGCGTGCTCGATTCGATGGTGACCGGCATTGTCATCCAGAACGAGCAGATCGGGCCCAATCGCTACATCGCCAAACTGGGCGTGCTGTTCAGCCGGGCGCGGCTGGGCGGATTGATGGGCGCGGTCGGCGATATTTCGCGATCAGCACCGATGTTGGTCATCCCGGTCCAATGGTCCGGCGGCAGCGCGGTCGCGTTCGAGCAGAAGACGGCCTGGGCCGATGCTTGGCAGCGGTTCCGCGCCGGAGACAGCTCGGTCGACTACATTCGCCCGACCGGCGTCGGCGCCGATTCGCTTCTGGTCAATGAGGGCCAGGCGGGCCGGCGCGATCGCGGCTGGTGGCGCAGCGTGCTCGACCAATATGCCGCCGCCGACGTGCTGGTGCCGTCGGTCACGCTCTATCGCCAATGGCCGGGCGGCCCCGTCGTCGGCGTGTTCGAGGCGCGGCACGGCCCCGACAACGATTTGATGGCGCGATTCGCGTTGCGCGTCGACAGCGAGGCCGGCGTGCCGGCTTTGCTCGACGCCGGCGTGAAGCGGATCGACACGATCTATCAGGATGGACTGCGCAACGGCGCGCTCGGCGTCGACCCCAGCCTTGCCTATATTCCGCCGCCCCAGGCGACGCCGACGGCAACGCCAACACCGACCGACACGCCGACCGGTGAGGCGACGACCGCCGACGCCACGACTGCGGTCACGAGCGGCGCTGCGATCACCCTCCAGTTCGATACGCCGAGCGCCGCGTCGGTCTCTGCAATCGAGGGCGCGGTCCGCGGCGTGCCGGGCGTCAGCGGCGCCAACACCACCAGCATGGCGATCGGCGGGGTGTCGGTGATGCGGCTCAACTATAGCGGCGATCCGGCGGCGCTGGCGTCGGCGCTCGAAGCGCGGGGTTTCCAGGTCGGCCGTAGCGGCGCGACGCTCCGGATCCGGCGGCCATCGTTGCCTCCGCCGTCGGTCCCGTCGGACGACCGACCGACCGGATGAGCCAGCAGTTCGGCCTGCCGCTGGCTTGGCCGCCCGGACCGGGCGATGACGAGTTCCTCGTCACTCCGTCCAATGCCCATGCCTTCCATCAGCTCGAACATTGGGGGACTTGGCCGGTGATGACCGCCTTGCTGGTCGGTCCGCGCAAATCCGGGCGCAGCCTGCTGGCGCGCGTATTCGCTAGCCGGAGCGGCGGCAGGATCGTCGACGACGCCGATTTGCGGCCCGAAAAGGAGCTGTTCCACGCCTGGAACGACGCCCAGGCAGCGCGTCGTCCGCAATTGTTCGTCGCCAATGCCGCGCCACCGGCCTGGAAAGTGGGCATCCCCGATCTGCGCTCGCGGCTTGCCGCCAGCCCGATCGCGGAGATCGGCCCCCCCGACGACGCGCTGATGCAGGCGCTGCTCGAACGCCAGTTCCTGCGTCGCGGGCTCGATGCGCGCCCGGACCTGATCCAGTGGCTGATCGCGCGGCTCGAACGCAGTTTCATTGCGGTGGAACGTGTCGTCGACGTGCTCGATCAGGAAGTGCTCGAACGCCGCAAGCGCTTGTCGATCCCGCTGGCAAGGGCCACACTGGCCGAGGCGGGAATCATCGCCCGGCCGTCCGCAGCCGATACCACCCAACAAGGTGAACAATGACTCGCCCCGCCCATATCGCACGCCTCGCCAATGATGACGATCCGTTCGAAAGCGGGGAGAGCGGCGAGCGCTATTTCAACCGCGAACTCTCCTGGCTGGCGTTCAATCGACGGGTCCTCGAAGAAGCGTGTAACACCGCCCACCCGCTGCTCGAACGCGTGCGGTTCCTGTCGATCTCGGGTTCCAATCTCGACGAATTCTTCATGGTCCGCGTCGCTGGGTTGATGGGCCAGCAGAAGCAGGAAGTCGAACGCCGTTCGCCCGATGGCCTGACCACGCGCGAGCAACTCGCCGCGATCGTCGCCGGCGCCGATGCGCTGGTCGAGGATCAGCGCAATGTCTGGCGTGACTTGCGTCATCAACTGGCCGAGGCGGGAATCCACGTGCTCGGATCGCGCCAGATCGACGAAGCCGTCACCGCGGACGAGGCGGCGTGGCTCGAAAACCATTTCCGCGAACAGATTTTCCCGATCCTGACTCCCCAGGCGCTCGATCCCGCGCATCCGTTTCCGTTCATGCCCAATAAGGGGCTGGCGGTGATCTTCGACCTGACGCGTGCGTCGGACGGCGAGATGATCCGCGAACTGCTCATGCTGCCGGCTGCGATGGCGCGGTTCGTCCGACTGCCGGGCGAGCCGGCGCGCTACGTCGCGGTGGAATCGCTGGTGAAGCGCTTCTCGACCCTGATCTTCCCCGGTTACGCGGTGAACGGTGCCGCCGAATTCCGCGTGTTGCGCGACAGCGATATCGAGATCGAGGAAGAGGCGGAGGATCTGGTCCGCTATTTCGCCAATGCGATCAAGCGGCGGCGGCGCGGCCGGGTGATCCGGCTCGAACTCGAATCGGGCATGCCCGAAGCGCTGGGCGTGGTGCTGCGCGAGGAACTGGCCGGGGGCGATGCCTTCGTCACCGAAAGCGGCGCCTTCCTGGGCGTCCACGACCTCGAAGCGATTATCGACGAGAATCGCCCGGATCTGAAGTTCGTGCCGTTCAGCCCGCGCTTTCCCGAACGTATCCGCGAGTTCGGCGGCGATTGTTTCGCGGCGATCAAGGCCAAGGATATCGTCGTCCATCACCCGTACGAGACGTTCGAAGTGGTGATCGAATTCCTGAAGCAAGCGGCGGCCGATCCCGACGTCGTCGCGATCAAGCAGACGCTCTATCGCGCCGGCAAGCAATCGGCGGTGATCAACGCGCTGATTGCCGCGGCCGAATCGGGCAAGTCGGTGACGGCAGTGGTCGAACTCAAGGCGCGGTTCGACGAGGAGCAGAACCTGCTCTGGGCCTCCGCGCTCGAACGCGCCGGCGTCCAGGTCGTCTATGGCTTTTTCGACTGGAAGACCCACGCCAAGGTCTCGATGGTGGTGCGGCGCGAGGGCGGCGAATATCGCACCTACTGCCATTTCGGCACCGGCAATTACCATCCGGTCACGGCGCGCATCTATACCGACCTCAGCTTCTTCACCGCCGATCCGGATATCGGTCGGGACGCCGCGCAGATCTTCAACTACGTCACCGGTTATGTCGAACCGACGCTGAAACTGGTCGGCATCTCGCCGCGCGACATGCGTACGCGCCTGACCGCCCTGATCGATGCCGAGATCGCCAATGCCAATGAGGGACGGCCGGGCGCGATCTGGGCCAAGATGAACTCGGTCGTCGATCCGGCGATCATCGAGAAATTGTACGAAGCGTCCAATGCCGGCGTTGAAATCGATCTGATCATTCGCGGCATCTGCTGCTTGCGGCCCGGCGTACCCGGCATGTCGGAGAATATCCGGGTCAAGTCGGTGATCGGGCGCTTCCTCGAACACAGCCGGATCTGGTGTTTCGGCAACGGCAAGGCGCTGCCCAATGACGGCGCCAAGATATTCATCTCATCGGCCGACTGGATGCCGCGCAATTTCGACCGCCGGGTCGAATATATGTTGCCGATCCTGAACCCGACCGTGCACGATCAGATTCTCGATCAGGTGATGGTAGCGAATCTGATCGACACCGAGCAGAGCTGGGTGCTCCACGCCGACGGGACCTATGACCGCATCGAGCCGGGTCCGCGGCCGTTCAACCTGCACCGCTATTTCATGACCAACCCGTCCTTGTCCGGCCGGGGCGCCGCACTCGAGGGGGGCGCGGTACCGAAATTGTCGCTGACGCGGCGCCGCTAGCGTGGCGACCCTCCTGTTCCGCAAACAGAGGCCCGAATCGGCCACCTCGCCGCCCCGGGCGGGCATCATCGATATCGGATCGAACTCGATCCGGCTTGTGGTCTACCAGGGGCCAGCGCGGCTGCCGGCGACGCTGTTCAACGAAAAGGTCATGGCAGGGCTGGGGCGCGGGCTTGCCGAAACGGGCCAGTTGGCGCCGGAAGCGTTGGAGCTCGCGATCGAGGCGCTCGAACGGTTCGCGGCGCTCGCCCGCGAAATGGAAGTGGAGAGCCTGCGGACGGTCGCGACCGCCGCGGTGCGCGATGCGGTCAACGGACACGTGCTGCTCGACGCCGCGGCGCGGATTGGACTGCCGGTCGAATTGCTGTCGGGCGAACAGGAAGCCACCGCCGCGGGAATGGGCGTGCTCTCCGCGATTCCCGATGCCGATGGTATCGTCGGCG
This sequence comes from Sphingomonas pruni NBRC 15498, assembly GCF_001598455.1. GTDB lineage: Bacteria > Pseudomonadota > Alphaproteobacteria > Sphingomonadales > Sphingomonadaceae > Sphingomonas > Sphingomonas pruni. The sequence continues at coordinate 32,882 of NZ_BCYZ01000001.1, forward strand.
ATCTTGGCGGCGGCAGTCTCGAGCTCGTACGCGTCAAGAAAGGAGAGGTTCGCGACCGCGTGTCGTTCCCGCTCGGCGTGCTGCGCGTCGCGGCACTGCGGGCGAAGGGCAAGGGAACGATCGATCGCCGCGTCGCCAAGCTGGTCGATCAGGCCGGCTGGTCCGGCAAGGGCAAGGGCCTGCCGCTCTATCTGGTCGGCGGGTCATGGCGCAGCCTCGCGCGGCTCGACATGAACCTGCGGCAATATCCGCTGCCCATCATCCAGCAATATGCGATGTCGCCCGCCACGATCGGTAGGCTGGTGCGTAGCGTCAGCCATAGCGGCAAGGGCACGCTGAAAACCGTACCCGGAATCTCGTCGCAGCGGGCGCCCATGCTCAACGACGCGGCGGCGCTGCTCGCGGCATTGCTTCGCCACCTCAAGAGCGATCGCACGATCGTCTCCAGCTTCGGGCTTCGCGAAGGATTGCTCTACGAAGCGCTCGACGCAGAAACGCGCCTGCAGGATCCGCTGATCGTCGCGACGCGCGAGGAGGGGCGGCGGCTCGGCCGTTTCCCCGAACATGGCGACCTGCTCGATCGCTGGATTTCGCCGCTGTTTCAGGACGCGCCGGCAATGGAGCGGTTGCGTCGCGCCGCCAGTCTGCTTGCCGATGTCGGCTGGCACGCCAATCCCGAATTCAGGGCCGAACGCGGCGTCGAGATCGCGTTGCACGGCAATTGGGTGGCGATCGACGGGCGCGGCCGCGCGCTGATCGCGCAGGCGCTGTGGACGTCGCTGGGTGGAGGCGCCGGGACGCCCGAGCCGCTCAACGTGCTGGCGCCGGCGCAAGACCTCAAACGCGCGGCGCAATGGGGATTGGCGATGCGCCTCGGGCAGCGCTTGTCGGGAGGTGTCGCCGGCCCGCTGGAGCGATCGAAACTGGGCGAGGACGGATCGGCGCTGACCCTGCATCTCGCACCTGGCGACGTCGCGCTCTACGGCGAAGCGGTGCAGAAGCGCCACGCGGCGCTTGCCGCCATATGCGACCGTACGCCGCTGCTCACCAGCTAGGCCAGCGTGGGCGTCAACTCCGTCTTGTCGCCGCGCCAACCGCGCAGTGCCGCCGCCCGATCCGCCGCCGCCGCATCCTTCATGCCCAGCGCCTCTTCGGCATCCGCCCGAATGGATAGCGCAACCGGGTCGTTTGATCTCCGCGCCAGGACGCGCGTCGCCTGCCGTATCGCCGCACGCGCCTTGCCCTGCGCGAGCAAGGCGGCAGCGTAGCTGCGGCGCACCGGGTACCACCAGGCCGGGGGATCACTGAGCGTCTTCATCAATCTCGCCTCGTCGAGTTTCGCGGCGGCGAGATAGGCGCGCGCGGCCAACTCCGGCCGCTTGTCAATCATCGCCGCGCGGCCATCGAGCACGAGTTGCGCGATCCGCACGAGCTGACGCGATTGATTGGCGAGGTCGTCCGGCTTGGCGGGAAGCGGCGGCAGGCTGATCTTCGCGCGTTCGGCACGGACTCCTGCGGCATTGCCCAGCCGGGCCTGCGCCTCGCCGCGCGCGTACTGCCAATATTGCCGGATATAGGGCTGCTTCTCGCCGGGATCGGCCATCGCCAGCACCTTGGCCGGGTCGGCGAAGCGTCCTTCCGCGAAATAGGCGGTGCCGACGCCCATCTGGATGAACAGATTGTTGGGGTCGGGCAGGCTGGCGGTGGCCGCGATCAGGGGGTCGGCCAGCGCCAGCGCCGCCTTGCCGTCGCCAGAGATCAGCGCGCCGCCGACGCCATATTGGACGTTGTGGCCGTGATAGGGGAGCATCCAGACCTGCCCCGGCTTGATCAGCCCCGCGATCCGCGCGTCGCTTTGGCCCAGATCGACCGCGGCGACATTGGCGTCGGCGGCGTCCTGATAGCGGCCCACCCAATAGAAAGTGTGCGACGGCATATGGATAAGATGGCTCGACGCCGGGGCGAGCCGGCCGAGTTTGTCGGCATAGGGTTCTGCGCGCTTGGGAAAGCCGCTCATTTCGGTCGCGTGGATGTAGAAATGGATCGCCGGGGTGTAGTCGGGGTTACGCTTGAGGACGCCTTCGAGCAGCGCGACCGCGCGCGGCAGATTGGCGGTGCCGCTGGTAAGCGCGGTCGGAATCATCCAGGCATCGGCGGCGATCGTGGCGATCTCATCGTCCTGCGGATAGCGCAGCGTCAGCGCGTCCATCGCTTTCGCGAACGCCAGGTCCCCGGCACCCTTGCCCCCGCCATCGACATACCGAAGCTTGAGCGCGGCGATCAGATCGCGCTCCCGCTGCGGCGCCTGCGGCGTCAGCAGCTTCTCGGCCACCAGCACCTTTGCGAGCGCAGCTTTCTGCTGGTCCGCGCCGATCGGAAAATTGATCGTCGGGCCGTCGCTCCACGCCGCACCCCATTCGCACATCGCGCATTTCGGATCGAGCTTGGCCGCTTCGGCGAAGGCGGCGCTCGCGGCGCTGTGCGCGAAGGCATGGGCAAGCTGCATGCCATTGTCGAAGAATGCCTGCGCGCGCGGATTGGCGGTCGTAATCGGGAAGCCGCCGTTACCGTATCCAGGATAGAGCTGCGGCGTCGCGCCGATCGGCAAATCGTCTCCGCAGATCGATATGCCGGCGAGCAGATCGGCGGTGCTCGGCCGCATCGTCGCCTCGCCGACGGATGCCGGGATTAGGGCGAGGAGCGGTAAGGTGACAAGCCAGAGGCGCATCGTCCATTTCCCCAATTGGAACGCCTGCGCATCGTACCCCCAATCGCCTCCACACACCATCGGCTTGAGTAGCGCTCCCGTGTCCCCTAAGTCGCGGCCATGACCTCGACCAACGACATCCGCCGCAGCTTTCTCGATTACTTCGCCGCCAACGGCCACACCGCCGTGCAATCGGCGCCCTTGGTGCCGCAGAACGACCCGACGCTGATGTTCGTCAATGCGGGCATGGTGCCGTTCAAGAACGTGTTTACCGGCCTGGAATCGCGACCTTATTCGACCGCGACGTCGAGCCAGAAATGCGTCCGCGCCGGCGGCAAGCACAACGATCTCGACAATGTCGGCTACACCGCGCGGCACCACACGTTTTTCGAGATGCTCGGCAATTTCTCGTTCGGCGACTATTTCAAGGAACGCGCGATCACGCTCGCCTGGGGGCTGCTGACCAAGGAATGGGGCATTCCGGCCGATCGCCTGACCGTCACCGTCTATCATACCGACGATGAGGCGTTCGATCTGTGGAAGAAGATCGCCGGCCTGCCGGAAGAGCGGATCATCCGCATCGCGACCAAGGACAATTTCTGGGCGATGGGCGACAACGGCCCCTGCGGTCCGTGCTCGGAAATCTTCTTCGACCATGGCGATCACATTCCCGGTGGCCCTCCGGGATCGCCCGACGAGGACGGCGATCGCTTCGTCGAAATCTGGAACCTGGTGTTCATGCAGTTCGAGCAGGAAGCCAATGAGATCGTCGGCAACCTGCCCAAGCCGTCGATCGACACCGGCATGGGGCTCGAACGCGTCGCCGCGGTGCTGCAGGGCGTCCACGACAATTACGACACCGACACGTTCAAGGCGCTGATCGCCGCTTCGGAAGCGTTGACCCACACCAAGGCGATCGGCGAGCAGATGGCGAGCCATCGCGTGATCGCCGATCATCTGCGCTCGTCGGGTTTCCTCGTCGCCGACGGCGTGCTGCCGGCCAATGAAGGGCGCGGCTATGTGCTCCGCCGCATCATGCGCCGCGCGATGCGCCACGCCCATCTGCTCGGCGCCAAGGATCCTCTGATGCACCGGCTGGTCCCGGCGCTCGTCGCCGAGATGGGAGCCGCCTATCCCGAACTGATCCGCGCGCAGCCGCTGATCGAGGCGACTTTGCAGCAGGAAGAGAAGCAGTTCCGCCGCACGCTCGACAAGGGGCTGAAGCTCCTCGACGAAGCAACGGCCGGCATGGCCAAAGGCTCGACCCTGGCGGGCGAAACCGCGTTCAAGCTCTACGACACCTACGGCTTCCCCTATGACCTGACCGAGGACGCATTGCGCGCCCAGGGCCTGCAGGTCGATCGCGAAGGCTTCGACGCAGCCATGGCCGAGCAGAAGCGCGCCGCACGCGCCGCCTGGAAGGGATCGGGCGAAAAGGCGTCGGACGAGCTCTGGTACGATCTGGTCGAGGAAAAGGGCGGCACCGAGTTCATCGGCTACACCTCGGAGCAGGGCGAGGGCGAGGTCGTCGCCTTGATCAAGGACGGCGCGCGCGTCGAAAAGGTCGTCACCGGTGACGAGGTCGACATCGTGCTCAACCAGACGCCTTTCTATGCCGAGAGCGGCGGTCAGGTCGGCGATGCCGGCCTCGCGACCAACGACAAGGGGCTGAAAGGCCGCGTGTTCGACACGCAGAAGCATCTCGGTCGGCTGTGGGCGCATCGGACGAAGATCGAGGCGGGCGAACTCGCGATCGGCGACGCCGTGCACCTGGTGGTCGACGGCGAGCGCCGCAATGCGATCCGCGCCAATCACTCGGCGACGCATCTGCTGCACGCGGCGCTGCGCGAGCGGCTGGGCACGCATGTCGCGCAGAAGGGCTCGCTGGTCGCGCCCGAACGGCTGCGGTTCGACTTCTCGCAGCCGACCGCGATCGATCCGGCCAGGCTGGCCGAGGTCGAGGCCGATGTGAACGCCTATATCCGTCAGAACGACGCCGTCTCGACGCGGCTGATGACGCCCGAGGAAGCGATCGAGGAAGGCGCTATGGCGCTGTTCGGCGAGAAATATGGCGACGAGGTGCGCGTCGTGTCGATGGGGCGCGACGGGCAGAAGATCTACAGTCTCGAATTGTGCGGCGGCACGCACGTCAATGCGACCGGCGATATTGGCCTGTTCAAGCTGGTCAGCGAAGGCGCGGTGTCGTCGGGGGTGCGCCGCGTCGAAGCGCTGACCGGCGAAGCGGCGCGCGCTTATCTGGCTGGCCGCGACGAGAAGCTGCGCGAAACCGCCGCCGTGCTCAAAGCGACGCCGGACGAAGTGCCCGCGCGCGTCGCGGCGTTGGTCGAGGAACGCCGCCGGCTCGAACGCGAACTGGCCGAAGCCAAGAAGGCGCTGGCGCTGGGCGGTGGTGCCGGTGCCGCTCCCGCGGGCCCTGAACAGGTCGATGGCATCAATTTCGTCGGTCAGGTGGTCGAGGGGCTCGAGGCCAAGGGACTGCGCGGTGCGGTCGACGAGACCAAGGCGCGCATCAGCTCGGGCGTGGCGGTATTAGTCGCGGTCAATGACGGCCGCGCCTCGATCGCCGTCGGTGTGACCGACGATCTGACGAGCCGGTTCAACGCAGTGGATCTGCTCCGTAAAGCGGTCGCAGTACTCGGCGGGCAGGGCGGTGGCGGCCGCCCCGACATGGCCCAAGGCGGCGGCCCCGACGGCAGCAAGGGCGAAGATGCGGTTGCGGCGGTGAAGGCGGCGATCGCAGGCTGATTTATGCGCTTCCCCGGCGAAGGCCGGGGCCCAGCTTCGATGAATTGGCGATGGCGACCTGTCGTCTCAGGCGCGCCGATACTTGGCCCCGGCTTTTACCGGGTAAGTGCTGGATGTCGCCGCAGCGGCGTTGGACATGGCCCAACCGCCTAGGAAGCCTCCACCTTCTTCACCCGGCGGAGCCGCGGCTCGCGATCGATTCCGGCCTCTTCCTTGATCGATTTGCGGAGTTCGTCGCGCTTTTCGTGGATCGAGGCGATCACTGGTCCCATCGCGACGCCCAATTCGACCAATACCGCTTCGGATAATTGCAGCGAGCTCTCAAGCGTCTCGGGCACGGCGTCCGTGACGCCTGCGCGATAGAGCTCGGCGGCGTGCGACGCATCGCGTGCGCGCGCCAGGATGGTCAGGCCCGGAACCCAGCCGCGAACCCGTTTGGTCAAGTGCGCCATCAGCACCGGATCGTCCATCGTCAATACCAGCGCCTTGGCCCGGCCAAGATTGAGGCGGTCGACCAGTTCGCTCCGCGCGACATCGCCGAACAGCACCGAGTAGCCGTCACGCCGCGCCGCGTTGACCGTGTCGATATCGGCCTCGACCGCGATATAGGGCTGGCCGTGCTCGCGGAGCATGTCCGCGACCATCCGCCCGACGCGGCCAAAGCCGATCACCACCGTACCTGGACCTTCCTCAGCGAGCTGGAGGTCGGGTGCCAGCGCCTCGCGCGCTTCGAGCCGCCGCGCCACCGCATGACCGATCTCCGCCAGCGCCGGCGTAATTGTCAGACCCAATGCCGTCACCGTCTGCCAGAACGCCGCGTCCTGCTGCGCGATCAGCCCTGCCGCTGCCGCGGTGCCGAGCACGATCAGCGTGGTTTCCGACGGGCTGGCCATCAACAGGCTGGTTTCGGCGGCGACGCCGTTGCGCGCCTTGGACAGCTTGAGCAAAGCGAAGGTGACGATCGACTTCGCCGCAACGACGCCGAGCAAGGCCAGCACGAAATCGCCCCAGCGATCGATCAATGTATCGAGGCTCAGGCTCATGCCGACGGTGATCAGGAACACGCCGAGCGCGAGGCCCTTGAACGGCGCGGTGATGACTTCGACCTCGCTATGATATTCGGTCTCGGCGATCAGCACGCCGGCGAGCAGCGCGCCGACGATCGGCGACAGGCCGGCGGCTGTGGTGGCGAGGCTGGCGACGATGACGACCAGCAGCGAGATGGCCAGGAACAGTTCGGGGCTCTTGGTCCGCGCGGCCTGTGCGAACAGCCGCGGGAGGACGAAGCGGCCGACCAGGAAGATCGCCGCGATCGCGATTGCTCCCCAGATAAGGACGCTGACGATATCGCCGCCACGCCCGCCCATCGCGCCGAGCGTGAAGATGATTGGGACTAGCGCCAGGTCCTCGAACAGCAGCATGGCAAAGGCAGCTCTTCCGACCGGACTTGTCGTCCCGGCGATTGGCAAGACGAGCGCGGTGGACGACAAAGCCAGCGCTAGCCCTAGCCCGAGGCTGCCGCCCCAATTGTCTCCGGCCAGGAACAATGCGGCGCCAATGACCGCTGCGCATCCCAGCAATTCGGCCGCACCGACTCCAAACACCGCGGCGCGCATTCCCCACAAGCGTCTGAGCGAGAGTTCGAGACCAATCGAGAACAGCAGCAAGGTTATGCCGAACTCGGCGAAGGGCTCGATCGCGTGCGCGTCGGATATGGTGATGTGGTAGAGCCAAGGGTATTGCCCGACCAGCGCCCCGAGCCCTGACGGTCCGACCAGCATGCCGACCAGGATGAACCCGATCACCGGACTGACCTTGAACCGTGCGAAAGCCGGGATCACGATGCCCGCGGCACCGAGAATCACCAGCGCGTCGCTGAACCCCTTGTTGTCGAGACCAATTGCCATGCCGGCATCAAAGCAGGCCGAAGGGAGTTTGTCAGGTCATGACTGATGTCGATGTCTGTATTATCGGCGGCGGACCGGCCGGAATGGTCGCGGGATTGCTGTTCGCGCGCGCCGGCCTGAAGACCACGGTGCTGGAGAAGCACAAGGACTTCCTGCGCGATTTTCGCGGCGACACCGTCCATCCATCGACCTTGCGCGTCTTCAGCGAGCTCGGCCTGCTCGACGAATTGCTCCGGCGCCCACACCAGAAGGTCGAACGGTTGGGCGCGCGCATTGCCGGCCGCGACATGCAGATCGTCGACCTGACGCATCTCAACGTTCCGGCGCCTTACATCGCCTTGATGCCGCAATGGGACTTTCTCGATTTCGTCGCCGATGCCGCGCGTCGCTACCCCACGTTCGACCTGCGCCAAAGCTGCGAAGGTGCCGAGTTGATCGAGGAGGGCGGACGCGTGATCGGGGTCAGGACGGCCGACGGCCAGGAGATCCGTGCGCGGCTGACCATCGCCGCCGATGGGCGCGATTCACGGCACCGCGACGGCTTGCCCGCCATCCAGATCGGCGCGCCGATGGACGTCTTCTGGTTCCGCATCCCCAAGGTCGCGCAGCCCGAGAACGACACGATGGGCGTGTTCGATACCGGCATCCTGTTCGTGCTGATCGATCGCGGCGATTATTATCAATGCGCATTCGTCTTTCCCAAGGGCGGCGCCGAGAAGATCCGGGCCGAGGGACTCGATGCCTTCCGCGATCGGGTGCGCGCGATCGGACCGGAAACCGCGACGGTCGATCAGGGCGTGACCCGTTGGGACGACGTCAAGCTGCTCACCGTGACGGTTGATCGTTTGCAGAAGTGGGACCGGCCGGGTCTGCTCGTGATCGGCGATGCCGCGCACGCAATGTCGCCGATCGGCGGCGTCGGAATCAATCTGGCGGTGCAGGATGCGGTCGCCGCCGCCAATATTCTTGCCGCGCCGATGGCGGCGGGCGACGACCCCGATCCGTTGCTCCACAAGGTCCACGACCGTCGCATCCGCGCTGTCAAGCTGACCCAGGGGATGCAGAAGATGGTGCAGGATACGATCATCGCGCCCTTGCTCTCGAACAGCGAACCGCTCGACGCCCCCCCGCTTGCGGCAAAAATGCTCGACCGCATCCCGCTGCTGCGCCGCATTCCCGCTCGGCTGATCGGCATGGGCTTTCGCCCGGAACATGTTCGGTCGCCCGAAGCAAAGGCGTGATTGTCGCATCTAAGGAGGGTCGCGCGCTGAACCTCGACGGGGACGGGGCGGAGCTTTGGCTGGGTGCGGCTTCCGGGTATCTTTCAGCAATCATGCAGGCGGTCGAGAGTCAGCCTGCCGATCATGCCGGCCTGCGCCTGACCGGCATTCCGGCTTTGACAAATCTACTCAATGCGCGAGGAGCTATCGGCGCGCTGGTGGCGCGGCACCTCCGCCCTGCGACGCGACCGGTGCGGATGATCCTGTTCGACAAGTCGGCCGCCACCAATTGGGCGCTCGGCTGGCATCAGGATCGTACGATCGTCGTCCGCAATCGCGCGGAGGTGTCGGGCTTCGGGCCGTGGACAACCAAGGCGGGATTGCACCACGTCGCGCCGCCGATCGAATTGCTCGAGCGGATGATGACGATCCGTATCCATCTCGATCGGGTGCCCGGGGCCAATGCGCCGCTGCTAATAGCGCCAGGATCTCACCTTCTCGGACGGGTCAGGGAAGCCGAAATTTCCGCTATAGTGGAACGTCTCGGCATGCACCGCTGCCTGGCAGAGGCCGGCGACATCTGGGCCTATGCAACGCCGATCCTGCACGCCTCCGACGCCGCGCGTGAACCGGGCCGGCGGAGGGTGCTGCAGGTCGATTATGCCGCCGAGCACCTGTCCGGCGGCTTGGAATGGCTAGGAATCTAGGCGCTTACGCCCAGGCGGCCATGCGCTTTTCGAGATTCTCGCGGACCGCCTCGAAGAACTGCTCGGTGGTCATCCACGCTTGATCCGGCCCGATCAGCAGCGCGAGGTCCTTGGTCATCTTGCCGCTCTCGACGGTCTCGATGCAGACCTTTTCGAGTTCCTCGGCGAAGCGCGTGACGTCGGGCGTGCCGTCGAACTTGCCGCGATATTTGAGGCCGCCGGTCCAGGCGAAGATCGACGCGATGGGATTGGTCGAGGTCGCCTTGCCCTGCTGGTGCTGGCGATAGTGGCGCGTGACGGTGCCGTGCGCCGCTTCGGCCTCGACCGTCTTGCCGTCCGGCGAGAGCAGGACCGAGGTCATCAGCCCGAGCGAGCCGAAGCCCTGCGCGACCTGGTCAGACTGGACGTCGCCGTCGTAATTCTTGCAGGCCCAGACGAACTCGCCGCTCCACTTCAGCGCCGAGGCGACCATGTCGTCGATCAGGCGGTGCTCATAGGTGATGTTCGCTTCCTTGAACTTGTCGGCGAACTCGGCCTCGAACACTTCCTGGAACAGGTCCTTGAAGCGGCCGTCATAGGCCTTGAGGATGGTGTTCTTGGTCGACAGATACACCGGCCACTTGAGGTTCAAGCCGTAGTGCATCGAAGCGCGGGCGAAGTCGCGGATCGAATCGTCGAGATTGTACATGCCCATCGCGACGCCCGATGAGGGGAATTGGAACACTTCCTCCTCGATCTTGTCGCCATTGTCGCCGACCCAGGTCATGGTCAGCTTGCCCGGGCCGGGCACGCGGAAGTCGGTCGCGCGATACTGGTCGCCGAAGGCGTGACGGCCGACCACGATCGGCTTGGTCCAGCCGGGGATCAGGCGCGGGACGTTCGAGATCACGATCGGCTCGCGGAAGACGACGCCGCCCAGGATATTGCGGATCGTGCCATTGGGCGACTTCCACATCTTCTTGAGGTGAAACTCCTCGACGCGCTGCTCGTCGGGGGTGATCGTCGCGCATTTCACGCCGACGCCGTACTTCTGGATCGCCTTGGCGCTGTCGACGGTCACCTTGTCGTCGGTCGCATCGCGATGCTCGATGCCGAGATCGTAATAATCGAGATCGATGTCGAGATACGGCTTGATCAGGCGCTCACGGATCCATTCCCAGATGATCCGCGTCATTTCGTCGCCGTCGATCTCCACGACGGGCGTCTTCACCTTGATCTTCGCCATATCCGCTTTCCTGATGGGGGTTTTCGGTCGGGCCTCTAGGGTGAAGCGGGGAGGGGGGTCAAGCGCCGTGCCCGCTCACCGCTCCGGGAGACTGTCTCGCTTCCCGCGCATTGTACCGCACAAGCAACACGGTTAGATGGCGCCCATGCCTTCACTCGATCCGCCGGAAATCGGCACGTCCACCGTCAAGTGGCGCTTTCCCGCGATGCACCCGGAAGGGCGTCGCTACGTCATCATCGCCGCCGTCGCGGCATTGCTGTCGCTACTTATCTGGAAAGTCCTGTTCTGGCCGCTGGCGTTCCTGACGCTGGGCGTGGCCGCTTTCTTCCGCGACCCCATCCGCGTGACGCCGCGCGACGACAGCCTGGTGATCGCCCCCGCAGACGGGCTGGTGACGATGATCCAGCCGGTGGTGCCGCCCGCCGAGCTCGATATATTGGGAACGGCGCCGCTGATCCGCGTCTCGATCTTCATGAGCGTGTTCGACGTCCATGTGAACCGTACGCCGATCCAGGGGATCATCCGCCGCGTGGTTTATATTTCCGGCAAGTTCCTCAATGCCGACCTCGACAAGGCGAGCGAAGAGAATGAGCGCCAGCATCTCGTCGTCGAGGGCAAGGACGGCCGGTTGATCGGCTTTACCCAGATCGCCGGGCTCGTCGCACGCCGGATCGTCGCCTTCGTCAAGGAGGGCGACATGGTCGCGCCCGGTCAGCGCATCGGGCTGATCCGGTTCGGTAGCCGGGTCGACGTGTTTCTGCCGGCTGACACTATTTGTCAGGTGATCCTGGGCCAGCGCACCATCGCGGGCGAGACGATTATCGGCCGGACCGGCGGCGAGACAATGAGCGGCGTCACCCAGTGACAATGTGCCCAATCGCTTTCCCAATGGTTGAGGGACAGTGAGGCGTCCGGTCCGCCGTCGTCCTGCCGGACTCCCGCTCCGTACCATCGCGCCCAACGCGCTGACCGCGCTCGCGCTCTGTTCAGGACTCACCGGCGTCCGCTTTGCCATCGCCCAGGACTGGCACATGGCAGTGGTGATGATCCTCATAGCGAGCGTGCTAGACGGCGTGGACGGACAGGTTGCGCGGTTGTTGCGCGGGACCAGCAGGTTCGGCGCGGAACTCGACTCGCTTAGCGACGCGATTTCGTTCGGGGTCGCGCCTGCCCTGATCCTGTATCTCTGGTCGCTGACTAACGCGCCACGGTTCGGATGGATCTGCGCATTACTGTTCGCGGTATTCTGCGCGATGCGGCTCGCACGCTTCAACGCGCAGATCGACGCTACCGAACAACCGCGCAAGGCGGCCGGCTATCTGACCGGCATTCCCGCGCCGGCAGGGGCAATCGGCGCCATGTTGCCGCTCTATCTGTGGTTTGTCACCGAAGAGATGGGCCTACCCGAATTGGGCGGGTGGTTGCGTCAATGGTGGCTGGTCGCGCCATGGATGGCATTCATTGCGCTGCTGATGATTTCCAGCGTCGCGACTTTCAGTTGGGCGTCGCTCAGGTTGCGGCGGAATATCCGGTTCGAGGCGTTGGCAGTGATCGTCGCTATCGGCGTGGCGCTAATCTCTGCACCATGGCCAACCCTGATAGGGGTCTGCATTATCTATCTAGGGTTGATCCCGTTCAGCGCGCGCAATTACGCGCGGATCAGGCGGCAGCGCGCCAATATGTCGGCTGCGCCGAAACCGACCGCACCGTTACCCTGATCGTTGCCGCGGCATGACGCGGCGGCAGTGGCGGAACGATTGATGCACGATCCTTGCCGGCAAGCGCGGCCTGAATGTTGGGCAATGCCGGAATTACGGTCGAATAAATGGTCGCGCCCGCCGCGAACAGCGCACCGGCGAACATCAGGACAGCAACGATCGTAAACATTGCGACTTCCCCTCTGGGTGGACCGCGATCCGTGTTGAACCAACCATTGGGCGATTCAGATGTTCCGCGTCCTGTGGATGATCGCTGTATGTTCTGTTGATGTTCCGCACGTCAAGCGAAAAAGCGGAACATAGCATGAATAAGTCCGCGATAAGCGGTTGTGAGCATGACGAGCGTGCGTACCACCCACTTGCCTTTGCCGGAACTTTGGCCTAGGGCGCGCGCCTCAAACCCGCATGGGAAGCATCATAACCCGGTGCCGAGACTTCTCGGTTCCCGCTTCCCAGAGGCACAACCGGAAGGAGTTATCCCTATGGCGGCACCTGTCGTCACCATGCAGCAATTGCTCGAAACGGGCGCGCATTTCGGCCACCAGACCCACCGCTGGAACCCGAAGATGAAGCCGTATCTGTTCGGCGACCGCAACGGCGTCCACATCATCGACCTGTCGCAGACCGTGCCGCTGTTCGCGCGCGCGCTCGAATTCGTCAGCTCGTCGGTCGCGTCGGGCGGCAAGGTGCTGTTCGTCGGCACCAAGCGCCAGGCGCAGGAGCCGATCGCCGACGCCGCGCGTCGCGCCGGTCAGCATTTCGTCAACCACCGCTGGCTGGGCGGCATGCTCACCAACTGGAAGACGATCTCCAACTCGATCAAGCGCCTCAAGGCGCTCGAAGAGCAGCTCTCGGGCGACACGCACGGCCTGACCAAGAAGGAAGTGCTGCAGCTCACCCGCGAGAAGGACAAGCTCGAGCTTTCGCTCGGCGGCATCCGCGACATGGGCGGCGTTCCCGACGTGATGTTCGTGATCGATGCCAACAAGGAAGAGCTGGCGATCAAGGAAGCCAACACGCTGGGTATCCCCGTCGTCGCGATCCTCGATTCGAACGTCTCGCCCGACGGCATCGCTTTCCCGGTTCCGGCCAATGACGACGCCGCGCGCGCGATCCGCCTCTATTGCGAAGCGGTTGCCATCGCCGCGACCCGTGGTGGCCAGCAGCGTCAGGCCAATGCCGGCGTCGATCTGGGTGCGCAGGTCGAAGCCCCGGTCGAGGAAGCGCTGAACGCGGAGCCGGTCGTCGGTGACGAAGCCCAGCAGGCCGACATGGCCGCCGAGGCCGAGCGCCAGATCGACGCCTAATCCGTCGCCGAACCGTCATGCGGGCGGGGTAGGGCGACGCAGCCCCGCCTCGCCCGCAACCACATTCTGACTAGAAGGACTGAAGACATGGCCGAGATCACGGCAGCAATGGTCAAGGACCTGCGCGAGAAGAGCGGCGCGGGCATGATGGACTGCAAGAAGGCGCTGGGCGAAGCCGGCGGCGACATGGACGCAGCAATGGATTGGCTGCGCACCAAGGGCCTCGCGGCCGCCGCCAAGAAGTCGAGCCGCACCGCGGCCGAAGGCCTGGTCGGCGTCGAGGTTTCCGGCACCAAGGGCGCCGCGGTCGAAGTCAATTCGGAAACCGACTTCGTCGCCAAGAACGACCAGTTCCAGGCGTTCGTCCGCGACGTGACCTCGGTCGCGCTCGAGCTGGGCGACGACATCGCGACGATCAAGGCGGCGCCGCTCGGCGGCAAGACCGTCGAGGAAGTGCTGACCAACAACATCGCGACGATCGGCGAGAACCAGACGCTGCGCCGCGCCAAGAAGCTCGAAGTGTCGAAGGGCGCGGTCGTGTCCTACGTCCACAACGCGCAGGCGCCGGGCCTCGGCAAGATCGGCGTGCTCGTCGCGCTCGAGAGCGAGGCTCCGGCCGACAAGCTCGAAGCGCTCGGCAAGCAGCTGGCGATGCACATCGCGGCGGCCTTCCCGCTGGCGCTCAACGAGGAAGACCTCGACCCGGCAGTGATCGAGCGCGAGCGCGCGATCGCCCAGGAAAAGGCGTCCGAGAGCGGCAAGCCCGCCGACATCGTCGCCAAGATGGTCGACGGCGCGATCGCCAAGTACCGCAAGGAGAATGCCCTGGTCAGCCAGCTGTTCGTGATGGACGGCAAGACCAAGATCTCCGACGTGGTCGCCGCGGCTGCCAAGGAAGCCGGCTCGCCAATCACGCTGAAGGACTATGTCCGCTTCCAGCTCGGCGAAGGCATCGAGAAGGAAGAATCGGACTTCGCGGCGGAAGTCGCGGCGGCCTCCGGCGTGCCGCAGCCGGCCTGATCCGACGACTCGAATGAACAAGGGGCCGCGTCGCGAGGCGCGGCCCTTTTTCGTATCCGCTAAGCGTCTGTTGAAAACTCGCGAAAGAGCGAGTTTTGAGACCGCACCGGCCC
>NZ_BCYZ01000002.1 GCF_001598455.1 Sphingomonas pruni NBRC 15498
GGGCCGGTGCCGCGAAACGCGCCCTCGGCGCGTTTCAAAACAAACTCTATCCGCTTGGCTTCGGGGCATGACGCCCCTAAGGTCCGCGCCACTTCACGACCCGAAGGTGTAGATGTCCAGCCCCGCTTATAAACGCATCCTCCTGAAACTCTCGGGCGAGGTCCTGATGGGTGAGGGGGGCTTGGCGATCGATCCGACGGTCACCGCGCGCGTCGCGGGCGAGATCAAGGATGCCAGGGACGCCGGGCACGAATTGTGTGTCGTGGTCGGCGGCGGCAACATTTTCCGCGGACTGTCGGCAGCGGCGAAGGGCATCGAGCGGGCGACCGCCGACTATATGGGCATGCTGGCGACGGTGATGAATGCGCTGGCGGTGCAGAACGCGCTCGAGCAGGTCGGGGTCGACACCCGGGTGCAGTCCGCGATTCCGATGCAGTCGGTATGCGAACCTTTCATTCGACGCCGCGCGATGCGCCACCTCGAAAAGGGACGCGTGGTGATCTTCGCCGCCGGCGTCGGCTCGCCTTTCTTCACGACCGACAGCGGCGCTGCGCTGCGCGCCGCCGAAATGAATTGCGACGCGCTGTTCAAGGGTACCTCGGTCGACGGCGTCTACAATGCCGACCCCAAGAAGGACTCTGCGGCAAAGCGTTATGAGACCGTGAGTTACGACACGGTGCTCGCAGATAATCTCAAGGTGATGGATGCAAGCGCCATAGCCTTGTGCCGCGACAACAATATTCCGATCGTGGTGTTCAACATCCGCGAGCCGGGCAATCTTGCCTCGGTGCTGCGCGGAGAGGGCGTCTCGACGGTAGTGCAAAAGGAAGGATGACACATGGCCGCTTATGACAAGGCCGATCTCGAGCGCCGCATGGCCGGCGCGGTCGAAGCGCTGAAGCACGATCTCGGCGGGCTGCGCACCGGTCGCGCGTCGACCGCGTTGCTCGATCCGGTGACGGTCGAGGTGTACGGATCGCACATGCCGCTCAACCAGGTCGCGACGGTGTCTGCGCCCGAGCCGCGCATGTTGTCGGTCCAGGTGTGGGACAAGTCGAATGTCGGCCCGGTCGAAAAGGCGATCCGCTCGGCCGGTCTCGGCCTCAACCCGATCAACGACGGCAATACGTTGCGGCTGCCGATCCCCGATCTGACCGAGGAACGCCGCAAGGAACTCGCGAAACTCGCGGGCCAATATGCTGAGAAGGCGCGGATCGCGGCGCGCAACGTGCGTCGCGACGGGATGGATTCGCTCAAGACCGACGAGAAGAAGGGCGTGTACTCCGAGGATGAGCGCAAGCGCCATGAGACCGAAGTGCAGAAGGTGACCGACAGCACGATCGCCGATATCGACGCCGCGGCAACGGCCAAGGAAAAGGAAATCCTGGGCCAGTGAAGCCCGTCGCCGCCACCGATATGGCGCCGGCCGCTTCAAGCGCGGTGCTGCCGCGCCATGTCGCCATCATCATGGACGGTAATGGCCGTTGGGCGAAGAAGCGTCATTTGCCGCGGCTCGCCGGGCATCGCCAGGGCGTCGAGGCGGTCCGCAAGGTCACCCGCGCGGGTCGCGCGATGGGGATCGAGGCGATGACGCTCTACGCTTTTTCGTCCGAGAATTGGCGGCGTCCCGAGGAGGAAGTTGGCGACCTGATGGGTCTGCTGCGCCATTTCATCCGCAGTGACCTCGACGAGCTGGTCCGCGAGAATGTGCGGCTGCGGGTGATCGGCGATTACCGCCGCTTCTCCCCCGATCTGGTCGCGATGATCGACGACGCGACCGGGCGCACGTCGGCCAACACGGGTCCGTTGCTGGCGATCGCGCTCAATTACGGGTCGCAGGCCGAATTGGCCGGCGTGGCTCGAGAACTGGCGCGCCGGGTGCGCGACGAGGGCATGGCGATCGAGGATATCGATACTCAGGCGATCGAAAACCTGCTCGACACGCATGACTTGCCGCCGCTTGATTTGTTGATCCGCACCTCGGGCGAACAGCGGCTGTCGAACTTCCTGCTGTGGCAGGCGGCCTATGCCGAATTGCTGTTCGTCGATACGTTGTGGCCTGATTTCAATGCCGAAACATTGAGCGAGGCGATCGCCGCCTTCGGGCGACGGCAACGCCGTTTTGGAGGCCTGTGAGCGACCGTTCCGCGCGCCCGCCGAAGCGCCCGCCCGAATTGTTGGTCCGCGCCACGGTGGGCCTTGGCCTGATGGCCTTGGCGTTGGCCGCGGTTGTGCTTGGCGGATGGATATTCTGGCTGCTCGTCGCGGCGATGGCGATGGTCATGATCGCGGAATGGGCAGACCTGGTCGGCACCGCGGCCCGCGACAAACGTGGCGCGATGCTGGCTCTCGTTGTGCCGTTGACCGTGATGTCGCCCGCCGCCTGGGGGCCGGGCTGGTTCGCTTTGGGAATCGTTGGCGCGGCGGCGGTGTTCGTCGCAGCGGTGTTCAAGCCCCGCGCGCTGGGACTGGGCATGGTCTATGTCGGCGCGCCGGTCCTGGCGCTGCTGGTCATCCGCGAAAACCGCGAATTCGGGCTGATCTACACACTCTGGACGCTGGCGCTGGTCTGGATGTGCGACATCGGCGCCTATTTCGCCGGAAAATTTATCGGCGGCCCGAAACTCGCGCCGATGATCAGCCCCAACAAGACCTGGGCCGGGCTGATCGGCGGCATCGCGGCGGCGAGCGCCTTCGGCTGGGTCCTCCATTGGCAATATGGTTTGGCGATGCGGCTGACACTGGCGACTCCCATCCTGGCGTTGCTCGCCCAAGGCGGCGACCTGTTCGAAAGCTGGCTCAAACGCCGCGCCGGCACCAAGGATAGCGGGACTCTGTTCCCCGGCCACGGCGGGGCGCTCGACCGGCTCGACGGGCTGGTGCCGGTGGCTCCGGTTGCCGCGTTCCTGGTCGTCATCGTTCCCCTCCTGTACGTCTGGCGCCCATGAAGACCGTCACCATTCTGGGCGCGACCGGATCGGTCGGCACATCCACGCTCGACCTGATCGAGCGCGAGCCCGATCGCTTCAAGGTGCGGGCGTTGACCGCCAATTGCGACGTCGAGCGCCTTGCGGCGGCGGCGCGGCGAACGCGCGCCGAATTGGCGGTGGTCGCCGACGAGAGCTGCCTACCCGCGCTGCGCGAGGCGCTGGCCGGTACCGGCATCGATGTCGCGGGCGGCGTGCAAGCGATATGCGACGCCGCGCGATCGGGAGCCGATCTCACCGTTGGGGCGATCGTGGGGTGCGCGGGGCTGCGTCCAGTGATGGCGGCGGTGGAGCAGGGCGGCACCGTGGTGATCGCCAACAAGGAACCGCTGGTTTCGGCGGGGGAATTGGTGGTCGACGCGGCGCGGCGATTCGGCGCGACGCTGCTGCCCGCCGATTCCGAGCACAATGCGATCTTTCAATGTTTCGATCCTGCCCAGGCGAAGCACGTCCGCCGTATCATCCTGACCGCGAGCGGCGGACCGTTTCGCGACTGGAGCCTAGAGCGCATGCGCGACGTCACGCCGCAACAGGCGGTGGCGCATCCCAATTGGACGATGGGCGCCAAGATATCTGTCGATTCGGCGACGATGATGAACAAGGGCCTCGAATTGATCGAGGCCGCACGGCTGTTCCCGGTCGAGGCCGACAATATCGAGATCATCGTGCATCGGCAGTCGCTGGTCCATTCGCTGGTGGAATATGCCGATGGATCGGTGCTCGCGCAGTTGGGGCCGGCCGACATGAGGACGCCGATCGCTTATTGCCTCGCCTGGCCGGAACGGATGGCGACGCCGATGGCGCCGCTCGACCTGATCGCCGCCGGCAGGCTCGATTTCGAAGCTCCTGATGAGCAACGTTTTCCCGCACTGGCATTGGCGCGCCGCGCGCTGACCGCGGGAGGCGGGCGCCCGGCGATTCTCAACGCCGCCAACGAGGTCGCGGTGGCGGCCTTTCTGGCGGGCAAAATCGGTTTCCTCGAAATTGCCGCAATCGTCGCCGATACGCTCGACGGCTACGACCCGCCCGCGCCCGAGACACTGGACGACGTACTGGCTATAGATGACGAAGCGCGTACCATCGCGGGCGAGCGTGTAGAGGATTGCGTTACCTGATGCAGAGTCCCGGTCTGATCCTGTACATTGTCGGCTTCGCGCTGTTGCTGGGGCCGCTCGTGTTCTTCCACGAGCTCGGCCATTATCTCGCCGCGCGGCTGTTCGGCATCAAGTCGGAAGTTTTTTCGATCGGGTTTGGCCCGGAAATCACCGGCTGGACCGACAAACGCGGCACGCGCTGGAAACTGAGCTGGATCCCGCTTGGCGGCTATGTCCGCTTCGCTGGCGACATGAACCCGGCCAGCCAGCCCGACCCTGCCTGGCTGGCGCTGCCGCCGGCGGAGCGCGCCCGCACCTTCCAGGCCAAACCATTGTGGCAACGCGCGATCGTCGTGCTGGCCGGTCCCGTGACCAATTTCCTCCTCGCTCTGCTGATCCTGATGGGATTCGCCCTGGCCTATGGCGACAATCGCACGCCTACGACCGTGGCCGGGGTGGAGAGGGGCAGCGCCGCTGCTGCGGCAGGCCTGAAGACCGGGGACAGGATCACCGCGCTGGGTGGACGCCCGGTCGAGACGTTCGAGGATTTGGCCTATTACGTCCAGCTGCGCGCCGGCGAGCGGGTCAGGATCGATTTCGATCGCAGCGGCGTCGCGATGGCGAGCGACGCGGTGATCGGCAAGCGGCACGTCAAGGACAAGTTCGGCAACGAAGGCGATATCGGAATGCTGGGGGTCCACGCCGCCCGGCCGGTCTTCGTGCGAATCGGCGTTCTAGAGGCACCGGCTGTCGCTTCCAGGGAGCTTTGGGCGCTGGTTCGGCAAACCGGCCAGGGGCTTGGCCAATTGATTACCGGCCGCCGTCCGATAAAGGACATGTCGGGTGTTGTCGGCATGGTGAAATTCTCCGGCGAACAGCTCAGCATGGGCTGGCCCGACTTCATCTGGTTGGTCGCGATCATCTCGATTAATTTGGGGTTCATCAACCTCTTGCCAGTCCCCATGCTCGACGGAGGGCATTTGCTGTTCTACGCGATAGAGGCTGTGCGGCGGCGTCCGGTGACGCCGGCGATCCAGGAATGGGCCTTTCGCGGCGGGCTGGCGGCGATCCTGTGCTTGTTCCTGATCGTGACGTTCAACGATCTGGGCAAGGTGGGCTTGTGGCAGCATCTCGCCGGGTTGATCGGCTGAAGCGGTTAGGGCAGGGCGGGCGCGCCCGTAAATCACGCGACGGCAATGTCTCCGGCTGGGGTGGAATGGTGAAAGTTATCAATACGTCGAAGTTCGGAACGCGCGCCGTTACGGTGTTGCTCGCGGGAACAATGCTCTCGGGGGTGCCGGTGGCCGCCGCCGCTCAGACCGCAGCCGCTACGCCCGCCGCGCCCGCGCCTGCCGCCACGGCACCGCAGGCTGCGCCTGGCACCCCCCAGACCGCGCCCGCCGCGCCGACCTCGCCGGCTGTGGCGCCGCAGCGCGTGATCCGCTCGCTGCGGGTCGAAGGGTCGCAGCGCATCGAGCCGGAAACGGTGCTGTCCTACACCAAGCTGCGCGTCGGCCAGGCCTATACCAACGAAACGCTCGATCAGGCGCTGCGCGACCTGCTGAACAGTGACTTGTTTGCTGACGTAACGATCGCTGGCGTTGAAACCGGTGAGATCGCGATCCGCATCCGCGAGAATCCGATCATCAACCGCGTGATCCTGGAGGGTAACAAGACCCTCAAGTCCGACAAAATTACCAAGGAAATCAAGCTCGCTCCGCGTCAGATCTTCACCCGCACCGCGGTGCGCCAGGACGTCGCGCGGATCATCGAGCTCTATCGCCGCCAGGGCCGTTTCGCCGCGCGGATCGAGCCCAAGATGGTCAGCCTGGACCAGAATCGCGTCGACGTCGTGTTCGAGATCGATGAGGGGCCCAAGAGCAAGGTCCGCGCGATCAACATCATCGGCAACAACGTGTTCTCCGACGGCAAGCTGCGCGAGCAGATGGTCACCAAGCAGGCGCGACTGACTCGCTTCATGTCGTCCAACACGTCCTACGACCAGGATCGTCTGGCCTATGACCAGCAGAAGCTGCGGCAATTCTACTTGACCCAGGGTTACGCCGATTTCCGCGTGACCTCGGCGGTAGCCGAGCTGACCCCGGACAAGAAGAACTTCATCATCACTTATGTGGTGGAAGAAGGTCCGCGCTATAAGTTCGGCAACGTCACTGTCGACAGCGACATCCGCGATTTCGACAATACCAAACTCGCCGCCGGCCTGGGGATCAACAAGGGCGACTGGTACAACGCCAAGCGCGTCGAGGATTCGGTCGACCGCCTGAACGAAACCGCCGGTTTGTTCGGCTATGCGTTCACCGACGTGAACCCGGAATTCAATCGCGACCCCGATAAGCTGACGATGTCGATCAACTTCCACATCGCGGAAGCCAAGCGCTCGTATATCGAGAAGATCGACATCACCGGCAACCGCAACACCCAGGACAAGGTGGTGCGTCGCGAAATCCGCCTGGCGGAAGGAGACGCGTTCAACAGCTTCCAGGTGAAGCGCTCGCAGGATCGCATCAACAGCCTGGGCTTCTTCCAGGACAAGTTCGAGATCAAGCAGGAGCAAGGCTCCGCTCCCGACCGCGTCGTGCTCAATGCGAATGTCGAGGAAAAGGCGACCGGCGAATTGTCGCTGTCGGCCGGCTATTCGAGCCTCGAACGGTTCATCATTCAGGCCGGCATCACGCAGCGCAACTTCCGCGGCAAGGGCCAGGAGCTGCGCGCGAACGTCGACTATTCGGTCTATTCGAAGTCGGTCTCGCTCGGCTTCACCGAACCGTATCTGTTCAACAAGAACGTCGCCGTCGGCGTCGACATCTTCCGCCGCGACTATAACTCGTTCAACTATCTCGGCGACCAGCGCCAGACGACCTATTCGCAGGTCTCGACCGGGTTCCAGGTCCGCACCGGCGTGCCGATCACCGAATATTGGTCGCTGTCGGCGCGCTATGGGCTGACTTACGACGAAGTCGGCCTGGATAAGGCCACCTATTATTCCGACACCAACGCCGACGGCATCTTGGATACCTGCGATCCGCTCAAGGCAGGGCGCTATCTGTGCGACGCGATCGGCAACCGCCTGTCGTCCGTGCTCGGCTATTCGTTGGTCTATGACAGCCTCAACAGCCGTCTGAGGCCGACCGCGGGCAAGCGCCTTGTGCTGAGCCAGGACTTTGCCGGGCTAGGCGGCGACGTGCGCTATGTCCGGTCGCGGATCGAAGCGTCGAAATACGTCAACCTCGGCCATAACTGGATTTTCTCGGTCAATGGCGAGGCCGGCTACATCGCCAGCCTGGAAAAGAGCCGGGGCGCCGGCATCGACAAGGTCCGCATCACCGATCGCTTCTATCTTGGCGAGCCGCAGATTCGCGGATTCGACATTCGCGGCGTCGGCCCGCGCGTGCGGCGTATCAATTACATCAACACCACCGACTCGAACGGTGTCGTCACCGCGCAGACGCTCGATCCCGACAAGAAGAATTATATCGACGACGCCTTGGGCGGCCGGGCCTATTATCTCGTGCGGTTCGAGCTGCAGCCGCCGCTTTCGGGCGGTGCGCGCGAGCTGGGGCTACGTCCGTCGATCTTCCTCGATGTCGGCGCCGTCTGGGGCGTGACCAAGCCGCAGCTGACGACATTCCCGTCTCATATCGATGCCAATGGAAAGACGATCTACGACCCGATCGTGACCCCGGTCCGCAACGGCTCGGGCCAATTGCTCTATAGCTATACCGATTCAAGCGGCTCGGTCGTGTCGACGACCTGTGCGACCGGTATTCCCGATGCGAGCGGCAATTGCGTTGGCGGCACCGCCAACAACGCGCTGACCACGTCGGCCGGTCCGTTCCTCGAGCAGTTCCTCGGAGATACGCCGCGGCCGCGCGTCTCGATCGGCTTCGGGGTCAACTGGAATTCGCCCTTCGGGCCGCTCCGCATCGACATCGCCAAGGCGCTGCTACACTCGCCCGGCGACGATACCAAACTCGTAACATTCAACGTAGGGACCCAATTCTGATGAATAGCATGATCAAATATCTCGGCATCAGCGCAGTCGCGCTGACGACCGGTCTGGCGCTGGCGCCTGTCGCCTCGGCGCAGTCCGTCGCCGTCGCCGACCCGCAGACCGCGATCCTGAAGACGACCGCATTCACCAACGCGATCAACCAGATCAAGACCACCTACAAGACCGGTCTCGATCAGGCCGAAGCCATCCGCAAGGAGCTCGCGCCGCTGGAGCAGGCGTTCGACGCGAACAAGGATGGCCAGCTCGACGAGTCCGAGCTCGCCAAGCTGCGCGCGTCGCCCAATTTCGCTTCGATCCAGCAGAAGGAGCAGCAGGCTTCGACGGCGGAAATGCCGGCCCTGCGCGCCCGCGCTTACGCGATCGAGCAGATCTCGGCGAAGTTCCAGCAGGCTTATGCCACGGTCAAGACGACCAAGCGCGTCAGCCTGGTGATCCGTCCGGAAGCGGCGCTGGACTTCGACGCCAATGCCGACATCACCGACGACATCACCGCCGAGCTCAACAAGCTGGTGACGACCGTCAGCATCACTCCGCCGGCCAATTGGCAGCCGGGCGGCAACGCTGCCGGCGCCCCGGCGGCGCCGCGCGGCAATCCGCCGGCGGGCGTCCCGGGCGGCGCGCTGCCTCCGGCGCCGGCGCCTTCGACCGGCAAGAAGCCGTCCGGACGGTGAGCGACGAGGCGACGGCAGCCGCTTCCATCGGTCCGCTCGATATCGGGCGGGTGATGGCGGCGCTGCCGCACCGCTATCCGATGCTGCTGGTCGACCGTGTCGAGGAATTGATCCTCGACCGGTCGATCGCGGCGATCAAGGCGGTGACGATCAACGAAAGCTTCTTCCAGGGGCATTTTCCTGGACGTCCGATCATGCCCGGCGTGCTGATCGTCGAGGCGTTGGCGCAAGCCGCCGGCGTGCTGGCGGTCGAGAGCCTGGGGCTCGCGGGATCGGGCAAGCTGGTTTATTTCATGGCGATCGACGAAGCGAAGTTTCGCAAGCCGGTCGAACCGGGCGTGCTGCTCCGCCTCGAAGTCGAATTCGTCCAGAAGCGCTCGTCGGTGTGCAAATTCGCGGGCCGAGCGCTGATCGATGGCCAATTGGCCGCGCAGGCGAACTTCACGGCGATGATCGCCGACCCGCCGGCAGCCTGACGCGGCGGAGCCCGCGCGCCGCGCATTGTTGAGGACATTTTTCGAGAGAGTTGCGCTGGCGGATACCCTCTGCTAGGCGCCGCGGCTTCGCTCCCGGTCGGAAACCGGCGGCTTTCAAAAGGATTTCGCGACGTGAAGAAAGACACTCACCCCGATTACCACATGATCAAGGTCCAGATGACCGACGGCACCGTGTACGAAACGCGCTCCACCTGGGGCAAGGAAGGCGACACGATGACCCTGGAAATCGATCCCTTGTCGCATCCGGCCTGGACCGGCGGCCGCGGCCAGATGCTCGATGCGGGCGGTCAGGTGGCGCGCTTCAACAAGCGTTTCGGCGGGCTGTCGCTCACCAAGAAGTAAGCCGCGCCGCTTCGGCGGTTGCGTGACGTTCGACGCCGCGTTCCCGGGAGGGGGCGCGGCGTTCGCTTATCCGCGAGCCCGGCGGTCCTTAACGCTGTCTTAGGCATCGCATGGCTAGGCTTTGCGTCATGGAAGCCAGGCAGATCAACATTTCGGCGGAATTCGAACCTGCGGTGATGAACCGCCGGCGGTCGCCGCGCGCGCCCGTGTCGCTCGACGCCAAGCTGGGCAGAAGCGGGCTCGACCGGACGTTATGTCGAGTGACCGATTTGTCGCCCGAAGGCGCGCGGATCTCGACCTACTCGGCGCTCAAGAAGGACAGCGTGATCTGGCTGACCCTGCCCGGCGCGGGGCAGATCGCGGCGACGGTCCGCTGGGCTGACGATTTCCAGGCCGGCTGCCTGTTCCATCGGCCTTTGCCGGATCATTTGTACGAGGCGCTGGTCGACGTAGGCGCGCTGTGAGCGGACGAATGAACGCCCGAAACCCTGCTACGCGCTCTTACGTATAAAAAACCGCCGGATACTGGTAATAAGGCGCTCCTATCCATGCGTCGCAAACCAGGCATCTCGCTCTATCATCCGCCAGCCCGCAAACCGACGGTGATGCGGCGCTATGGCGCGCTCGCCGGGATCGGATTGCTGGTCGGTGCGGTGGTGGGGCTTGGTCTCACCCAGATACCGGTCGGCCAAGTCGCCGCCGTCACGTCGACCACCGATAAAAGCTGTGCCCAGCCGCGTCGATCCGACGAGGCAAAGCGGTGCGATAGGCGGCAGTCAACCGATCGTTGTGGGCCGACGCCGCAATGCGATCGCGGTGCTGGCGAGCCGCGTTCGACGCGCGCTAATCGATAAAAGCAGCCAGCTCGTTCGGTGAGCCGGTTGGGAACGCCTTTTTCAGATAGGTCAGGAACGCAGACACGCGCCCGCTGAGAAGCCGGGCCGACGGATAGAGCGCCCATAAATTGGTATCTGGTTCATCGACATCGGCCCATGCCACCAGCCGGCCGGCCGCCAGGTCATGGCTGACCAGCGAAAGCGGCAGGCGGCCAGCACCGATGCCTTGCCGGACCGCGTCGCGGACCATCACCATGGAAGAAAGGGACAGGACCGGATTGATCGCGATAGTGGACCGTCCGCTCGTTGTAATCACGTTCCAGTCGCCCGACAGATCGGGCGATCCGCGGACGACCGCTCGCACCGCCGAACCGTCAATCGGCCGAATGAGCGCCGGTGCCGCCGCGACCACCAGCCGGTCACGCAGGAAGGCCCGCCCGATCAGGCTCTCGTCAGGTCGTGGGTTGACCCGAATGACCAGATCATAGCCCTCCTCGATCATGTCGACGTTGCGATCGTCGGTCGTGACTTCCAGCCGCACCTCGGGATATTCGAGCGCAAAGCCGGCGGCGAGCCTGCCCATCGCGATCTGCGAAAAGAGCGAAGGGGCGCTGATCCGCAGCCGGCCGCGCAGAGCATCGCCACCCGCGGCTATTGCCGCTGCCGTCTCGTTGAGTTCGCTAAGCAGTCGCCCGGTCCGTTCATGGAGTGCGCGCCCTTCTTCGGTGAGCTTTAGATCGCGGCCGCCGCGCTCGAACAAGCGCACGCCGAGCCCGGCCTCCAAATCCGCCACACGCCGGGACAGAGTTGCCTTGGGACGTGTGGCGGCCCGTGCGGCGCGTCCGAACCCGCCATGCCTGGCGACGAGGTTGAAATCGGCGAGGGCAAGAAGATCCATATGTTCCACCAGCGAGACGCAATGTCCAAACATAGCGTCTATTGGTGCATCTGTGGATCACTAAATTCGGAGGCGTCAATCAAGACACCTCAGGAGACACATCATGACCATTCTCGTTATCGGCGCGACCGGCCGCGTCGGGCGCCATGTCGTCGACCAACTCGTGAACCGTGGCGCCACCGTGCGCGTGCTTACTCGCGATCCCTCGAAAGCCGATTTTCCCACCGAAGTTGACGTCGCCCAGGGGGACCTGCTCGACATCGACGCACTGCGCGCCGCGTTCACCGGCGTCGACGCATTTTTCCTGCTCAATGCGGTAACCGGCGATGAATTCACCCAAGCGCTCGTCACGCTCAACATCGCGCGCGAGATGGGCGTCGATCGCCTCGTCTATCTGTCGGTGATCCATGCCGACAGGTTCGTGAACGTACCGCACTTCGCGGTGAAGTTCGGTGCCGAGCGGATGATCGAACAGATGGGGTTCAGCGCCACGATCCTGCGTCCGTCCTACTTCATCGACAATGAGCACATGAGCAAGGACGTCATTGTCGACCACGGCGTCTATCCGATGCCGATCGGTGGCAAGGGTCTCGCCATGGTCGATGCGCGCGACATCGCCGAGGTCGCGGCGATCGAGCTCATCCGTCGCGCACAGGCACCGGGCATGCTGCCGGTCGAGACGCTGAACCTGGTCGGCCCCGACACGCTGACGGGTTCGGATGTGGCGGCGATCTGGTCGGATGTTCTCGGCCGCCCGATCGTCTATGGTGGCGACGATCCCAGCGCGTTCGAGCGGAACCTGGCGAGTTTCATGCCGAAATGGACGGCCTATGACATGCGCCTGATGGCCGAGCGCTTTGTCAGCGATGGCATGATCCCTGAGGCCGGCGACGTCGAGCGCGTCACCCGGTTGCTGGGCCGCCCGCTCCGTTCCTATCGCGACTTCGCCTCGGCACTCGCCGCCTCGACAGCGACGGCCTGAAATACTCTTGAAGACGATCGACGGGGTTGCTCGCGGAGAGCAGCCCCGTTGCGATTGAAGAACAGCGCTGGCGGAGAGGGTGGGATTCGAACCCACGGTGGGCTTCCACCCACGGCGGTTTTCAAGACCGCTGCCTTAAACCACTCGGCCACCTCTCCGCGCGAGCTGCGCTTTGCGCAAGGACGGCGATTTGTGCAAGTCGCGCGACGATGGGGTTTCACCTTTGCCGCTCGCTGTGGCACGGTCTGCCGATGCGCGGACGGGGTTTTATCGGGAGAATGGCGGCAGCGATCGCGCTGACCGCCGGGTTGTGGCTTACGGCGAGTTCGGCGAATGCCCAGGACGAAGCCGGTTTTCAGTCATACCTTCAGGGCGTGCGCGATCGCGCCCTAGCGCAAGGCGTGAAGCCGTCCAGCGTGAATTCGGTGCTGGGTGGGCTCACGTTCAACCAGCGCGTGATCGATCTCGACCATGCCCAGCCGGGGGGCAATCCGGCGAACCCGACCGACAGCGCAGCGCCGCCCTTTGCACCCTATTTGCGGCGCCATGTCGATGCCGCTCGGATTTCGCAGGGCAGGCAGAAATATCTGGCCGAGCGCGCGCATCTCAGCCGCATCGAGGCCGAAACCGGCGTGCCCGAATCGATCATGGTCGCGATCTGGGGGCATGAGACCAATTACGGCCGGATCATGGGCAATTTCGACTTGCCTCGCGCGCTGGCAACGCTCGCCTATGATGGCCGCCGCCGCTCGCTGTTCGAAGGCGAATTGATCGCGGTCATGAAGATGGTCGATCGTGGCGTGCCGCGCAGCCAGCTGGTCGGCAGTTGGGCGGGCGCGATGGGCGGGCCGCAATTCCTGCCGTCGGTCTATCTGCGCATGGCGCGCGATGGCGACGGCGATGGCCGCGCCGACATCTGGAACAGCGACGCCGACACGCTCGCCTCGATCGGCAATTATTTCTACAATGCCGGGTGGCGGCGCGGGCAGCCCTGGGGCCTTGCCGTCTCGGTACCGTCGACCTTCGATCGCTCGGGCGTGACCAACAGGTTGATCTCGCCGCGTTGTCCCAAGGTGTTCGCCCGGCAAAGTGGCTGGCGGTCAATAGCCGAATGGCGCGCATTGGGAATCGTGCCGCAATCCAAGCCATGGCCGGCGGGCAACGTGCAGGCCACGCTGATCGAGCCCGATGGACCCGGCAAGACCGCCTATCTGCTGACCGGCAATTACCGGGTCATTCTCGATTATAATTGTTCCAATTTTTATGCGTTGAGCGTGGGGTTGCTGGCGGATGCGGTGGAATAAGGGGGGCCTCGCATTCGGTCTGGGACCGTGCGTGGTCCTGTTGGGGTGCGTTGGAGGCGGGGGATCAGACGGTGGGCTGCGTCCGCCAGCGCAGGTGTCTGGAGGCGCGCTGCAAGGCGGTTATCCACAGACCTATTCACCATCTGTTCCACAAGAGTCGCCGCAGCCAAAGGCTCGGCCAGCGCCGCTCTCCGCCGATGAAGCGGATGCCGGGCCGCCGTCGGCGGATGGCCCGAGTGCCACGTCGGGGCGCGGCGAGTCGCGCTACGATGAAGTCGGCTATGCCACTTGGTACGGCGCCGAGCTGGCGGGCGGGCGTACGGCATCGGGCGTTCCGTTCGACCCCAAGGGCTTCACCGCGGCGCATCGCACGCTGCCGCTCGGCTCCTATGCCGAAGTGACCGCGCTCGACACCGGCCGCACGATCCTGGTCCAGATCAACGATCGCGGGCCGCACCAGAGCAATTTGCTGATCGACCTGTCGCAAGGCGCGGCGCGGACGCTCGGCATAACCGGACGCGAGGCAGTGCGCATCCGCGCGGTCACTGCCAGCCCGTCCGATCTCGCGGCGCTGCGCGCCGGGGAGCCGGGGGTGCCGCGGCTGGATACACCGCCGGCGCTCCTCGCCGGCCTCCGTCAGCGGCTGACCAATACTCCCAGGCCCGTCGCTGGGCCGCCCAAGATCCAGCTGCGTCTGCCGCTCGATCGTATCCCACCCGAACCGCAGGCGGCCAAGGTACCGATCAGGAAGCCGACGCCAGCTTTGGTCGCCAATGGATTCTACGTCCAGGTCGCCGCTTTTTCGAGCCAGCCGCGCGCCGTTGCGCTCGCCAGGAGCCTGGGCGGACAGGCTGTACCCGCCGGCTCAGTATGGCGCGTGCGGATGGGCCCCTATTCGACGAAAAATCAAGCCAGCCAGGCACGTGACGCGGCAGCGGCACGCGGCTATGGCGATGCTCGTGTGGTCCGCCAGGACTGATCTTACCCCGCCTTAGCGTACGGACTGTTGTCACCATGAAATATATGCCCAAGATGATCCACCTGAGCGCTGCGTCGGCTCTGGTCCTGGCCGCGATGCCGGCCACCGCCGCCGCGCCCACCTTCGATACGCCGGCGCCGGTTGCCTATATGGTCGACATGTCGTCGAACGCTGTGCTGTATTCGAAGGACGCCGATCGTCGCATGCCGCCGGCATCCACGGCGAAGATGATGACCGTCTATGTCGTATTCGACATGATCAAGAAGGGGCAGCTCAAGCCCGATCAGCAATTCACGATGAGCCCCGAAACCTGGCGCAAATGGCACAGCCAGGGGTCGACCATGTTCCTCAAGGCGAACGAGAGCGTCAGCATCGACAATCTGCTGAAGGGCATCGTCACGCTGTCGGGCAACGACGCCTGCGTCGTGCTGGCGGAAGGCGTGTCGGGGACCGAGCAGGCGTTCACCGACCGGATGAATGAGGAAGCGAAGAAGCTTGGCCTGACCAACAGTCATTTTGGGACGGCGAACGGCTGGCCAGACAACGGCGTTACCTACGTCTCCGCGCGAGATCTCGCCAAGCTGGCCGAGGCGACGATCCGCGACTTCCCCGATCTCTATAAGCGTTATTATTCGCTGCCCAACTTCACCTGGGGAACCCAGATGAACGGCACCGCGATCGATCAGGCCAACCGTGACCCGCTGCTGGGCGTAGTGGCAGGCGCGGACGGGCTGAAGACCGGTCATACCGACGAATCCGGGTACAGCTTCGTTGGCTCGGCGATCCAGAACGGCCGGCGGCTCGTCATGGTTGCGGCCGGGTTCACCAGCTACAACCAGCGCAAGGACGAATCGATCAAGTTCATGAACTGGGGCTTCCGCGCCTGGCAGACGCATCCGATCGTCGCCAAGGGCAAGCAGGTCGCCACCGCCGAGGTCCAGCTGGGATCGTCGAGCAGCGTGGGGCTGGTCGCAGCGGACAATCTGGCGATGACCGTGCCGTCGGGCACCACGCCCAACACCAATGCCAAGGTCGTCTATGACGGCCCGCTCAAGGCGCCGATCAAGGCGGGCGACCATGTCGCCGACCTGATCGTGACATCACCCGGCATGCCCGACCAGCGCTTCCCGCTGGTCGCCGACAAGGATGTCGGCCAGGCAGGGTTCTTCGGTCGCGCCTGGACCGGGCTGATGCAATTGTTCGGCGGCTGACGCACAGGTGGCGCGCGGCAAGTTCCTCTCGGTCGAGGGCGGCGAGGGCGCGGGCAAGTCGACCCAGGTCCGCCGCCTCGCCGACGAACTGCGCGCGCGCGGAATCGACGTCATCGTCACGCGCGAGCCGGGCGGCAGTGAAGGCGGGGAGGCGATCCGCAACCTGTTGATGCAGGGCGACATCAAGCGCTGGAGCTCGCATACCGAGGCATTGCTGTTCGCCGCGGCGCGCGCCGACCATGTCGAAAAGGTGATCCAGCCGGCGCTCGGCATCGGCACCTGGGTGATCAGCGACCGCTTCATCGATTCGTCGCGCGCCTATCAGGGCGTAGCGGGCGGCATCGACGATGCGGCCGTGCTCGCGCTGCACGCCTTCGGATCACGCGGGCTGCTGCCCGACCGCACCCTGGTGCTCGAAGTTCCGCCGGAGATCGGCGCGGAGCGCGCCGCGGCACGCGACGGCGCGGCGGCCGATCGCTTCGCCGCGCGCGAGCGGGCTTTTCACGACGACGTCGCGGCGGCGTTCCGGCGGTTCGCGGCGGCCGAACCGGACCGGGTACGGTTGATCGATGCCG
The DNA here is from genome assembly GCF_001598455.1 of Sphingomonas pruni NBRC 15498. GTDB lineage: Bacteria > Pseudomonadota > Alphaproteobacteria > Sphingomonadales > Sphingomonadaceae > Sphingomonas > Sphingomonas pruni. The sequence continues at coordinate 16,410 of NZ_BCYZ01000002.1, forward strand.
CGGGGGATGTCGAAACGGTCGCGGTCGGCGTGTTCGAGGCGGTCGCCGACCTGCTGCCATGACGTCACTCTATGGTAACCTCGCGGCGCGGCAGGCTTTTTCTGCCGCGATCGACAGCGGATCGCTCCATCACGCCTGGATTTTCGCCGGGCCGGAAGGCGTGGGCAAGGCCCGGTTCGCGATGCTCGCGGCCCGGCGCCTGCTCGCGGGGCCGGGGCAACCGGACGATTTCACGATCCCGCCGGGCGACCGCACGCAGCAATTGATCGAGGCCGGATCGCATCCCGATCTCAAGGTGCTGCAGCGGCTGCCCCGCGACGAGAAGAAGCCGGAACAGGGCCTGGCGCGGTCGATCCGCGTCGACCAGGTCCGCGAACTCGACCATTTCCTCGGCGTGAAGGCGACCTATTCCGACCGCCGCGTGGTGGTGATCGATACCGCCGACGATCTCGAACGGCCGGGCGCGTCGAACGCCTTGCTCAAGAATCTCGAGGAACCGCCCGCGGGCACGGTGTTCCTGCTGGTAAGCCACGCGCCTGGCCGCTTGCTGCCGACGATCCGTTCGCGCTGCCGGATGCTGCGCTTCGAGCCGCTCGACGATACGGAAATGCGCACTGCACTGGTCGATGCCGGCGTCGCGACGAACGAGATCGACGAGCTGATTCGCGTCGGGCAAGGATCCCCGGCACGCGCGTTGGCGATGGCCGGGCTCGATATTCCCGGGTTGGACAAGGCTCTGGCGGCACTGGCTCAGGGTGATGCCAGCAATGCCGTCCGCGCCGAACTTGCTCGCGCGCTGTCGCTCAAGGCGGCGCAGGAGCGCTATGAGGCGTTCCTGGAACGCGCGCCGAGCTTCATCGCCGCGGCTGCCCGAACGCGATCGGGCGAGGCGCTGAGGACTGCGCTCGACGCGCACGACGCCGCGCGCAATCTGGCGGCCAGCGCGTTGGGCCTGTCGCTCGACGCGCAGGGGACGGTGTTCGAGATGGCCGGGCTGGTGGCGCGGCTGGCAGTGCGCTGAACGTACAAACCCCTCTCCCCTCGGGGGAGAGGGTGGGCCCCATTGCGTCAGCAATGGGAGGGTGAGGGAAGCGACCGCACAGCGGTCGCGCTGCGCTTAAGCGCCGCTTTCCCCTCATCCAACCTTCGCTAGGCGGCTATTGCCGCTAAGCTGCGGTATCCTTCTCCCCCAAGGGGAGAAGGTTTGTGGCGAGGAGGTTCCATCGGCGCGGCACCTGCACTAGAGGGCAGGGCATGGCCGACACTTATTATATCACGACCGCAATCAGCTATCCCAATGGCCGTCCGCACATCGGCCATGCCTATGAAGCGATCGCCGCCGATGCGATCGCGCGCTATCATCGTCAGGCCGGGCGCGACGTCCGTTTCCAGACCGGCACCGACGAACACGGGCTGAAGATGGTCCAGACCGCGCGTGACCGCGGCGTCGAAACGCGCGCGCTCGCCGATGAGATGTCCGGATATTTCAAGGCGATGGATGATCGCCTTAATATCTCCTATGATCGCTTCATCCGCACCGTCGAAGCCGACCACCACACTGCCAGCCAGGCGATCTGGGAAGCCATGGCCGCGGCCGGCGATTTGTATCTCGATCGCTATGAGGGCTGGTATTCGGTCCGCGACGAGGCCTTCTACGACGAGAAGGAACTGGTCGACGGGGAAGGGGGCAAGCTGTCGCCCCAAGGGACTCCGGTCGAGTGGACCGCGGAGGAAACCTGGTTTTTCCGGCTGAGCAAATATCAGCAACCTCTGCTCGATCATTACGCCGCCAATCCCGACTTCATCCAGCCCGATGCCCGGCGCAACGAAATGATCGCGTTCGTGTCGGGCGGGCTGTCCGACCTGTCGGTCTCGCGCACCAGCTTCGACTGGGGCGTCAAGGTGCCGGGCAGCGACGGCCATGTCATGTACGTCTGGGTCGACGCGCTGACCAATTACCTGACCGGCATCGGCTATCCCGATCTGGACGGACCGCTGGGCAAATACTGGCCCGCCGATCTCCACCTGATCGGCAAGGATATCGTTCGATTCCATACGATTTACTGGCCGGCTTTCCTGATGAGCGCCAACATCGCGCTGCCCAAGCAGGTGTTCGGCCACGGCTTCCTGCTCAATCGCGGGGAGAAGATGTCGAAGAGCGTCGGCAATGTGACCGACCCGATCGAACTCGCCGACCGATTCGGGGTCGATCCGCTGCGCTATTTCCTGTTGCGCGAGGTCAGCTTCGGGCAGGATGGCAGCTATTCGGAAGAGGCGATCGTCACGCGCTGCAATGCCGACCTCGCCAACAATCTCGGCAATCTCGCCCAGCGCTGTCTGTCGATCATCGCCAAGAATTGCGACGGACGCGTGCCCGAGGCCGGAACGGCGACCGCGGTCGAGGAAGCGCTGGTCGAGAGCGTGAAAACGGCCGAGGCCGGCATGCACGCCGCAATGGGTGAGCTAGCGATCCATACCGCGCTGGAGGCGATCTGGTCGGCCGCGCGAGATGCCAACCAATATTTTGCCGACCAGGCGCCGTGGAGCGTGCGCAAGACCGATCCCGCGCGCGCCGACACGATCCTCTATTACGCCGCCGAGGCCGTGCGGCGGATCGCGATCATGGCGCGCTGGGCGATCCCGGCAAGCGCCGACAAATTGCTCGATCTGCTGGGGCAGGGGGCGGACGTGCGCAATTTCGACGCGCTCAACCGGCCGATCGAGGCCGGCATTGTGCTGCCGGCGCCGAGCGGCGTGTTCCCGCGGCTCGAAATGGCGGACGCAGCATGAAGCTTGCCGACAGCCATTGCCATCTCAACTATAAGGGTTTGGCCGAGCAGCAAGGCGACGTGCTGCGGCGCGCGCGCGACAGTGGTGTCGTCGCCATGCTCAACATTTCGACTCGCGAGCGCGAATGGGATGACGTCATTGCTGTCGCCGAACGCGAACCGGACGTCTGGGCAACGATCGGCGTCCATCCGCACGAGGCCGACCAGCATCCCGACATCGATACCGCCAAGCTGATCGAGCGCGCGGCGCATCCGCGCGTCGTCGGGATCGGCGAGAGTGGGCTCGATTATTATTACGACCATTCGGATCGCGAGCGGCAGCGTGCGAGCTTTCGATCACACATCGCCGCGTGCCGAGAAACCCAATTGCCGCTGGTGGTCCATACTCGCGACGCCGAGGACGATACCGCCCGGATCCTGCGCGAGGAAATGGAGCAGGGGGCCTATCCCGGCGTCATCCACTGCTTCACCGCGAGTGGCGATTTTGCCGACAAGGCCTTGGAACTCGGCTTTTATATCTCCATTTCGGGGATCGTGACGTTCAAGAACGCCAAGGATCTGCAGGAAACGGCTGCGCGATTGCCGCGCGAACGCTTGCTGATCGAAACCGACGCACCCTTCCTCGCCCCCGTGCCGCATCGCGGCAAGACCGGTGAGCCCGCCTTCGTCGCCGATACGTGCCGGTTTCTGGCGCAATTGCGCGGCGAGGATGCGGACGAGCTGGCCGACGCGACGCGCGCGAATTTCCACCGTCTGTTTGCCAAGACGCTGGCATGAAAGTCCGCATCCTCGGCTCCGGAACGTCGTCGGGGGTGCCGCGGATCGGCAATGACTGGGGGGCGTGCGATCCGACAGAGCCCAGGAACCGCCGCCGCCGCGTGTCGATCCTGGTGGAGACCGCTACCACGCGCATCCTGGTCGACACCGGGCCCGATCTGCGCGAACAATTGCTCTCGGCCGGGGTCGATCGCGTCGATGCGGTGATCTGGACTCACGATCATGCCGACCACACGCATGGCATCGACGATCTGCGTCAGCTGTTCCATGCCGCCGGGCGGCCGGTGCGCGGTCTCGCGCGGCCAGCGACGGGTGCGGTGCTGACCGAGCGTTTCGGCTATGTCTTTGCTGGCCGCGATGGCTATCCCTCGACCGTATCGCTCGAGCCGTTGCCCGACCGCCTGACGATCGGCGATTTGGCGATCACCGTCACCGACCAACCGCATGGCACGATCCATTCTGCCGGCCTGCGCTTCGAGGCCGATGGCGGTGCGATCGGATATGCCACCGATTTCAATATCATGACGGATGAAATGCGGAGCCTGTATCAAGGCCTGGACCTATGGATCGTGGACGTCCTGCGGCGCAATCCGCACCCCAGCCATCCGCATCTCGTCGAGGCGCTGGCCTGGATCGATGAGCTTCGCCCGCGACGCAGCGCGCTGACGCATCTCGACCAGTCGATGGATTATGCGACCTTGCTTGCCGAACTCCCGAAAGGAGTCGAACCGGCCTATGACGGGTTCGAATTCGAGGTGACGCGATGAGCGATACGACCGGAAACGTGATCTTCTACGTGTTGCTGCTCGTGCTGCCGCTGTCGGCGCTGTTCGCGCGCCGGCTGCCGCTGGGCCGCGTTGCCGTCATGGCGCTGGCCTGGATCGGCATCTTCGCCACTGGTCTGGTCGTGGTGGGGATCGTCAACCAGAACCAATGGCTGGTCTCCGGCACGCGCGCCTTGTTCTACGGGCCCGATCAGTCGGTGGTCGGCAGCGAGGTTCGCATCCCGATGGCCGATGACGGCCATTTCTGGGCGCGCGCGAAGATCAACGGCGTCGAGCGCGTGATGCTGGTGGACAGCGGCGCGACCGTGACCGCGCTGTCCACGGCGACCGCAGCGAACGCCAAGGTCGATCTCGACGGCATGGCGCGGCCGGCAGTCGTGTCGACCGCCAATGGTACGGTGACCGGCAAGTCGGCAACGATCGGAACGCTCAAGGTCGGCGGGATCACCGCAACCGATTTGCCGACGATCGTCGCGCCCGAATTTGGCGACCAGGACGTGCTGGGCATGAATTTCCTGTCGCGACTGAAATCCTGGCGAGTGGAGGACAGGACGCTGATCCTCACTCCAAATTCCAAATGAGTTTTACATAATGTATATTATCAATCTTGCAGATGGCCGAGCGGGGGGCTCTCCTCTCGCATGAGCAGTGTCGATATCGAGCGTCTGGTTGCGATCATGGCGCGCCTGCGCGATCCGGTCAGTGGCTGCGAATGGGACACGGTCCAGACGTTCGCGACGATCGCGCCGTACACGATCGAAGAAGCCTATGAAGTCGCCGATGCGATCGAGCGCGCCGACATGGCCGACCTCAAGGACGAGCTTGGCGATTTGCTGCTCCAGGTCGTGTTCCACGCGCGTATGGCCGAGGAAGCCGGCGATTTCGCGCTGAACGACGTTATCACGGCGATCTGCGACAAGATGGAACGCCGGCACCCGCATATCTTCGGGGACGCGGCCGAAGGCGGCCATTACCTCTGGGAACAAATCAAGGCCGCGGAGCGGGGGGCCAAAGGGCACGAGAGCGCGCTGGACGGCGTCGCTGCTGGTCTCCCCGCCCTGCTCCGGGCCGAGAAGCTGCAGAAGCGCGCCGCGCGCACCGGCTTCGACTGGCCCGATGCCAGCGGGCCACGTGCCAAGATCGACGAGGAACTGGCCGAAGTCGAAACCGCGGTCAGCGACGCCGAGCGCGAAGAGGAAGTCGGCGACCTGTTGTTCGCCGTGGTCAACTGGGCGCGCAAGCTCGGCGTCGACCCGGAAGCGGCATTGCGTAGCGCGAACGCAAAATTCGAGCGGCGTTTCAAGGCGATGGAAGCCGCGGACGAGAAATTCTCCGAACGCGACCTCGATGAACAGGAAGCGCTGTGGCTGGCAGCAAAGGCCCGCGAGCGCGCCTGAGCGTTCTCAACCCCGCGCTTCCCCGGCACTTTTACGCTTCCCCGGCGAAGGCCGGGGCCCAGTATCGACGACGTGGAGACGGCATTCCGCCATTGAGATCTCATAGTGACTGGGCCCCGGCCTTCGCCGGGGAGGCGTTGGCTCGGTTGCATCGCATCAAGGTTCGGCGCTCAGCGCTCAACGCTGCTGGAAACGCTCGTAGTCGCGCGGCGCCATGCGCACGTCATAGGTCGCGCGATCGCCCTCGACCGCCTGCCCCAGCACTTCGCCATGCTGGTGCAGCCAGGCCGCGCCGGCGCCATCGGCGGCATCGAGCGTGATCGAATAGCGGCGATGTCCGGCGGTCAGCATTGCCGCCACCTCGCGCTTCAGCTCTTCGACCCCTTCCCCGCTCATCGCCGAGATCGCCACCACATCGTCGCGGCGCGCGGCCTCGGCTAGGGCATCTTCGCGCTCGTCGCCTTCGAGCAGGTCGATCTTGTTCCACGCCTCGAACCGCGGCGTGGTGTCGGCGACGCCGATTTCGCGGAGCACTTCCTCGACATCGGCGCGCTGCGCTTCGGTATCGGGATGCGCGATGTCGCGGACATGGATAAGCAGGTCGGCCGAAACCACTTCCTCCAACGTCGCCTTGAACGCCGCGACCAGCTGGGTCGGTAGCTCCGAGACGAAGCCCACCGTGTCCGACAGGATCGCCTTGTCGATTCCCGGCAATTGGATCTGGCGTAAAGTGGGGTCCAGCGTTGCGAACAGCAGGTTTTCCGCCATGACGTCAGCGCCGGTCATGCGATTGAAAAGTGTAGATTTTCCGGCGTTTGTATAGCCGACCAGCGCGATCACCGGCCAAGGTGCGCGTTGGCGGCGTTCGCGGTGCAGTCCGCGCGTGCGGCTGACCTGGTCGAGCTCCTTGCGCAGCCGCGCCATGCGGTCGCGGATCAGGCGGCGGTCGGCCTCGATCTGGGTTTCGCCCGGACCGCCGAGGAAGCCGAAGCCACCGCGCTGGCGTTCGAGGTGTGTCCAGCTGCGCACCAGCCGGCCGGCCTGGTAATCGAGATGCGCCAGTTCGACTTGCAATCGCCCTTCTGCGGTCGCCGCCCGCTCGCCGAAGATTTCGAGGATCAGGCCGGTGCGATCGATCACCTTGCACTCGAGCGCGGTTTCCAGATTGCGCTGCTGCACCGGGGTCAGACTCGCGTCGAACACGACGAGCTGAGCATCCTCCATCCGGACTTGCGCAGCGAGCTGTTCGACCTGCCCCGACCCGATCAGCGTCGCGGGTTTGGGCTGGCGGACGCGATAGGCGATCTTTTCAGCGACCTCGACGCCGATGGCCGCGGCAAGCCCTGCCGTCTCCGCGAGCCGGGCATCGGCATCGCGGCTGGCATTGCCCTGGTCGGGCAACACGACGATCGCCCGTGCTCCACGGGCGAATTCGTCGCGATCGCGTTCAAATCCTGTGGTCAATCTTCGTCAGAACCGTTTGATTCTTCTGCAAGATTCAGCGGTCGCGCCGGCTGAATCGTCGATACGGCATGCTTGTAGACCAATTGCGCCATGCCTTCGCGCTCAAGCAGCATGCAGAACAAGTCGAACGCGGCGATATGGCCCTGGAGCATGACGCCATTGACCAGGAACATGGTCACGCTGTCTTCCGACTTGCGCACCGCATTCAGGAAAATCTCCTGCAGCAGCGGCGACTTTTTCGGATCCGTGCTGATCGCATCGGTGATCGCCGCGATGTCGATCGGGTTGGACGGCATGATCGTCGAGATGGCGTGCTTGTAGATCAGCTGCGACTGGCCGTCGCGGCGCAACAGCACCGAGAAATTGTCAAACCAGGTCACGATGCCCTGGAGCTTGACGCCCTTGACCAGGAACATGGTCACCGGCGTCTTCGATTTGCGGAGAGCGTTCAGGAACAGGTCCTGAAGCGAGGTTTGTTTGTCGGCCATATGGCGATCCTTGGTCTTGGCGGGCCTTGACCCGCATGGCGCCGTTCTCTGGCGTCTGAAGCGCATGCCCACGCGGCGCGCGCGATGTGTTATATAGGTGACCCCCTGCCCCTGCGTCCAGCGCGCTCGCAATGCGCATGTGGGACAGGTCACGGCACCGACTTTTACTCGTCGCGGCTGTCGGTGATCCCCAGCAGCTTGAGTTTGCGGTGCAGCGCCGACCGCTCCATCCCGATGAACGTCGCGGTGCGCGAGATATTGCCCGAAAAACGCCGGATCTGGACCTTGAGATATTCGCGTTCGAACGTCTCTCGCGCTTCACGCAACGGCGCTCCCATCATCGCCGAGGCGCCGGCCCCCTCGCCTGCTCCGCCCAGCACTTCGGCAGGTAACAGGTCGACGTCGATCCGGCCGATGCGGTCGCCGGGCGCCAGGATGATCGTCCGCTCGACGACGTTCCTCAGCTGGCGAACGTTGCCCGGCCATTCGTAGCTTTGCAGCGCCACCATGGCGTCTTCGGCGACTTCGGGCGTGGGGACGCGGCGTTCGGCGGCATAATGCGCGATGAAATGGTCGACGAGGGCGGGAATGTCCTCCCGGCGGTCGGCCAAAGGCGGGATCGCGACCGGGACGACGTTGAGCCGGTAATAGAGATCCTCGCGGAACCGTCCTTCGCCGATTTCGGCCTGGAGGTCGCGCGCGGTCGCCGAAACGACGCGGACGTCGACCTTGACGGTGCGGGTGCCGCCGACCCGGGTGAAGCTCTGGTCGGTCAGCACGCGCAGGATCCGGCCCTGCGTCGCCATCGGCATGTCGGCGATCTCGTCCAGGAACAAGGTTCCACCGTGCGCCTGTTCGAGCAAGCCGGTGCGCACCAGGTCGCCCGCTTCCTCAACCCCGAACAATTCTTCTTCGACCCGCTCGGGGGTCATCCGCGCCGCGCTGACGACGATGAACGGTCCCTGGGTCCGCTGGCTCCAGCTATGGAGCAAGCGCGCGGCGACTTCCTTGCCAACGCCCGCCGATCCCATGATCAGCACACGGCTGCCGGTGCCCGCAACGCGCTTGAGCGTCGCGCGGACCGCGTTGATCGCGGTCGAGGTACCGGTCAGATCGGTATCGCGCCCGGTTGCGGCGCGCAAGGACGCGACTTCCTGACGCAATTGCTCTGTTTCGGTCGCGCGGCCGACCATCAGCAACAGGCGATCGGCGTTGAACGGCTTCTCGATGAAATCGACCGCGCCGCGCCGGATTGCGGCGACGGCGGTGTCGATATTGCCATGGCCGGAAATGACCAGAACCGGGATCGAGGCGTCGCGCCGCTTGATCTCCTCGAGCAATTCCAGTCCGTCGAGCCGCGATCCCTGCAGCCAGACGTCGAGCAGGACGAGGCTCGGCCGGCGCGTCGCGATCGCTTCCAGCGCGGAATCGCTGTCGGCGGCGGCGCGCGTCTCGTAACCTTCGTCCTGCAGGACGCCGGCTACCAGTTCGCGAATGTCTTGCTCGTCGTCGACGACGAGGATGTCCAGGCTCATGATTTTTGTCCGGTACGGGTAAGCATCGCCAGCGCGCCTTCGCCCTTGCTGGTTTCCGCGGGGTCACGATTGTCGTCGAGCAGGGCGTCGAGTTGCAGGGTGTCGAATACGATGGTCACGACCGTTCCGCCGCCCGGGCGGTCGGCAAAGGCGATCGTGCCGCAATGTTCCTCGATGATCTTCTTGACGATAGCCAGGCCCAGGCCGGTGCCGCGGGCGCGCGTCGTCATATACGGTTCGACGATCCGGTCGCGTTCGAGCGGCAGCCCGATGCCGTTATCGGCGATCGTCGCGGTCATCAAACGGTCGCCATGATCGAGCGTGACCTTGATCTCGCCGGGCGGCGCACCCTCGCCGCGCGCCTCGATCGCCTCGACCGCGTTCTTGATGATGTTGGTCAGCGCCTGGCCGATCTGGCGGCGATCGCAGACCAAAGGCGCAGTCTCCGGCGTATCGAGCCGGAAGGTGATGTCGGAATGCGCCACTTCGTGCAGGAACACCGCTTGCCGGGTGAGGTCGATCAGCGATTCGGGCTGGAAAACCGGCTTGGGCATGCGTGCGAAGGACGAGAATTCGTCGACCATCCGGCGCAGGTCGCCGACCTGGCGCACGATCGTGTCGGTCAACTGGGCGAAGACCCCATCCTTCTCGTCGATCGTCTTGCCATAGCGGCGCTGCAGGCGCTCGGCGGCGAGCTGGATCGGGGTCAGCGGATTCTTGATTTCGTGCGCAATACGGCGCGCGACGTCCGACCAGGCGGCGCGGCGCTGATCGAGCAATTGCTGAGTGATGTCGTCGAACGTCAGGACGCGGCCGTCCTCATCGGCGGTGATGCGCACTGCCAGCGTCCGCGGCTCGCCGCCCGTCGTCAATTGCACGATCGATTCGCGGGTATCGCCCTCGAGCAACTCGGCGAGCTCGGGCGCGACATCGGCGAGCTGTGCGCCAACCGCTTGCGTTTCGTCGAGCTTGAGCTGCGCGACCGCCGAGGCGTTGATCAATCGGATCGCGCCCTTGCCATCGACCGAGATCACACCGGCGGAGACTCCCGACATCACCGCCTCGATCAACGCGCGCCGGCTTTCGAGCGCCCCGGTCTGCTCCTGCAGCCTGAAGGTCATGCGGTTGAACGCGTTGGCCAGCGTGCCGACCTCGTCATCCGTCCGCGGGTCGGGCACGCGGACAGTGAGGTCGCCATCGGCGATGCGCCGTGCGGCTGACACCATTTCGCCGACTGGGCGGACTAGGCGATCTGCGACGACCAGCGCGATCCACACCGCGATCCCGACGATCAACAAGGCGACGATGAACAAGGCGGCGTTGAATTGGAGCTGGAGGGCGCGGGCGCGCGCTTGCAATGCCCGGAAATCGGCGACGACATCACCAAAGCGCTGCAACTGCCGGTTGGCACCGCCTCCTTCAGTCACCCGTCCAGCGTAGAGCAAAAGACCGTCAACGCCCGGCACAGGCGCCACCACGCGAATACGATCGCCCTGGACGGTGACGACACTGCGCTTGTCGCGCTGGACCGATGCCACCGCGACGGGATCGATCTGCTTTTCGACGCTGCCATATTCGTCGACCCTGGTCAGGAACTGGATCTGGTTGTTCGCCTCCACCCGGAAGAGCGCGCCTTCAGACAATTGGCGGTTATAGAGCTGCAACGTCAGATAGTTGGTCAGCGTATAACCGTACGCATCGCGCTTGCTCAGTATCGTCTGCGGAGTTGCGCTGCGTAGCCAGTCGGGGGTCCAGTGCGCCGCGATGTCATCGGCCGCCTGCACCGTATTGGCATTCCAATTAGCGAGCGATTGTTCGTATGATTCCTGCGCCAGCGTAGTGGCGTTCTTGAGCACATTGCTGACGCGGTCGGACAGCCAGAACTCGACGCCATATTGGAACATGACCGAGGCGAAGATCACCGCGAGCACCGTGGGTACTGTCGCGATGGTCGAAAACAGCGCCACCAGCCGAACGTGGAGCCGCCCTTCCCCGCCCGTTCCGGATTTAGCGACGCGGCTCTTCGCCAGGCGGCGGCCGAGCAGCATGATCAGCGCGACGCAGGGGCCGAGATTGACCACCAGCAACAACGCGACGAGCGGCGGCGTCAGCAAGCGCTGCGGCGCGGCGCCGGCGCGCACGACGAAATAGGTAGCGACGCCGACCGCGATCGCCAGCACGAGCACGGTCAGCTCGAAGGCTGGGGTAATTCGGGGACGCCCGTCCCAGAAACGCCGGGGCGCGGCCAACATGCTCTCGCCACTCATCGTTGCAGGAATACAACGACTACGTGGCAAGGAAAACACATATTTGACGTCAAACCGTCGTGGATCAGCCCCCGTCCGCCGTGCCGCCCGGTTCTATACCCAAAGTGTCGAGGCGTTTGCGCAGCGTATTGCGGTTGATCCCCATCGCACGCGCGGCGCGCAATTGGTTGCCGCCATGGCGCGCCAGCATTGCCTCGATCAGCGGCCGTTCGACCTCGGCGATGATCCGCTCGTAGAGCGTGCCATCGTCGAGCGCGCGCGGATCTTCGCGCGCGATGCGGTCGAGCCGCGCGCGCACCGCTGAATCGAGATCCGGAGCATTGGTCGGCTGCGTGGCCGACGGCATGCCGAGCACGCTGCCCAATTCGCCCGCCCCGATCACCTCGTCGCGGCTCAGCACGGCCAGCCGACGCATGATGTTTTCGAGCTCGCGGACATTGCCCGGCCAGTCATGCGCCTCGAGCGCGACCACCGCCGCCTCATCGAGACGCTTGCGCGGCAGGCCGTTCTCGGCGGCGCGGTCGAGGAAGTGACGCGCGAGCAAGGCAATGTCCTGACGCCGTTCGCGTAATGCTGGAAGAGTGACCGGTACAACGTTGAGACGATAGAATAGATCTTCGCGAAACTGCCCAGACTGGACCAGCGCGCTGAGATCGCGGTTGGTGGCCGCGACGATGCGCACGTCGGCCTTGATCGTGCGGGCGCCGCCGACCGTGGTGAACTCGCCCGATTGCAGCACGCGCAACAGCCGCGTCTGCGCCTCGAGCGGCATGTCGCCGATTTCGTCCAGGAACAACGTGCCTCCGGCGGCCTGCTCGAACCGGCCAGCCGATCGCGCCTGCGCGCCGGTAAAGGCGCCGCGTTCATGGCCGAACAATTCCGCCTCGATCAGCTCGCGCGGGATCGCCGCCATATTGATCGCGAGGAACGGCGCGTGCGCGCGACGACCGAGATCGTGGATGGCGCGGGCGACCAGTTCCTTGCCGGTCCCCGACTCGCCCGAGATCAGCACGGTGAGGTCGTTCGAGATCACCCGCGCGATGACGCGATAGACGTCCTGCATCGCCGGCGACCGGCCGATCAGCGGTAAGGCGCGATCGGCGTCTTCGAGCTTTTCCGCGGCGCCCCCGCCCTGGCGCCCCAAGGCACCGTCCACCGCGCGGGTCAAATCATCGAGATCGAACGGCTTGGGCAGGTAATCATAGGCGCCGACCTCGGTCGCGCGCACCGCGGTCGTCAGCGTATTCTGCGCCGACAGCACAATCACGGGAAGCTGCGGATAGGTCTGGACCAGGCCGGCTACCATATCCAGGCCGTTGCCGTCGGGCAGGACGACATCGCTCACCACCACGTCGGGCATCGCGGTACGCAATTCGCGGTTGAACTCGGCCAGGCTGGCGGCGGTCGTGACGCGATGCCCGGCGCGGCGCAAAGCGTGCGCGACCACCGTGCGGATCGCTGCATCGTCGTCGAGGACCAGGATGTTGCCCGATCGGCTCATTGCGCGCGCGCCAGCAGGATACGGAAGATGGTCATCTCTGGCGCTCCCTCGCGCGAATATTGCACGACGCCGCCCATATCGCGCACCAATTTGTCGACCAGAGCGAGGCCAAGCCCCTGCCCTTCGGGTTTGCTCGACACGAACGGGCTGAACAGGTGGTCGGCGATGTCGGCGGGCGCTCCGGGGCCGTTGTCGATCACGCACAACTCGATCGGCAGGCCGCGTCGCGGCTGGCCGGGTCCGGCATCGACCGCCAGGCCGTGGCGGTAAGCGGTCGAGATCAGGATGCGGGGCTTCTTGACGTCATCGAGCGCTTCGGCGGCGTTTTTCAACAAGTTGATGATGATCTGCAGCAGCGCGTCATTATCGGCGAGAACCGGGGGCAGCGACGGATCGAAACTCTCCTCGATCGTGATGTCGCGCGCGAAGCCGGTCTGGGCGACGCGGCGCGCATGATCGAGCAGCGGGTAGATATTGGTCGGCTGCGGATTGACCTGGCGCCCGGTGAAATCCTGCATCTTGTCGATCAGCGCGGCGATGCGGTCGACTTCCGTGGTGATCAGCGTGGTGAGTTCGGCGCCGGCGCCTTCCGCCGCGAGCAATTGCGCCGCGCCGCGTATGCCCGAAAGCGGGTTCTTGATCTCGTGACCGAGCATCGCTGCCGCGCCGATCACCGCGCGCGCGCCGCCACGTTCGGCGGACTGGCCGACCTTACGCGTGCCGCTGATCGCGTGGAGCGCGATCGCTCGCCATCCATCATGGTCGGCGACCGGCGTCTCGTAATAGTCGACGCGCAGCCGGCCGGTACGTTCGGTACCAATATCGAAATCGAATGCCGACACCGCGCGTCCATCTCCTGCCCCTGGCGGCGGCGCCAGCACGTCGGCGAGCGGCAAGCCGCGCATCGCGCGCTCCGACAGGTTGAGCAGCAATTCGCATTCGCCATTGGCATTGCGCACCAGCCCTTCCGGATCAACCACGAGAATGGCGATCGGCAGTCCGGCGAAAAGCTCGGCGAAATTGGGTGCCTCAGGCAGCTGCGCGGGCTCGCCAGGGCGCATAGAAATCGGCCAGCATCGCCTTGACGCGATTGGCGTCAGGCTCCTGGTTCACCTTGTTGCGGAACTCGGCCGAGCCTGGCAGACCCTTGGTGTACCAGCCGACATGCTTGCGCATCATGTTGACCCCGGTCTCGGCTCCATAATGGCTGAGCATTTCCTCATAATGCCCTGCGATTACCTCGTATTGTTCGTCGATCGAAGGGTCGGCGACGGTCCGGCCTTGCTGCAGATACGCCATCACCTGGGCGAGAAGCCAAGGCTTGCCGTACGAACCGCGCCCGATCATCACGCCGTCAGCGCCCGATTGGTCGAGCGCCGTCACCGCGTCCTCGGCCGAGCAGATGTCGCCATTGACGATGACCGGCACCGTCACGGCCTCTTTGACCGAACGGACGAATGCCCAATCGGCCTCGCCCCTGTACATCTGGTTCCGCGTCCGCCCGTGAACGGTGACCATCCGCACCCCGAGATCCTCGGCGATCCGCGCCAGCTCGGGGGCATTGAGACTGGCATGATCCCAGCCCATCCGCATCTTGAGCGTGACCGGTGCCTTTACCGCCTTGACGCAGGCTTCGACGATCGCACTGGCGAGCTTGAGGTCGCGCATCAGCGCCGATCCGGCGTCGCCATTGGTCACTTTGCGGACCGGGCAGCCCATGTTGATGTCGATGATTGCCGCACCCTTGTCCTCGGCGAGCTTGGCGGCCTCCCCCATCTCATAGGGTGTACAGCCGACCAGCTGCATCGACACCGGGTCCTCGCTCGGGTCCCACATCGCCTTCTGGATCGACTGGCGCGTCTCGCGGATCGCCGCCTGGCTGGCGATCATCTCGGTCACGTTGAGGCCCGAGCCGAAACGCCGCACGAGGCGACGAAACGGCAGGTCGCTCACACCCGTCATGGGCGCGAGGATCACCGGGGTCTCGATCCGGACCGGACCGACCTGGATGGGCGCGAGCTTGGTCATGTGCTTAAAAATCAGGCAGCGCATAGCCGGACGCGATGATGCTGGCAAGGCCGGGCGCGCTGCGCTAGGCGCGCGGCCATGTCCGCCGAAACCATTGCCCTTATCGTTGCCGCAGGAAAAGGCGAGCGGGTCGGCGGCGATACGCCCAAGCAATTCCTGCCCCTCGCCGGCCTATCGCTGGTCGAGCATAGCCGGCGCGCGCTGGCCGCGCATCCGGGGATCGATCGTGTCGTCACCGTGGTTGCGGCCGGCAATGAGCGATTTGTCCAAGGGGAGACGGCAATCGGCGGCGCGACGCGGCGCGAGTCGGTGCTGAACGGGCTCGAGGCGATCGGCGGGGCACGGCGCGTCTTGATCCATGATGCCGCACGTCCGATCGTGCCGGCGGCGGTGATCGACCGGTTGCTGACGGCACTGGATAGCGCCAAGGGCGCAGTTCCTACCCTCCCCGTCGCCGATACGCTCGCCGGCAAGGGCGCCGGCAAGGGCGATAGTCTCGGTAACACGGTCGATCGTTCAGCGCTGGTGCGCGTGCAGACGCCACAAGCGTTCGATTATGCCGCCATCTTGGCCGCGCATCGCGCCTGGCCAGTCGGCGAAGAAGCGACCGACGACGCGCAGATACTGCGCCGCGCGGGCCATGACGTCGCGAGGGTCGATGGCGACCCTCTGCTCGAAAAGATCACTTATCCCGGCGACATCGCGCTCGCCGAAGCCCGGCTGGGAGCGAATATGCGTGTCAGGACAGCAACCGGATACGATGTCCACCGCCTCGTGGCCGGCGAGCAATTGTGGCTGGGCGGCGTGCTGATCCCGCATGACAAGGGATTGTCGGGACATAGCGACGCCGATGTCGCGCTCCATGCGATCACCGATGCCGTGCTGGGCACGATCGCCGCCGGCGATATCGGCCAGCATTTCCCGCCGAGCGATCCGCGATGGAAAGGCGCCGAGTCGGGGCAATTTCTCGAACACGCCGCCTCGCTGGTCGTGGCTAAGGGCGGCATGATCGATTTCGTCGATCTGACGATTATTTGCGAGGCGCCCAAGATCGGCCCATATCGAGACGCGATCCGCGATCGCGTCGCGGCGCTGTTGCGGGTGTCGCGCGACCAGATTAGCGTCAAGGCGACGACGACGGAGCGGCTTGGATTTACCGGTCGTGGTGAGGGGATTGCCGCTCAGGCGGTGGTGACCATCAGGATTTAAGGGACAGGCAATGAAGACGTTGGCGGGCGCGGCTATCGCGCTGTGGATGGGTATGGCGGCGACGACTGCGCAGGCGGCGGCCGAGGCGCAACCGTGCCTGACCGAGGCGGAGGCGCAGTCGCTGATCACCGCGGTGCTGCCGGATGTATTCCAGCAGGTCGGCCGGACCTGCAGCAACGCCCTACCCGAGAACGCGACTTTGCGTGGCGGCCTGCCGCCGCTGGTGGCGCGCTACCAGGCGCCGGCTGATCTCGCCTGGCCGCAGGCGATGGCGGCGTTCGGCAAGATCGGCGGCAAGGACATGGCGGGGGTCGACCCCAGATTGCTGCGTCCGATGATGGGGCCGATGATCGCCGGCGCGATCGCCCAGGACATCAAACCGCGGGATTGCGCGACGATCGACCGCGCGATCAGCCTGATGTCGCCGCTGCCGCCTTCAAATACCGCCGGTTTGATCGTGCTGTTGGCGTCGGTCGCCGGAGGCAAGGACAAGAAGGACAGCCCGTTCGAGATCTGTCCGAGCCCAACTGCTACGGCCTCGGCAACGGCGCGCCCGTGAGCATCGACACCGTCCTGCCCGCCGAGCTCGTTACCCTCGCGCGCAAGGTCGTCGAGGCCAACAAGGCGATCGGCCGAAAATTCGCGCTGGCGGAAAGCTGTACCGGCGGTCTCGTCGCTGCGGCGATCACCGAGATTCCCGGGTCATCGGAAGTTCTGCTCGGCGGATTCGTGACTTATTCGAACGAGTCGAAGGTCGACCTGCTGCGTGTCAGCCACGATGTGCTCGACACGTTCGGCGCTGTGTCGATCGCGACCGCCTGGTCGATGGCGCAAGGCGCATTGGAAGCGACCAACGCCGACCTAGCGGTGGCGATCACGGGAATTGCCGGCCCGGGCGGCGGAAGCGAAAAGAAGCCGGTCGGAACCGTGGTGTTCGCACGCGCCGAGCGCGATGCCGATCCGTCGGATGTCGTCGCAGACCGCAAGGATTTCGGCGATCTGGGTCGCGGTGGCGTCAGGCTTCAGGCGGCGCTGGTCGCGCTCGAATTGCTGCTGCCGCGCGGATCGGACGTCCCGGCGCCGTAAAGCTGGGCCGCGCGCGTCTCGAACGCGCCGGTCATTCGGGTCAGCGCCGTCGAGAAGACTTGGCCTGCGAGCATTTCGAACACCCGATTGCGAAATGCGAAGTCGACCGCGAAATCGACCTCACACCCGCCCGGAGCGGGGCGGAAATGCCAGTCGTTGCTGAGATATTTGAGCGGCCCGTCGATATAATCGACATGAATCATGGTTGGACGCTCCTTCTTCACCTTGGAGGTGAAGGTCTCGCGCAGCCCTTTGAACCCGACGATCAAGTCCGCGACCATCTCGGTCGGCGTGTCGCTACGCAACCTGACCGCGCTGACCCAGGGCAGGAATTCCGCATAGCGCCCGACATCGGCCACCAGGTCGAACATCTGTTCGCCCGTATAGGGAAGAAAGCGGGTCTCGGTATGGCGAGGCATATCAAATCCTCCCTACGCGAAGCGTGGGGAGGGGGACCGACCGCGGAGCGGGCGGTGGAGGGGCCGCAGCCGCGCAGCGGCGAGGACGGGAATATTCCCCACCACCATTTGCTTACGCAAATGGTCCCCCTCCCCATCTGCGATGGGGAGGATTGTCATTGGGCGCCCCTGGAAAGCCTCAAGTCTCGGGCCGCCTTCATCTTCGCGAAATCGTCGCCGGCGTGATAGCTCGACCGCGTCAGTGGCGACGAGGCGACCAACAGAAACCCCTTGGCGCGCGCGATCGCGGCATAGGCGTCGAACGCCTGGGGCGTGACGAAATCCATCACCTTGGTGTGACGCGGGGTCGGCTGGAGATATTGGCCCATGGTCAGGAAATCGACATCGGCCGAACGCATGTCGTCCATCACCTGATGAACCTCGAGCCTTTCTTCGCCCAGACCGAGCATGACGCCCGATTTGGTAAAGATCGACGGATCGAGCTTCTTGACCGACTCGAGCAACCGCAGCGACGCATAGTAACGCGCGCCGGGACGGATCGTCGGGTAGAGCCGCGGGACGGTTTCCAGATTGTGGTTGTAGACGTCGGGACGGGCTGCGACGATCGCCTCGACCGCCGCCTCGTGCTTGTTGCGGAAATCGGGAGTCAGGATTTCGATCGTGGTGGTCGGATTGGCCTTGCGGATCGCCTCGATCACCCGGACGAACTGCCTGGCGCCGCCATCAGGAAGATCGTCGCGGTCGACCGAGGTCACCACGATATGCTGCAACCCCATCTGCGCCGCCGCATCGGCGACATTCTGCGGCTCCATCGGATCGACCGCGCGCGGCATACCGGTCTTGACGTTGCAAAAGGCGCAGGCGCGCGTGCAGGTATCGCCCAGGATCATCACCGTGGCGTGCTTCTTCGACCAGCATTCGCCGATATTCGGACAGGCCGCTTCCTCGCACACCGTCGTCAGGCTCTTCGCGCGCATCAGCGCACGAGTCTCGGCGAAACCGGCCGAAGTCGGCGCCTTGACGCGGATCCAATCGGGCTTGCGCTGGCGCGGCTCGCGCGCGACGGAGGTGATCTCGTTCATAACCGCGCAGATAGCGATGCCGGGGCGTGCTTGCCACCCCTGACAGTTGCGTCGATCGCGCAGGATTGGCAGAGGCGACGGCATGACCGACTTCAATGACTTGATCGACGGCTATCGCCGCTTCCGCACCAGCGAATATCGCCGTCATCGCGACCGCTGGGAGGAATTGAGTGAAGGCCAGAGCCCGCGGGTCATGGTCATCGCCTGCTCGGACAGCCGAGTCGATCCGGCGCAGATTTTCGACACCGTGCCGGGCGAGATATTCGCCGTGCGCAACATCGCCAATCTCGTTCCGCCGTTCGAACTTGGCGGCGGCAGGCACGGCGTGTCGGCGGCGCTGGAATTCGCGGTGACGCAGCTCGAGGTGCCCGAGGTGGTTGTGCTCGGCCATGGCTCATGCGGCGGCGTTGCGGCGTCGCTGTCGAAGCGGTTCCATGGCGCCCCTCCGGGCGAGGGCGGGTTCATCGATCATTGGGTCGACATGCTCGACGAAGCGCGCGACCGCATCGTTTCTGAATATGGTACGGGCCCGGAGGCGGTCCGCGCGCTCGAACTCGAAACAGTGCGAGTATCGCTGCGCAACCTGCGGACGTTCCCGTGCATTCCCGAGCGCGAGGCAGCGGGCACGCTCAAACTGCGCGGAGCCTATTTCGCGATCGCCGACGGCGTGCTCCACGTCATGGACGACGACGGCAATTTCGCGCCGGCGTAGTTCCTAAAGCCCTTCCCAACCGACCCATTGCGCATTGGACAGGCGTCGCGCGAGGTTCCAGGTTTGCTGCCTGATGTCGGGCACCGCGACGATTTCCCAGAAAGCGCCGCGAGTCATCGGACCGAGCGCGTAGAGCCAGTCGTTGCTGGTGCCGTCGGCGGCGATCGTTTGCGCGCGCGAATCGACGTCGAGGCCGAGATGCGCCGGATCGGGCCGGATCACGCCGCGCTGGTACAATGCGGCGAGCAACGGCTCGGTGGTGCGCGTCAGGTCGCCTTGCGGACCGGTGCAGTTGATGATGCGCTGTGCGGACAGCGCTTCGGGCGAGTCGCTGCCGCGCCGTCGCCAGGTCACGGTGATGCCGCTTTTATCCTCGCCCGCCGAGATCGTCTTGCCCGCGACGATCTCCAGCTGCCCGCGCGCCTGCATCGCGGCGAGGCGATCGGCGACGCTCGGCGCCAGGCGGTGGCGATGCACGTCCCACCAGGGGCGAAGATGGCGGAGGAAACGCGCGCGGTCGGCATCGCTGCCATTCGCCCACATCGCCTGCGTATAAGGACGCAACTCGTCGACCGCGTTGCGCCATCCGATCGTTTCGCCGCGCTGCCGAACCATGCGGACCAGTTCGGACGGTGGCGCAATCGGACGCTCGGCGAGCTTGGGAACCATCGGGCCGGGCGAATCGTGACGATGGGGCACCAGCCCGCGCCGTGAGAGCGCGACGACCCGCCCCTTGAACCCGCTAGAATCGAGCAGCAGAGCGATGTCGACCATCGTCAGCCCGGTACCGATCAACAGTACAGTGTCGTCGTCGCCGAGCCCGAGCGGAACGCTGCGGTCCCACGGATCGCTCTTGTAGCGCTCGTCGGACAGGCCGGCATCGGCAAAGCCCGGCGGGTCGTGCGGCGGCAGGTTGCCGACGGCGAGCACTGCGGTGTCGGCCTCGATCGTCGCGCCATCGGCCAGCGAAACGCGCGCACCGTCGCCCGATCGCACCACGTCGGTGACATCGCCATGCACGACCTTCAGCCGGCCGCCGCAACTCGCCAGCGCCTTTGCCAGCAGGTCGCGCAGATAGGCGCCGTAGGTGACGCGCTGGACGAAGGTCGCGCCCGCATCGCCCTCGCCATGCTCGGCGAGCCAGCGGACGAAATGATCGGGATCGTCGGGCAGCGCGCTCATATTGGCGGCGCGGACGTTGAGCACATGGCCGGGATAGGCCGCGCCATAGGCAAGCCCCTCGCCCGGCACCGGCGCGCGTTCGATCAGCGTTGCGCTGGGACCGTCGTGGCGGAGCAGGTTGATCGCCTGCAACGTGCCCGAAAAGCCCGCGCCGACAATGGCGACGTGGCGGATCATGTCAGATCTCGTATTCGAGCTGCCAATCGGGCTCGGTGAAGGCCGGCCGCCGTTGTTGATAGGCGGGCTGGCGCGACTTCATGCGGCCGTAAAGCGCCTTGACGGTGTTGCTCGCGGTGCGGGTGAACAGCGCCGGCACGATGCCATGGACGAGGCAGGCGCAGCCGCCCCCGATCATGCGCATCCCGAAGCCGAAGGCGGTGGCGGCGTGCTCGGCATAGGATTCGCCGATGCTGCGCGGGTGGCTCAGGAAGATGCGGTCGAGCATGATGCCATCGTAGCGCCAGTGCGATGCCGCGTGAACCGGCTGATTTCAGATCCCCAGCGCCTTGCGTGCGAGCTTCTCCAGTTTCGGATCGAGCGGCGGCGGGTCCATCGGAACATGCGCTTCCAGCCGATCGGCGATCGCGTTGAGCGCGGCGATGCGTGCGGATTCCTTATTGTTGCCGTCGATCACCATCCACGGTCCCCAGCGGGTATCGGTGCGTCGAAACATTTCCGCCATCGCGTCGAGATAATCGCTGCGCCGTTCGCGATTGCGGTAATCCTCGAAGCCGGTCTTCCAGCGTTTCCAGGGATGTTCGAGCCGCCCTTTCAAGCGTTCGTCCTGTTCCTCCTGGGTGACATGGATGAACAGTTTGACGATCGTGGTACCCGAATCGCTCTGCTGCGCCTCGAACTCGTTGATCTCGTCATAGCCGCGACGCCATTCGGCCTCGCTGGCGAAATTCTCGACGCGTTCGACCAGAACGCGCCCATACCAGCTACGGTCGAACACCGCGATGTTGCCGTTGGCCGGAAGCTTGTTCCAGAACCGCCACAGGAAATGCCGGGCCAGCTCTTGCGGGCTTGGCGCCTTGATCGGCCACACCTGGAAATTGCGCGGGTCCCATTCCGCCGTCAGGCGCTGGATAATCCCGCCCTTCCCCGCCGCATCCCAGCCTTCGAACAACACGAGCGCGCGCCGTTTGTGCAGGATGTGCGCGACCTGGACATGTGCCAGCCGCTTCTGCACCTTGGCGAGATCTCCGGCATAGTCGCCGGGATACTTCTCGCCTTTCTCGTAATCCTTGAGGTCGATCGTCATGCGGCCGTTCTAGCCTTGCCGGACCGCCGACGTCGAGCGGCGTTCAGGAAGCGATGGTGAAGCGCTCGCGATGATGTCGCGGCGTCTCGATTTCGTCCGCCATGGCGATGGCATAATCGGCGAAACTGATGAAGCTGTTACCGTCCTTGTCGGTCAACAGATCATCCTTGCCGGTGCGGTACGCTCCCGTCCGCGGGCCGGTGTCGAACACCATTGCGGGCGAGAGGAACGTCCAATCGAGACCCTCGCTGGCAGTGAGCGCATCGAGGAATGCGATCCCCGCACCCGCCTCGGCACGATACGCGTCCGGAAAATGGGGTGAGTCGAACAGGCGCTTGCCGTCGCCTGTTTTCAGACTGGCCGCGCCACCGACGACGAGGAAACGCGGAACGCCCGACGCCCTGACGGCAGCGGTCAGCGCCGGCGCATCGGTATCAGCGAAACGCATCGCACTGACGACCGCATCGTGGCCTCGCAAAGCCGTGGTCAAGGCAGCAGTATCGCGGGCATCGAGCGCCAAGGGCGTGACGTGGCCAGCGGACGGGCCAGGCTTTCGGGAGATCGCCAGTACGTCATGGCCACGTCGTGCGAGTTCCGCGACGATCTCCGACCCTGCCCTGCCCGTCGCTCCCAGTATCGCGATCTTCATCGCCTGATCTCCGCATTCTGCCAGAACGCCATTCTAGGATGCGAATGACAGAGCGTAAGGCGCCTGCTGGAAACGCTGAGTTGTCATTCAGCCTGGTCTCTTGCTCTCACGCGGGGAACGGGTACGGCCAGCACGATCGCGAGCAAAACAAGATGCGCCGCTGCGCCGAGCAGCCGCGTCTGGTCGATGTCGGCCGGCCTTACCGGTTCGATCAGGTCCGCGACGATGCTCGCGAAATTCCAGCCCCAATGGAGCGCCACGGCAGCCCAAAGCGTGCGCCAGCGCCACGCCGCCGCCGCATAGGCAAGCCCGAGGCAGAACAACCGTAACTGCTCGGTCCAGCCCCAGTCGAACCGCCAGAGATGATTGAGCGTATAGAGCAATGCGCTTGCCGCGACGAAGGCAGGCCCCGACCAGCGCACGCCCCATGTCCGCAACGGGAATCCCCTCGTCAGGATATCCTCGGCGAGCGAGGGGATGAACGTCGTCAGCAATCCGATGGCCAGCGGGACGGCCAGGTCGGTCGATGGAGTTCCGTCGAACACATATCCGCCGCTGCGCAGCCCGATCTCCACGGTGGCCAGCTTGGCACCGAGCGCCAGCACCAAGCCACCGGCCAGCAAGGCTAGCCACCGCGGACGCAGGTCGAGCAGATAGGCATCATAGCCTCGCCAGCCGAGCCAGCGACCGATCGGCCAGGCCAGGAGCAGCGAAGCGACCATCAGCAGCGGCCCCAGCGGGCTGCGCGGCGCAATGACCGTCTGAAGCCCCTCCGCCGCCTGATAGACGACGAACATCAGCAGAAACCCGGCCGCGACCCGAAGCGGCGTTGCGCTAGCGGGTCGTGCGTCCATCAGCCGGCGGCCGGATCCACCGCCTCGGTGACCGCCGCGGCCTTGGTCGCGCTGGGCTGGTCGACCAGACGGATGTTGAGCTCGCGCAGCTGCTTCGCGGTGGCGAAATTCGGCGCGCCCATCATCAGGTCCTCGGCCTTCTGCGTCATCGGGAAGACGATGACCTCACGGATGTTCGGCTCGTCGGCGAGCAGCATGACGATGCGATCGACGCCCGGCGCCGAGCCCCCGTGCGGCGGCGCGCCGAACTTGAAGGCGTTGATCATGCCGGCGAAATTGGTGTCGACATCCTGCTGGCTGTAGCCGGCGATCTCGAACGCCTTGTACATGATCTCCGGCCGGTGGTTGCGGATCGCGCCCGACGACAGCTCCACGCCGTTGCAGACGATGTCGTACTGGAATGCCAGGATATCGAGCGGGTCCTTGGTCTCCAGCGCCTCGAGCTCGCCCTGCGGCATCGAGAACGGGTTGTGGCTGAAATCGACCTTCTTCGCGTCCTCGTCATATTCGAACATCGGGAAATCGACGATCCAGCAGAACTCGAAGCGCTTGTCGTCGATCAGCTCGAGCTGTTCGGCGACGCGGGTGCGCGCCAGGCCGGCGAGCTTGGCCGCCTGCGCTTCCTTGCCGGCGGCGAAGAACAGGCCGTCGTCCGGGCCGAGGCCCAGGCTGTCGGCGAGCGCGGACATCTTGTCCTCGCCATGGTTCTTGGCGATCGGGCCGCCCCATTCGCCGTTTTTGCGGGTAGCGTAGCCGAGGCCGGCAAAGCCCTCGCTCTGCGCCCAGGCGTTCATGTCGTCGAAGAATTTGCGGCTCTTCTCGGCGGTCGCCGGCGCCGGAATCGCGCGGACCACGTCGCCCGCCTCGACGATCGATGCGAAGCGGCCAAAGCCCGAGCCGACGAAATGCGACGACACGTCGGTGATGATCAGCGGGTTGCGCAGGTCGGGCTTGTCGTTGCCGTATTTCAGCATCGATTCCTTGTATGGAATGCGCTTGAACGGCAACGGGCTGACGGTACGGCCCTTGCCCTGCCAATCGGCGAATTCCTCGAAAACGCCGTGCAGCACCGGCTCGATCGCGGCGAACACGTCGTCCTGCGTCACATAGCTCATCTCGAAATCGAGCTGGTAGAATTCGCCCGGCGAGCGGTCGGCGCGCGCATCCTCGTCGCGGAAGCACGGCGCGATCTGGAAATAGCGGTCGAAGCCGGCGACCATCAGCAACTGCTTGAACATCTGCGGCGCCTGCGGAAGCGCGTAGAACTTGCCCGGATGGACGCGGCTCGGGACCAGATAGTCGCGCGCGCCCTCAGGGCTCGATGCGGTCAGGATCGGCGTCTGGAACTCGGTGAAGCCCTGGTCGATCATCCGCTTGCGCAGGCTCGAAATCACGTTCGAGCGCAGCACGATATTGTTGTGCAGCCGCTCGCGGCGCAGGTCGAGGAAGCGGTAGCGCAGGCGGATGTCCTCGGGATAATCGGCCTCGCCGGCGACCGGCATAGGCAGTTCGGCGGCCGCGGACTGCACGGTCACGGATCGCGCGAACACCTCGATCTCCCCGGTTGCCAGGTTCGGGTTGGCGGTGCCCTCGGCGCGCGCCTTGACCACGCCATCGATCGTCACGACCGACTCGGCTCGCAGTCCTTCCAGGATCGGCAGTGCCGGAGAATCGCTGTCGGCGACCACCTGGGTAATGCCGTAATGGTCGCGCAGGTCGACGAACAGCACGCCGCCATGGTCGCGCTTGCGGTGCACCCAGCCCGACAGGCGGACGTCCTCGCCGACATTGGCGGCGGTCAGTGCGGCGCAGGTGTGCGTACGATAGGCGTGCATGGCGTAATCTCTGACTTCGTCGCCCCAGTGAAAGCTGGGGTCTCAGGCCACTGGCGAATAGCTCGCGGCACGAGATCCCAGCTTTCGCTGGGATGACGGTTGATGGAAAGCCGCGCGCATTCCCTTCACACAGGCCTTTGTCAAGCGCGCGCGCCTCGCTATGGGGTCAAGATGCATATCCATGGCCTGATCGAGGACAACGCCGCCCTCGCCAATCTCTGCGCGCGGCTCTCCCAATCGAACTTCGTCTGCGTCGACACAGAGTTCATGCGCGAAAGCACGTTCTGGCCGGAGCTTTGCCTGATCCAGATCGCCGACAACAACGAGGCCGCCGCGATCGATCCGATGACGCCGGGCATCGACCTCAAGCCCCTGCTCGATCTGTTGGTCGACAATGAGGACGTGCTGAAGGTGTTCCATGCCGGCGGGCAGGATATCGAGATCATCTACAATCTCACCGCCAAGACCCCGTATCCCCTGTTCGACACGCAGGTCGCGGCAATGGCGCTCGGGCAAGGCGAACAGATCGGCTATTCGAACCTGGTCGACAGCTGGCTTGGCATTCAGGTCGACAAGGGCGCGCGCTTCACCGACTGGGCGCGCCGCCCGCTCGAGGAGCGCCAGATCGTGTATGCGATCGCCGACGTGACTCACCTCGCGGAGATTTTCCCGCGGATGCTCGACAAATTGCGCAAGACTGGCCGCGGCGCCTGGCTCGACCAGGAAATGGAGCGACTGGCCGATCCGGCCAATTATGCCAACGATCCCGACCTCGCCTGGAAGCGCGTGCGCATCGCCGGCCGCAAGCCCGAAGTGCTCGGCAGGTTGAAGGCATTGGCGCGGTGGCGGGAGATGGAAGCGCGAGGCAAGAACCTGCCGCGCGGCCGCATCGTCAAGGATGAGACGCTGGCCGACATTGCCAGCCACCCGCCGCGCAAACAGGCAGACCTGGCGCGCGTGCGCGGTCTGTCGGCGACCTGGGCCGGAAACGATATCGGATCGCGCCTGATGAGCGCGCTTGAAGACGCCAAGCCGATGAGCAACGCCGAAATGCCGGCGCGCGACGACCGCAAGCCCGGACTCGGCAAGGACGGCGCGCTGGTCGCCGATCTGCTCAAATTGCTGCTCAAGATCCGTTCGCGCGATATCGACGTGGCGTCGCGCCTGCTGGCGCGGTCGGAGGATCTCGAGGCGCTCGCCGCGGGGCAGCGCGACGGGCTGTCGATTCTGACGGGCTGGCGCTTCGAGCAATTCGGTCGCGACGCCCTTGACCTGGTCGAGGGACGGATGGCCTTCGCGGTCAAGAACGGCAAGCTGCGCATGACCCGGACGGAGGAAGCGCAATGACGAAGGTCCTGATCGTCACCCTCGGCCTCACGATGTTTTCCGTCGCTGCCTGTGCGCCGGTCGCGCCGCTGCCGGACGCGCCCACTGGTCAATGTTCGGCCAGGGGCCTGGACAATATGATCGGGCGGATCGCCACGCCGTCGCTGATCGACCGTGCCAAGCGGCAATCGGGCGCATCGGTCGCGCGGGTGCTGCGACCGGGCCAAATCGTGACGATGGAATATCTGAACGGCCGCATCAACGTGAATGTCGACGAGAACAACCGGGTGAAGAGGTTCACCTGCGGTTGAGAAAGCCCTCTCCCGCGCGCGGGGGAGGGATCTCCTGAGAGGTAGCGGCCGCCGGCGTGATTACCGAAACGGCATGTCGATCGAGACAGGCGGCTCGCTGAACCATTTCGGCCCGGCGTCGGTCATATGGAAGCAATCCTCCAGGCGCACGCCGAACTTGCCCGGGATGTAGATGCCGGGCTCGTTCGAAAAGCACATCCCCGGCGCCAATCTGGTCGTTTCGCCGCGCACCAGATTGACCGGTTCGTGCCCGTCGAGCCCGATGCCGTGTCCGGTGCGGTGCGAACAGCCGGGGAGCTTGTAGCCGGGGCCGTAGCCGAAGTTCTCATAGAGTTTGCGGATCGCCTCATCGACGCTGCCCGCCGGCATGCCGATCCGCGCCGCAGCAAACGCGGTCTGCTGGCCCCGATGGACCTGGTCCCAGACCATGCGCTGTTCCTTACCGGCCGCGCCGTAGACGAAGGTGCGGGAGACGTCGGACTGATAGCCCTGTACGGTGCAGCCGCAATCCATCAGCACGATCTGGCCGTCATCGACCTTGTGCACGGCTTGCGTGCCATGGGGGTAAGCCGCCGCCTCGCCGATCAGCACCAGGCTGAACTCGGGGCTGCCGCCCAGCTTGCGCGTGGCGGCGTCCATGATCGCGCCGATGTCGCGGCCCGTCATGCCCTTCTCGACGCGCTTATAGGTCCAGCGATAGGCGGCGATCGTCACGTCGGTGGCGACTTGCATCAGCGCGAGTTCGGCCGGCGTCTTGATCATGCGGCAGCCGCGCACGACCGGATTGGCCGAGACGATCTTCGCGCCGGGCATGGCATGCGCGAGCATGTCCGGAATGAAGAAGCGGACGGTCTCCTCGATCCCCACGGGTCGTGTCGCGAGCTTGCGGTCCTTGAGGAAACCGGCGACGACCGCCAGAGGGTCTTCGTCCTCCTGCCACACCCGCACCTCCGCCGGGATGGCGAGCGTCTCGCGCATCCGGGGCTCCTCGAAATAGGGCGAGACGATGCAGGGCTCGCCCTCGACCGGCAGCACTGCAAGCAGGGCTCGCTCGCTGCGCCCCCAGCGAATGCCGGTGAAATAGAGCAAGGACGATCCCGGCTCGATCAATACCGCGCCGATGCCGTGCTGCTTCATCAGCGCCTGCGCGCGATCGAGTCGGCGGCGGCGCTCGTCGGCGCCGATCGGCACCGCGCCGGTGGTCATGTCGTGCAAATCGGCCAGATCGGGTTCGGCGGCACGGGCCGCGCCGGAGGCGAGCAAGGGAGCGGCGGCAGCCGCGGCGAGTATTGCGCGGCGGCCGGGCAAAAAGCGGGAATTGGGCATGACCGTCACGATAGGGTTCTTGACCGCGGCGTCGCAATCCCCTTTCCCTGCATCACCAAAATGGGGAGAGTGATTTTGGCCAAGCGCCTGACGACCTACATTCTGATCGCCTTGGTGCTGGGCCTGATCGTTGGCTGGGTCACGAATGCCGCCTTTGGGGGCAGTCATCCGACGCCCGACCAGGCCGCCACGCTGGCGACCATCGCCAAATGGCTGGGGTTGATCACCACGATCTTCCTGAAGCTGATCAAGATGATCATCGCACCTTTGGTGTTCGGTACCCTGGTGGTGGGGATCGCACATATGGGCGATACCGGAGCGCTCGGTCGCGTCGGGTTAAAATCGCTCGGCTGGTTCGTCTGCGCCAGTCTGTTGTCGCTCACGCTGGGCCTGATCCTCGTCCATATTCTGCAGCCAGGCGTCGGCCTCAACATGCCTCTGCCGGCGGTCAACGCCGCCGCCGATATCGACAAGAGCAAGTTCGACGCGATCCAGATCATCGGTCACATCTTCCCGACCTCGATCATCGATTCGATGGCGCAGAACGACATCCTTCAGATCGTGATCTTCTCGGTATTCTTCGGCGTCGCCATCACCGCCGTGGGCGAGCGTGCCGCGCCGCTGGTGACGGCGGCGGAAGCGCTGACCAAGGTCATGCTGCAGGTCACTGACTATGTGATGCGGTTCGCGCCGGTCGCGGTGTTCGCCGCTGTCGCCAACGCGCTGGTCGAACGCGGCCCCGAAGTGATCGGCAAGCTCGGCTATTTCATGCTGTGCGTCTATATCGGCCTGGCGTTGCTCTGGCTCATGCTGGGCCTGCTCGCCTGGCTGTTCGTCGGGCGCCGCTCGCTGTCGCTGTTCCGCTATATCCGGGAACCGGTATTGGTCGCCTTCTCGGCGGCATCGTCCGAAGCCGCCTTTCCGCGCACGCTGGAAGCGCTCGACCGGTTCGGGGTGCCCTCGCGCATTTCCAGTTTCGTGCTGCCGCTGGGCTATTCGTTCAATCTCGATGGCTCGATGATGTACATGACTTTCGCCTCCCTGTTCATCGCCCAAGCCTATGGCATTCATCTCGACCTGGGCACCCAGATCGCGATGCTGCTGACCTTGATGATCACGTCGAAAGGCATTGCCGGCGTGCCGCGCGCGAGCCTGGTGGTGATCGCGGCGACTTTGAGCCAGTTCAAGCTGCCCGAGGCGGGACTGCTATTGGTGCTCGCGGTCGATCACTTCCTCGACATGGGGCGATCGGCGACCAACGTCGTCGGCAACGCGATCGCGGCGAGCGTCGTCGCGCGCTGGGAAGGAACGCTCGATGCCGAAGCGCCGCCCGAGATCGAGCCGCCGCACGCGCCCAGCCACGGGCTGGGCGGCAAGCATTGAGCCGTCAGGCGTAGGCGTAAGGGCCGCCCTTTTCGAGCGCGGTCTGATAGGCCGGGCGGGCATGAATCTTGTCCAGCCAGGCGATCGTCGCCGGGCGTGATGGCCCGAGTCCCGCGCGGCTTCGCGCCGCTTCGAGCGGGAAGCTCATCATGATGTCGGCGGCGGTCATCTCTCCGCCGGCGAACCAGGGACGCTGCGCCAATTCGCCTTCGACATAATCTAGATGGACGTCGATCATCGGCTGGATGCGCTTCGCCGCGGCCTTGCCCATCAGCGGAATGCGGTTGACCACGAGCAGCACCAGCAAGGGCGGCATCAGCGAGCCTTCGGCATAATGCAGGAACTGGCGATAGCGCAGCACGTCGTCGCGATGCGCGGGCGGCCCCAGCCGGCCGTCACCTTTTTCGACCAGATATTCGCAGATCGCCCCAGTCTCGACGATTATCGGACCGTCATCCTCGAGCACCGGCGACTTGCCGAGCGGGTGCACCTTGCGCAGCGCCGGCGGCGCCAGCATGGTCTTCGGGTCGCGCTGATAATATTTGATCTCGTACGGCAGGCCGAGCTCTTCGAGCATCCACAGGATGCGCTGCGACCTCGAATTGTTGAGGTGATGGACGATCAGCGTCACGGTGTTCCTCCCCAGACCAGGCTATGAGATTATCAAGCGGGCCGACACGACCATATCCATGCCGAGGCCGGAAAATCCACCGCATCGTTGGAGAGGCGCGCCGCCAGAACGTCGCGCAACCGCTGGCGACCGACTTCCCGAGCCGCATCATCGAGCTCGCGAAGCCGTGCTGCCGCGGGCCCGATCCGGCTGAACAAGGCAAGCGCTTCGTCGAGCGCATGCTCTCCCTCCCCAGCCCGATAGGTATAATCGACCGGCTGTGCCTGGCCCGTCCAGCCGCTCGCCTGCAAAATGGACCGGACATGCTCCGCGTCGGCGAAGGCAAACGGGCCTGGTGACGTTCCGGGCTTTTGCGGCGTCGCACCGGTCACCGCGGCGCCGGTCTCGATCACCCATGGGTTGAGCGTCACGTCGCGAAAGCAGGAGAAGACGAGGTGCGCGTCGGCCGTTGCCGCCTGCCGAAGCCGGGAGAAGGCAGCGACGGGATCGTCGAAGAACATGACGCCATGCCGGGAGAATAGAAGGCCGGCGGTGATGCCGCCTAGCTCGCTTGCGTCACCGACCTCGAAGCGGAGGTTGGGATAAGCGGCGCCTCTCTTTCGCGCGGCCTCGACCAGATTTTTGGAAAGGTCGATTCCCAGCACCGTTAGAGCGGGACGAGCGGCCGCCAGCGCGATCGCCGTGCCGCCCGCGCCGCAGCCGATATCGACGGCAATGCCGGTCTCCGGCGCGGCGTTGAGGATCGCTGCATTGAGATGGGGCGATAAATTGGCAAAACTCAAATCGGTACGGCGCCATTCGTCCGCCCAGGTATCGCCAACACGCCCTGCCCAATCATATGCCAAGGTCATTCGGCCCTCCCCGTTTCGATCCCGCATAGTGCCGCGGTGGATCATCCACTCCGTTCTATGCACCTCCGCTACCGGGAGCCCAACAGTATCGACAAACGGATCCCCGAAATATGAAAGGCCCGCCGACGCGGGCGGGCCTTTCCGGGAGTTGCGGCGGAGGGGGATCGCCGCTGGGGGTTGTGTCGGTAACGAAACAAGCGCGGATTGGTTGCATCGCAGCAAATTGTCCGCGCTGCCCCGAATAAAGATCTCAGAGTTCGTCGTCGCCGCCGTCGTCCAAGCCGCCAACCATCATCTCTTCGGCGACCTCGGCGGTACGATTGCGGATGGCGCGCTCAAGCCGTTCGGCGACGTCGGGATTGTCCTTAAGATAATTCTTGGCGTTCTCTCGGCCCTGCCCGATGCGGATCGAGTCATAGCTGAACCAGGCACCCGATTTTTCGACCAGCCCGGCCTTGACGCCGAGATCGAGGATCTCGCCGATCTTGGAAATGCCCTCACCGTACATGATGTCGAATTCGACCTGCTTGAACGGCGGCGCGACCTTGTTCTTGACGACCTTCACCCGAGTGGTGTTGCCGACGATATCGTCGCGATCCTTGATCTGGCCCGTGCGGCGGATGTCGAGGCGAACCGAGGCGTAGAATTTGAGCGCGTTGCCGCCCGTCGTCGTCTCCGGATTGCCGTACATCACGCCGATCTTCATGCGCAGCTGGTTGATGAAGATCACCATGCAGCGCGAGCGGCTGATCGATCCGGTCAGCTTGCGGAGCGACTGCGACATCAGGCGGGCCTGGAGGCCGACATGGCTGTCGCCCATCTCACCCTCGATTTCGGCGCGCGGCACCAGGGCGGCGACCGAATCGACTACCAGCACGTCGATCGCGTTCGAGCGAACCAGGGTATCGGTTATCTCGAGCGCCTGCTCACCGGTATCGGGCTGCGAGACGATCAGTTCGTCGATATTGACGCCCAATTTCTTGGCATAAACCGGGTCGAGCGCATGCTCGGCATCAACGAATGCCGCCGTTCCGCCGCCGCGCTGCGCTTCGGCGATGACGTGGAGAGCGAGGGTCGTCTTGCCAGAGCTTTCCGGACCATAAACCTCGATCACGCGACCGCGCGGCAGGCCGCCGACGCCAAGCGCGATGTCGAGGCCAAGGCTGCCGGTCGAGATCGCCTCGACCTGCATCGCCTCCTTGGATCCCAGCCGCATCGCCGAGCCCTTGCCGAAGGCACGGTCGATCTGGGCCAGAGCGGCGTCGAGCGCCTTTTGCCGGTCGGAATTTTGCGATGCCATGCCGTCGATAACTTTCAGAGAAGCTGCCATTGAGAAGGCCTCCGCGCTAGCCGGGTTAGCCCCGGCGTTCAATCATGTTGGAAGGCATGTATCGTATTTGTTCTCATGGAACAATAGTGGAACATGAACTTTTTTCGCACCGAAACGGCGCTTTCCCGATATTTCTTGCCCGGGACCCTGCCCCGCTTCATGCTCTGCTCATGCGGAGCGATCTCGACGCCTTTATCACCGGCCTGCCCAAAGCCGAGCTCCACCTTCACATTGAGGGCAGCCTGGAACCCGAGCTGATGTTCGCGCTGGCCGAGCGCAACCAGGTCGAAATACCGTTCAAGTCGGTCGAGGACGTGCGTGCAGCCTACAGCTTTTCCAACCTGCAGGATTTCCTCGACATCTATTATGCGGGCGCGAGCGTACTCCGCAACGAGGCGGATTTTCGCGATCTCGCCCTCGCCTATTTCGATCGCGCCGCGGCGGACGGCGTGGTGCATGCCGAGATCTTCTTCGATCCCCAGACGCATACCGATCGCGGCATTCCCTTCGGAACCGTGATCGAAGGGCTGCTCGCCGGGATGGCGGAAGCGGAGGCCAAACATGGCCTGACGTCGAAGCTGATCCTCTGCTTCCTACGGCATTTGAGCGAGGAAGCAGCGTTCGAAACGCTTGCCCAGGCCGAGCCCTGGCTCGATTGCATCGCCGGTATCGGCCTCGATTCGTCCGAAGTCGGCCACCCGCCGGAAAAGTTCGCGCGCGTGTTTGCGGCGGCGCGCGAAAAGGGGTTGCGGCTGGTTGCCCATGCCGGCGAGGAAGGGCCGCCTGACTATGTCTATCAGGCGCTCGACCTGCTCTCGATCGACCGGCTCGATCATGGCAATCGCAGCCTGGAGGATCCGGTGCTGACGGCGCGGCTGGCGCGAACCGCGATGACCCTGACGGTCTGCCCGCTATCGAACGTCAAATTGTGCAACGTGACCTCGATGCAGGACCACCCGATCGATCGGATGCTCGATCTCGGGTTGCGCGCGACGATCAATTCGGACGATCCCGCTTATTTCGGCGGCTATATCGGGGAAAATTACCGACAGGCAGCGGCCGCGCGCGGGCTGGACAAGGACGCGTTGGCGACACTCGCGCGCAATTCGTTCCTGGGATCTTTCCTCACGGACGATGAGGTGGCGCGCCACACCGCCGCGCTCGACGCCTATGTAGCGGAGCAACGCTGATGCCGGTCTTCACCCCGATCCCGCATGACACGTTCGAGGCGCAAGTGAAGATGCTCGCCGCTGAAATCATCGAGAGCGGCTGGCTGCCCAGTTTCATCATCGGGATCGGCCGTGGCGGGCTGGCCCCGGCAGTCTATCTCAGTCACGCGACCGGACTGCCGATGCTGTCGGTCGACCATTCGTCGCGCGTCGAGGACTTCTCCGACGCGCCGCTGATCAAACTGGCGGCGCGCACGCGCGACGGCGAGCGGCTGCTGTTCGTCGACGATATCAACGATTCGGGAGCGACGATCGGCAAGCTCCGCGCCGCATTGGCCACGGCTGGCGCCGCGCGCGACCATGTCCGCTTCGCGACCCTGCTCGATAACAAGCGGTCGCGCGAACAGGTCGACTATCGCGCCGAAGTGATCGACCGCGACGAGCGCAAGGACTGGTTCGTGTTTCCCTGGGAAGCGGTCGCCCCGCAAACCTCGCTCGACGCCGACGCGGCGGAAGTGCCCGACCGGATCGCGTGATCGACGCGAATCGACAGCGTTGCCGTCAGAGCTCGGCGAGCGCCTTGGCGACGTTCTCCATCGTATAGGGTTTCACCAGCCGCGGGCGGTCGGCATGGGCCGGGGTGTCTTCGCCACCGCCGGTCGACAGAATGAAGGGGATGCTGCGCGCCGCCAACGCATCGGCGACCGGCCAGCTCTTCTCGCCACCCGACAGGTTGACGTCCAGGATCGCCGCATCGGGAATTTCGGCGTCGATTACCGCAAGCGCCGCCATCACGCTGTCGCATGTCGCGACGTGCGTCTTGTTCAACGCCTCGAGGAAATCCTCGAGCATCATGGCGATCAGGGGTTCGTCCTCGACGATCAGGATGCGCTGCAGCGATGCCATGACTTGCCTTAGCTTCCGACGCCGCCGGACGCCATGCCCGGTGCGCGATGAAATAACTTAGATATAGAGATCGCTCGGCAATCCTGTCTCTCCAGGCGTCGTCGTGTCATCGTTCGACCACGACCGAGGTCAGCAGGTCGCGCGCAGCTTCGGCGAGCTGCTGCACCGAAAACGGCTTGGGCAGGAAAGCGACATTGTCGAGGTCGATCGACTTCCTCAGTTGTTCCTCCGCATATCCCGACATGAACAGGATCGGCAGGTCGGGATAGCGTTCGCGCGCATGGCGCACCATGGTCGGGCCGTCCATCGACGGCATCACGACGTCCGAAATCAGCAGATCGGGCTTTTCCCCCTGCGCCAGCAATTCGAGCGCCGCTTCGCCATTTTCGGCGGTCAGTACCTTATAGCCCTGTCGCGTCAGCGCGCGCTCGGCGACTGCGCGGACCATATCCTCGTCCTCGACCAGCAGGATGAGGCCGGTTCCCCATAGATCGATCGGCTTTTCCTTGGTGGCGACCTTGGCGATCTTCGGCGCCTCGGCGGCGTGGACGGGGAAATAGATGGAGAAGGTCGAGCCCTGCCCCGGCTTGGAATCGGCGAAGATATAGCCGCCCGATTGCTTGACGATGCCATAGACGGTCGACAGGCCGAGCCCCGTCCCCTTGCCGACTTCCTTGGTGGTGAAGAACGGCTCGAAGATCTTGCCCAGTATCTCTGGCGGGATGCCGGTGCCGGTGTCGCTGATTTCCAGCGCCGAATAATCGGCGACCGGCAGGATGTCGGATCCCATCTTGCGCACCTCCGCCGCGCTGACGGCGCGGGAGGTGATTGTCAGCGTGCCGCCGCCAGCAGGGTCCTTGGCCAGCATCGCGTCGCGGGCATTGACCGCCAGATTGACCACCACCTGTTCGAGCTGGCCGGGATCAGCGCGCACCGCGCCAAGGTTGCGGCCGTGCCGCACTTCCAGCTTCACCGTCTCGCCCATCAGGCGCTTGAGCAATTGCGATACTTCAGAGATCACGTCGGGCAATTGCAGGATCTGCGGCCGCAACGTCTGCTGGCGCGAAAAGGCGAGCAACTGCCGGGTCAGGCTGGCGGCGCGGTTCGAGTTCGCCTTGATCTGCTGGATGTCGTCGTAATCGCTGTCTCCGGGTGAATGGCGCATCAGCATCAGGTCGCAATGGCCGATGATCGCGGTCAGGATATTGTTGAAATCGTGGGCGACGCCACCGGCGAGCTGGCCGACCGCCTGCATCTTGGTCGCCTGGGCGACTTCGCGCTTGAGGCGAGTCTCCTCGCCATTGTCCTTGAGGCTCAGCAGTACCGCGGCATCGCCCAAGCCCCGCGCGCCCGCGATGGTCAACGCCACCGGTTCGTCGGGATGGTCCTTGAGACGGATCGCCATGTCCATCGAATGCGTCGCGCCATTGGCGAAGCGGCGGATGGCGTCGGCCACTGCCGCCTTGTCCTCGCGCACCACCAGATCGCCCGGATAAAGCGGCGGCTGCGCCTGGTCGACCTGTGCCGCGCGGACGAACGGATCGTTCATCTGGACGAAGCGCCCATCGCGATCGACCAAGGCGAGCCCGACCGGGAGCAGCGAGATCAGGCTTTTGACATGCGCGGCGGCCGATCCCCCGATCGCAGGTTGGCCATGTTCTTCCTCGTCGAGAAGGACGACCAGGATCGGCGCGTCCTCCCCGTCCAGGAAGGGAATCTGCAGGATGCGAAGCGGCGTGCCGCGCGGGCCCTCCCGCTCGAACCGTACCTGACCCTTGTCGTCGGCGATCAGGAAGCGCGCGAAGTCACGGCCGACGACGACGCTTTCCTCATGCCCCATCGACCGTTCACGCAGTACGCGATTGGCGGCGAGCAGGCGGCCTTCGGGCGCGATCAGCGCGGCCATGATACCGGCCGCGGCCAGCCGGTCGCCGGTCGGCCCGGCGATGATCGACTGAACGTTGGTGGCGAGGTCGAGCCCCTGCGCCTCGTGGAAGCGCCAGACCAGCATGTCCTCGCTCTCTCCGGCGCGCTCGATCGCCACCGCAAGCGGCGCGCCGCGCGTCGTGACGCGATCGAGTTCGGCCGATCCGTCGCGCCAGGCAATGCGTCCCGCCGCCGCCAGTTCGCCCGCGCCATTGTCGTCGAGCGGCAGCCCTGGCGGCGTGGGATAGCCGGCAAAGCGGGCGCGATAACGCTCATTGGCGCAGATCAGCCGCCCTGCCCGGTCGGTCACCGCGATAGCATCGTCGCTCGCCGCGGCCAGCGCGCGGGCCACGCTCCAGTCGGTTTCGCCGGGCGCATCCGATGCCGCGGGCGCGAACCGCGACCAGACGACGACGGCGCCGACCAGCAATAGCATGGCGGCGGCGAATCCTCCCGCGATGACGAAATTGTGGAGGACCATCAGCACGATCAGCGCTGCCCCCACGCCGCATGCGGTCGCGACGATCAGCGCCTGGCGCTGGCCAGGCGCGCGTACGTCGTTCGGAAGGGGTCGGGAAGCCATCAGTCCCTTGTGGCGCGGTCACGAGGCAGGTCAAGCATCGTCGGAAATCTCCGACCTGCGCCGGCGCCTCTCCACCGCATCAGCCGATATTATTTTTTATCAGGAGTGCTCGGCGTCGTCGTGGTCGTGGTCGTCGTAGCGTCGGTATTCCGCTTGGGGACCGAGAAGACGCCGGTCACCCGGCCGCCCGATTTGCTCGTGCCGACCTTGCCGCCGGCATCGAGCGACGCGGCGTTGTTGTTGAGGTTGATGAGCAACCGGCCGCCGCGCACCACGTTGGCGCCGCGATGGAGGACGACGTTGCCGATCATCGTGATCGTGCGCTTGTTGAGGTCGTAAATTGCGTACGAGCCCGACGCATTCTCATCGGGGCGTGTCACGACGACATTGCCCGATGCCCGGATCTGCGAAATTTCCGGGGGAGCACCGCCCGAATCGACGATGCTCGACGTATAGAGCACTTCGGCGCGGTCGGACGTCACCGTCATCGTACCCTGGCGCGCGCGCACCTTGCCCTGGAACAAGGCGCGCTGAGTCTTGTCCTGGATCTCGATATGGTCGGCATCAACGCTCAGCGTCTCGTTCCCGCCCGCCTGGAATGCCGAGACGCGCGCGCCGAGCAAGGTCGCTGCGCAAGCGAGAAGAATGAATGTGGTACGCCGATGAGCCATGAATTTTGCCTACAACAAGGTTTCGCGGGTTGAAAGCGCCGAACCGCGCCAAAAAAGTATCGTTGTACTCCTGACGATGAACCGCCGCTGATGAACGAACGCCGCCGGTGGATGTCCACCGACGGCGCCTTCAGTCGTCTACCTTCAAACCTTACCAGATGCGCACGCGATCGGCCGGAGCGAGATACAGTTTTTGCCCAGGCTGGACTTTGAACGCGGCGTACCACGGGTCCATGTTGCGAACGATACTGGCGCGCGCTTCCGACGGCGCATGCGGATCGGTACGCAGGCGCTTGAGCAATTCGGGTTCGCGATAGCTGCGCCGCCACACTTGAGCCCAGCCGAGATAGAACCGCTGATCGGCCGTGTAGCCGTCGATCACCGGCGGCGCCTTGCCGCCGAGCGATTTGATGTAGGCGTCGTGCGCGACAGTGAGGCCGGCGAGGTCGGCGACATTCTCGCCCAGCGTCAGCTTGCCCTGGACGTGCTGGCCCGGAAGCGGCTCGTATTTGTCATATTGCGCGACCAATGCATCGGTCCGCGTCTTGAACGCGGCGACGTCGGCGGGCGTCCACCAATCGGTCAGCTGCCCGCTCTTGTCGTACTTGGCGCCCTGATCGTCGAAATGGTGGCTCATCTCGTGCCCGATCACCGCGCCGATGCCGCCATAATTGACCGCCGGGTCGGCATTGGGATCGAAGAAGGGCGGCTGCAGGATCGCGGCCGGGAAGACGATCTCGACCATGCCGAAATTGGCATAAGCGTTCACTTCCATTGGGGTCATGCCCCATTCCCAGCGCTGTAGCGGCTTGCCGAGATGGGCGATATTGTCCCGGCGGGCCCATTCGTTGGCGCGCCATTCGTTGCCGAAGGCGTCGCCCTTTTCGACCTTGAGCGTCGCATAATCGTGCCATTGCGACGGATAGCCGATCTTGGGCCGGAACGCCGCCAGCTTGGCGTGCGCCTTGACCTTGGTCTCGGCCGACATCCAGTCGAGCTTGTCGATCCGCGCGTTCATCGCGGCGATGACGTTCTTGACCAGTTGATCGGCCGCCGCCTTGGTCGCCGGCGGAAAATATTGCTGCACGTACAATTTCGAGACGTCGTCCTCGAGTGCGTTGGTGGTAAACTCCACCCCGCGCTTCCAGCGTGCTTGCTGCTCGGGCGTTCCCGACAGCGTCTTGCCGTAGAAGTTGAAATTCTCCTCGTCGAACGCCTTGGGCAGCACGTCGGCATAATTGTCGAGGCTGCGCACGACCAGCTGATCCTGCAGCACCGTCATCGGCGCCTCGGCGACCAGCTTGACGATCCCGGTGATCGCCGATGGCTGGGCGACCAGCAATGTATCGACGGGCGCCCCGATCCCCTTGAAATAGGTCGGGAAGTCGAAGCCCGGCGCCTTCGCCTGAAGGTCGGCGACCGACATCTTGTTGTAGCGCTTGTTGGCGTCGCGGCTATCGATCCGCGACCAGCTGACCGCGGCGATCTGCGTCTCGAGATCGACGATCGCCTTGGCGCGGGCATCGGCATTCGCTTCGCCCGCCAGGGTCAGCATCTTGGCGATGTGCGTCTGATACCCCGCCTTGGCGTCGGCGAACTTGGGGTCGCTATAATAATCGCGGTCAGGCAGCCCGAGTCCGGCCTGGCGCAAGCCGAGGATATAGGTCTCGGGCGCCTTGTCGTCCTGACCTACCCCGGCCCCGAACGGCCCCCCGATGCCGCCCATCGACGCTTCGGCCAGCAGCGCCGCATAGCCTGCCTTGTCGGTCGACTTGATATGATCGAGCCAGGGCTTGATCGGCGTCAGCCCCTTGGCCTCGATCGAGCCGGTGTCGAGATAGGTCGCGTAGGCAGTGCCGATCTTCGAATTCGGGTCCGCCGCGGCCTTTTCCAGGATGCCCTTGGTCCGCGATTCGGACAAATCGGCGAGCAGGTTGAACGCGCCGTAATTCGATTTGTCCGACGGGATCGGTGTGGTCTTCGCCCAAGTGCCGTTGGCGTAATTGTAGAAGCTGTCCCCCGGCGCCACCGACTTGTCCATGCCGGCTTCGTCCATGCCGAACGTGCCGAAGGTCGGCTTGGCCGACGACGCGGCCACGGTCTGCTGTGCGAATGCCGCGGCGCCGAGCGCCGTCGCCGCAAGAAGTGCGAACGCGAAGGGTTTCATGTTGGGAGGGTCCTTTCCGAAGTGGAGGAGCGGACGCTCGCGAGGCAAGCCGCAGCCGTCATGATCCCCCTTATTGATGGCGTGTGTTCTACCCCGGCGACACGCCCAGTCAATCGAGGGTCAATCGCGTCAGCCGTGATCCCGCATGATGCGGCCGGCGTCGCGCTTCCACTCGCGCTCCTTGATATGCTCGCGCTTGTCGTGCGCCTTGCGCCCCTTGGCCAGGGCCAGCTCGACCTTGGCGCGACCGCGCGCGTTGAAATAGACCGTGAGCGGCACCAGCGTCATGCCGTCGCGCGCCACCGCGCCGTGCAGCTTGTTGATCTCGCGCGCATTGAGCAGCAATTTGCGCGGCCGCTTGGGCTCGTGGTTGAAGCGATTGCCATGGCTGAATTCGGGAATGTTCGAATTGACCAGCCATACGCCGCCATCTGCGGTCACTTCGGCGTAACTCTCGGCGATCGACCCTTCGCCCGAGCGCAGGCTCTTCACTTCGGTCCCGGTCAGCGCGATCCCCGCCTCGAACGTCTGCTCGATGGCATAGTCGAACCGCGCGCGCCGGTTCTCGGCAACGATCTTCTGCTTGTCGAACGTGGCGGGTTTGGGACGGGCCATGGGCCGGGCGATGTAGGCGCGCCGGCCGCCAAAGGGAAGCTTTAGTGAAAGGGCGGCTGCAGCGGGTCGTCGCCGAACCGGTTTGGCCCGACCGTACCCGGCAGGACGAGAAAGACGATCATCATCACCAGGATCGCGAAGCCGAGCAGGTTGACGAGTGATATCATCGACATCGATTGCATCGCCTGCTGGAATGCGGGGTTAGTCATATTGGGCGGGCTGCCGGGCTTCGCTGCCGTCATCGATGCCATTATCGTGAAATAGCGGGGAAAGAACGACGCCATGATAACCGGCGAGACGATCTGCATCACGTAATAAGGCGCTGACCACCAACCGGAGCGGTCGCTGTCGTGCAGCCGGCGCACGACCGCGGCCGCCGTCAGAATGAAGAACAGCAAGGCGACCACCAGGGTCATCACGATCATGTTCTGCATCATCGGCATCATCAGCCGGATCATGGCCTGCGGATCGTTGTCGAACCGGCGCGGATCGCTTTGCATCATCGGCATCATCTGGTCGAACCAGGACGTCATGAGCGGGATCATCGCGATCGCCATGGCGACGAACTGGACGATGTAGACGATGAGAATCCACAGCCAGAAGGGCTGACGATTTTCCCTACCCTGCAAATCCAGGAGTCCGGTCAAATGACGGCCCAGCAGATTCATGGCGCTTTCCCCTCGCGTTATGAAGGAACCTAGCTCCCGATATCGGCCGAGGGAAGTGCTGGCGCCGTCAGAGCCCGGCCGTTGCCATCGCCGCGTCGACCGCGGCACGGCTGGCATCGCTCGGCTCCGTCATCGGGAGGCGGAGATGCAGAGGCCAGTCCGGCTTGACCTTGCCCAACGCATATTTGACCGGGCCGGGCGAGGCGTCGGTGAACATCGCGACATGCAATGGATAAAGACGATCGTGGAGCGCCAGCGCGGCGGCATGGTCATCCGCCGCCCAAGCCGCCTGGAATTCGGCGCAAAGGCGCGGCGCGACATTCGCGGTGACCGAGATACAGCCGACTCCGCCCATCGCGTTGAACGCCAGCGCGGTCTCGTCATTGCCCGACAATTGGACGAAATCCGTGCCGCAGCCCAGCCGTTGCTCGGTCACCCTGCCGAGACTGCCGGTCGCGTCCTTCACGCCGATAAACACCTCGGGAAACGCCTTGACGATCCGCGCCATCGTCGTCGGCTGGATATCGGTGACGGTTCTTCCCGGCACGTTGTAAAGCACGATGGGCAACGGTGTTTCGCGCGCGATCGCCTCGAAATGACGGAAGATGCCCTCCTGGCTCGGGCGGTTGTAATAAGGCGGCACCATTAGCGCCGCATCGGCGCCGGCGGCCTTGGCGGCATGGACATTGGCGATCGCGACGCGCGTGTCGTTCGACCCGGCACCAGCCAGCACCGGCACGCGGCGATTGGTCTGTTCGACGCAGACGCGCACAGCATAGAAATGCTCGTCGGCCGTCAGCGTCGCCGCTTCGCCGGTGGTCCCGACCGGCACCAACCCGGCCGATCCCTCGGTGATTTGCCACTCGACGAGTTCGCGATACGCGTCCTCGGCGAAAGCGCCATCCGCCGCGAACGGCGTGACCAGTGCGGGGATCGATCCCGAAAACATGCTTAAACGCTCCCGCGTGGCGGCGATCCGCCGTTTTTTCGTTGTTTTATATCCTGACAGATAGGCCGCGAGGGCATATCCTGTCCACATGCTTGCGTTGTTCAAAAGCGGGATCGCCGCCGCCGCCCTTTCGGGGATGGCGGCGACGGGTATGGCGTTCCAGGACCAGCTCGAATGGGCCAAGTCCAAATTGATGGGCGCGCCCAGCGCCGACCCCAGATCGGTCAGCGCCTTGTCGGCGGCGATCACCGAATGGCGGTCGCTCAGGCAGACCAATAGCGCCCCGTTCGAAAGCTATGCCCGTTTCCTGCTCGAGCATCCCGGCTGGCCAGGCGATGTCGCGATGCGCCGCGCCGCCGAAAGCTCGCTTTCCCAGCCCGGATGGTCGCCGTCGACCGCGGTCGCTTTCTTCCGTCGCTATCCGCCGCAAACCGGCACGTCCTGGGTCCGCTTCGCCGAGGCGCTGACCGCGACCGGTTCGATGGATGACGCGCGGACGGCCGCACGCAATGCCTGGGCCCAAGGCAGCCTGACGCCGACCGACGAGAGCAAGGTGCTGACGACCTGGCCGGACGCGCTGTTGCCCAAGGACCAGGATGTGCGGATGGACCAGTTGCTGTGGCAGGGCCAGACCACTGCCGCGGCGCGCCAGCTCGCGCTAACCAGCGCGGCACGGCGCCCGCTGTTCGCCGCGCGACTGGCGCTGCGCACCAATGCCCCCGATGCAGGCAATGCTGACGCGATCGGCGCTGGCGATCCCGGCTATCTGGCGGACAAGGCGATCTGGCTGACCAATACCGGCGCGGCCGCATCGGCGCGTGCGCTGCTTGCTCGCCCGCACAATTTCACCAGCCGGCCGCTCGATGTCGACCGCTGGTTCGACCTGTTGCTGCGCAATGCCCGCGCCGCTGTCGACGCGGGCGACTATACGACGGCGTACAATATCGCGAGCCAGGTCGACGACGCCTATCCCACTGGCACCGACATCGAGTTGCGTCCGCTTGCCGAGCGCGATCCCTATACCGACCTGGTCTGGCTCGCCGGACAGACCGCGCTCAAGCGGTTGGGGCGTCCGGCCGACGCGATCGGCATGTTCGTCCGCTATACCGGCGGTTCGCGGTCGACTGCGCTCAAGTCGAAGGGCTTCTATTGGGCGGGGCGCGCCGCCCAGGCCGCACGACAGAATGACGATGCGACTCGCAACCTCACCGCGGCGGCGCGCTATGGCGACCAATTCTATGGCCAGTTGGCGGCCGAGCGCCTCGGCCAGCCGCTATTGGCTCCAGCCGAGCCGACACCCCCGCCGATCCCGCCTGCCGAGCGCTCCGCCTTCTACAATAACGAAGTGGTCCGCGCGGCGCAGTTTCTCGGCACGGTCGGCGCGCATGAGGATCAAAGCCTTTTCCTGCGTCAGATCGCCAATCTCGCGAGCACCGTCGACGACCATGTGCTGGCAGACGAACTGGCAAGGACGCTCGGCCGGCCCGATCTTTCGGTGATGGTCGGACGCAGCGCGCTGTTGAACGGCGTCACCGATTATAGCCGCTCGGGATTCCCGACGGTCAACATCCCGGCATCCTCTGCATCGAGCTGGACGATGGCGCATGCGATCATGCGCCAGGAGAGCCAGTTCGACCGCTCGCTGATCAGCCGCGCCGGCGCGCGCGGGATGATGCAGCTGATGAACGGCACAGCGCGCGAGCAGGCGGGCAAGCTCGGCCTTGCCTGGGATCAGGGCATGCTGCTCAGCAGCACGGACTATAATATCGAGCTCGGCACCGCCTATTTCCAGCGGCTCTACAATCAATATGGCAGCTACCCGCTAGCGATCGC
The DNA here is from genome assembly GCF_001598455.1 of Sphingomonas pruni NBRC 15498. Lineage (GTDB taxonomy): Bacteria > Pseudomonadota > Alphaproteobacteria > Sphingomonadales > Sphingomonadaceae > Sphingomonas > Sphingomonas pruni. The sequence continues at coordinate 60,378 of NZ_BCYZ01000002.1, forward strand.
AGCGTACAATGCCGGCGGCGGCAACGTGAACAAATGGCTCGCCGCGAACGGCGATCCGCGCACCGGCACGGTCGACTGGGTCGACTGGATCGAGGCGATTCCGTTCGACGAGACCAAGCGCTACGTCCAGCACGTGCTCGAAAACGCGGTGGTCTATGACCTGATCAACCCGCAGCGCGCACTGTCGACCGGCAATGCACGGCTGAGTTGGTATTTGGGCAACAAGCGGCCGGGCTGAGCCATAGTCTCGGCGAAGCCCCCCGCCGTCATGCCAGCGAAAGCTGGCATCTCAGGCGGTATCGCTTCATCTCATGAGATCCCAGCTTTCGCTGGGATGACGGTTGGGGCTATCGAGAAGGGGTGAACGACCGCCCCAATTACATCACCCCTGCAGGCTTCGCTGCGCTTCGTGCCGAATACGAACAGCTGTTCGCCGAGGAGCGCCCGAAATTGGTCGACACGATCGCCTGGGCGGCGGGCAATGGCGACCGCTCGGAGAATGGCGATTATATCTACGGCCGCAAACGGCTGCGCGAGATCGATCGCCGGCTCGGCTGGCTGTCTAAGCGGATGAAGGCGGCGAAGGTGGTCGACCCGGCGCAACAGCCCGACCGGGACCGTGCATGGTTCGGCTGTACGATCACGATCGCCGATGAGGACGACAATCACCGCACCTTGACCCTGGTCGGCGACGACGAGGCCGATGCCGGCAAAGGCCTGGTCGGGTGGAACGCCCCCCTCGCCCGCGCGCTTCGCGGCGCTGCGATCGGCGATTTGCGCCGGGTCACGCTGCCGGCGGGCGAGAAGGAATATGAGGTAATGAAAATCGCCTATCCGTCGCTCGACGAGCCCAAAGCGTAACGGAGCGTTTCCTTCACTTGGCTGGTCGCCGCTGGCGTTGCGCTCTAGGTCGGGGTCGTAACGAAGAGGAGATTGCCGTGCCCATTCCCGCCCGCTGGTCGTCGCAGCTTCAGTCCTTGCTGCGCATCGTGACCGCGCTCGGCTTCATGCAACATGGCGTGTCGAAGTTCTTCGGCATCCCGCCCTTCCCCATGCCGCTTAATCCTCTCCTCTATACTGCGGGCACGCTCGAACTGGTCGGCGGCAGCCTGTTCCTGCTTGGGTTGTTCACCCGACCGGTGGCGTTCGTCCTGTCGGGGATGATGGCGATCGCCTATTTCATGGCGCACGCGCCGAAGAGCTTCTTCCCGGCCGTCAATGGCGGCGAGCCGGCGATGCTCTATGCTTTCATCTTCCTGTTCTTCGCCGCGGCGGGCGCCGGAGCGTGGAGCATCGACGCGCTGCGCAGTCGGTCGGCCGCTCGGTAGCGCCCTGCCCGGGCGCGATTGCGCAAGCCGCGTCAGGCCGGCTATCACCGGCAGCATGACCGACGAGTCTCATGGCCGCAACATCGCGTTACTGATCGACGCGGACAATGCCTCGTCTCAAACCCTCGATCCGGTGCTGACGATCCTTGCCGAACTCGGCACGGTCAACATCCGTCGCGTCTACGGGAATTGGTCGAAGCCCGCGCTCAAGGGATGGCGCGACCAGACGGTCCGCTACGGCATCGAGCCGCAACAGCAGTTCGACCTCATCAAGGGCAAGAACGCGACCGACATGAAGATGACGATCGACGCTATGGACCTGCTCTATCGCGGCCGCGTCCACGGCTTCGGCATCATGTCGTCGGATTCGGACTTCATGCCGCTGGCGATGCGGATCCGGCAGGATGGCCTGCCCGTTTACGGGTTCGGCACGTCGAAGACGTCCGAGGCGTTTCGCCAGGCGTGCACGCGGTTCATCGACGTCACCGCGCTCCGCCCCGCTCCGGCCCCGGACACCGTCAACGGCAGCACGAGTGCCACCGCCGCGGGCAAGACCGCCATGGATCCCGAACTGCTCAAGTTGCTGGTCGACGCCTATGACGCGGTGAAGCGCGACGAGCGTGGGTTCGTCAACCTATCCGAACTCGGCGAGCGCGCGGGCAACCGCTCGAGCTTCGACGCGCGGAACTATGGCTATAAGCGTCTCTCTGACCTTATCGAGGCGGTGCCCAATTTCCAGACGGAGCGCCGCGACGGCGGCCGCATCTACGTCAAGCGGGTGCGTTAGCTCCTAGATCGCGCTCAACCAACGGGCCGCCGCGCGCGCATCGCCTGGGCGAGCGTGCCCTCATCGAGATAATCGAGCTCGCCCCCAACGGGCAGGCCGTGCGCCAATTGCGTAAGCCGCACCGGAAACCGTTCGATCCGCTCGGCGATGTAGTGCGCGGTGGTCTGCCCTTCGAGCGTGGCGTTCATCGCCAGCACCACTTCGTCGATGCCGCCTGCTTCGACCCGGCCGACCAGTTTGGCGATCGCCAGATCCTCGGGCCGCACACCGTCGAGCGCCGACAGCCGCCCGCCGAGCACATGGTAGCGCCCCGGAAACAGCCGCGAGCGTTCGAGCGCCCAGAGATCGGCGACGTCCTCGACCACGCATAACGACCGCTGATCGCGGCGCGGATCGGCGCAGACCGCGCAGGGGTCGCTGGTGTCGACATTGCCGCAGACCGAACAGGTCGCCAGTCTCTGCTCGACCGCTTGGAGGGCGGAGAGCAACGGCCCCAGTGCCGCCTCGCGCTTCTTGAGCAGATGCAGCACCGCGCGCCGCGCCGAACGGGGCCCGAGTCCGGGGAGCCGGGCCAGCGCTTGGGCGAGCGCTTCGATTTCCTGCGATGCCATCGGGAACAAATAGGGGGTTGCGTGCCCCCCTGCCAAGGGGCGAAAGGCGAACCCCATGCGGATCGTCTTCATGGGAACCCCCGATTTCGCCGTTCCGGTGCTCGACGCCTTGATCGGCGCCGGTCACGACGTCGTGGCGGCATACAGCCAGCCGCCGCGCGCCGGCGGGCGTCGCGGCAAGGCGCTAACTCCCTCTCCGGTCCAGGCGCGCGCCGAAACACTTGGGATCGAGGTGCGCACGCCCCTGTCGTTCCGAAAGGAGGCGGGCGCGGTCGATGCGTTCGCGGCGCTGGAGGCCGATGTGGCGGTGGTGGCGGCTTATGGGCTGATCTTGCCGCAGGCGGTGCTGGATGCGCCGCGACTGGGCTGCCTCAATGTGCATGGCTCCTTGCTGCCAAGATGGCGTGGCGCCGCCCCGATCCAGCGGGCGATCCTGGCCGGCGATGCCGAAACCGGCGTTGGCATCATGCAGATGGAGGCTGGACTGGATACAGGTCCCGTTCTGCTTGAGGAAAGCACGCCAATCGACGGAAAGACTTCGGGAATTCTGTCGGCTGAACTGGCCGCAATAGGCGCGCGGCTGATGGTGCGCGTGCTCGAGGATCCCGCCATGTTCCCGCCCCGGGTCCAGCCGGAAAATGGCGTCACCTACGCGTCGAAGATCGACAAGGCCGAGGCGCGGATCGACTTCGCCCGCTCCGCCGCCGAAGTCGAACGTCAGATACGAGCGTTTAACCCGGCGCCGGGCGCGTATTTCGAATATGCGGGAGAGCGCATCAAAGTACTCAGCGCCGCCGTAATGGAGCTGTCGGGCGGGCCGGGTGAGGTTCTCGACGGCCAACTCACCATAGCCTGCGGCAAAGGCGCGATCCGTCCGCTTGCGGTGCAGCGCGCGGGACGTGGCGTCATGACGTCAAACGAGCTTTTGCGCGGCTTTTCCATCGACATAGGCGCGCGCCTGTGACGCGCTTCGCGCTGACGGTCGAATATGACGGGCGTCCGTTCATGGGCTGGCAGCGGCAGGACCACGGACCGAGCGTGCAGGCTGCGATCGAGCGTGCCGCCAAGGAGATCGTGCAGGACGATGTCACCGTGCACGCCGCCGGGCGTACCGATGCCGGCGTCCACGCGCTGGGCATGCGCGCGCACCTTGACGTCACGCGGGCGATCACGCCGTTTCGGCTGATGGAAGCGCTCAACGCGCGGTTGCGGCCCGATCCGGTGGCGATCCTCGATTGCGAGATCGTGCCGGACGACTGGCACGCGCGCTTCTCGTGCCTCGCCCGGCATTACGAATATCGCATCATCTGTCGCCGTGCGCCGCTGACCTGGGAAAAGGGGCTGGCGTGGCGCGTGCCGCAGGAACTCGATGCCGACGCGATGCATGATGCCGCACAGATACTGGTCGGGCGGCATGACTTCACCACCTTCCGATCCGCGCATTGCCAGTCGGACAGCCCGGTCAAGACGCTCGACCGCCTCGACGTCGTCCGCGACGGGGCGCGAATCAGTGTGTTCGCCTCGGCGCGCTCGTTCCTCCATCACCAGGTGCGCTCGATGGTCGGGTGTCTGGAACTGGTCGGCCAGGGCAAATGGTCGATAGGCGACCTGAAGGCGGCGCTACAGGCCGCCGATCGCGCGGCCCTGGGGTTCAACGCCCCTCCCGACGGCCTCTATTTCCTGCGCGCCGACTATCCGGAAGCCTGACCGTTCAGTTCCAACGCCTCCCCGGCGAAGGCCGGGGCCCAGTCGCGACGCATCCGCGGCGGCGGGATGCTTTTTCCATGGCACGAAACTGGGCCCCGGCCTTCGCCGGGGAAGCGTAAACGTGTAATGCCTAGACCGGAGATCAGCGACTGAACCGCGCCGCGAGCTCGACATGGGTCGACCAGCGAAACTGGCCGACCGGCTGTATCCAATCGAGGCGATAGCCACCCTCACAGATGATCTGAGCATCGCGCGCAAAGCTGCTGGGGTTGCATGATACATAGGCGATAACCGGTGTCGTCGCTCGCGCCAGGCCGGCCGCTTGGTCTCGTGCCCCCGCGCGCGGCGGGTCGAGCACGACCGCGCCGAAACGACCTAGCTCCTCCACCGTCAGCGGGCGGCGATAGAGATCGCGATGGTCTGCGAACACTTGGCGTCCCGCGCGCGCTGCGGCGCTCTTCAACGACATGATGGCGTCACGCCCCGCCTCGGCCGCATAGACGCGCGCCGGCGCCAGCGAGAGCGCGAACGTGCCGAGCCCGGCGAACAGGTCGGCGATCGTGCCTGCCTGCCCCACCGCCTCGCGCACCGCGGCGATCAGCGCCGCCTCGCCGTCGCGCGTCGCTTGGAGGAAACTGCCTGGCGGAAACGGTACTGCCACGTCGCCTAAAGTGATGGTGACCGGATCGGGCTCCCACCGCGTCTCGGGTCCCATGCCGTCATCGGTCGCGAAGCGCGCAACCTTGTACTGCTGGCAAAACGCGATGATCGCCTCCGCCGCTTCGAGCCCGTCGAAGCTCGCGCCGATCAGCAGTTCCACACCCTGATCGCATGACGTCATCTGGATATCAGCCCGGCGGCGTTTCAGCCCAAGGCGCGCCAACAGTTTGCGCAACGGTGCCACCAAAGCAAGTAATTCCGGCGCAAGTATATGACATTCCTGGATATCGACGATCGCATGACTGCCCGCCTCGGCGAACCCCAATCTTATCCGCCCACCCTTGGCCTCGGCATGGAGCGAGGCCCGGCGCCGTGCATGAGGCGGCGACACGATCGGTGCGCGGATATCGGTTTCCAAATCGTGCGCGGCGAGTGCGCCCGCCATACGGTCCGTGATGAACGCCGCGTAGCTCGCGTCGTCGAGATGCTGGAGCTGGCACCCGCCGCAGGTCGGGAAGTGACGGCAAGGCGGTAGCTGGTGATGCGGGCCGGGCGTGACCGTTCCATCGGCGTTGAGTACATCACCGGGCGCCGTCAGCGCTGCATGGCGTCCATCCGCCGTGACACCCTCGCCCCGCGCGGCGACGCGGATGATCGTATCGGCGGTCATCGCAGGCACTCCGCGATCGCACGCGGCAGGCACGGGATCAGATCGTCGGCAGCGAAAGCCGAACCCGCGAGCTGCGCGGCGCGACCGTGAAGCCAAACGGCCGTCACGGCCGCCGCGAGCGGCGCGGCGCCTCCGGCCAGCCGCGCGCCGAGCAGGCCGGCGAGCACATCGCCGGTACCGGCGGTCGATAACCACGGTGATCCGCCGGAATAGACCCGCACATCGCCCTGAGGCGTCGCAATGACCGTGTCGGCGCCCTTGTGCACGATCACCGCCCCGGTTTCCGCCGCCGCCGCCAGGGTGCGATCGATCTTGCTCCCCTGCCCCTCACCGAACATGCGGTCGAACTCGCCGCTATGCGGGGTCAGGCAGGTCGGCGTGGCGCGGCCGCGCAGCCGGGCGACATCGCGCCCGATCAGGCTCAGCGCATCGCCGTCGAGTATCAGCGGTCGTGCCGAGCCAATCGCCGCGTCGAGACTTGCGCCCATGCTTTCGTCACGTCCCAGTCCGGGGCCGACCACGACCGCGCCGGTGCGTTCGTCGTCGAGCAGAGTGTCGAACTCCGCGAGTGGCCGATGGACGATCGCGTTCGGTCCGTGGCCGTCATCGCCGCCGACGCGCACGACATAGCCGGCGCCGCCATGAAGCGCCGCATTCGACGCAAGCCTGGCGGCACCCGGCATGCCGCCTTGCAGCACCGCCACCAGGCCGCGCGTATATTTCTGGCTGTGCGGGGCGGGAGGGCTCAGCTGCGGCATCGCGACCGTCCGCCAGGTCGTGGCGATCGGGATGCCGATATCGTCGAGCAGGACATGTCCGCAACGGTCGAGACCTTCGCCTAGCAGATGCGCGGGCTTGAGCGCACCGAGCGAAAGCGTGACCGTGGCGCCGGCCGCCCCCAAATCGCGGCCGAAGTCGGTGTCCATTCCCGAGGGTAGATCGATGGCGAGGGTGAAGTGCGCCGCGCTCACCAACCGCTGCAATTGGCCCACGATATCGGGCGCGAGTGGGCGAGTGAGGCCGGTTCCGAACAATCCGTCGACAACGATCGGCCGCGCCGGTGCATCGGCAAGGTTGACCACCCTACCGGTCCATTTCGCGCGCATCGCGGCGGCCGCGCCTTCCTTTGGCTCGCCTAGGGCAGCGACCATGACGTCATGCCCACTTTCGTCCAGCAGGCGCGCGGCGACCATCGCATCGCCGCCATTATTGCCCGGACCGGCGAGCACCAGCACCGGCCGCCCCATCGCGAAACGGGCCGCCTCGCGTGCCACGGCAGCGCCGGCGCGCTCCATCAATTCGGCTTGCGGAACCCCGCTCGCGAACACCGCCTCTTCCGCCGCGCGCATCGCGGCGGCGGTGACGATCGGTAAGCCTTCACTCGAAATCATTTGGCCGCTTTAGCGCCCTTGCCCTTCATCGTCGCGGGCAAACGGAAGCGGTCGCCGCCGAGCGCCACTTCGATCTGATGATCGGCGACGATCGTCACCTTGGCAGGTTCGGCACCGTCGGCGGCGATGACACCGCGTCCGTCCTTGACCACCAACAGGCGATGGAATCCGCCGTCGGGCTTGTGCACCGTCAGGATCAGCCCCTCGGCCGATTGGACGCGATCGAGCGTGCATTGGCGCGAGAAAGCAGCGTTGCCCGCAGGCGCGCAGACGATGCGGCCATCGTCATCGGCCTCCGAACCCGCTTGCGCGAGCGCGTTGTCGAATGCGCTATTGCCGCTGCCGGCCGACGAGCGCGGGTCGGCCGAACAGCCAGTGAGAATCAGAACAGCCGCGAGCGCGCTAGATATCCGCGTAGACATGTTTTTCGGCCGCCGCTCCGGGATGGGTCACGGCGCCCTTATAGGCAGGGCCGACATTCTGCGCATAGCGCCACAGAGCGCCCGACCCATAATCGGACACCCGCGCTTTCCACGCCTTGCGGCGCTTGGCCAGGACGTCCTCGGGAACGTCGAAGTCGATCGTGCCCGCCTCCGCATCGATCCGAATCATGTCGCCGTCCTCGACCAACGCAATCGGGCCGCACTCGGCGGCTTCCGGTCCGACATGGCCGATGCAGAAGCCGCGCGTGGCGCCCGAAAAGCGCCCGTCGGTGATCAGCGCGACCTTCTCGCCCATACCCTGGCCGTATAGCGCCGCGGTAGTCGATAGCATCTCGCGCATGCCCGGGCCGCCCTTCGGCCCCTCGTAGCGGATGACGATCACCTCGCCTTCGTTGATCTGGCGCGCCTCGACCGCGGCGAAGCATTCTTCCTCGCAATCGAACACGCGCGCCGGGCCGGCGAATTGCAGATGGTGAAGCCCGGCGACCTTCACGATCGCGCCTTCCGGCGCCAACGTGCCTCGCAGGCCGACGACGCCGCCGGTCGGGGTGATCGGCGTCTTGGCGTCGTAAATGACTTTCTGGTCAGGATTCCACGTCACCTGATCGATATTCTCGCCGAGCGTCTTGCCGGTGACGGTCAGGCAGTCGCCATGCAGAAACCCTTCGGCAAGCAGGGTCTTCATCAGCATATAGACCCCCCCCGCATCATACATGTCGCGGGCGACATATTGGCCGCCGGGCTGGAGATCGGCGCAATAAGGGGTGGTCTTGAAGATCTCGGCGACGTCGAACAGGTCGAACTCGATCCCCGCTTCGTGCGCCATCGCCGGCAAATGGAGCGCACCGTTGGTCGAGCCGCCGGTTGCCGCGACGATCCGAGCGGCATTCTCGAAGGCCTGACGGGTGCAGATGTCGCGCGGGCGGGTATTCTTCGCCAGCAACTCCATCACCTGCGCGCCGGCGGACACGGCAATCTGCTCACGCGTGGTGTAAGGAGCTGGAACCATGTTACTGTTTGGCAAGGATAACCCGATCGCCTCGCCAACGCATGCCATCGTATTGGCGGTATACTGGCCGCCGCACGCGCCATGCCCCGGACAGGCCACGCGTTCGAGCTCGTGCACTTCGGAGAGAGGACAATTGCCGGCGGCATAGCGGCCGACCACTTCGAACACGTCCTTTACCGTGACGTCACGATCGTGGAAGCGGCCGGGCAGGATCGATCCGCCATAAACGAAGATCGACGGGATATTGAGGCGGAGCATCGCCATCATCATGCCCGGCAACGACTTGTCGCACCCGGCAAAGCCGACCAGCGCGTCATAGCAATGGCCGCGCACCGACAGTTCGACCGAATCGGCGATCACCTCACGACTGACCAGCGAGGCCTTCATCCCCTGATGCCCCATCGCGATGCCGTCGGTCACAGTGATGGTATTGAATCGCCGCGGCATGCCGCCGCCCTGCTCGACCCCGCGCCGCGCGGCATCGGCCTGCGCGTCGAGCGTGGTGTTGCACGGCGCCGAATCGTTACCGGCCGAGGCGAGCGCGACGAACGGGCGCGCGATCTCCTCCTCGGTCAGGCCCATGGCGTAATAATAGCTGCGGTGCGGGGCACGCTCCGGACCGACCGAGACGTGGCGGCTGGGGAGCTTCGATTTGTCGAATATGTGGGTCATGATGCGACCGCCTATGTCGCGAGAAGGCGTGTTTGCGCAAGACTATTGCTGAAATTGGTGTGGCGGGGAGCGGCCGAAGCCGCTCCCACGACCGATGACGTCCGGTTTTTGGCCGGAGACCATGCGCGGGCGCGGCGTGGAGACGGACCTGCGTGGCCATCACCCAGCAAGTTGGGGGCCAGTTGAGGACTCGTGCGGATGACGATGGTTAAGCCCCTCGGGGCGGTCCCGCACTGGCACGCCAATCTGTCACGCGAGTGTCGATTCGAGACACCACCAGCTAGGTCGAGCGGCAGCGATCGCACGGCGCGCGGCGCTTCTCGTCTCTTCGTTTTCAAACAATGCGAAGCAGGTGGCACCCGACCCGGACATCCGCGCGAGCGTGACGCCAGGCTGGGCGGCGAGCAGGTCGATCACCGCGCCAATCGTAGGAGCGATAGCGCGGGCTGGCGCCTCGAGATCGTTGCGGCCTCCTATCGCGATCTCCAAGGACTCCGTCATGCCGGGCTCGTCCCGGCATCCACCGTGCAACACAGCCCCGTCATTGGGGGTTTGCGGCACAGTGGACCCCGGCACAAGGCCGGGGTGACGGTGGAATAGGGGGCCGCGATCCGCGCCATCCCAGCCGCGAAAGACGGCGGCTGTGGAAACGGCGACGCCAGGATTTACGAGCAGGACCGGTATCCCGCTCAACCCCTCGATCGCACTAAGCCGCTCGCCGCGCCCGCCGCCCACTGCGCTTTTGCCCAGCAGACAGGCCGGAACGTCCGAACCGAGCGCTAACGCGATATCCGCCAGCCCGGCCGGATCGATCCCCTTCAATCGCGCCAGCGCGCGCAACGTCGCAGCGGCGTCGGCCGACCCGCCGCCGATTCCCGATGCAACCGGCAGATGCTTGTCGAGCGTGATCGAAAGGGGCGGCAACGGCCCATGCGCCGCGGCGAAGGCATCGCGCGCCGCCAGGACGAGATTATTGCCCTCGCCGCTCAACGCCCCAGCGAACGGACCCGTCAGCGCGAACTGATCCCGGTCGCTTTCCTCGATAGTCACGGTGTCGCCGTCGCGCAGGAACGCGAACAACGTCTCGATCTCATGATAGCCGTCGGCGCGCCGGGCGCGGACGTGGAGCGCGAGGTTGATCTTGGCTGGCGCCGCTTCGACGATTGTCACGAGCGCGTCATCGCCAGGCCGTTGATGATCTTGGCGTCGAGCCGAGTGGTCGCGTCCGGCTTTGCCACCACCCGCGCCGCCTTCCAGGCGTAACGCGCTTCGTACCGACGCCCGACCGCCCAATAGACGTCGCCGAGATGCTCGGCGATTTCGGCATCGGCGGGGGCCGCGGCGCCGGCCGATTCCAGTAGCGGCAGCGCGCGCTCGGCATCGCCGCGCCGGAAATAGGCCCAGCCGAGCGAGTCGGCGATGGCGGGCTGGTTCGGTGCCAGCGCATTCGCCTTTTCGAGCATCGCCACCGCCCGCGCCGCGTCGCCGCCATGCTCGAGCAGCGAATAGCCGTAATAATTGAGCGCGACCGCCTGGTCGGGACCTAACGCGACCGCTCGTTCGAGCGCGGCACGCGCCAGTTCCCAACGTCCGGCCTTGTCATAGGCAGATCCGATCTGCAGCCAGACCGCCCAGCCGGCATCGTCGCCGAGGCGGTCGCGCGCCTTTTCATACGCTACCGCCGCCTCGAGCGGCCGGTCCGCGATCAGCAGCATATTGCCGTAATGCTCGGCGCTGTCGGCATCACCGTCGGGCGCGTCGGCAAGCGCCTTGGCGGTGGCGATCGCCGCCGGCACATCGCCCTTGGCGCGCAGCACCTCGACGCGGATCGACTGGGCAAGCGTGTGATACGCCGTACCCGACGCGATCTCCCCCAATACTGTCAGCGCGCGGTCGTGCGCGCCCTGGCGCTCGAGCGCCGCGGCAAGCAACAAGCGGGCACGGCCGTCCTCGGGGTCGAGGATCAGCGCCGAGCGCGCCAGCGTGATCGCGATCGGAGTCGTACCGGAATCGGTCAGGTCGGCGGCAAGGCGCGTGTAGAGCCGCGCGATGCCGATCATCGGTGTCGCCTTGACGGCACGAAGACGGCTCCGCACCGTGGCCACTTCGGGATCAGGGCCGCTCAGCAAGTCGAGCGCGAGAGCTTCATTGCCCTGTCCCATCAGCAATTCCGCGGCCGAATAACGCAGATCCAGGCCTCCGCTGCTGCCGCGCAGTTCCGCCGACAGCGCCTTGGCAGCACCAGGAATGTCGTTCCGTGCGATAAGGATCAGCGCGCGCTGTTCGAGCAGGATGTGCTGGATCGCGCCGGTGCGCGCGGTCGCCGCGAGCCCTGCGGTGGGATCGCCGCCGCGGCCGAATTCCTGCCAGGCACGGACTGCGGGCACGAAGAAGTCGAACGGCGTCTTGTCGAGCGATGCCAATGCCTTGTCGACGGTAACCGGGCTGCCGTTCTTCACCGCATCGGCGAGAAGCAGCAGCTTGGCATCATTCGGTGCGTCGCTGCCCAGGGCCGCCACGGCACGACGCGCGAGCGCCAGATCGCCCGCCGCCATTGCCTGGCGAAACGCGCGGTTGGCGACGGTGGGATCGCGGGGAGAAGCGGTCAGCGCGATGCCATATTGCTGGGCGGCGACGCCAACATTGCCGTTCGCCGCCGCGATCCGGGCGCGGCCGAACGCGCCATAATCGTCAGCCTGCGCGCTCGTCGAAAGGAACGCGGACGCCAGCGCGGCGCAGGCGACTAAGGCGGGCTTACATATTGGGATAGTTCGGTCCTCCGCCGCCCTCCGGCACCACCCAGACGATATTCTGGGTCGGGTCCTTGATGTCGCACGTCTTGCAGTGGACGCAATTCTGCGCGTTGATCACGAAGCGCGGATTGCCTTCTTCCTGGCCGACGATCTCGTAAACGCCCGCCGGGCAATAACGCTGCGCCGGCTCGTCATACATCGGCAGGTCGTATTCGACCGGGATGTTGGGGTCCTTCAGCGTCAGGTGGACCGGCTGGTCCTCCTCGTGATTGGTGTTCGAGATGAACACCGAAGACAAGCGATCGAAGGTCAGCACGCCGTCGGGCTTGGGATAGTCGATCGGCGTGACGAGGTCCTTGCGCCACAGGGTGGTATGATCGGGGTGGTGCTTCATCGTATAGGGCATGCGGATGCCCCAGCTTTCGAGCCACATGTTGATGCCCGACAGGATCGTGCCGAGGAATTGGCCGTATTTTTCGACAAGTGGCAGAACGTTGCGGACGACCGACAGCTCCTTCTTCACCCAGCTCGCGTCATAAGCGTCCGGATAGGCGGATAGCTCGTCACCTTCGCGTCCCGCCTGGACCGCGTCGAAGGCAGCCTCGGCGGCCATCATCCCCGATTTCATCGCGGTGTGCGTACCCTTGATCCGCGGCACGTTGAGAAATCCCGCGCTGTCGCCGATCAGCGCCGCGCCGGGCATCACCAGCTTCGGCACTGCCTGATAGCCGCCATCCGAAATCGCCCGCGCGCCATAAGAGACCCGCTTCGCGCCCTTCAGGATCTCGGCAATCGCAGGATGCGTCTTCCAGCGCTGCATTTCCTGGAACGGCGACAGATAAGGATTGGAGTAGTTAAGCCAGGTGACGAAACCGAGCGCGACCTGGCCGTTCGCCTGGTGATAGAGGAACCCGCCTCCGTCCGAGCCGGTTTCGCTTAGCGGCCATCCCTGGGTGTGGATGACGCGGCCCGGCTGATGCAGTTCGGGATTGATGTCCCACAATTCCTTGATGCCGAGACCATAGACCTGCGGCTCGCAATCGGCGCGCAAATCGAACCGGTCGACCAATTGGCGCGTCAGATGTCCGCGCGCGCCTTCGGAGAAGAAGGTGTATTTGGCGTGGAGCTCCAGTCCGGGCTGATAATCGGGCTTGTGTGATCCGTCGCGGGCGACGCCCATGTCGCCGGTTGCGACGCCCTTAACCTTGCCGTCGTCGCCATAGAGAATCTCGGCCGCGGCGAAGCCGGGGAAGATTTCGACTCCCAGCTCTTCGGCCTGCCCCGCCAGCCAGCGGCACAAATTGCCCAAGCTGCCGGTATAGGTGCCCTTGTTGTGCATGAAGCCGGGCGTGAACAGATGCGGCATCCCGAACCGCTTTTTCTTGGTCAGGATCCAATGCTGGTTGTCGGTGACCGGGGTCTCGGCCATCGGACAGCCCTTGTCCCGCCAATCGGGGATCAGCTCATCCAGGCTGCGCGGGTCGACCACAGCACCCGACAGAATGTGCGCGCCGACCTCCGAGCCCTTTTCGAGTACGCAGACCGAAATCTCGGCGCCCTTTTCAGCCGCGAGCTGTTTCAGGCGGATCGCCGCCGACAGGCCTGCCGGCCCGGCACCGACGATCACCACGTCGTACGGCATCGACTCGCGTTCGCTCATCCCTTTTCCTCCCTTGGGACCTTTTTCGGACCAGTCATCGTAAGACGACAACGGTCTGTCGGCGAATGCGGTGCCAATGAATTGACCCCGCGGTCAAGCTGGGACTCTATGTCGACAGCTATGGGGGCTGACCAGAATCACGATTGGCGGGCAAGTATCGCCAGTGCGCTCGAATGGTGGCGCGACGCGGGAGTCGATTGCGAGATCGACGATTTGCCGCGCGACTGGCTTGCGCGCGCCGCCGCGCCGTCCGTCGCCGAGCGGCTGCCCGCGCAAGTTGCCGAGGCCCCCGTCGCGGCGCCGTCGCTGCCGGCGACGTTGGAGGAGTTCGCCGCATGGCGGCTTGGCCCAGCGGCACCCGAAGCGGGCTGGCCGGGCCAAGCGCTCGGGACGCAAGGCGAGGTCGCGAGCGGGTTGATGATCGTCGTCGACATGCCCGACCGCGAGGACGACCCCGCCGGCCAATTGCTGTCGGGAAGTGCCGGCGCCCTGTTCGACCGCATGCTCGCCGCGATCGGCCGCGACCGGCAGTCGATCTATCTCGTGGCGCTGGCTGTGAAGCGTCCCCCGGCCGGCCGAGTGGGCGAAGACGTGGGTCAAAAGCTTGAGGCGCTGCTCCGCCACCATCTCTCGCTCGCGCGGCCGAAACGGGTGCTCGCGCTGGGAAATGCGGCGAGCCGTGCCATCACGGGGCCGGATGTCGCCCATGCCCGTGGAAGTTTACGTCAGGTTAACCATGACGGCGGGACAAGTGAGGTGGTGGCAAGCTTCCATCCTCGTTTCCTGCTGGAGAAGCCCGTCGCCAAAGCCGATGCCTGGAAAGACCTCAGAGTGTTGATGGGGGGAATTGAGTGAAAGTCGCGCGTTTTCTCGTCGCCTCGGCGCTGGTATTTGCCCCTGCTCTTCCAGCCTTTGCCGCCGGCGACCCACCCCCATCCGCGGTGATGGCGCGCGGCATTCCCGCCCAGCTCGATTCGGATCAGCGCACCGGTTACGCTGCGGTGTTCAAGGCGATCCATGAAAAGCGCTGGAATGACGCCCAGTTGCAGCTGACAGCGATGAAGCCGGGCCCGCTCCACTCGATCGCACTCGCCGAACTCTATACCGCCAAGGGCTCGCCCAAGGTCGAGAACGACCCGTTGCTCGCGGTCGTCACCGCCGCGCCCGAACTGCCCGAGGCGCCGAGCATCGCGCGAATCCTGGCCTCGCGCGGCGTGACCGCGCCGCCGCTCCCCTACCAGCAGCGGCTGGTCTGGAATAACGGCGCCTCGACCCGCGGGCGCGCCAAGGCGACCAAATACGACCTCGCCGCCGCCGAACTGGCGCTCAAGATGCAGCCGTTCATCAAGAACGATGACGGGCCTGCCGCCCAGGCGCTGCTCGAAGGCACCACAAACCTGACTCCCGAGGCCCAGATCGAATGGCAGCAGCGGGTGGCGTGGATCTATTATCTGCAGGGTGACGACGCCAATGCGCGCCTGATGGCCGCCAAGGCCCGGGTCGGTTCGACCGACTGGGCTGTGCAGGGCGAGTGGGTCGGCGGCCTTGCCGCCTGGCGCCAGGGCGATTGCACCGAGGCGGCGCGCGCCTTCGTCAACGTCGCGGCGCGCGCCAGCGACATCGAATTGCGCGCGGCGGGCCTTTATTGGGCGGCGCGCGCCGACATGAAATGCGGCCGGCCGCAATTGGTCGAAGCGCGGCTCAAGAACGCGGCCCAACTCGACGAAACCTTTTATGGCATGCTCGCCCGCCAGCAGCTGGGCATCAAGGACAAGCCCCCTGTTCCCGACGAGCTGATGCTCGCCGATTGGGACAAGCTCCAGAATCGGCCGAATGTCCGTGTCGCCGCCGCGCTGGTCGAGATCGGCGAGACCGATCTGGCCGACGACGTGCTCAAGCAGCAGGCGAAGATCGGTCCCAAGACCGAATATGCATCGCTGGTTCGGCTGACCGAGACACTCAACCTGCCCGAGACGGTGATGTGGCTGGGCAACAATTGTCCGGAAGGCACCAAGGCGCCGACGATCGCCCGTTTCCCCGCGCCGAAATGGGCGCCGGCCGGCGGGTGGACGGTCGACAAGGCTTTGGTCTACGCCCACGCGCTCCAGGAATCGCGCTTCCGCAAGGACGTGATCAGCCCGGCGGGCGCCTATGGCCTGATGCAGATCATGCCCGCCGCGGCGGTCGATTATGCCCGCGAACGCGGCATCACCGTCGATCGCGGCGCGCTGTCGCTGCCGTCGGTCAACATGGCGGTCGGACAGCGCACGCTCGAGCGGCTGAGCAGCCAGGGCTTTACCGGCGGTTACCTGCCCAAGGTGATCGCCGCCTATAATGCCGGGCCGGTGCCGGTCATGGAGTGGAACGGCATCGTCAAGGACGGTGGCGATCCGCTGCTCTACATCGAGTCGATCCCCTATTGGGAAACGCGGGGCTACGTCACCACGGTGCTGCGCAATTACTGGATGTACGAAGGCAAGGACGGCCGGTTGAAGTCGCCGAGCCGCGCTGCGCTGGCGCAGGGCATGTGGCCGAAATTTCCGGGCCTGCCCGGGCCGAGCGCGGTCAGGCTGACGCCCAGCCGGTAATTGCCTCGTTCCAAGCGCTGCGGGATCGGTCAGGGCCGCTCCTTGGCGAAGGAGTACCGCGCGTCGGCCATGGCAATCTTGAGCTTCGGGTATAAATCCTCCCCGTCACCCCAGCGAAAGCTGGGGTCTCGTGGTTACGAAGCGATCGTGCAGTCGCATGAAATTCCAGCTTTCGCTGGGATGACGGTTTGCGGTTAGACATCACCGAATCAACACGGAACGGGAGCGGTGAATGCCGATTGACGAAAGCCGGGCCTTCGTACCGGTCAGGATCGCGGTTCTGACCGTCTCCGATACGCGTGGGCTAGCCGAGGACCGGTCGGGCGACACACTGGTCGAACGGCTGACCGGTGCCGGCCATGTCCTCGCCGATCGCGCGATCGAGCGCGACGAGCTCGACACGATCATAGAACGGCTCGCGGCGTGGATCGAGCATCCGGAGATCGACGTCATCCTCACCACCGGTGGCACCGGCGTGACCGGCCGCGACGTCACGCCGGAAGCGGTCGAAGCCGTCGCCGAAAAGATGATCCCCGGCTTCGGCGAACTGTTCCGCTGGTTGAGCTATCAGACGATCAGCACCTCGACGATCCAGTCGCGCGCGTGCGCCTGCGTCGCAGGCGGCACGTACATCTTCGCGTTGCCGGGATCGACGGGCGCGGTGAAGGACGGCTGGGATCTGATCCTCCGGGACCAACTCGACAGCCGCTTCCGCCCCTGCAATTTCGTCGAACTCATGCCGCGATTGCTGGAGCGGTAGGTGCCGCTCACCGTCAATCGTGTGCCGCTTGCATCGCCGCCAGTTCGTTGCCGTTAGGATCGCGGAAATGGAACCGGCGTCCGCCCGGAAAGGCGAAGATCGGCTGCGTGATCGTTCCGCCGGCAGCTTTCACGGCTCCTTCAGTCGCTTCGAGATCGTCGACCTGGATCACGGCGAGCGGCGCTGCCGTCCAGTCGGCGCGATCGCCCTGCAGTCCCAGGTCGGTCTCGCCGTTCATCGTCGCCGCATAGGTCGGGCCGAAATCGGTGAAATCCCAGCCGAACGCCGCGGCGAAGAACGCCTTGCTGCTCGCAACGTCCTGTACCGGCAATTCGACATAATTCAGCTTCGCCATCTCATCTCTCCATTGTTCTTGATATGTTCTAAAGTGGGGCGTAGGATCGGGCAATGGCAAAAGCTCGTCCCGTCCGCGGCGCGACGGTCAATCGCGAAAGCACCCGCTTCAGCCTGCCGGAGCGTCTCGCCGATGGCGATTGGCTGGACGCGCTTGAGGATGTGGACGGCGCCCTACCCCCGCTTAGGACGAGCGTCACGGTCGAGGCTCCGCGCACCATCATCACCCGTAACCAGTCGCCGGACATCGGCTTCGACCGCTCCATCAACCCGTATCGCGGGTGCGAGCATGGCTGCATCTATTGTTTCGCGCGGCCGACCCATGCCTATCACGATCTCTCGCCGGGGCTCGATTTCGAATCCAGGCTGTTCGCCAAGCCGACCGCGCCCGAACTGCTCCGCGCGGAGCTGATGAAGCCCGGTTATGCCTGCCGGCCGATCGCGTTCGGCACCAACACCGATCCCTATCAGCCGATCGAGGCGGAGTGGCGGATCACCCGCGGCTGTATCGAGGTACTGGCAGAGACCGATCATCCGCTCACCATCACCACCAAGTCCGATCGCGTCGTTCGGGATATCGACCTGCTCGCTCCAATGGCGGCGAAGGGACTCGCGGCGGTCGCGCTGTCGGTGACGTCGCTCGATGCGAAGGTCGCGAGGACGGTCGAGCCGCGCGCGCCGCATCCCGAACGCCGGCTGACCGCCGTGCGACGGCTCGCCGATGCCGGCATTCCGACGATCGTGTCGATCGCGCCGGTCATACCGGCGATCACCGACCACGAAATCGAGCATATCGTCGAACGCGCAGCCGAAAGCGGCGCGCGGACGATCAACTATCTGCCGGTGCGCCTGCCATTCGAGGTCGCGCCGTTGTTCCGTGCCTGGCTCGACGCGCATTTCCCCGACCGCGCCGGCAAGGTCATGGCGATCATCAATTCGATCCGCGACGGCCGCGACAACGATCCCAATTTCTTCACGAGGATGCGCGGCTCCGGGCCTTGGGCCGAGCTGCTCCGAACGCGCTTTCAGATCGCGATGAAGAAGCACGGCCTGAACCGCGAGCGGCTGAGCGTTCGTACCGATCTGTTCCACGCCCCACGCGGGCCGCAGGGAGAGTTGTTCTAGGGCCGATCGGCACCCGGTAATTGGTGCCCCGGGGAACGCTATCCGTGCTTGTTCACGCCTTGACGAGATGCGTGATCTTGCGCGTCACGAACCAGCTAACCGGCAAGGACAGGACGAACCCGGCCAAGGCGGCGATCAGGATTGGCCGCGCGGTGCCATGGCCCGAGCTCAGCGTGGCGGTCACGAATATTCCCATGATCGTCGTGCTGATCATAAAATGGAGGCCAAACATCAGCAGTCTCTGCATAACCGATCTCCAGCGGACTGCACCCGATACTGATGGAATTGCGCGATCGTTACCTTGATCGCGCGCAACAAAATGGCGTCTCGGCTCCGGCGGGCGGAGGCGGAAGCTGCTTCAAGGGGTGGGCTTTGCGGGTCGGACGCGCGGAGGCGCGCTGCCCAGTAAGGGAAGCGCGAGCCCGAGCGCCAGCAAGGCCAACGCGCCGCCGGTCGCGAAGGTCGCGACCGGTCCTGCGATATCCCACAATACGCCCGCCAGGACGCTGGCGGCGAGCATCGCGACGCCCGTCACCAGATTGAACAGGCCGAACGCGGTGCCGCGCAGCGTGACGGGGGAATGGTCCGCGACGAGCTTGCTCAACAGCCCCTGGGTCAGCGCCATATGGGCACCCCATAGAGCGATCCCGACGAAGACGAGCGGCAATTGCGAAGCGAGCGCCAGCAATGCATCGGCGAGAGTCAAGCTCACCAATCCCCATCGCAGCAGGGTTCTCGCCGGAACCCGATCCGCCAAAATGCCGGCCGGATACGCACCCAGCGCATAGACCGCGTTCATCGTCACCAGAACGAGCGGCGCGAGCGCCAATGGCAATCCTCTTCGGCTGGCGATCAGCACCAGAAATGCTTCGCTGAACCGGGCCAGGGTGAAGACGAAGCCGACGATGACGACTTTCCAGAAACCGGAACCGAGCCCACCGATCCCGCGCAATTGGATCGGCGCGCCCGGAGTTGCCCGCGGGCGAGCAGGTGGTTCCCTGACCCAGACAATGGCGATCGCCGCCGAAAGCAGCGCCGGAATCACTGCGATCCAGAAGACCGTGCGCATGTTGTTCGCCAGCGCCATCATCAGGCCGATGGCGAGCAACGGGCCGACGAACGCGCCGACCGTATCCATTGACTGGCGCAGGCCAAAGGCGCGGCCGCGGACCGCCTCCGGTGTGATATCCGCGACCAACGCATCGCGTGGCGCGCCGCGCAGGCCCTTGCCGATCCGGTCGGCGAAGCGGGCACCGAGCACGAGTCCTGCTCCCTGGGCGATCGCGAATAGCGGTTTGGTCAGCGCGGCCATGCCGTATCCGAGGACGATGAGCGGCTTGCGCCGCCCGATCCGGTCGGACACGTAGCCGGAGAAGATCTTCGAGATCGCCGCGGTGGCTTCGGCGATGCCGTCGATGAGGCCGACCATGGCGACGCTTACCCCAAGGGTCGTCGTCAGGAACAACGGCAGCAGGGCGTGGATGATCTCGGACGAGGTATCCATGAACAAACTGACGAATCCCAGCGCGAAGACCGTGCGCGGGATGCTGGAGCGGGCCGATGGCGCGGCGTTTGGGATCAGGGATACTCCTTCGCGCCGCCGCATCCGCCGTCCCGGGCGGTACCGGCGATCCTGGTCGTCCGCCCCAGACACAGAAGTGCCCGGCCGCTCATTTCTACCGGCTCTTCATCAGCGGCTGGATCTTGGTCCCGAAATCCTCGACCCCCTGGACGAAATCGTCGAACGTCAGCAGCACACCGCCGGTATTGGGCACCTCCGCCATCTCGTCGAGCATCCGCGCGATGCTGGCATGGCCGCCGACCAATGTCCCCATGTTGATGTTGACCGCCCCTTCCGGCGCAGCGAGCTGGCGGACATTGGTGGTCGGGTTGTGCTTGTCGGCCGCGCCCTGATCTATCAGCCAGCGCACCGCATCGATGTCGAGCCCGTCATTATAGCTCTTCCACTTCGCCATCGCTTCCTCGTCGGTATCGGCCGCGATGATCATGACGAGCACGAACACGGACACGTCGCGTCCCGTCTTGGCGGTCGCGGCGGCGAGGCGGTCGTTGTTGAAGGCGAAGGCGGTCGGCGTGTTGACGCCCTTGCCCAGGCAAAAGGCGTAATCGGCATATTGAGCGGAGAAAGCGAGGCCGTCGTCCGACGAGCCGGCGCAAATGATCTTCATGTCCCCGCTGGGCGTTGGCCGAACCAGGCAATCGTCCATCCGGTAATAGTCGCCCTTGAAGTCGCTCCGGCCAGTCTCCCACAGCTCGCGCAGGATATAAGCATATTCCCCGAGCATCTTGTATCGATTGCGAAAATGCTCGTCACCCGGCCACAATCCCATCTGGCTGTATTCGGGCCGCTGCCAGCCGGTGATCAGGTTGAGGCCGAACCTCCCATGGCTGATCGAATCGATGGTGTTGCACATCCGCGCGGCAAAGGCCGGCGGGATCACGAGCGTCGGGCAAGTGGCGTAGATCTTGATCTTCTCGGTGACGGCGGCGAGCCCCGCCATCAGCGTGAAGCTCTCCAGTCCGTATTCCCAGAATTCGGTCTTGCCGCCGAACCCGCGCAGCTTGATCATCGACAGCAGGAAATCGAGACCGTGCCGTTCGGCCGATTGCGCGATCGTCTTGTTGAGGTCGAACGACGGCATGTATTGCGGCGCATTCTCGCTGATCAGCCAGCCATTGTTGTTGATGGGAACGAAAACGCCGACCTGCATCGCCTTATTCTCCTATTGCGGCATCACGCCCGTCATCCAGTCGACCAGGAAACCGTTGAAATTGTCCGCATCGGTGACGTTGACCGCATGCCCGCCATATTCGGGCCGTCCGAACCCGGCCTTGGGGATTCCTGCCGCGAGCAACTGACCGGCGATCGGCGGGACCAGCATGTCGTCCCGACTGGCGATCACCAAAGTGCGGGCGGTGATCTCACCCAACCGATGGGCGATATCGAAGGCGGCGAGCGCCTTGATGCGCTTTTCCATCGTGTCCGCGCCGGGAAAGCGTTCGAGCTGATGCGTCAATTCGGCGTCGAGATCGTCGCCATGTCCGGAAACCCAGTTCGGCGGGTAGAGAAACACGGGCTGCGCGCGCAGATATGCCTTGGGACCTGCCAGCCGGAGCAAGGCGAGCCGGATTTCGAAACAGCGCAGGAAATGCGGATCCGGGCTCGCCCAGCCATTGACCACGACCAGGCGATCGAGCCGTTCGGGTGCCTTGAGCGCGAGGGCGAGTCCGGCGACACCGCCCGCGGCATGGCCGATCAAATGGGTGCGATCGACACCCAGCGCGTCCATCAGCATCAGGATATCGTCGGCGAAATCGTCGACCGATATCCGCGCCGGCAAGGCACGTTCGCTGCGCCCCGTCCCGCGATGGTCATAGGCGATCACGCGGAAATGCTCGGCCAGCGCCGGGATATTGGACGCCCAATAGCTCGCCGATCCGCCCAGGCCCGCGGACAGGATCACCGGCGGCGCGTGGGGTGCGCCATGTTCCTCGTAATAAAGGCCTGCTGCTTCGGGCATCAGAGCTTCCCGGTCACTTGCGCGAAACGCCACTCCGTCACTCCAGCGAAAGCTGGGGTCTTGCGGTCACGAAGCGGTCGCGCCGCCGTTGGGGATCCCAGCTTTCGCCGGGATGACGGAAGACGACGGGATGACGGATCGTGGCGCGCCATCAGCCGATATGCGCCACGCTGGCGATCTCGACCAGGCAATCGGGCTTCACCAACTCGGCCTTGATACAATAGCGCGCAGGTTTGTTGCCCGGGAAATACTCGGCATAGACCTGATTGAACGCGGCATAATCGCCCAGGTCGTTGAGGAAGATATGGTTCATCGCGATGTCGGCCATGGTCGCGCCGGCCGCCTCGAGCGTCACCTTGATCACGTCGAGAACGTGCCGAGTCTGTGCGGCGGCGTCGCCGACATGGAGCACCGTGCCACCCTCCCCCAAAGCCAGCACGCCCGAAACGTAGACGGTGTTTCCCGCTTTGGTGCCGGCTGAATAGGGCGCGATCGGGGTCGGGAATTGTGGCGGGTTGATGGGCTCGAACGGCATGACGTCAATCCTTGCTATCTGATTGGGGAAGCTGGCCGAAGCTGCCGCAGAAATCGGCCACAGTTGAAACCCAGCCGAAGAATTTTTCGACATTGTAGACCGTCGCTTCCTGCATCATCGGCGGGCCGAGATGGTGCGTTGCGTCCTCCAGCATCACGCCGAAATATTCGAGATGGAAGCCGTCGCGCAGCGTGCTTTCGACGCAGACATTGGTCGCGATGCCGACGAATACGATGTTGCGGATGCTGCGCGCTCGCAACGTTGAATCGAGCTGCGAGTTGAAGAACGCCGAATAGCGCGTCTTGTGGAGCGAAATGTCGCCGGGCTGGGGCTTGAGCGCATCGACCAGTTCGTAATCCCAGCCTCCCCGGGCAAGAAGCTGCCCCGACAGTTCGGGTCGCGCACGCATGGTCTTGAGCGCGTTCGACTTGTGCCAATTGGGCGAGCCCGGCCCGCCCGCCTCCTTGTACTCGGCGTCCCAGCCGTTCTGCAGAAACACGACCTGGACGCCCGCCTTGCGCGCGGTATCGAGCACGGTCGCGATCTTGTCGATCACGCCGGCGACGCCCGAAATGTCGAACCCGGCGAGATCGACATAGCCGCCCTCGCTCGCATAAGCGTTCTGCATGTCGATCACGACGACGGCGGTCTCGTGCGGCGCGAGCCGGAGCGCCTCGGGGCGGGCCGCCAGCGTCACGCCATTCTCGCCGGCGGAGCCGGTCGTCACCATGTCCATTTGGCGCAACCTGCCGCCACGCGTGGCGAAAGGCAAGTTTACGGACCCTGGGTCTCAGGCGGCGCTGGCCAGCTTATAATCCTTATATTGCTCGCGCAGCACGGTCTTGAGCAATTTGCCGGTCGCGGTGTGCGGCAGCTCATCGACGAAGAGGATCTCGTCCGGCAACCACCATTTGGCGACATGCTGGGTCAGATGCTGATTGATCTCCTGGGGGGTTACAGCACTGCCGGGCTTGCGCACGACCAGCAGAATCGGGCGCTCGTCCCATTTCGGGTGATAGACACCGATCGCCGCCGCTTCGCCGACGCCGGGACAGCCGATCGCCGCATTTTCCAGGTCGACCGAGCTGATC
The DNA here is from genome assembly GCF_001598455.1 of Sphingomonas pruni NBRC 15498. Taxonomy (GTDB): domain Bacteria; phylum Pseudomonadota; class Alphaproteobacteria; order Sphingomonadales; family Sphingomonadaceae; genus Sphingomonas; species Sphingomonas pruni. The sequence goes on from NZ_BCYZ01000002.1 coordinate 84,064, forward strand.
CATTCGCCGCCCGACTTGATCACGTCCTTGGACCGGTCGGTGATTTGCATCGTCCCGTTCGGATGAAGCACCGCGACGTCGCCCGTGTCGAACCAACCGCCAGTCTCCACCGCGTCCTGTTCGGCCTTGAAATAGCGTTTCACCACCCACGGACCGCGGATCTGCAGCCGGCCCGACGTCTCGCCGTCGCGTGGCAGTTCGGTCCCCTCGTCATCGACGATCCGCAGTTCGACGCCGAACGGGATTGCTCCTTGCTTGCAGACCACGTCGAGCTGCTCGTCTCGAGACATATCGTGCCAATCTGGTCCCGGTGCCAGCGCGGTCGCGATCGGCGACGTCTCGGTCATGCCCCAGAGGTGAAGCGGCTTGATCCCCATATCCATGAACCGCGCCAGCATCGCGCGCGGGGCGGCCGATCCGCCAACCGTAATCTGGCGCAGAAAGCGCGGCTCCTCACCGGTCGCGTCCATATGCTGGAACATCGCCAGCCACACGGTCGGAACCCCGCTGCCGATCGTCACCTTTTCGCTATTCATCAGCGAGCACAGCACGGCGGCATCATTGGTCTGCGAATAGACGAACTTCGTCCCCGCCAGAGCGCCGGCGAACGGCAGCCCCCAGGCCGCGGCATGAAACATCGGAACGATCGGCATGATCACGTCGGACGCCGACAAACCCATCACCCAGGGCTCGGCCGCATGCATCGCATGGAGCACGGTCGAACGGTGCTCGTACAGCACGCCCTTGGGATTGCCGGTCGTGCCGCTGGTGTAGCAGATCATGCACGGCTCGCGCTCCGACCCTTCATGCCAGACATAATCGCCGTCCTCGGCGTCGAGCAGAGCCTGGAAGCCCTCAGGGCCGAGGTCATCGAACACGACATAATGCTCGATCGACGTCCAATGCGGCTTCAATCGATCGACCAGCGGCTGGAACTGCTTGTCGTAGAACAGCACGCGATCTTCGGCATGGTTGGCAATGTAGACCAATTGCTCGTCGAACAGGCGCGGGTTGATCGTATGGATCACTCCGCCCATCCCCATTGCGCCGTACCATGAAGTCAAATGATGTTCGTGGTTCATCGCCAGCGTGGCGACGCGATCGCCGGGCTCGATGCCCCATTTCTCCAGCCGCTGGGCGAGCTTGCGCGCATTGCGGTGGATGCCGGCCCAATCGTTGCGAGTTTCGCGACCGTCGACCCAATGCGTCACGACCTCTCGGCCCGGATGCTCGCGAGCAACATGGTCGAGCAGCCGCATCACGCGCAACTCGAAATCCTGCATCGCACCCATCTGCATCGCACTCTCCATACTCGATGTTTGAAAGAGTGTTATTCCGTCAGCAGCGGTCGAGTCTAGCCAACCAATGCAAGCCGTTGCGGCGGCGCGATTGCGACCTCGGCGGATCGCACCCCAGGAAGCGTCGCGATACGGTCGGCAAGTTCGGGGTCGAGCAGGAAATCGCGGCCGATCAGGATGGTTGCCGTCCCGCCCGCCGGCAACGGAACGACCAATCGTGCTTCGCCGCGCGCGCCGCGAGCCTCGGACAGCAAGGCACCGATTCCCGGGATCGCGACGCCATCGTCCACCACGATATCCAGATTCATCCGCGTCGCGCTGGCCAGTTCGTCGAACGGCTGGATTCGCTTGACCGTAACGCGCGGCTGTTCCTCGCCCGGCCGCCGGTCGAGTTCGACCGTGATCAGCCCGCAACCGCCGTTGCGCGCCGCTTCCTCCAGGTCGGTAGCGACTGCATCGTCGAAACAGGTCGCGACGAACTGGCCCGATGGATCGGACAAGGTCGCCATCAGGTAGCGCCGGCCCTTGGCCGAGGTCCGCCAGCGCGTATCCTCGACCATCGCCGCCATCACCGCGCCGGCGCGGCCGCTTTCCGGGATCTGCATCTCGCCCAGATCGGCGTAGCGCCGCGCGCCATGCATCCGCGCGAGCTGGGTGAAGCGGTCGACCGGATGCGCCGAGAAATAGAAGCCGAATGCTTCCTTTTCCTGCTCCATCCGCTCGGCCAGACTCCAGCGCGCCGAAAGCGGGAGCTTGATGTGGGTGCCCGACGCCTCGCTCTCGCCGAACAGGCCGCCCTGCCCGCTATTCTTCTGGTCGTGTACCCGCGCCGCGGTGGCCAGAATCGTTTCGGCGCAGGCATGGATACCGGCGCGATTGGGATCGATCGCGTCGAACGCTCCCGCCGCCGCCAATGTTTCGAGCTGGCGCTTGTTGAGCAGGCGCGGGTCGACGCGATGGGCAAATGCATCGAGGCTGTCGAACGGCCCGGACCCATCGCGTTCCTCGACCAATTTCTCCATCGCGCCTTCGCCGACCGACTTGAGCCCGGCGAGCGCGTAGCGGACGGCCAGTTGCTCCTTGTCCCCCTCGGATGGAGAGGCGACCACCTCTACGTCGAACTCCGCTAGGCTGCGGTTCACGTCCGGCGGCAGGATGGCCACGTCGAGCCGCCGCATGTCGTCGACGAAGATCGCCAGCTTGTCGGTCAGATGGATGTCGTAGCACATCGACGCTGCGTAGAATTCGTGCGGATGATGCGCCTTCAGCCAAGCGGTCTGATAGGCGAGCAAAGCATAAGCCGCGGCGTGCGACTTGTTGAAACCATAGCCGGCGAACTTGTCGATCAAATCGAACAGCTCGTTGGCCTTGGCGGCGTCGATCTTGTTGTGTGTCGCGCAGCCCTCGACGAAGGTCGCACGCTGCGCGTCCATCTCGGCCTGGTTCTTCTTGCCCATCGCGCGGCGCAACAGGTCGGCGCCGCCGAGCGAATAGCCGGCCAGCACCTGCGCGGCTTGCATCACCTGTTCCTGATAGACGAAGATGCCGTAGGTTTCGGCCAGGATCGGCTCGAGCAGCGGATGCGGATAGGTGATCGGCTCCTGCCCGTTCTTGCGTCGGCCGAAGGACGGAATGTTGTCCATCGGGCCCGGGCGATAGAGCGAGACGAGTGCGATGATGTCGCCGAAATTGGACGGTCGCACCGCCGATAGCGTGCGGCGCATGCCTTCCGATTCGAGCTGGAACACGCCGACCGTGTCGCCCTTCTGGAGGAGTTTGTAGACGCCCTCGTCGTCCCAGGTCAGCGCGTCGAGATCGCAGGCAATCCCGCGCTTGGCGAGCAGCTGGACGGCCTTCTTAAGCACCGACAGCGTCTTCAAGCCCAGGAAGTCGAACTTCACCAGCCCCGCGCCCTCGACATATTTCATGTCGAACTGGGTAACCGGCATGTCCGATCGCGGATCGCGATAGAGCGGGACGAGGTCGGCGAGCGGGCGGTCGCCGATCACCACGCCGGCGGCATGGGTCGAGCTGTGGCGCGGCAGCCCTTCGAGCTTCATCGCCAGATCGAACAGATGGCGGACGTCCTTGTCGCCGCGATATTCGGCGGCGAGCTCGCTGACACCGTTGAGCGCACGGTCGAGCGTCCAGGGATCGGTCGGCAGGTTCGGGACGAGCTTGGCCAGGCGGTCGACCTGGCCGTAACTCATCTGCAGCACGCGGCCGGTGTCCTTGAGCACCGCGCGCGCCTTCATCGTCCCGAACGTGATGATCTGCGCGACCTGGTCGCGGCCATATTTCGCCTGGACGTAGCGGATCACTTCGCCACGCCGCGTTTCGCAGAAGTCGATGTCGAAGTCGGGCATCGACACGCGTTCCGGGTTTAGGAAGCGTTCGAACAGCAGCCCGAGCTTGATCGGGTCGAGGTCGGTAATGGTCAATGCCCAGGCGACCACCGAGCCCGCACCCGAACCACGGCCCGGGCCGACCGGGATATCGTGCGCCTTCGCCCATTGGATGAAGTCGGCAACGATCAGGAAATAGCCTGGAAACCCCATCTGGATGATGACGTCGAGTTCGAAGTCGAGGCGGTCGCGATAGGGCTGCTGCCAATCGCCTTCGCCCGCATTGCCGAGCTCGACGATGCGATCGAGCCGCTTCTGCAAGCCTTCGCGCGCGCGCTCGCGCAACATCGCGGATTCGCCGTCGCGGTCGCCCGCCAGACTGGGCAGGATCGGTTTGCGCTTGGGGGCCGCGACCGCGCAACGCTGCGCCACGACCAGGGTATTGGCGATCGCTTCGGGCAGATCGGTGAACAGCGCGCGCATGTCCTTGGCGGGCTTCATCCACGCGTCGGGCGAGCTCTTGGGCCGGTCGTCACTCGCGACATAAGAGGAATTGGCGATGCACAGCATCGCGTCATGTGCCTCGCGGAATTCCTCCTCGGCGAAACAGCAGGGATTGGTCGCGACGATCGGCAAATTGCGGGCATAAGCCAGCTCGAGCAATTCGGCTTCGGCCTTGGCCTCGACCGGATCGAAGCGCCGGGCGATCTCGATATAGAGCCGGTCGCCGAATATCGCCTGCAGCCGGTCGACATAGGCATTGGCGCCCTCGGGCTGATCCTCCGCGAACAAGCGGGCGATACCGCCCTCCCCGCCCGCCGTCAGCGCGATCAGTCCCTCCGAATTGGCTTCGAGCGTCGCGAAATCGACATGGGGATCGAGGTCGAGCGGTCGGCCGAGATGCGCCTCGCTGACGAGGCGACAGAGGTTGAGATAGCCCGCCTCGTCCTGGGCATAGAGCGCGATCCAGTCCGTCTGCACCGCTTGGCCATCGGGCAGATCGGGCCGTGCCAGGCCCAACATCGTGCCGATGATCGGCTGCACCCCGGCATCGGCAGCCGCCCCAGAAAACGACATTGCCGCGAACAAGCCGTTGCGGTCGGTCACCGCGGCGGCCGGGAAGCCCAATTCGCGCGCGCGCTTGGCAATCGCCTTGGGCTCGATCGCGCCGTCGAGCATCGTGTAGGACGAAAAGATCCGAAGGGGCACGAAGCCGGAATGGGGCATGGCCGCAAACCTAAGGCGCGGGCGCGCGAATGACCACCCTGCACCATCCGCTTACCCACAACTTTCGTGGGCGGGCCGACCGGTTAGAGCAGCTTTTCGATATCCGCCGCGATCTCTTCGGGCTTGGTCGTCGGCGCATAGCGTTCGACCACCTGGCCATCGCGGCCGACCAGGAACTTGGTGAAGTTCCACTTGATGCCCTCGGTGCCCAGGAACCCGGGCGCCTGTTTCTTGAGCTCGCCGTACAGCGGGTCGGCGCCCGATCCATTGACGTCGATCTTGGCGAACACCGGGAACGTCACGTCATAAGTCAGCGAGCAGAATTTCGCGATCTCCTCGGCGTCCCCAGGCTCTTGCGCGCCGAACTGGTTGCACGGGAAGCCCAGCACCTCGAACCCGCGATCGGCATATTTGCGATGGATCGCTTCCAGCACTTCATATTGCGGGGTGAAGCCGCATTTCGAGGCTACGTTGACGACCAGCAGGACCTTGCCGGCGTAAGCCGAGAGGTCGGCGTCGCTGCCATCAGCCGCCTTGACGTGGAAATCGGTGATCGCGGTCATGCGCCCTTCCCCTCATATCGAGCCATCAAGGCGGCGATGTTGCGCTTCACCCCGGGCCATTCGTGTTCGAGGATCGAATAGAGCACGCTGTCGCGATAATGACCATCGTTCAGGATGACATGGCCGCGGATCACCCCGTCCATCCGCGCGCCCAGCCGCTCGATCGCTGCGCGCGACCGGCGGTTGAGGAAATCGGTGCGGATCTGAACGCAGTAACAACCCAGCACTTCGAACGCATGGGTCAGCAGCAGCATCTTGGCTTCGGTATTGAGCCCGGTGCGCTGTACGCGCGTGGCATAAACGGTGCCGCCGATCTCCAGACGGCGATGCGCCTGAGCCATACGGAGGAAGCGTGTGACGCCGGCAACCTCCCCGTCGGCATCGCGAACGGTGAAGGGCATTGAACGCCCAGCCGCCTGCTCGCGCTCGATCCGATCGTACCAGGCCTCGATCGTCTCGGGATTGGGCACGGTCGTATGGAACGCGCCTTCGAGCCCCGTCGCAAAGGCGGCCAGGATGCCGTCCCGGTCGGCGCGTATGGTCGGCGACAGCGTAACGTGCCTGCCAGTCAGGGTCGGTAGGGTGCGCCAGGCGTCGCCGGAATTCGCTTGTTCGCTCATTTGCTGGCGGAGATCGTCCCTGAACTCAAATGCCCTTCCTGCAGGCGCAGGACGCGGTCCATCCGCGCCGCCAATCGCTCGTTGTGCGTGGCGACCAAAGCCGCCGATCCCTCCTGCCGCACCAGACGCAGGAACTCATCGAACACGATCTCCGCGGTCGCCTCGTCGAGATTGCCGGTGGGTTCGTCGGCAAGGATCAAGGCCGGCCGGTTGGCGAGCGCGCGGGCGACCGCGACGCGTTGCTGTTCGCCGCCCGACAATTGGCTCGGCCGGTGCGTCAGGCGGTGCCCGAGGCCGAGCGTCGTCAACAGCTCGGCCGCGCGCGCATCGGCATCGGCGCGCGAGGCTCCCTTTACCAATTGCGGCAGGACGACATTCTCGACCGCGTTGAAATCGGGCAGCAAGTGATGGAATTGATAGATGAAGCCGAGCTTGTCGCGGCGCGTCGCGGTACGCTCCGAACTGCTCATCTGCGCCGCTTCGATGCCGGTAATACGGATCGATCCGCCGAACCCGCCCTCGAGCAGGCCGACCGCTTGAAGCAAGGTCGACTTGCCCGATCCCGACGGCCCGAGCAGGGCGACGATCTCTCCCGGCGCGATCGACAGGTCGGCGCCGCGCAGCACGTGGATCGTCTCCCCGCCCTGTTCGAAGCTGCGGGTCAGGCCGGTCGTGGCGAGGACTGGCTCACTCATAGCGCAGCACCTGGACCGGATCGGTACTGGCAGCACGCGAGGCCGGATACAGCGTGGCGAGGAACGTCAGCAGCAAGGTGATCGCCACGACCATCGCGATCTCGACCGGATTGGGCTTGGACGGCAACTCCGTCAGGAAGCGGATCGAGGGATCCCACAAATTCTGGCCCGATATCTTTTGCACCAAGTCGACGATCGGCTGGCGGAAATAGAGGAGGACGAACCCCAGGATCAGCCCCGCGATCGTCCCCAGGATGCCGATCGTCGTGCCGACGGTGATGAAGATCCTGACCATCGCGGCGCGTGGCGCCCCCATGGTGCGCAGGATCGCGATGTCGCGCGTCTTGGCACGGACCAGCATGATCAGCGACGATGCGATGTTGAACGCGGCGACCAGGATGATGATGCACAGGATCACGAACATCGACACCTGCTCGATTCCCAGCGCCTCGAACAATTGCGCGTTCATCTGGCGCCAGTCGCTGACCGCGGCGGTCTGGCCCAGCGACGCCCTGAGCGGCGCCAGGATCGGGCCGACCTGATCGGCGTCCCTGGTGTTGACCTCGATCATCCCCACCGTGTCGGGGTCGAGCAGCAGCAGCGTCTGCGCATCCTCCATCGGCATGACGACATAAGCCTTGTCATAGTCGTAGACGCCGATTTCGAAGATCGCGCCGACCGTGTACGACACCATGCGCGGCACCGTGCCGAACGGGGTCGACTGGCCGGCCGGATTCCAGATCGTTACCTGGCTGCCGATATCGGCGCCGAGCGTCTCGGCCAGGCGTGACCCGATCGCGATCCGGTTGCTGCCCGCTGTTACCGAATTGAGGTCGCCGGCGACGACATGCCCTGCGATGGTCGAATTGCCGCGAATGTCGGGCACCGTCAGCCCACGCAGGATGATCGCTTCCGCGCGGCCATTATTGGTCATCATCAGCGGCTGTTCGATCATCGGCACGGCGCTGGTGACGCCCGGCGTCGCCTTGGCGCGCGCGAGCAATTGCCGCCAGTCGTTGAGCGGCCGCCCGCCATAGCCCTGGATGACGGCATGGCCGTTCAGCCCGACAATCTTGTCGAACAATTCGGCACGAAAGCCGTTCATCACACTCATCACGATGACCAGGGCCGCGACCCCGAGCATAACGGCGCCAAGACTGAATCCGGCGACGAGGACGATGAAGCGCTCACCCTTGCCCGGCAACAGATAGCGGCTGGCGATCAGGCGTTCGTAGCTCGACAGGAGAATCAATCAGGCCTCGCGATCCGCCCCCGGAATGTCGGGTGCCTAGGGCGTATCGCGATTGCAGGCAACCAAGGCGGTGCTGTGGCGGATTCGACACATGCCTGCCGCAATCGTGCGGCGACCCGTTGTTTGGCAATGACAAGTCACCGGTAGCCGCTTAGCAGTTTGCTTCGCGAAACGCAGGTCAATGGCCGTGGTTCGGGGATCGCTTCCAGCTCCGCCTTAAAAGAGGCGCGCGGGCGGAAGTTACAAGGGGGCTGACGAGCAATCGTCACGCAGGCGCCCGGGTCGGAAACGGCCCGGGCGTTTGTCATTTGGGGCGAAGGCAAGCAGCAAAGCTGCGTGCCGCTTTGCGCAGCAAATCGCCCCAAACGGCCGCCGGGCCGCTCCGCGGCCCGAGCGACGGCGGCTTCGCCGACCGGCGCGCTGCTAGAAGAAGCCCACCCTCCCCAACACGTCACCCCGGGCTTGTCCCGGAGTCCAACCCTCCTAAACGGAATACAGCCGTTGTTGCGCGCTGGATGCCGGGACAATCCCGGCATGACGATAAATGGGTCCAGCACGCTCGCCAGACAGCTGTTCCTGCGGGACGGCCCGGTGCTCAAAAGCTAATCCGGAACGTGCCGCCATATGTCCGCGGATCGCCCGGCTGGCCGACGATCAGCCCGGTGCTGCCCGATTGCGTGCTCAGCAACTCGAAATAATGCTGGTCGAACGCGTTGCGCACCCAGCCATACAAATTCCACTTGTCCTTGCGGAAGCCGAGCCGGAAGTTGGACAGCGAATAGCCGTTGATATCGGTGTAGAACGAGCGCGACGGGTTGGACGAGAATTTCGAACGATAGCTGCCGTCATAACCCAGATAGACCTGCCCTCCGCCGACCGGCGCGTTCACTTCGCCGCCGAACGAGAACGACCATTTCGAAATGCCCGGTAGGATCGATCCCGAGATATCGCAGACCAAGGGACTGAGGCCCGGCGTCCCGGGTGCCGCCGGCGTTTGGCCAGGCAGCGCCGCGGTACCGCCGGACAGCTCGGGAGGGCACGGCGCGTTGCGGAAACGGACGTACTTCGCATCAGTGAAGGCGCCGTTGGCATACAGGCTCAACCGCTGGCTCGGCCGGAACGATGAGTCGAACTCGACGCCGCGCACGCGGACCCGGGCTGCGTTCGCCAGATATCCACGAATGACGGTCGTCTGCCCGTTATTCACCGTCGCCTGGTAATCCTTGATGTCGGTCCAGAACGCCGCGAGGTTGAAGGTTACTCGACGGTCAAGGAACTGCGTCTTCAAACCGAGTTCGAAGTGATTTTCCTTTTCCGGCTTCACAGTCTGCGTCGACAGATCGACGCCGGTATTGGTCGAATTGAGCGGCAGCCCGGAGAGATTGATCCCGCCAGATTTAAAGCTGCGCGCGTACGTCGCATAGCCGTGGATGTCCCTGGAGAAATCATAGGATAGGGTCAGGTCGCCGGACAGGTTCCAGGCGCTGAACCTGGGGCTGTACCGTTGCGGCGCCAATGTATTGAGCTGATCGGCGAGCGCGGCGCCGTTCTTCAGCAAGGCCGCGACGTTATCCGCCGTCGCGACGAAATTGTACTGCGCGTTGTGGATGCTGACGACCGACTCGTAGAAACCCGATTTCTTGTCGTAATTGACGCGCAGGCCGGGCTGGATGTGAAAGCGGGGCGCCGCCTCCCAATTGAGCTTGCCGAAGATGGCAAAGCTTTGATTGCTGAAATGAATGGAGTTGGTCGAGGTCAGCCCGTCGAGCACCAACGGATTCTTGCCGTTCGCGCTGGTTGGGTTGAGCAGCCAGGCACTGGCGGCGGGACCTTGGACCTGCGACCCCTGCGTATCGATCGTCTGATCGAAGAAGAAAGCCCCCAGCGTGTAGTTGAGCTTGCGGTCGCCGTTCGAGACGATGCGCAATTCCTGCGACCATTGCTTCTGCTGCGACGGATTTTGCGAGACGGTGGTGATCGGCAGGCCGACGAAATCGCGGTCATTGGCCGGCTGCCAGTCCCAATAGCGCCAGGCAGTGACGGAGGTGATGGTCGCGCCGCCGACATCCCAATTGCCCACCAGCGACAGGCCGCCGACTTCCTGACGGGAGTTGATCGAAGAATCCAGATCGGTGACGCGGTCGAACGGATCGAAGCTCGGCGGCTTATATCCAGCGGCGGCAGCCAGCGCCGCATATTGACGGTTGAGCGGACGCTGCGTCGCCCCGAGCCGCGCGTAATATTGCACGCAGCAATAGGGATTCTGCAGGCTGAAATCGGCCGAGAAATTGAGATCCAGATTGGGCGTCGCCTGCCACAGCAATTGCCCGCGTACGCTGAAATTGTCCTGCTTCTGCAAATTCTTATCGATCGCAGTGTCGTAGATCGACCCGCCACGCTTGGTTACCGAGGTCGACAGGCGCACGCCCAGTTTGCCGTCGGCGATCGGTGCCGACGCCGAGCCCTTCAGTTGGACCAGTCCGTAATTGCCCGTGCTGACCTCGAAGGTGGCTTCGGGCGACGAAAGGTTGGGCTTCTTGGTCGTGATGTTGACCGCGCCCGCCGTAGTGTTCTTGCCGTACAGCGTCCCTTGCGGCCCACGCAGCACCTCGACGCGATCGATGTCGACGAAATCGAAGGTCGAGGCGCCGACGCGGCCGATATAGACCTGGTCGATATAGAGGCCGACGCCCTGCTCGATGCCGTCATTGGTCAGCCCGAACGGCGCGCCCAGGCCGCGGATGTTGATCGCCGAATTGCGCGGGTTGCTCGAATAGAATTGCAGCGCGGGCTGGAATTGCTGGAGCCGGTTGACGTTGAATGCCCCGGCATTGGCCAGTGTCTCGCCGCTCAGCACCGCCACCGCGAGCGGCACGGTCTGCAAGCGCTCCGACCGCCGCCGCGCGGTGACGACGATATCGCCCCCCGGCGTTGAGGCGGCTTGCGGATCGGCCTGGGGCTCGGGCGCCGGTACGGCAGGGTTGGCGGCTCCATCATCGGGCGCGACGACCGGCGTTGCCGGACGAGCGGCGGTGTCGGCGATCGCGATACTTTGCGGCGATACGGCGGCGAGCAGGAGCGGGAACGCTGCGAGCATGATTCGGTAATCCCCTAGACGATCGACTAACGCCTTAATCCCCATTGATTTGATAGGATTAAAAGCAAGATCGTCTGGCCGGCGCCGCAAGCCAAACTTTATCGCCGTTGAAAGATAACGATATTTTGTCGTGCTAGCGCTCTTGAACCGGCGCCGGAACGCCCCAGATATACGACGATGCGATGCCCATCCGGGGTCGCGTCGGTGTGTGACATCGCTCGATGGAGGATGATTAAATGCGACAGTTCGACCTGACTCCCTACCGCCGCTCGACGATCGGCTTCGATCGCCTGTTCGACATGCTCGAAGCCTCGGCGCGGCAAAATGGCGGGGACAATTACCCGCCCTTCAACCTCGAGCGGATCGCCGAGGATCATTACCGCATCACGATCGCGGTCGCCGGCTTCCGCCGCGACGAGATCGAGATCGTCGCGCAGCAGAACTTGCTGACCGTCAAGGGCAAGAAGGACAAGGACGGCGATCAGTCGGCCTATCTTCACCTCGGCATCGCAACGCGCAGCTTCGAGCGCCGCTTCGAGCTCGCCGATTTCATTCGAGTCGACGATGCGCGGCTCAATGACGGCCTGCTGACTGTCGACCTGGTGCGCGAAGTGCCCGAGGCGCTGAAGCCGCAGACGATCGCGATCAAGACGGGCGCGCCGCTCGCCGCGATCGAGACGAGCCCGGCCGACGAAACCAAGGCGGCCTGACGAACCGGCGCTTTCTCGCTCCCTCGAAAGCGCCATCGGGCGCCCGGGCAATTGTCCGGGCGCCTTTTTCGTTTCGGCGATTCCGATCGCGCTGGTAGCTGTCGGCGATGAAGACGCTGCACGTGATCGTGAACAAGAATGGCGGGACTGCCGCCAAGATGGGCGATGCCCTGATCGGAGAGCTGGAAAAATCGTTCGCCGAGGCGGGAGCGACCGCCCAGGTCGCAGCGCTCGACGGCAAGCAAATCCCCGACTCAATCGAGGTGGCAGCGGCATCGGGACGGGTGACCGTCGCCGGCGGTGACGGCACGGCCGCCGGCGCCGCGCAGATCCTAGCAGGCAGTGATACCGAACTCGGCCTGCTGCCGCTCGGCACGCTCAACCATCTGGCGCGCGATCTCGGCATCCCAGCCGATCTGGGCGAGGCCGCCAGGGTCGCGGTGAACGGCCAGGCTGTCGCGATCGACGTCGGCGAGGTCAACGGACAGGTCTTCGTCAACAACGCGTCGATCGGGCTTTACCCATTGATGGTGCGCAAACGCGAAGGTCTGCGCCGCGCGAAGGGCTGGCCCAAATGGCTGTCGACGGTGCCGGCGGCATTCGCAGTGCTCGAACGGTTACCGCATCACCGCTTGCGGCTAGACTGGGGAAAGGGCGAACGCGCCATCGTCACCCCGCTGCTGTTCGTCGGCAACAACGTCTATTCGCTCGACCGCGGCGAAGTCGGCAAACGCGCCACCCTGACTGACGGCAAATTGTCGGTCTATGCGGTCGCGCGTCGGCGGCGTGCGGCGCTGATCTGGTTTGCCATGCGCGCGCTGGTCGGACGCGCCGAACGCTCGCTCGATTTCGAGACGCTCGGCGAATGCGAGACGCTGACCGTCACATCGAGCGGCGGATCGATCGAAATCGCGCTCGACGGAGAGCTCCGGCGCATGGACTCCCCGCTCGAATTCCGCATCCGTGCGGGCGCCTTGACCGTGATCACGCCCGGCAAGGCGCCACAACCATAAGGGTCAAGCCGCCTCCGCCGCCGGCGCCTTCGTCTCGGACGAGCGATCCTTGCGCCCCGAATAGACGAATTCGGCGCCATCGAGGTCGATCCGCGGAATCTCTTCCTTCTCCCGCCAGTAATCCTGGTTGTGCGCCCATTCGGGCTTGTCGCCGCGCCGGGGCAATTCATCGAGGCCGCGCATCAGATAGCCCGGATTGAAATTGTCACGGTCGATCCAGGGTAGCAGTTTCATACCTTCGTCTTCCGGACGCAGCGCAACCTCCACCCGGTGCGCACCCTTGCGCTCCATATGCTTGAGCAGCCGGCAGACGAAATCACCGAGCATGTCGACCCGCAACGTCCAACTCGCGCGGAAATACCCCATTACCCACGCCATGTTGGGGACACCGGTGAACATCATCCCGCGATAGTTGACCGTCTGGGCCCAATCGACCGCGCGCCTGTCGACGAAGAACGGAATGTCGCCCATCACCGATAAACGGAAACCGGTCGCGGCGACGATGATGTCGGCTTCGATGACCTTGCCCGACTTGGTCCGGACGCCGCCTTCGACGAACCGGTCGATCTCGTCGGTGACGACATCGACCTTGCCCGCCTTGACCGCCTGGAAGATGTCGCCGTCGGGACAGAAAGCGAGCCGTTGCTGCCAGACCCGGTAATGCGGGGTGAAATCGGGTTCGAACTGGAAGTCCTCGCCGGCATAAGTGCGAATCAGCGCCTTGAGCTCCTCGAACACCGCTTCGGGCTCGGCCTGGCTGCGCTTGGTCAGCTGGTCCTGATCGAACATGATCTGTGCGCGCACCACGCGATGGATGGTCGGCTCGTCGATGCCGATCTGGCGCAGCCGATCGGCCAGCTCGTTGCGATTGGGGCTACAGAAGAAATAGGTCGGCGAGCGCTGCAGCATCGTGACGTGCGCCGCCTTTTCGGCGAAAGCCGGAATGACCGTAGCGGCGGTCGCGCCCGAGCCGATCACCAGGATCCGCTTGCCCGCATAATCGGTCGCCGGGTCCCACAATTGGGCATGAATGAACTGCCCCTTATAATCGTCCAGCCCAGGCCAGGCGGGGACATAGGGGCGCTCGTGGTCGTAATAGCCCTGGCACATCCACAGGAATTCACAGGTCACGCGCACCGTGTCGCCGTCCGAGGCGCGAACCGCTTCCACCGTCCAACGATTGTCTGCGCTCGACCAGCTGCAGGCGGTGATGCGGTGGCCGTACCGGATATGCGGACCGATACCGTTTTCCTCGATCACCTCGCCGACATAACGCAGGATCTCCTCGCCGCTCGCGACGGGAGCGCCGACCCACGGCTTGAAGCGATAGCCGAACGTGTAGAGGTCGGAATCCGATCGTACGCCGGGATATTTGTGCGTTTCCCAAGTGCCCCCGAACGTGTCCTTCATCTCCAGGATCAGGTAGCTCTTGTCGGGGCATTGGTGCTGCAGATGCCAGGCCGACCCGATCCCCGAAATACCCGCGCCGACGATCAGGACATCGACATGCTCCGCCGGCGCCACGCCGACCTCGGCCGCGATCGCATTTGCCATGGTGCCTCTCCTTCAGCGCACGATATTGCCGGCGCAGAATGGAGCAGTCCAGCGTCGCCAACCTTGACGCCGGTCAACTTTTCAACAGCGGGGAGTTACTCAGACCAGCCGGCTCTGCCGAACCGCCGCGGCGATGAAGCTCGCGAACAACGGATGCGGGTCGAACGGCTTGGATTTCAGTTCCGGGTGGAACTGCACGCCGACGAACCATGGGTGATCGGGGCGCTCGACGATTTCGGGGAGCATGCCGTCGGGCGACATGCCGCTGAACACCAGCCCGCCCTTTTCGAGCGATTCGCGATAGCCGGTATTGACCTCGTAGCGATGACGGTGGCGTTCGCTGATCTCGGTGGCGCCATAGATTGACGAGACAACGCTATTCCCGTCGAGCTTCGCCGGATACGCGCCCAGGCGCATCGTGCCGCCAAGGTCGCCGCCCGCCTCGCGCTTCTGCACGCCTTCGGCCGACATCCATTCGGTGATGATGCCGACGATCGGCTCGTCGGTCGGCCCGAATTCGGTCGACGAGGCCTTTTCGATTCCGGCCAGGTTACGCGCGCCCTCGACACAGGCCATCTGCATCCCGAAACAGATACCGAAATAGGGCACGTTGCGTTCGCGCGCGAACTTGACCGAGGCGATCTTACCTTCCGCGCCGCGCTCGCCGAACGCACCAGGCACCAGGATTGCGTGGCACGGCTCCAGGCTGGCGGCGATGTCGCTATCGCCATGCTCGAACACTTCGGCATCGATCCAGCGGATGTTGACCTTCACCTTGTTGGCGATGCCGCCATGGACGAGCGCTTCGTTCAGCGACTTGTACGCATCCTGCAGGCCGACATATTTGCCGACCACGCCGACCGTCACTTCGCCTTCCGGGTTGGTCAGCCGGTCCATGATATCGGTCCAGCGCGCGAGGTTCGGTTCGCCCGCGGGCTCGATCCCGAACGCATTCAGGACCGCCTCGTCGAGCCCCTCTTCATGATATTGGACCGGCACGGCGTAGATGCTCTTGGCGTCGAGTGCCGGAATGACCGCTTCCTTGGGCACGTTGCAGAACAACGCGATCTTCGCGCGCTCGCTCGCCGGCAGCGGCTGCTCGCAGCGGCACACCAACACGTCGGGCTGCACGCCCAACGCAGCCAGCTCGCGCACCGAATGCTGGGTTGGCTTGGTCTTAAGCTCACCAGCTGCGGCGATATAGGGCACCAACGTGACGTGGATGCTGACCGAATTGCCCCGCCCCAGATCGTTACGGAGCTGGCGGATCGCTTCGATGAATGGCAAGGACTCGATATCGCCGACAGTGCCGCCGATCTCGCACAGCACGAAGTCGAGATCGTCGGTTTCGGCCAAGGCGAATGCCTTGATTGCGTCGGTGACGTGCGGGATGACCTGGACCGTGGCGCCGAGATAATCGCCGCGGCGTTCGCGCTGGATGATCTGCTGATAGATGCGGCCCGAGGTGACGTTGTCCGACTGCCGGGCCGCGACGCCAGTGAAGCGTTCGTAATGGCCGAGGTCGAGGTCGGTTTCGGCCCCGTCGTCGGTCACATAGACCTCGCCGTGCTGATACGGGCTCATCGTGCCCGGATCGACGTTGAGATAGGGATCGAACTTGCGGATGCGGACGCGATAACCGCGTGCCTGGAGGAGGGCAGCCAGGGAAGCCGCCATCAAACCTTTGCCGAGCGAGGAGACCACGCCGCCGGTAATGAAAATAAACCGCGCCATGGGAATCACCGCCTAGCTTGGAATGGGGGCGTGCCGCAAGCACGCGACTCCGCCCGCGCGAACAAAAAGTCCGCGCGGGCGATCAGAACGAAGTGGATTTAGCGGACGGGGACCGCGCCGTTGCTGGCCGGAGCTACCTTGTTTTCGCCGGGCGCCAGCGCACCCGGGAAAGTCAGATTGCCACCCGCACCGGCCGCCGCATTTGCCGCAGCGCCGCCAAAGGCGCCGCCCGCCGGCTGCGGAGCGCTGCCCGCCGGCGCGTTGATGGGCGCCGCGCGGTTGAGCGACGTGTCGATCGTGGTCGCGTGGCGGGTCGCCGCCATCACTGCCAGAAGGATGGTCAGCGAGACGAAGACCGTGGCCAGGATCGCGGTCGACCGCGTCAGGAAATCGGCCGCGCCGCGCGCCGACATCAATCCCGCCGGGCTACCGCCACCGGTCAGGCCGCCGCCTTCCGAACGCTGCATCAGGATAATGGTGACGAGCGCAGCGCCGACGAGCAACTGAACGACAAGGACGAAGGTAAAGAGCATCGAACGACTGTGACCCGCGAAACTGGAGAAAGCGGGCACATAGGCGACCGCATCCTCACGATCAACCGCTCATCGGCCGGACGACACGTGGCGTTTCCATGACATTTCGTGTCCGCACTGAAACCCAATCGCCCCGGCGCACGTTGTTACGCCTGCGATAGCGACCGCCTCTTAAGCCGTGTGGACAATCAGTGAGCACCGACATGAACATTGCCAGCACTTTCGACAGCTCCCCGCTAACGCGATGGATGAACACGCTGGTCGACTATGTGCGATCCGGCGAGCCAGACCTGACCAACCGCCAGATGGCCTTGCTGCTCGTCGTCTACCTCAGCCCGGGCCCGCACACGGTACGCGGGCTGGCCCGCGCGTTGAACGTTTCCAAGCCGGTCGTGACACGCGCCTTGAATAGGTTGGGGGCGCTCGGCTATCTGCGCCGCCAGCGCGACGATACCGACAAGCGCAACATCTTCATCGCGCGCACCACCGAGGGGGCAGGTTTTCTTGAAGAATTCGGACAATTTGTGGGAGAAAGCGACCCGCCCCGCGCCCGCAGAGCCACCGCGTAGAACATTTGCGCTGACCGGTCCGTCGGTACCCATCGATCCGCGCCACAATGCGATTCGTCGGGATCTCGCCGACGTCCGGCTCGCGGAATACGTATTCGCGCCGCATTACGCCGCGCCCCTGCCCTGTGTAGTAACCCGCGCCGTGACCTTGCACGCCGAATCATCTCCCAAGTCCGAACCGCTCGCCGAGCTCGCCGCCGGTGAGAGCTTCGAAGTGCTGGAAGTATTGCGCGACGTCGCCTGGGGCGTTTCGCCCGAACGCCGCCTCGCCGGCTATGTCGACCGCACGGCGCTGGATCTCGGAGCATGAACGTCAACGTCTTCATCGATGGAGCCGCCGGTACCACCGGGCTCGAAATCCGCGAGCGGCTGAGCGGGCGGAGCGATGTGACGCTGGTCACGCTGGACGACGCGGTGCGCAAGAATTCGACGGCGCGCAAGCAAGCGCTGAACGATGCCGATTTCGTCATCCTGTGCCTGCCCGACGACGCCGCGCGCGAAGCCGTGGAGATGATCACCTCTGAAAAGACGCGGGTGATCGACGCCTCCACCGCGCATCGCGTCGCCGAGGGCTGGGCCTATGGTTTCGCCGAGCTCGAGCCGGCCCAGCAGGCGGCGATCGCCGAGGCGCGCTTCGTCAGCAATCCCGGTTGCTACCCGACCGGATTTCTGGCGTTGGTCCGGCCGCTGGTCCGCGCCGGCCTGATACCGCACGATTGGCCGCTCAGCATCAACGCGATTTCCGGCTATTCGGGCGGCGGCAAATCGATGATCGCCGAATTCGAAGAGGGAAAGGCGAAAACCCGCGCTCGCCTCTACGCTCTGGGCCTCGCGCACAAGCATGTCGCCGAAATGCAGAAGCATGCCCGCATCGCGCATCCCCCGATCTTCGCGCCGGCGGTAGCCGACACCTATCGCGGCATGATCGTCGAGGTCCCGGTACCCCTCCATGCGCTGCCCCGCAAACCGTCGTTGGCACAGCTCGAAGCGACCTTGGCAGAGGCGTATAAGGACAGTCCGCTGATCCGGATCGGCGCCGCCGACGCGCAATTCGTGACGATCGAGGACGATGCCGGCAGCGATCGCCTGACCGTTCGCGTCTGCGGCAATGCCGAGACTGGACAGGCGCGGTTGATCGCGACGCTCGACAATCTCGGCAAGGGCGCGGCGGGGGCCGCGGTACAGAATCTCAACATTATGGCCGGGTTCGATCCGGTCGCGGGCCTGACATTATGAGCGCCTGCCCCTAAATTCCCGCCGTCTCCACATACCCCCTGCGAGTTGCGCAGGACCAACGGTCTAAACGAGGAAAACCAGATGCCCGGAACGCGCCAGCCGCTCGACAAATTGCTGCTGTTCGGCGCGACCGGGGATCTGTCGCAGCGCATGCTGCTGCCGTCGCTCTATGGCCTCGACGAAGACGGGTTGCTGCCGGCCGGCATGACGATCACCGGCACGGCGCGTACCGTGTTCGAGGATGGCGCCTTCCGCAAATTCGCCAAGGAAGCGCTCGAAAAGTATCTGCCGGACGATCGCAAGGACAAGGACAAGATCAACTCCTTCCTCAAGCGATTGAACTATCAGGCGCTCGACGCGACCGAAGCCGATCATTTCAAGGATCTGTCCGACGAGCTGGGCGACACGTCAAAAGGCCTGGCGATCTTCCTGTCGACCGCGCCGAGCCTGTTCGAGCCGACGATCAAAGGGCTCCACGGCGCCGGCCTTGCGCATGGCAACGTCCGCATCGGACTCGAAAAGCCGCTCGGTTACGACCTCGCCTCGAGCCGGGAGATCAACGACGCGGTCGCCGCGGTCTTTCCCGAGGATCGGATTTTCCGGATCGACCATTATCTCGGCAAGGAAACCGTCCAGAACATCCTGGCGCTGCGCTTCGGCAATTCGTTCTTCGAGCCGGTTTGGAACGCACAAGGGATCGACAACGTCCAGATTACCGTCGCCGAGACCGTCGGGCTCGAGGAGCGCGCCGGCTATTATGACGGCGCGGGCGCGCTCCGCGATATGGTTACCAACCATATCCTCCAGCTCGTCGCATTGATCGCGATGGAGCCCCCTGCCCGCTACGACAAGGATTCGATCCGCGACGAAAAGGCCAAGGTGTTCCGCAGCCTGCATGTCATGACGCCCGAGGAAGTCCCGCAGAACACGGTGACCGGCCAGTACGGTCCGGGCGCGGTCGGCGGGGAAATCGTCAAGGGCTATCTCGACGAGCTCGGCAAACCGTCGACCACCGAGACGTTCGTCGCGATCAAGACGCGGATCGACAATTGGCGTTGGCAGGGCGTGCCGTTCTATCTCCGCACCGGCAAGCGCATGGCGGTCCGCCGCAGCGAGATCGCGATCCAGTTCAAGCCCGTGCCGCACTCGATGTTCGCCGGCCGCGGAGGGCTGCTACAGCCCAACAAGCTGATCATTCGCCTGCAGCCGGAAGAATATATCCAGATGCTTGTCATGGCCAAGGAGCCGGGGCTCGACCGCGAAGGCATCCATCTGCGCGAGGTGCCGCTCAACCTCAGCCTCGACGCCGAATTTGCCGGCGCGCGCCGCCGCATCGCTTATGAGCGGCTGCTGCTCGACCTGATCGAAGGCGACCAGACCTTGTTCGTCCGCCGTGACGAGGTCGAAGCGCAATGGACCTGGACCGATGCGATCCGCGCCGGCTGGACCGCCAACGACATGAAGCCCAAGAGCTACGCCTCGGGCAGCTGGGGCCCGTCGACCTCGATCGCGCTGACCGAGCGCGATGGCGTGACTTGGCAGGACGATTGAGTTTCTAATTACCCTCCCGCAAGCGGCGGAGGGCTAGCGCAAAAAAAGAGAGCGACATGGCAGCGAACGAAGAAATCGAATGGTGGGAATATGACGATACCGACGAGATGGCGGACGCCGTCGCCGGCGATATTGCCTTCATCATCGAAAGCGCGATCGAAGCGCGCGGCGGCGCGGTCATCGCGCTGGCCGGCGGCAAGACGCCGGTGCCCATCTATGCCAAGCTCGCCAAGGCCAAGCTTGAATGGAAGCGCGTGACGATCATCCCCGGCGACGAGCGTATCGTTCCGCTGGGCGATCCGCTGTCCAACGTGACGATGATCGCCAAGACGTTCCTGCCGCTCGGCGCGCGCGTCATGCCGATCGTCCCGCAGGCGACCGACGACTATAAGGCCGCGGGCCGTTCGGCCGATGCGCTGATGCAGGACCTGCACTGGCCACTCGACCTCTGCCTGCTCGGCATCGGTGCCGACGGCCACACGGCATCCATTTTCCCGGGCCCGGATTTCGACGAAGCCCTGAACGGCCCCAAGGAACGTCGGATGCTAGGCGTCATGCCCGATCCGCTGCCCCCGGAAGCGCCAGTCGCGCGCGTGACGCTCAGCCGCGCGGCGATCGTCTCGTCCGCGGCCGTGATCATCGCGATCACCGGTGCCGACAAGAAGAAGGTGCTGGAAGACGCAATCAGCCAAGGACCGAGCTCGTCCTATCCGATCGGACGCGTGCTCGCTGACACGGAATTGCCGGTCGACATCCATTGGGCACCCTGAGCCTAGGACGAGTAACGCACCCCCAGCGCATACGAATTTACACCCTTGCGCGAGGTGCGCGGGGTTGCTCGAACGTCGGGCAGGTCTAGGACGGAGGCGAGAAGGAGCCGGCTCGGCCGGCTACCGGCAAACGGACACCGCTCATGAACCCGGCAATTTCCGCCGTCACGGCTCGCATCATCGAACGCTCGCGTCCGACCCGCCGGGCCTATCTCGATCTGATCGAACGTGAGCGCGACCGCGGGTCCCGTTCGCGCGCGACGCTCGGCTGCGCGAACCTCGCGCACGGCTATGCCGGGACCGAGGAAGATCGCGACGCCATGAAGACCAATGCCGCGATGAACATCGGCATCGTCACATCGTATAACGACATGCTGTCGGCGCATGCGGTCTATTATCGCTATCCTGAGCAGATGAAGGTCTGGGCGCGCGAAGTCGGCGCGACCGCGCAGGTCGCCGGCGGTGTGCCGGCGATGTGCGACGGCGTGACGCAGGGTTATCCAGGGATGGAATTGTCGCTGTTCAGCCGCGACACGATCGCGCTGTCGACCGCGATCGCGCTGACCCACGGGCTGTTCGAGGGCGCCGCTCTGCTCGGCATTTGCGACAAGATCGTGCCCGGCTTGCTGATGGGTTCACTGCGTTTCGGCCATTTGCCGACGATTTTGATCCCCGGCGGACCGATGCGCACCGGCATTCCCAACAAGGCCAAGGCGGCGGTGCGCGAGCAATTCGCCGAAGGAAAGGTCGGCCGCGAGGAACTGCTCGAAGCGGAGATCGGCGCCTATCATTCGAAAGGCACCTGCACCTTTTACGGCACCGCCAATACCAACCAGATGATGATGGAGGTGATGGGCCTCCACATGCCCGGCGCCGCTTTCGCCAATCCCGGCACCAAGTTACGCCAGGAATTGAGCCGCGCGGCGGTGCATCGTCTGGCCGAGATTGGCTGGGACGGCGACGATTATCGTCCGCTCGGCCATTGCCTCGATGAACGCGCGATCGTCAACGCGGCGGTCGGGCTGCTCGCGACGGGCGGATCGACCAACCATCTGATCCACTTGCCCGCGATCGCACGCGCGGCGGGAATCGTGATCGATTGGGAAGATTTCGATCAGTTGAGCCGCGCCGTTCCCCTGGTCGCGCGCGTCTATCCCAACGGATCGGCCGACGTGAACGGGTTCGAGGATGCCGGGGGTATGCCGTTCGTGATCCGCGAATTGCTCGGCGCCGGTTTGCTACACGGCGATATCCTGACCGTGGCAGGCGATTTTGCCGATTACGGCAAGCGCCCGGTAGTCGAAGGCGATGGCCTGCGCTGGGAAGATCCCGGCGCGAGCAGCGACGAGACGATCCTGCGCCCTGCCGCCAATCCCTTCTCCGCCGAGGGCGGCTTCCGGATCCTGACCGGCAATCTCGGCCGCGCCTGCATCAAGGTATCGGCGGTCGACGAGGATCGCTGGGTCGTCGAGGCGCCTGCCCGCGTGTTCCACGACCAGGCCGATGTGCAGGCGGCGTTCAAGGCCGGCGAACTCGACCGCGACGTCGTCGTCGTGATGCGCTTCCAGGGGCCGCGTGCGAACGGCATGCCCGAGTTGCACAAGCTGACGCCGCCTTTGGGCGTGCTCCAGAACAAAGGCTATCGCGTGGCGCTCGTCACCGACGGCCGCATGTCGGGCGCGTCAGGCAAGGTACCCGCGGCGATCCATTGCTCGCCCGAGGCCCTGGGCGGCGGTCCGCTCGGCCGCGTGCGCGATGGCGATGTCATTCGGCTCGACGCGGTGAACGGCACGCTCGACGCACTGGTCGACGCGGTCGAATGGGATGCGCGCGATCTGGCGGAATGCCCGCCGGCTGCCGAAGGTATGGGTCGCGAGTTGTTCGGGCTGTTCCGCGGCGCGGCTGACGAAGCGGAATTGGGTGCCTCGGCGATTTTCGCGGGCGCTGGGTTATGAATACTCGCCCTCTCCCCCATCGGGGAGAGGGTTGGGAGAGGGGCAGGATCGAGGCGGCAGTATTTGTGACGGCCCCTCTCCCCTGCCCTCTCCCCAATGGGGAGAGGGAGTTTAGGTAATGGAAGTCGTCGCAGTCGATATCGGGGGCACTCATGCCCGCTTCGCCATTGCCGAAGTCGCGGAGGGCAAGGTCGTCTCGCTCGGGCCGGAAGTGACGCAAAAGACCGCCGAGCACGCCTCGCTCCAGACAGCGTGGCAGGATTTCGGCCGCCAGCTCGGCCGCGATCTACCCAAGGCGGCGGCGATCGCGGTCGCATCGCCGGTCGGCGGCGACGTCATCAAGCTGACGAACAACCCCTGGATCATCCGCCCCGCGCTGATCCCCGAGCGGCTCGGCGCCGACACCTATGTCATCGTCAACGATTTCGGCGCGATCGCGCATGCAGTGGCGCAGCTTCCAGAGGAAGATTTCCAGCATATCTGCGGGCCCAAGCGGCCATTGGCGCGTGCCGGCGTGACCTCGATCTGCGGGCCGGGCACGGGTCTGGGCGTCGCGGGGGTACTGCACGCCGGCGGCACCTATCACGTCCTGTCGACTGAAGGCGGCCATGTCGATTTCGCGCCGCTCGATGGATTCGAGGACGCGATTCTCAAGCGGCTGCGCAAGACGTTCACTCGCGTCTCGGCAGAGCGAATCTGCGCCGGACCGGCGATCGTCGCGATCTACGAGACGCTGGCCGAGATCGAGGGCAAGGCGATCCGTCATCTCGACGACAAGACGATCTGGACGATGGCGTTCGAAGGATCGGACAGCCTGGCGATCGCCGCGCTCGACCGCTTCGTGCTCGCGCTCGGCGCGTTCGCCGGCGACCTCGCGCTGATGCAGGGCGCGAAGGATGTCGTCATCGCCGGGGGGCTGGGGCTTAAGCTCAAGGAGCATTTCGCGCGCTCCGGATTTTCCGAACGCTTCACCGCCAAAGGCCGTTTCCAGCAGATGATGGCCGGCACGCCGGTCAAGCTGATCACCCATCCCCAGCCCGGCCTCTACGGCGCCGCGGCCGCCTTTGCCCAGGAGCATGCCAAATGAGCGACGCCGCCAACCCTTTCGCCAACCCTATCGAACGCATCATGCTCGCGGCGCCGGTCATCCCGGTGATCGTGATCGAGGACCTGGCGACGGCGCGGCCGCTGGCCGAAGCCTTGGTCAAAGGCGGACTGCCCGCGCTCGAAGTGACGATGCGCACGCCCGTAGCGCTCGATGCAATCCGCGAGATGAAGAAGGTCCCGGGCGCGATCGTCGGCGCGGGTACCGTGATCAACGCGCAGCAGTTCGCACAGGCGGTGGACGCGGGGGCCGAGTTCATCGTGTCGCCCGGCCTGACCGAGCGCCTGGCCGAGCCGATCATCGCCAGCGGCGTCCCCTATCTGCCCGGCATCGCCAATTCGGCAGATCTGATGCGCGGGCTCGACCTCGGGCTGACGCATTTCAAGTTCTTCCCGGCTGAGGCCAATGGCGGGCTGAAGGCCCTCAAGAGCCTGGCGGCACCGTTCTATCAGTGCAAATTCTGCCCGACCGGCGGGATTACCGAGGCGAATGCGAGCGAATGGCTGGCGTTCGAGCCAGTGCTGTGCGTTGGGGGAAGCTGGGTGTGTTCCGGCACCCCCGAAGAGGTCGAGACGAAGGCGCGAGCGGCGGCGGCGTTGCGCTGAAATCCCTCTCCCCTTGGGAGAGGGAGGGAGCCGCGAAGCGGCGGAAGGGTGAGGGCAGCTCGGGTTAGTTGGCGCAAGCTGCCCTCACCCTTCCCACGCCTTCGGCGCGGGCCCCTTCCCTCTCCCGATGGGAGAGGGAATTTACATCTCCCCGCGCGCTCTCCGGATCGCGTACCATTTCTGCACGTTAGCGTTATGCTGTTCGAGCGTATCGGCGAACACGTGCCCGCCGGTTCCGTCGGCGACAAAATACAGCGCCTGCGAATCCGCCGGGTTGAGCACTGCATCGATCGAAGCCCGGCCAGGATTGGCGATCGGGCCCTTGGGCAAGCCGGTCATCGCATAGGTGTTGTAGCCGTTATTGGCCTCGAGCTCAGACCGCAGGATGCGGCGGCCAAGCGGTTTGCCCTTCGTAACCGGATAAATCACCGTCGGATCAGCCTGCAGCGGCATGCCGCGCTTCAACCGGTTCGAGTACACCGCCGCCACCATTCGCCGTTCCGACGGCTTGCCGGTTTCCTTCTCGACGATCGAGGCGAGAATCAGCGCCTCGCGCGGCGTTTTGGCGACGGTCGTCGGCGAGCGCTTCGCCCAGGCCTGGTCGAGATAGGCCGACATCGCGCGCTGCATCCGCCCGACGATCACCGCGCGGCTGTCACCGCGTTCGAAACTATAGCTGTCGGGCATCAACGAGCCCTCGGCTGGTACGTCGATCTTCCCGGTCAGCTCGGACATCGCCATCAGCCGCTCTTGCGCCATGATCGACGGCCAGCCCTCCGGAATGGTGATGAAGCGCTGGAGCGTCTTGCCGCCTTGCAACAGCTTCAGGATGTCGGACTGGCTGAGATGCGCGGGGATGCGATACTCGCCCGCCTTGATCCCGGCGCCACCGCCCAAGACCTTGGCGAGCAGGGTGAAGCGGCTGGCGGAAGAGATCGCACCGGCCTGCTCCAACTGCTCGGCAGCCTTGTTGAGGCTGGTGCCGGGCGCGATCGAGACGGTGACGTTCTTTTCCAGCGGGCCGCGGCCGCCCCAGCTATGGACCAGCCAGACGCCGCCCAGGACGAGTAGCAAGGCGGCAACAAGACCAAGGCATCCGAACCGGCTGCCGCCACGCTTCTTCCTGGCCATGACCGGATCAGATCGCCTTCATCACCAGGCTGGCATTGGTGCCGCCGAAACCGAACGAGTTGTTGAGCACCGCCTTGACCTGGCGTTCCTTGGCGACGTGCGGGACGAGGTCGACGCCGGCGCAATTGTCGCTCGGATTGTCGAGGTTGAGCGTCGGCGGCACGATCTGATCGCGCAGCGCCAGGATGCAGAAGATCGATTCGACCGCGCCGGCACCGCCAAGCAGATGGCCGATCGCCGACTTGGTCGACGACATCGACAGGTTGGCGATGCTGTTACCGAACAGCCTACGCACCGCGTTGAGCTCGAGCTCGTCGCCAAGCGGGGTCGAAGTGCCGTGGGCATTGATATAGTCGATATCGCCCAACTCCAGGCCGGACTTGCGCATCGCCATTTCCATAGAGCGGAATGCGCCCGACCCTTCCGGATGCGGCGCGGTGACGTGATAGGCATCGCCCGACAGGCCATAGCCGATCACTTCGGCATAGATTTTGGCACCGCGCTTCTTGGCGTGCTCATATTCCTCGAGACACACGACACCGGCGCCTTCGCCCATGACGAAGCCGTCGCGATCCTTGTCGTATGGACGGCTGGCGCGCCACGGCTCGTCGCGGAAACCGGTCGACAAAGCGCGCGCCTGGCCGAAACCGGCGATGCCGATCGGGCAGATCGCGCCTTCCGAGCCGCCGGCGAGCATCACGTCCGCATCGTCCATCGCGATCATCCGCGCGGCGTCGCCGATCGAATGCGCGCCGGTCGAACACGCCGTGACGACGGCATGGTTGGGGCCCATCAGCCCGTATTTGATCTGCACCTGGCCGGTGATCAGGTTGATCAGGCGGCCATGGACGAAGTGCGGCGAAACGCGCTTGGGTCCCTTTGCGGCGAGCACCAGCGATTCGCTTTCGATGCCCGGCAGGCCGCCGATGCCCGATCCGATCGAGCAGCCGGCGCGAAAGCGCTCTTCTTCGCTCATTTCGGTCAGCCCGGCATCCTCGAGCGCCTGGCCGGCGGCATCGATGCCATAGACGATGAACGGATCGACCTGACGCTGGACCTTGTGGTCGACACGCTTGTCAGGATCGAAGCCATATTCGTGATCAGCCGGCTTCACTTCGCAGGCATAATTGCTGTGAAAGTCGGTTGCATCGAACTTGGTGATCGTCCCCGCACCCGATTTGGCCGCGATGATGTTCTTCCAGGCCGTTTCGACGTCCGCCCCCAAGGGGGTTACCAGGCCCAGGCCGGTCACGACTACGCGCCGCATGGTCTTCTCCAATCCAAGTCTCTTACAGCGAAACGGCCCCCCGGCCCTGGGTAACCCTGGGACGGGGAGCCGCTCGTTACTCTATACGCCCGCGACCGTCAGCCACGGAAAAGAGGGCTCAGCCCTGATGTGCGTCGATATAGGTGATCGCGTCGTTGACAGTCGTGATCTTCTCGGCGGCATCGTCCGGGATTTCGACCCCGAACTCTTCCTCGAACGCCATGACTAGCTCGACGATGTCGAGGCTGTCGGCACCGAGATCGTCGATGAAGCTAGCCTCAGGCGTCACCGAACCGGCTTCGACGCCCAGGTGCTCGACCACGATCTTCTTCACCCGGTCGGCAGTATCGCTCATTCGTCAGCTTCCCTCTATTGTTTCCGGAGTCCACCCCGGGGAGTTTCCTGAACGCACGTAGAACGCGAGGGGTGCCCGCGCAAGAGGCTCTACCGCTCGCCAAGGTCCAGCTCTCGCATTGGACGATCCTCGGCAAAGGCCGCCTCGGCTTCATCCCGCAGGATCCAACCGGCGAACACGTCTCCGGTCGTTCCGCTCATAACGCCATCGTCCTCAGTCCCATTCCCGTCGAAACGGAACCCGTTACTCTCCAGGAACGCCTTGAGCTTTTCGGCGGCCGGCGATTCACCCTTCGCCGTTGCGACACGCTCCTCAAACCCCAGCGACCGAAAATATCCGTACAGTTTGTCGTAGGAGATGGCGCGCGACCCTAACGACGAATATTTCCTTCTGGCGTCGAGGACCTGGACGTCCGTGATGACATGCATGACCGCGGCGTTGGTTCGGTTTTCCGACCATTTATGGTTGGCCGCACATTTCACCAGCGCGTCCCTTAAAGAGGTCTTCGCCAGATCCTTGTCGGCCTGGCTACTCGATTCGTCGTTGAGCGCGGACAGTTTCTCAGGCGCCAGGTCATATTCGACGGCCGGGCAGTTGATCTCTTTACCGGCCGCAATGGGCCCTGCGGCCTGAAACGCGAGTGCAAGTAAAATCAGCATTACCGCTCCATCTTAGCTGCCCCGTCCATCCGATCATAGGCCGGCAAACTCTGCCGGATAAAATTCGATCGCTGCAAGGGCCGAGTAGAACAACAGGAGGTGCCGTCGCATCCGCGCGTTGCTCGTTACCGCCGTTATGGCCGTCAGCGCGCCGGGAGACGCCTTTTCGATCAGGCTCTTGCGGTCCTGGATCGGCAAGGCGGCATAGGTTGCCGCGAGTTTCGCAGCGTCGAGGCCGTCGTTTCTCAGGGCGGCTTCGGCGCCCAATTTCGTCGCCCTGCCTTGGGTGTAGGAAACGGCAGCCTGGACGGCAGTAGGCGACCAATTTCCCGCTGTGCGGCAGGCGGCCCGCGCCGCGATCAACGCGTCGCGGTCGGCATCGAGCGCGCTTGCCGGATTGCCGCCCTTGTCGGCCGCGGCGACGACGCCGTCACCGATCCGCTGCATCGCGGCCGCGCCCAATTTCGCCTCGATACAGCCGATATCGCCCGGAGCCGCCCAAGCGGTGCCGGGAGCGAAGAGGGCGGCGGCGATCAGGATGGTCCTCACAGCATCGCCATCCCGCCATTAACGTGGAGCGTCTGGCCGGTGACATAGCCGGCTTCCTTCGATGCGAGATAGACGACGGCTGCGCCGATATCCTCGCCCGTGCCGAGATCGCCCGCCGGAATTCGGCCGAGCAACGCAGTCTTCTGTGCTTCGGGCAGGACGTCGGTCATCGCCGAGCGGATGAAGCCCGGTGCGACGCAGTTAACGGTAATGTTGCGGCTGGCCAGTTCCTGCGCCAGCGCTTTGGACATGCCGACCAGCCCGGCCTTGGACGCGGCGTAATTGGCCTGGCCGGGATTGCCGGTCGCGCCGACCACCGAGGTGATCGAGATGACGCGGCCATAACGCGCCTTCATCATCGGCCTGGCGGCGGCGCGGACGAGACGGAACGCGGCCTCAAGGTTGACCTTGATGACCTGTTCCCACTCTTCGTCCTTCATCCGCATGGCGAGGTTATCGCGCGTGACGCCGGCATTGTTGACCAGGATATCGAGCTTGCCGCCCAGCGCCTCGACCGCCTGTGGGACCAAGGCGTCGACCGCGGCGCCGTCCGACAGATCGCATTGCAGCGCGACATGATCGTCGCCGAGCGAAGCGCGAAACGCCTCCAGCTTGTCGGCATTCGATCCCGACACCGCGAGCCGAGCCCCCTGCCCGGCCAGAGCCCGCGCGATCGCCGACCCGATCCCGCCGGACGCTCCGGTGACCAATGCGGTCATGCCTGTGAGGTCGAACATTTTTTTCTCCAAGAATTTATTCGCGCAGAGGCGCGGAGGGCGCAGAGGGGTTGTAGTTGTTGACGAGGCGACGCACTCCCTCTTTCAGCGTCTCGCCACCAAAATTTATAAGCAGCCCAACGGGCTGCTTGGTCAATCGCAAATAGGTCAGAAGCTGCTTGGCGTGAACCGGTGCGAGCTTATCGACCGACTTGACCTCCACGATCAGTCGATCATCGACCAGTAGGTCTATTCGGAAGGCTGCGTCGAACCGCATGCCATCGAATTCGATATCGACTGGATGCTGGCGAACGACCCTATAACCTATTGCCAAGAGTTTCCCCGCCAGCACCGCTTCATAGACGCTTTCGAGAAGCCCAGGGCCGAGTTCACGGTGGATGCGGATCGCCAGATCGACAACGTCGCCGCTGATCCGATCGATATCCGTCATTCCGCCCTCTCTGCGCCCTCCGCGCCTCTGCGCGAACTAAAAAGACTTAGCCAACGCTTCGATGTCGTCCATCGAGATCACGCTCGACGCATCCACGTCCGGAACGATGCGTTTGACCATCGGGCTCAGCACCTTGCCGCCGAATTCGATGAAGCGCTCGACGCCGGTGTCGGCCATGTTGATCACCGATTCGCGCCAGCGCACCATGCCGGTCACCTGTTCGACCAGCAGCTTGCGGATCGTGTCGACGTCGCTGACGGGCTGCGCCGTCACGTTGGCGAACACCGGCACCAGCGGCGTGTCGATCCGCGCGTCGGCGAGCGCCTTGTCCATCGCCTCGGCGGCGGGCTGCATCAGCGGGCAGTGGAACGGCGCCGACACCGGCAAGGCAATCGCTCGCTTGGCGCCGAAGTCCTTGGCGATCTCGATCGCGCGGTCGATCGCTGCCTTGGCGCCCGAAATCACGACCTGGGACGGGTCGTTGTCGTTGGCGACGGTACAGACCTCCCCCTGCGCGGCGGCGGCAGCGATCTTCTCGGCGATCGACAGGTCGGCGCCAAGCAAGGCGGCCATCGCGCCCTCGCCTACAGGCACCGCCGCCTGCATCGCCTCCCCGCGGTGCCGCAACAGCAAGGCCGTGGTGGCAAGGTCGAGCGCCCCGGCGGCGCATAAAGCGGTATATTCGCCCAGGCTGTGCCCGGCGACGTAATCGGCCTTGTCGGCAAGCTTGAGCCCGCCTTCCTTTTCGAGCACGCGGAGCGTCGCGATGGCATTCGCCATGATCGCCGGCTGCGCATTGGCGGTCAGCGTCAGTTCGTCGGCGGGTCCTTCGAACATCAGCGCCGACAAATGCTGGCCCAGCGCCTCGTCGACTTCCTGGAAAACCTCGCGCGCGGCGGCACTGGCCTCGGCCAGCGCCTTACCCATGCCGACCGCCTGGCTGCCCTGGCCCGGAAATATGAAAGCGCGCATCATCCTCTCCCGATTGAGGCTGCGGCCCTAGAAATGCCGCGCTCGTTACGCAAGTTCGGTCAGTCTGCTCCGGTCCTGCGACACTATGATACACAATCCCATTCCTCTCGCGACATCTCGACGACACCCGCTTCCCAGATTGGTCCTCGACGCCGTTCACGACGTCGACCGAATGGAGGTTACAATGAAAAAATTGATCATCGCTGCGGCCGCCACATCGCTGCTGGCGAGCCCGTTTGCCATCGCTCCCGCATCCGCCGCGCCGCAGCGCCGCGAGGTCACCAAGGTGCACACCGGCCCCCATGGCCGCACCGTAGTGTCCAAGCGGGTCGTCACTCCCGCCCGTCCGCAATGGCGCAAGTGGAACAAGGGCCAGCGGTTCGACCACCGCTATGCGCAGAATTATCGCGTGGTGAACAATTGGCAGCAGTATCGCGGCCGCCGCCTTTATGCGCCGCCGCGCGGCTACCACTGGGTGCGGTCCGGCAATGATGCCGTGCTCGTCGCGGTCACTAGCGGCCTGATCGGCGCGGTCATCGCCGGCGCCTTCAACTAAGCGCTCGCGCAATTCCGGGCGGAACCTTGCTTTCCGCCCGGAAACCTGTATGGGAGCCGCCATCGGGGTGGAGGGACACGTTCTCTCCGCCCCGGTTGTTTTGAAGACGATAGCCGGAGGGGCGTTCCGCATGGTGCGGCGTCAGCGATCGGCCAACGAAGGTAAGAAAGCATGGCTCTTTACGAGCACGTGTTCCTTGCGCGCCAGGACCTGGCACAAGCGCAAGTGGACGCGCTGGCGGAAGCCGCCACCAAGATCATCGAGGACAATCAGGGCAAGGTCGTGAAGACCGAGACCTGGGGCCTCCGCAGCCTCGCCTATCGCATCGCGAAGAACCGCAAGGCGCATTACGTGATGCTCGAGATCGACGCGCCGGGTTCGGTCGTCGCGGAGCTGGAGCGCCAGACCCAGATCAACGAAGACGTGATCCGCTACATGACCGTCAAGGTCGACGAGCACGAGACCGGCCCGTCGGTTATGATGCGCAAGAACGAGCGCGATCGCGAGCGTCGCAGCGAGCGCGGTGAGCGCAACGACCGCGGTCCCCGCGGCGGTTTCGACGGCGAATAAGGAGCAACGACCATGGCACGACCCTTTTTCCGCCGCCGCAAGAGCTGCCCGTTCTCCGCGAAGGATGCCCCCCGGATCGATTACAAGGACGTCCGGCTGCTGCAGGGCTTCGTTTCCGAGCGTGGCAAGATCGTCCCCTCGCGCATCACTTCGGTGAGCGCGAAGAAGCAGCGCGAGCTGGCCCAGGCCATCAAGCGCGCCCGTCACCTGGGCCTGCTGCCCTACCTGGTTAAGTAAGGAGCGCCCGCGATGGACGTTATTTTGCTGGAACGCGTCGAGAAGCTCGGCGCCATCGGCGATGTCGTGAAGGTCAAGGACGGGTTTGCCCGTAACTACCTTCTGCCGAACAAGAAGGCGCTGCGCGCCAACGAAGCCAACCGCAAGGTGTTCGAGGCCAACCGCGCCCGCATCGAGGCCGACAATGCGTCACGCCGTACCGATGCCGAGAAGGAAGCCAAGAATTTCGACGGCGTTTCGGTCACGCTGATCCGCCAGTCGTCGAACACCGGCCAGCTCTATGGATCGGTCGCAGTCCGCGATCTGGTCGAGGCTCTCGAAGCCGACGGCCACAAGGTCGCCAAGTCGGCGATCGTGCTCGCCAAGCCGATCAAGGCGATCGGCGTGTACGAGGTCAAAGTCCAGCTGCACCCCGAGGTCGCGGTGACCGTCAAGGTCAACGTCGCCCGCTCGCCCGAAGAGGCCGAGATGCAGTCCAAGGGCGTCGACGTCATGGCGCAGATGTTCGAGGAAGGCCGCGACGTCACCGGCTTCACCGAGGATTACGATCCCAATGCCGAGCCGGGCGCGACCGCCGAGGCTCAGCCTGAAGCCGCTCCGGCTGGTGAAGAGGCTTCGGAAGCATAAGCGTTTCTGCTCAAGTCAAGAAAAAGGGCCGTCCGGGAAGACCCGGGCGGCCCTTTTCTTTGCGACCCTTGGGGGATCAGGGTCGGCTAGCGACGTACTGTGGGGGGATTCAGCACGTCGAAACGCAGGCACTCACGACTGCCACCAGCGGCACCAGGGCAAACACGAACGGCAACACCTTCACGGTCAATTCCAGTTCATCAACAACCTTGTTCGCTGCTAGAAATGCGCACGGCGGCCCGAAGTTTCCAGGAGATGAACGGAAAAGTTTTTCTTCGGACGCGGAACATTTTGCTGCGCGCCAGTTCATCGGCCCGTTCTCGCTCATCATGCTGCTTTTGTGCGGTCGTCATAGTCCGGCGAGGGCCGACCCTAGAGTTCAATCAGTCTCTAAACCGGAGTTCGTTGATTTACCGCATGTCCCATTCATCCGTTGCCACTATCTGATCATTTCCGCCCTTATCTCGATCCAACCTGGGAGCCGCTCGCGACAATCAGCTTCGTCGCATGCTCCTCACTGATCCCCAACAGGCCACCGATGTCAGCAGCCGAAATATTCGGGCGTTCTTTCCGCAAATCTTCGACCGTCCACAGGAGAGATGCGGCCATGGAGTTTAGAAATCGGCACGGCGTCGCCAGGGATTTCCCGACCCGGAGTACGCACTCATAGGAAATAAAAGTATCCGGCCACTTCCCGGTAGCGAGGATGTGAGCGGCCGCGACGGGTTGCAACCGTTCGAGAAAATGCTCGTCGTAGATGCGCTCTTCCTGCGCGACCAACCAGTCTTGTGCGCACACGCGGCACTTTCCCAGGTAGAGCCACCAGCGGTCGTCGCCCGCGCGTCGCACCTCTTCAACAGTCGCCAGAAACCTCTCATCGCGCTGCTGACTGTCGCCCATGGCGATATGCGCGAGATCGGGCAGCGAAGCGCAGATACAGTCTCCGGCCATTCTCATTTCCGCCCGAACAACTTCTCGATATCGCCGTGCGCCAGCTTCACCCACATGGAAGCACGTTCAGTGCAATATATTCGGGAATTGGGTAGAAAATGGCCTCTTGCAGCCAACCCGATCAATGCGGTGCGATACGCGGGGGACCTAAGCATCAATCGGGATAAAACCGCGATCGTTCAGCCACTTCTCCCGTTCCCCTCAATTCGTGGGGGCCAAACGAGTATACCTTTTCGACATCTTCAAAGAAGACTCCATACCCTAAGACCTCTGTCGGCTCTGGGTCATTTCCATGGGGCTCATCGACATACGACTTACCAAGTATGTAGCCGAACTTTCCTGCTCGATCAGGAAATTCAGGGCATGTGAGGATTTCGACCTTTTCGTAGAACTGCAACGCCATCAATCATCTCCAGCCAACGATTATACCTTAGCTGGAAACGTCCACAAACGGGGCGCTTGTTGCCCATGGGGTCGCGACAAGCCGAGCCAGAAAGTAGGCGCACGTTTCGTGGAACCTAAGTCGCTCACTTTCGGCCAAAAAGTTTCTCCACGTCGTTCAAAGCAAGCTTCACCCAAGTCGGGCGACCGTGGTTGCACTGGCCCGAATGCGGCGTGACTTCCATTTCGCGGAGCAGCGCGTTCATCTCGGCGACCGACAGCACGCGGCCCGCACGGACCGAGCCGTGGCAGGCCATGGTCGAGGCGACGTGGTCGAGCCGTTCCTTTAGGCTCAGCGCCTCGCCGAACGCCGCGAGTTCGTCGGCGAGGTCTGTGACGAGGCCGGCGACATCCCCCTGCCCCAGCAAGGCTGGCGTCGCGCGGACCAGCATCGCGCGGGGACCGAAGCGTTCGAGGTCGAGGCCGAGTTCGGCCAGTTCCTCGATCCGGGCTTCGAGCCGGTCGCAAGCGGGTTCGTCGAGCTCGATCACTTCGGGCAATAGCAAAGCCTGGGCCGCGACCTTGCCGCCGGCGAGCGCGGCGCGCATGCGTTCGAGCACGAGGCGTTCGTGCGCGGCATGCTGGTCGACCAGCACCAGGCCGTCTTCGGCTTCGGCGACGATATAGGTCTTGGCGACCTGGCCACGCGCGACGCCGAGCGGGTGCGCGACCGTTTCGGGCGGCGGCGCCCAGGCGGGTTCGGCGCGCGCCGCGGGCGGTGGCATGGAGAAGGTCGAGCGGCGCTCCATTACCGACGTCGCCCCGGCGAAGGCCGGGGCCGCAGGCGACTCCGAATACTGCCAGAGGTCCCGGCCTTCGCCGGGATGACGGTATTGCGGCTCGGGCTGCCACGCCGCCAGCGCCGCCTCGTCCGGTCGCTGCGCGCTGCGATGGCCCGCTTCGTCGAGCGCGCGGCGCAGGCCGCTGACGATCAGCCCGCGTACCATCTGCGGCTCGCGAAAGCGGACCTCGGTCTTGGCCGGATGGACGTTGACGTCGACCATGTCGGCGGGGAGGTCGAGGAACAAGGCAACCACCGGATGCCGGTCGCGTGCCAGCATCTCGGCATACGCGCCGCGCACCGCTCCGGCGAGCAGGCGATCCTTTACCGGCCGGCCGTTGACGAACAGATATTGATGATCGGCGACGCCCCGGTTGAACGTCGGCAGGCCGGCAACGCCGCCCAGCCGGACGCCTTCGCGTTCGAGGTCGATGGCGACGCTATTCTCGATCAGCGCACGATCGGTCAGCGCGGCGACGCGGCCGGGGCGATCCTCCGGTGCGTTGGTCGACAGCGCTCTTCTGCCATCATGCTCGACCGAAAAGGCAATGTCGGGCCGCGCCATGGCGAGGCGCCGGACGACGTCGAGGCTGGCGCCATATTCCGCGCGCGGGCTGCGCAGGAACTTGCGCCGCGCCGGCACGCGATCGAACAACACCTCGACGCGAACGCGCGTCCCGGGCGGCAGCGCCGCAGGCCCCTCCTCCACCAAAGCGCCATTGTCGACCACGCGTCGCCAGCCATCGGCGCCACGCACCCGGCTTTCGAGCGTCAGCCGCGCGACACTGGCGATCGATGGCAAAGCCTCTCCGCGAAAGCCGAGGGTAGCGACGTTTTCTATCGCTTCATCGGGCAGTTTAGAGGTCGCGTGGCGCTCCAGCGCGAGCGCCATTTCGGCCGCCGTCATGCCGCATCCGTCGTCGACCACCTCGATCAGATCGATCCCGCCGGAGGCCAATTTGACGGCAATTCGGGTCGCCCCGGCATCGATCGCGTTTTCGACCAATTCCTTCAACGCACTGGCGGGTCTTTCGACCACTTCACCGGCAGCGATACGGTTGACGAGATGCTCGGGGAGGCGGCGTATTGACATGGGTTTGACTCTAGACCAAGCGACGCCATCCCGCGACTGCAAATGCCAACAAACCGGAGCCCGGATTTGGCTTTGGCGGACGGGATGAAACAACCCGGCGCATGCTGTCACATCGGCCTCGAATTCGGACGGTCAAAACGAAATGGTCTTCTCGCGTTTCTTCAAATTCATGTCGCACGACATGGCGATCGATCTGGGGACGGCCAATACCGTCGTCTATCTGCGCGGTCGTGGCGTCGTGCTCAACGAACCGTCGGTCGTGGCGGTCGAGACGATCAACGGGGTAAAGAAGGTCAAGGCGGTCGGCGACGACGCCAAATTGATGATGGGCAAGACGCCCGACAGCATCCAGGCGATCCGTCCCTTACGCGACGGCGTCATCGCCGACATCGACGTCGCGGAGCAGATGATCAAGCACTTCATCCACAAGGTGCATGGTGGGCAACGCCGCTTCATGCGCTGGCCGCAGATCGTGATCTGCGTGCCGTCGGGATCGACCTCGGTCGAACGCCGCGCGATCCGCGACGCCGCGTCGAACGCCGGCGCCAGCCAGGTGTGGCTGATCGAGGAACCGATGGCCGCCGCGATCGGTGCCGACATGCCGGTGACCGAGCCGATCGGATCGATGGTCGTCGATATCGGTGGCGGCACGACCGAAGTGGCCGTGCTGTCGCTGCGCGGCCTCGCCTACACCACCTCGGTACGCGTCGGCGGGGACAAGATGGACGAAGCGATCGTCTCGTACGTCCGCCGCAACCACAATCTGCTGATCGGCGAAGCGACCGCCGAGCGGATCAAGCAGGAAGTCGGCACCGCAAAGCCGCCCGCGGACGGCATCGGCCAGACGATCCACATCAAGGGCCGCGACCTGGTCAACGGCGTGCCCAAGGAAATCCAGATCAATCAGGGTCAGATCGCCGAAGCGCTGTCCGAGCCGGTCGGGACGATCGTCGAAGGCGTGCGCATCGCGCTCGAGAATACGGCGCCCGAACTCGCCGCCGATATCGTCGACCAGGGCATCGTGCTCACCGGCGGTGGCGCGCTGCTGGCCGGGATCGACGAAGTGTTGCGCGACGAAACCGGCCTGCCGGTGACGATCGCAGAGGACCCGCTGACCTGCGTCGCATTGGGGACCGGCCGTGCGCTGGAAGATCCGATGTTCCGCGGCGTGCTGCACAACGCTTGATTGAATCTCGGGCCTGATCCAAGCCTGAGAGTATAAGGAATCCCGGGACTTCGGGGTGCGAGGGAAGTGAATGGCGTCGCCACGCAACCGGCGCCCGGGTTATTCGCGGCGGGCGCAATATAGTCTGTTCATCGGCTACGTGATCGCGATCGCGGGCGTGCTCGTCGGCGCGATCCTGTTGCTGATCTCGAAGCTCGATCCACCCGCTTTCTCGGCATTGCGCGCCGGGACGGCGGAGATCACCGCACCGGTCAGCTGGGGCGTCGGCTCGGTCGTGCGCGGGATCGGATCGATCCCCGGATGGGTCGGCAGCTATTTCGGCGTGCATGGCGAGAACGCCCGGCTGAAGGAACAGGTTCAGCACCAGGAACAGGTCCTGCTCAAGGCGCGCGCAATCGCCTATGAGAATATCCGCCTCAAGAAGCTGCTCAACATGCGCGAACCGGGGATCGAGGACATCGTCAATGCGCGGCTGGTGAGCTCGTCGGCGTCGAGCACGAGGCGTTATGCCCTAGTCTATGCCGGCATTGCCCAGGGCGTGCACGCCGGCATGCCGGTGCGCGGGCCCGATGGGCTGGTCGGCCGGGTGATCGAGGCGGGCCCAGATACCGCGCGCGTGCTGATGATCATCGACCCGGAAAGCGTGATCCCGGTACGGCGCCTGAAGGACGGCGCGCCGGGTTTCGCTGCCGGGCGCGGCGACGGCCTGCTAGAAGTGCGGCCGATCGCGATGACGACCGGGCAGTTCGGTCCCGGCGACATCCTGGTGACGTCGGGGACCGGCGGCATCTTCCCGCCCAACGTGCCGGTCGCCAAGGTCACCGAACGCGGCCGCGACAGCGCGCTGGCGATGCCGCTGGCGCGCCCCGATGCGCTCGATTTCGCCACGGTGATGAAGACCTATTTGCCGCCACCGCCGCCACCGGCGCAGGACACGCGTCCGTGAGTCGGCCGCCGAGCGCGTTCGCTCCCCAAACCTCGCCCGCCGGGCGATGGCTGATCCCCGTGGGTTCAGTGATGGCGGGGTCCCTGGTCACCGCGATTCCGTTCATCGCCACCTTTCCGGTGCTGCCGCCGTTCGGCCTGATGATCCTGCTCGGCTGGCGGCTGTTGCGTCCGGAGGCCTTGCGCGTCTGGGCGCCGATCCCGTTCGGGCTGTTCGACGACCTGGTCAGCGGGCAACCATTGGGCAGCGCGGTGATGCTGTGGAGCATGGCGTTCCTGGCGATCGACATGCTCGACCAGCGTCTGGTGGCGCGCGATTTCTGGCAGGACTGGGTGCTCGCAACGGGCGCGATCGCGTTCGCATTGATCGGAGGACGCTTGATCGCGACCGGGATAGAGGCGCATGTCGATACCCTGTTGTTGTTCCAGGTGATCGTCGCGGTGTTGCTCTATCCTTTCGTCGCCCGTCTGGTCGCCTGGCTCGACCGCAAACGGGGCCGCGCGTGAACCGTCCGACCCGCCTGCTCAACGAGGTCCAGCAATCC
This sequence comes from Sphingomonas pruni NBRC 15498, assembly GCF_001598455.1. Taxonomy (GTDB): domain Bacteria; phylum Pseudomonadota; class Alphaproteobacteria; order Sphingomonadales; family Sphingomonadaceae; genus Sphingomonas; species Sphingomonas pruni. The sequence goes on from NZ_BCYZ01000002.1 coordinate 122,528, forward strand.
TACAGCTTCTCGCGCCGTGCGATCGTGCTCGGCGCGGCGCAAGGCGCGGTGGCCGTGGCGCTGGCGAGCCGGATGACCTGGCTCGCGGTGATCGAGAACCAACGCTACCAGTTGCTGGCCGAAAGCAACCGGGTCAACCTGACGATGATCCCACCGCGGCGTGGCTGGATCATCGATCGTTATGGCCATCCGATCGCCAACAACCGCACCGATTTTCGCGTCGACATCATTCCCGATCGCCTGCCCAAGGAGCAGACCGATCAGGTATTGAAGCTGCTCCAGCAATTATTGTCGCTGCCGCCCGAACAAGTCGCCCGGATCCAGACCGACCTGAAGCGCGCCGCGGGCTTCCAGCCGGTGCAGGTCGCTGAAAATCTCGACTGGGACCGGTTCGCCGCGATCCAGGTGCGCCTGCCCGAACTGCCCGGCGTGGCGCCGACGCGCGGCTATTCTCGAAGCTATCCTGCCGGGCCGGCAGTGGCGCATCTGACCGGCTATGTCGGGGCGGCATCGGCCGAGCAATATAAGCAAACCAAGAACCCGCTCTACATCACACCTGGTTTCAAGATTGGCAAGGATGGCCTTGAAAAGGCGCTGGAAGAGAAGTTGCGCGGCCAGCCCGGTGCCAAGCGCGTGGAAGTCACAGCGCACGGCAAATTGGTGCGCGAACTGGCGACTCGGCAGGACGTTCCGGGCCATAACCAGCGGCTGACGATCGATGCCGGGCTGCAGGAATATGCCGCGCGCCGGCTGGGCACCAATTCGGGATCGGCGGTAGTCATCGACGTGACCTCGGGCGACATCCTCGCCTTCGTGTCGATGCCCGCTTACGACCCCAACAGCTTTTCCGACGGCATCAGCCATCTCGAATGGAAGATGCTGTCGGACAACGACCACGTGCCGTTGATGAACAAGGTGCTGCAGGGCCTCTACCCGCCCGGGTCGACGGTCAAGCCGATGAACGGCCTGGCGCTGCTGCGCGCCGGGGTCAGTCCCGACGACCGCATCAGCTGTGCCGGAGCGCTCCGCGTCGGCAACGGCATATTCCATTGCCACAAAAGATCGGGGCACGGGCCCCTCAATCTCAAACAGGCTATCATGGCCAGTTGCGACATCTATTTCTACGAGATGGTGCGGCGGCTGGGGTACGATCAGGTGGCGCCGGTCGCGCGGACGCTGGGGCTCGGCCAGAAGTTCGACCTGCCCTTCTCGACGCAGCGCTATGGCACCGTCCCGGACAGCACCTGGAAGCTCAAGAAATACAAAGCCCAGTGGACCGTCGCCGATTCGCTCAACGCGTCGATCGGCCAGGGCTATGTGCTCGCCAATCCAATCCAGCTTGCGGTGATGGCCTCGCGCATTGCGTCCGGCCGGTCGCTGCAGCCGCGCATCGTGATGAGCGGCAACGCGCCGATCGCCAACCCACTGCCACTCGATCCGCAGCACCTCGCCTATATCCGCGACGCGATGTACGGCGTGGTCAATGAGGGCGGTACCGGCGGCCGCGCGCGGCTCAACATTCCCGGGGTTTCGCTGGGGGCCAAAACCGGCACCGCGCAGGTCCGGCGCATCACCATGGCCGAGCGCGCGGGCGGCGTCCGCTCGAACGCCTCGCTGCCGTTCAAGATGCGCGACCACGCTCTGTTCATCTGCTTCGCGCCGGTCGAGAACCCGAAGTACGCCGCCGCGATCGTGCTCGAACATGGCGGCCATACCGTCACCAACCTCGACACGCCGGGGATCGGGCGCGACATCATCACTTATCTGCTCGACCGCGACCGCGCGCTGAAGTCGCTGGCGGAGGTCGAACCGACCTGGGGCGGCGACATCGCCACGCGCATGGCGGCCGAAACCGCCGCCTACAAGAGCCAGATATCGCTCGTGCAGGGCGCGCAGACCGAGACCGACGCCACCGCGGCGCCGACCGATGCGCCCGCGGTCGAGGCGGCGACCGATGCCGCCAATTCCTCCGCCGCAGCGATTGCCAACACCGCGCAACCCGCCGAGGAAGGCTCTCGCGAGGCGACCAATGACTAAGGGATCCTCCGCCAATCTCGGCTTCGTGCCCGAGCCGCTCGCGCAATTGCCATGGAAGATCATCCTGCTGGTCCTGGCGATCGGGTGTTTCGACCTGTTGGTGCTCTATTCGGCCGCAGGGGGGCATGTCCGTCCCTGGGCTATGTCCCAGGGTGTCCGCTTCTTCGTCCTGCTCGGCGGCGCGATGGCCTTGTCGCGGGTACGCGAAAGCACCTGGAGCTCGATCAGCCTGCCGGTCTACGGCGTCATCATCCTGATGCTGCTGGGCGTCGAAATCCTCGGCAAGGTCGCCGGCGGCGGCCAGCGCTGGCTGGAACTCGGAATCATCCGCCTGCAGCCGTCCGAGCTGATGAAGCCGTTCATCGTGCTCGCCTGCGCGCGCTTCTACGAGATGCTGCCGCCGGCCGAGATCCGCAAGTTCGGCGCGATCTGGCCGCCCCTGGTGCTGATCGGCATCCCGGCCGCTTTGGTCATGCTCCAGCCCGACCTCGGTACCGCGCTGATGATCACCGCCGGCGGCGTCACGGTGATGTTCCTGGCCGGCGTTCCGCTGCGCCTGTTCATCGGCGGCGGACTGGCGGGCGCGATCCTGGCGCCCATCGCGTTCAACTTCGTGCTCCACGATTACCAACGCAACCGCATCCTGATCTTCATGGATCCGGAAAGCGATCCGCTCGGTACCGGCTATCATATCAGCCAGTCGAAGATCGCGATCGGATCGGGCGGAATTTTCGGCAAGGGATTCTTGAACGGCACGCAAAGCCATCTCGATTACCTGCCCGAAGGCCATACCGATTTCGCGCTGGCGACGATGATGGAAGAATGGGGGCTGGTCGGCGGCGTGCTGCTGGTCGTCGCCTGGTTCACGATCATCTGGTGGGCGGTCAACGTGGCGCTCAAGTCCGAGGGGCGCTTTGCCCGGCTGACCGCCGCCGGTCTCGCCACGACCCTGTTCTTCTACGTCTCGATCAACATGGCGATGGTGATGGGCATGGCACCCGTGGTCGGCGTACCACTGCCGCTGATCAGCTTCGGCGGATCGTCGCAGCTGACGGTGCTGTTGTGCATCGGCATCCTGATGTCGCTCGATCGCCAGAACCGGCAACAGACCCGCTGGTAGCTGCCAAAGCGGACGCCAATTGCCGCGCCGCAAAAAAGGGGTTGCAAAGCACGCCCGCGATGGTAATTGCGCCCCTCCCCGCCCGGGGAGCCGCTCTAAACAGCGGCAGCCGCAAGCCGGCATGGACGCATAGCTCAGTTGGTAGAGCAGCTGACTCTTAATCAGCGGGTCCTAGGTTCGAGCCCTAGTGCGTCCACCAATTTCCAGTAGAATAACAACTCCTAGGACGGGACTGACTCTAAGCGAAACCCGCTCGACGCGGCGGTGCCGACGCACATTCAGAAGAGAAATATTCTCTCACGCCCCGCCTAGAAGATGATATGCTTCCGAAACAGTTTTCGAACTGGCGTTGATGTGCGCGCCCGAACGGAGGGGGCCTCCGGTTCCGGGTGTTTCGCATCATCGGGTATGCGAAAGGCGGCCGAATGCTCGAATTCACGATCAACGGTGAGAAGCATCAGGCCGACGTGCCGCCTGACATGCCGCTGCTATGGGTATTGCGCGACGTCCTGGGGATGACCGGCACCAAGTTCGGCTGCGGCATCGCCCAATGCGGCGCCTGCACGGTCCATCTCGACGGGGTCGCGGTCCGCTCCTGCCAATTGCCCGCCGGGCGTGTCGGCGACCGGGCGATCACGACGATCGAGGGAGTCGGGAACACTCCGGCCGGCGCGAAGATCCAGAAGGCGTGGATCGACCTGGAGGTCATCCAGTGCGGCTATTGCCAGCCGGGACAGATCATGTCGGCGGCAGCCTTGCTGGCCAGCAATCCTGCGCCGGACGATTCCGATATCGATGCGGCGATGGCGGGCAATATCTGCCGTTGCGGAACCTATGTGCGCATCCGCGAGGGGATCAAGCATGCCGCCCGTTCCTGAGTCCGAAGGCCTGACGCGCCGGGCCGTCCTTTATGGCGGCGCCGTCACGGCCGGATTGATGATCGCGATCGACTTTCCTTGGGGCGCGGCGCGCGCGGCACCGGTGAGCAATCCCGAACCGGTCGCGACCGGGCAGCGGTTCAACGCTTATATCCATATCGCGCCCGATGACCGGATCACCTTCACCTTGCCCGCGGTCGAAATGGGCCAGGGCGTCTATACTTCGCAGGCGCAGTGCATCGCCGACGAGCTGGACGTCGCGCTCGACAAGGTGATCGCCGCGCATGCGCCGCCGGACCAGGCCAATTACGGCAACCCGATCTTCGTCGTCCAGGCGACCGGCGGCTCGACCACGACCATGGCGTGGAGCGGGCCGCTTCGCAAAGCCGGCGCCACCGCGCGCGCCATGCTGGTCGCCGCCGCCGCCGCGCGCTGGCAGGTCGATGCCGCGAGCCTGACCACCGAGAACGGCGTCATCGCGCATGCGCCGAGCGGCCGGTCGCTTCGCTATGGCGAGGTGGCCAATGCCGCCGCTAGCCTGAAACCGCCGACCGAGGTGACGCTTAAGGACCCTTCGCGATTCCGCCTGATCGGCAAGCCGGTGCATCGCATCGACACGCCCGACAAGGCGATCGGCAAGACCGTGTACGGCATCGACGTGATGCTGCCGGGGATGAGGTTCGCGACATTGCGGTCCTCGCCCGTGCTTGGTGGCAAAGTGGCCAAGGTGGATCAGGCGCCCGCGCTCGCCGTCCCCGGCGTCCGGCAGGTGGTGGTGCTCGACGATCTCGTCGCGGTGGTGGCGGACAATAGCTGGGCGGCGATGCAGGGCCTGAACGCGCTCGCTATCGACTGGGCGCCGGGCGCCAATGCCGAGCTCGATCAGGCGCAGCTCTGGTCCGGCCTGGAAAAGGCATCGCAAGGCCAGGGCGCCGTCGCCAAGAAGGAAGGCGACGCCCTCGCGAAGCTCAAGCAGGGCACCGTCTTCGAGGAGAGCTACGAGCTGCCCTATCTCGCACATGCGCCGATGGAGATGACCAACTGCACCGTGCATGTGCAGGGCGGCGCCTGCGAAGTCTGGACCGGCACGCAGGTCCCCGGCTTCGCGCAGACGGGCGCGGCCAAGGTTTTGGGCATCGCGCCCGAGAAGGTGACGGTCAACAACCATCTGATCGGTGGCGGATTCGGCCGCCGGCTCGAAGTCGACGGCGTGATCAAGGCGGTGCGGATCGCCGCGCATGTCGACGGGCCGGTCAAGGTGATCTGGTCGCGCGAGGAGGATATCCGCCAGCAGCTCTACCGCCCGCTTTATCATGAGCGGTTGAAAGCTCGGGTAGAGGATGGGCGCATCACTGCCTGGCATCATCGCGTGACCGGCGGGTCGGTCATGGCGCACTGGCTCCCGCCCGCGTTCAACGACGGCATCGACTCGGACGCGGTCGATGGTGCGGCGGAAGTCCCTTATGCGGTCGGCGACCGGCTGGTCGAATATATCCGCCATGAAAGCGCGGTACCGGTGCAATTCCTGCGCGGCGTCGGCCCGAACGGGACCATCTTCGCGATGGAATGTTTCATCGATCTGATCGCGAACAAGACCGGGACCGATCCCCTCGCCTTCCGCCGCCGCCTGCTGGAGAAGAACCCGCGCGCCCTGGGTGCGTTGAACCTCGCGGCGGAAAAGGCTGGCTGGGGCACGGCGCCGCCGGCATCCCCGTTCGGTGCCCGGCGCGGACGCGGGATCGCGCTGATGAACGCATTCGGCAGCTATCTCGCCGCGATCGCCGACGTCGCGGTGGCCGATCAGGGCGACGTCCGCGTCACCCGATTGGTGATCGCCGCGGATGCGGGGAAGATCGTCAATCCCAATATCTTCGAGGCGCAGATCCAGGGCGGCGCCACGTTCGGGCTGTCGGCCGTGCTGTTCGGCAAGATCACTTTTGCAGGGGGCCGCGTCGAACAGGGCAATTTCAACGACTATCGCGTCCTTCGCATCGACGAGATGCCGGCCATCGAAGTCCATATCGTGCCGAGCAATGAGAATTCGGGCGGGATCGGCGAGCCAGGCACCGTGGTCACGCAACCGGCCGTCGCCAACGCGGTCTTTGCGGCAACCGGCGTGCAGCTCAAACGCATGCCGATCGATCGCGCGCTCATCGCGAAGGGAGCCTGAGGATGCGCCGGACTCTCTTGCTGCTGGCGGGCGCGATCCTCGTCCTGATCGCTGCGATCATCGGACGGATGGTATTCCAGCCCGGCCCCTATAGCTTTGCGGGTGGTACGGAGGTCGATCTCGCCAGCTACCCGAACGGTGCCGCGCTGACCGGCGTGCCGGCGGAACTCGCATCGACCGATCCGCGCGCACGCGCCGAATACGTCACGCGCATGGCGGACTGCGAGGCCTGCCATACGGCGAAGGGCGGGAAGCCATTTGCCGGCGGCCGCCCCTTCGTCCTGCCGTTCGGGACGATCTACACCCCCAACATCACGCCCGATCCCGAGACCGGGATCGGCAAGTGGACCGATGCGCAATTCCTGAAGGCAGTGCACCAGGGCATCGCGCCGGACGGGACGCGCTTCTACCCCGCTTTTCCCTATGCTTCCTACACGATGCTGACCGACGCCGACGTCCTGGCGATCAAGTCCTATCTGTTCTCGCTGCCCCCGGTGAAGCAGGCGAACAAGTCAAACACGTTCGGCTTTCCCTTCAATCAGCGCTGGCTGATGGGCATCTGGTCGAGCTTCTTCAACAGTGACAGGCGCTTCCGCCCGATCCGCGAGCGCGATGCGGCCTGGAATCGCGGCGCCTATCTCGTCGAGGCCGCGGGCCATTGCGGCGAATGCCACACGCCGCGCAACCTGATGCAGGCGATGGACCAGCACAACAAGTTCGCGGGCGGTCAGGCCGAAGGCTGGAACGCGTATAATATCACCGGCGACCGGACCAGCGGCATCGGCGGCTGGAGCGACGCCGAAATCGCGGCCTATCTATCGACCGGCCATGCGCCGGGCCGCGGCGTCGCGTCGGGGCCGATGAGCGAAGCGGTGGGATTGAGCCTGTCCAAGCTGACGCCATCCGATATCGCCGCGATCGTCACCTATCTGCGAACGGTGCCTGCTATCCGCAGCGACCGACTGCCGCAGCCCGCCGGCCCTGCCCCCGCCTCGCCCAAATTGGCGTCGATCGACAATCCCGTCGGCAAACGCATGTTCGAGGGCAATTGCGCCAGTTGCCATGCCTGGACGGGTGCAGGAGCGATCTTCGATGAGGCACGGCTGACCGGCGTCCGTTCGGTCAACGATCCCACCGCGGCAAACGTGGCGTCGATGATCCTCAACGGCGCGGGACAGCCGGGGACCGGGCGTCCCTATATGCCGAGCTTTGCCGCCGCATATTCGGACGCGGAAGTGGCGGCCGTTGCCAATTACGTGACCGCAAGGTTCGGCGCCAAGGGATCGAGCATCACCCCGAAGGAGGTCGCCGAGCTTCGCCGCAATTGACGGCGGCGAGGGGTGCCCCCCCTTGGAGACTTTTGGCGATAGGCCCGCGCCGTCCCGGTAGCTGGCGCGAGGACGCTCTTCCCCCATGGCCGGATCTCAACGCCATTGGATAAGGCTTCATCGAGCTCTGAATGCGCTAGCGGGAGAGAACGAGCGGCACTTTGCTGTTCGACAACAATGACCGCGTGACGCCACCGAATAGTTCGGCGGCCCTGCCGTGCGTATAGCCGCCCATGACGATATAATCGGCCCGGAATCGGGCGCTTGCGTCCAGGATGAGCTCGGCGATGTCGCGCGCGCCCCGATCAACAATCCTGACGGAGGCGGGGATTCCATGCCGCTGGAGATATGCGAGCAATGCGTCGCTCGCGATCCCGTGTGCGTCATCATCGACCATGACGACTTCGACCTCGGAGGCCAGCCGCAGCAGGGGGACCGCGGACCGGATCGCGGCAGCGGCAGCAGGCCTCCCGTCCCAGGCCACAAGTGCGCGCTCGAAGGCGAATCCTTCGGCATCCTCAGGCATGGCGACTATCGGGTTGTGCAGGTGCATCAGGACATTTGCCGTGACGTCGCGCATATCGGGCCAGATCGCGTCGTCGAGCCGCCGGTTGAGGACGATGAGATCGGCCAATCCTGCGGCGTCGATCACCGAGCTTGCCAGGCCGCCGGTACAGTCCAGCCAAGTCCACGCGACGCCTTGCCGTGTCAGCCACGATTGGACGACCTCGCGGTTGCGGTGCTCGCGGCGGCTTTCCTGCTCGAGCAACATGGCACCGGCGGCAAATTCGGTGCCGAACGTCGCCGGCAGTTTGGTCACGTCCAGACAGGTCAGGTGCCCGCCCAGGCGTCGCGCCAGATCAACCGCCGCTCGGAGCCGGGCGTCCTGGCCGGCGTCGTGATGGACCAACACCAGAATGTCCTTCATGTCTTCCTCCGGGATGAGCCGCCCTCTGCTCCTCTTGCACTCGAAGAGAGACAGTTGCGCGCTGGCCTGAAGGACACCATTCGTACATTTCCGTACCGGCAGTGTCCGCGGTTTGAGCGGATGGTGATCGAGAGGCGCTGCCTGCGACCTTTTCGCTTCGAGGGCAGCTTTTCCGGCCGTCCGTCTGCACGCGGCCGGGAAAAAAACGCGGTCATACGGGATATTGCGAAGCTTCACGCCTTGCCCGCGATGTTACCTTGCCGGCGAAGTGGAGCAAGGAAATGCAGGACGATCTGGTCGACCGGAAAGGCACGCAGCCTGGGGCACCAACGCGCACCGCAGCCGAACCCGTCGAGGGCGGTTTTGCCGGTAGAACGGATCCCGACCGGGACATCCAGCATCTGATCGTCGTCGGCCATCCCTCGGCGGACAGCTTCTGCCATTCGATCGCGCACGCTTATGCCACCGCTGTCGCCGAATGTGGCCAGCGGTCGGTGACGCGCGACCTTTATGCGATTGGCTTCGATCCGCTCTTGAAGGCCGAAGAGCGGCCGGACGCGGCCGAGTTTCACCTGTCGCCGGACGTCGAGACCGAGCTTTCGTTCGTTAGGACAAGCCGCAGCATCACCCTGGTCTATCCCATCTGGTTCGGCATGCCGCCCGCTATCATCAAGGGATATGTCGACCGTGTGCTGGGTGCCGGGCTGAGTATCAAGGCTGTCCACGGCAACAAGCAGCAAGAGGCTTTGTCCGGAAAGCAGTTTGTCCTGTTGACCACCTCCGGCGCATCTTTGCCATGGTTGGCCGAGAGGGGCCTCTGGTACAGTTTGCGCGAGGCGTTCGATTATTATCTCGAAGGGACGCTCGGCTTCGCAAGCTCCGAGCACGAGCATTTCGGCTCGATCGTGTCGCCACTTTCTCCCGACTATGCGGCCGAGTGCCTGACGCGTGCGGAAGAGCGGGCACGCATGATATGCAGCGTCCTGCACAATATCGCTCACCGCAAGCAGATGGGCCGGTTGCGCAAATAGGCCATCGCCGGGCGACGGTAGCTTGACGAATTCGACCGCCACGATCGACGCGCCAAGCCCGAACATGCCGCCGATCACGAGAGGCTGGATCATGGATCTTCAATCCCGGCATTTGCTCACCTGCAAGCACCGATGATGGACCTGCCGCCAGACTTCTGGAATCGGCCGGCCCCCGACACGCTCGCGGCGCTCGAAGCAACTCCCGAAGGTCTGTCGGCGGCCGAGGCGGCGCGGCGACTCGAACTCTACGGTGCCAACCGCCTCGACGAGCGTCGCCGTCGCCATCTTCTCGTTGACCTGGCGCGGCGCCTGGCCAATCCCCTGGTCGCGATCCTCCTCGTCGCCTCCGCGGTCGCCGGGGCAACCGGAGACCTTGCGAGTTTCGTCATCATCACTGCGGTCGTGCTGCTGTCGACGGGACTCGATATCGTGCAGGAGCGCCGTGCCGAAGCGGCTGCAGAGGCGCTGCGACGCTCGATCGCGCTCACGGTGACAGTGCTGCGCGACGGCGAGCCATGCGATCTGGCGGTCGAAACACTCGCGCCCGGCGATATCGTCAAGCTATCGGCGGGCGATCTCGTCCCGGCCGACGGGATCGTGCTCGACGCCAATGCGGCGCAGGTCAACCAGGCGGCGCTGACCGGCGAGCCCTATCCGGTCGAGAAAAGCCCGGCGCCCCAGCAAACATCGACGATGGGCGAAGCCCCCAACGCTCTGCTCCACGGCAGTTCGGTGATCGGCGGCACGGTTACGATGGTGGTCGTCGGGACCGGCGCACACACCCAGTTCGGCAAGATCGCGAAGGCGCTCGGCGAGGATCAGCCGCCAACGGCATTCGAGCGTGGAATCCGGCGACTCGGCATCCTGATCGTCCGGCTGACTTTGTTCCTCGTGCTGTTCGTCCTCCTCAGTCACCTCGCCCTGAGGCGACCGCCGGTCGAGTCGTTCCTCTTCGCCATGGCGCTCGCCGTCGGCCTGACTCCCGAACTCCTGCCGATGATCATGACGATCGCGCTGGCACGCGGAGCCCAGCGCCTGGCGAAGGCACGGGTCATCGTCAAACGGCTCTCGGCGATCCACGACCTCGGCGAGATGGATGTCCTTTGCACCGACAAGACCGGTACGCTTACCGAGGCCCATATCACGATGACGGGGCATCCCGGCACTGACGGCGTCGATTGCGCCCGAGTGGCCGAATTTGCCGCGATCAACGCGCGGTTCGAAACGGGCCTCAAGAGCCCGCTCGATGACGCTCTCCTCGCCCACACCGCCGGGCATTCGCTCGACGGATGGATCAAGCTGGACGAGCGCCCCTTCGATTTCGGGCGACGCCGCGTATCCGTCCTTGCCGAAAAGGACGGTCGCCGCATCGAGATCGTCAAGGGCGCGCCCGAAACCGTGCTGGCGCTTTGCGATCGCGCCGAGGATCGCGCAGGCAAGATTGGCGCGCTGGACCAAGGTCGAAGGGAGGCAATCCTGGCGCTGCATGACCGCCATGCCGCGCAGGGCCTGCGGATGCTCGGGATCGCCTGGAAGGATGCCAAGGGACGCGCGCGGATCGACACCGACGACGATGACGGGCTGGTGTTCCTGGGCCTGTGCGTGTTCATGGACCCGCCCAAATCGAGCGCGACCGGTGCCGTCGCCCGCCTCCAGTCGACGGGTGTGCGGATCAAGGTGATATCTGGCGACGCCGCCATGGTCGTCCAGCATCTGGTCGGCCAGCTTTCGCTATCGGTCGCCGGCGTGCTGACCGGCCCGGAGATCGACGCGCTCGACGATGCCGCTCTTGCCGCCCGTGCCCAATCGGTCGACATCTACGCGCGGGTGACGCCCGACCAGAAGTCGCGGATCGTGAAGGCGCTGCAGGCGCGCGGCCACACCGTCGGCTTTATCGGTGACGGCATCAACGACGCGCCCGCCATCAAGGCGGCCGATGTCGGACTGTCGGTCGACGGCGCAACCGACGTCGCGCGAGAGGCGGCAGACATGATCCTGCTTGCCCCCGATCTCAACGTGCTCGCCGATGGCGTCATGGAGGGCAGGCGTACCTATGCCAACATCATGAAGTACATCCGCATGGGGACGAGTTCCAATTTCGGCAACATGCTGACGATGGCACTGGCATCGGTGTTCCTGCCGTTCCTGCCGCTCACCGCCGTGCAGGTCCTGCTGAACAACATGCTCTACGATCTCTCCCAGACGGGTATCCCGTTCGACCGCGCGGACCCGGCGGAGATCGCGCGCCCGCACGGCTGGGACATGTCCGCTTTGGTGCGCTTCACCCTGATCATGGGCCCTCTGTCGTCGCTGTTCGACATCGCGACCTTCGTCGCGCTGACCTGGATATTCCATTCCAGTGTCGGGACGTTCCGGGCGGCGTGGTTCATCGAGTCGATGACCACGCAGATTCTAGTGGTGTTCATCATTCGCACCCGCGGGCGCTTTTGGCGCGACTGGCCGCACCCCGCGCTGGCCGTGTCGGCATTGTCGTGCCTGGCCGTGGCGTTGGCGCTGCCCTATTTGCCGTTTGCGGCGCTACTCGGTTTCGAAGGACCGGGTGCGGTCATTCTGGCAACGATCGCGCTGCTCGTCTTGCTGTATCTGGCGGCGGTGGAGGGCCTGAAGACGTTCGCCATGTCCAGGCGCGAACGCGTCAGGACCGGCCCTCCCCCAACCCACCGGCAAAGGCGATCCTCAAGACCTCGGAAAGGCTACGCGCCTTGAGCTTGGCCATGATGTTGGCGCGATGCACCTCGACGGTGCGGGGCGAAATGCCGAGATCGTAGGCGATCGTCTTGTTGGGATAGCCTTGCGCCAGCCCTTGCAGCACGTCGCGCTCGCGGCTGGTAAGCACACCGAGCACCACCTCGGCCTCGGCGGCACGGGTGGCGATGTCGGCCGAGGACGCGAGGCGTTCGAACGCGTGCGCGATCGCCTTTGCCAACGCGTCCGTCTCGAACGGTTTTTCCAGGAAGTCGACTGCCCCCGCTTTCATCGCTTTGACCGCGATCGCGATATCGCCATGGCCGGTCAGGACGATCACCGGCATGGTGACCCCACGGTCGTTGAGCTGCTGCTGGACTTCCAGCCCGTCCATCTCCGGCATGCGCACATCGAGCAGGATGCAACCGTCTTCCACATGGCGGACCTCGTTCAGGAACGCCACGCCCGATTCCCAGGTCCGCACCGCATAGCCCGACGTCTTCAGAAAGAAGCTGGTCGCGCGCCGGACGCCGTCTTCGTCGTCGACTACGTGCACGAGAGGACGGTCGGTCATTCCACCATCTCCAGATCGGCACGCACCAAGGTGAAGTGGAAGCAGGCCCCGCCACCGGCCGCCCGCTCCATCCAGATCCGTCCCCCATTGGCCTCGACGATCGTCCGGCAGATTGACAGCCCCAGGCCAAGCCCGCTGCTCTTGGTGCTGTTGAAGGCGCGAAACAGGTTTTCGGCTATCTCGGGCGCGACGCCGGGGCCGGTATCGCAAACGCTGACCCGCAGGAATCCCTCCTCATCGGGCACGCACGACACCGTCAGCACTCGGGTGACGGAATTGCACATCGCCTCGATCGCGTTGCGCATCAGGTTGATCAGCACCTGCTGAATCTGGATTTTGTCGACCAAAACGTTCCGAGCGACCGGATCGAGCCGGAATCGCGCCTCCACGCCCTTCTCCCGCGCGCCGATCAGTGCCAGCTTCGACGCGCTCTCGACCAAGTCGTGAACATCCTCGACGCTCTTTTCCACCTCTCCGCGCGAGACGAATTCGCGCAGGCGGCGGACGATCCCGCCGGCGCGCAACGCCTCCTCATAGGCCTCGGCCAGGCCGCCATCGATCATCGCGCGATCGTCCGGATTATAATCCTCGAGCAGATTGCGAACGCCGCTGACGAAATTGGCGACGGCCGTGATCGGCTGGTTGAGTTCATGCGCCAGGGTCGAGGCCATCGTGCCCATCGCGCTCACCCGCGCAGCGTGGACGAGGTCGGATCGCAATTGCTCGATGCGCTGGTCCGCCGCCTGCTTCTCGGTCAGATCGCGGACGAAGCCGGTGAACACGCGGTCGCCGTCGGATATTGCTTCACCCACTGCCAGTTCCATCGGAAAGACCGTGCCGTCGCGCCGCAGTCCGGTGACGACGCGTCCCGTTCCGATGATCCGCCGCTCGCCGGTTTCAAGATAGCGGCGCAGGTAGGAATCGTGGCGCTCCCGATCGGGCGAGGGCATCAAACGACTGACGTTGGAGCCGATCACGTCTGCTTCGGCATAGCCGAACAGCTGTTCGGCGGCGCTGCTGAACGAGAGGATCTTGCCGGCTTCGTCGATTACCACCATGGCATCGGGCACCGTCGCGAGGATAGACCGGACATGCGACGCGCTGGCGCCGAGCTTGCGCTCGTTGGCTCGCTGATCGGTCACGTCGCGGATGACCTTGCCGAAGCCTTTGAGTTGCCCTTCCTTGTCGTAGAGCGCGGTCATCGTGACATGCGCCAGGAATTCCGATCCATTCTTGCGAACGCGCCAGTCTTCCTCCTCGAACCGCCCTTCCCGGCACACTCTGGCGAGGTCGTGTTCAGGCTTGCCATTTGCAATCGCGGCTTCGGGGTAAAAAAGCGTGAAATGACGACCGACGACTTCGCTTTCACTCCAGCCTTTGAGGCGTTCGGCAGCCTTGTTCCAGATCGTCACGTTGCCCTGCGGGTCGAGCATGTAGATCGCATATCCGGTGGCTCCGTCGATCAGCAGGTTGAGCTCCTCGGCCAGATCGTCGGCTCGTCGTAAGCGGCGTGCCGCGCGCTGCTCGCTTTCTTCCGATTGGCGCCGCAAGGACGTCACGAATCCGGCAATCCAGATGACGGCGATGGCGGCTATGGCGAATGCCAGCAATTCGACCGACCAAAAACTACCGCTCGACCAGCCCAGCGCGTGAATGATCATGATGGCGGCGAGGGCCGACCAGATAGCCGCTCCCCGCCCGGCGAAGATCGCTGCGAAAAGGATCGCAACCGTGAAGAACTGGAAATGGCCCCGCCCGCCCAGCCACGGCTCGAAGACGAACCGAACCAGCGCCGCGACGGCAACCGCTACGGTCGCAAGACCGTAGCCCACCCAGGCCCGGCCGGGTGCGAAAACCCGCCTAACGTCCATAGCCCCGATGGATCGCGCAACCTCATTAAATTACGGCGCCTCGATAACATGTATCGCGCGCGAAACAAAGGCGAATGGCCTATTTTGATGACGATTGCGCTACCTAGCGCTCATCCGTCTCCCATTGCCCGGCCCAGATCATCGGTCCGGAACGGCTTGGGAAGCACCGCCGCAAATCCCGCCTCGGCGGCGGCATCTTGTAGCCCGGGTGAATGAAACGCCGTGATCAACACCGCGCGTCCCTGCCAGCCCTTTGCGCGAAACATCCGTAGCGTCTCGATGCCGTTGTGACGCGGCAGGACATAGTCGATCACCAGGCATGCGGCAGCGAGCGAGGCCGATGAAGCGATAGCCGCCTCGGGCTGTGAAAAGGCGAGGACGTGATAGCCTTGGCCGATGAGCAGCAGTTGCAGCGAGCGGCGCAACGCATCGTCGTCCTCGACGAGGATCACGTCGCGGCCCAGGCCCGGGGTTGCCGCCTTGGTCGTCATGCTCTGAATGTCATCATGGTCATGGGGAACCGATAAGGCCGCTTCGGTACTACCGCTATCCGCATTGATACGCATCACGCTAAAAATCCGATCAGGCCGCGAGCGGAAAGTGAACATTTCGACGCGGCGACGAGCGATCGGCCTCGTCGAGGGCGGTTGTCGGACCGAGGCAGTCGAACGCCCGCTCCGTTCCGGCGCGCGCGACGATGACCGGCGCGTCGGCTTCCTTCGCGATGGCTCGCAACGCGGCCATCGAGTCCGACTGGGCGACATCCGGCAGAACGAAGACGAGCTCCGGGTGGAAACATGCGATTACCGCTGCCGCTTCGCCGGGCTCCTCGACACGCATAATCGAGTGATATCCCGCGTTCCAGAGACCGTTTACGGCCGCAGCGGCATCCGGGCCCGCGTGACCGATCGCTAATGCGTGCATTGCCCTACCTTCCATGTTCAGAGTGGGTGGTGGGAACCTCGCCGACTTGCCGGTCGCGGACACTTCGTAAGTTCCCTTACCCAGCCGACCCTGCCGAAATAGGGCCGGTGGCCGCGACGAGGCAGCAAGGGTGTGAAATATTTATATTCTGCGATTGCCGCGGTGCGACGACGGAGGCGCAAGCGCGATTAAGCATCATTGCTTAGTGCGCTCGCGCGCCGAGACAGCGATCCTTAGTCCGCCGAGTCGCGACGACGAAAGGCGATCGATGATCCCCTGTGCTGGCAATGACGATTTCACGTTCGACGACGACGTACCGTCCGCCGACGGTTTGCAAGCGCAGAGCGCGCTCATCGATTTCCTGGAGCGTACGTTATCGACCGACGGAAGGTGCCGGCGCATCGACACGCACGCGGCGAGCGTGTTTCTGGCGGGCGACAGAGCCTGGAAGCTGAAACGCGCGGTTCGTTTTCCCTATCTCGACTTCTCGACCTCCGAATTTCGTCGGGCGGCGCTCGAGGCCGAGCTGCGGCTCAACCGGCGCACGGCTCCCGAAATGTATCTGGCGGTCCATCCAATCGCGAGAACGGACATCGGCTTTACCATCGATGGGGCGGGAGAGCCCGTCGACTGGATTCTGGAGATGCGCCGGTTCCCCGATAACGCGCTGCTCAGCGACGTTGCAGAGCGCGGTGAGCTGGACAGCGCTTTGCTGATCCGCCTGGCCGATCGCATCCACTTGTTCCACGATCAGGCAGAGCCGATCGTGCGGCAGAGCGGGGCAATGGATATCGCGTGGGTAATCGACGGCAACGCCGACAGCCTGGGCGGATTCGGCGCCGTTTTCGGCGAACGCCGTATCGCCGATCTTCTCGCTGCACAGCGCAATGCCTGCGCCCGCCACGCCGGCATCCTCGACAGCAGGGGACGCAAGGGCTGGGTCAGACATTGCCATGGCGATCTCCACCTCGCCAACATCGCGTTGATCGACGGCGACCCTGTCCTATTCGACTGCCTTGAGTTCGACGAGCAATTGTCCACGACCGATACCTTGTACGACCTGGCGTTCCTGCTGATGGATCTCTGGCACCGGAACCTGCGGGCCGAAGCCAATATCGTGTTCAACCGCTATATCGACGTTTCGGGCGACGAAGATGGAGTCCGGCTGCTTGCGCTGTTCGTCTCGTTGCGCGCGACCGTACGGGCGCACGTAATGGCGGCGACGGCGGAACGAACGGCGAGCCCAGAGGACGCCGCAGTGGCCAAGCTCTATTTCGAGCTCGCCGAAGCGACGATGCGGCCGGGCGACGCCGCGTTGATCGCCATCGGCGGCCTCTCCGGCACGGGGAAATCCACCGTCGCGCGGGCGGTCGGCGGGGATTTCGGTGATGCTCCAGGCGCCCGCATCTTGCGCAGCGACGTGCTGCGCAAGCGCCTGGCTGGCGTGCCTCCTGAGGAGCGACTGTCGCCGGCGTTCTATTCCCCATTTGCCAATCGGGTCGTCTACGACCTGCTCGACGATTATGCCCGCTACCACCTCTCCTACGGTCGCTTCGTAATCGCGGACGCGGTGTTTGGCGGCGACGAGGAACGGCTGCGGATCGCCCGGGTAGCCGTGCATGCCCGTGTGCCGTTCGTCGGCTGCTGGCTGGAAGCGAGCGAGCGTCGGCGATTGGAGCGCGTCGAACGGCGATCGGCCGACGCGTCAGACGCAAACAGCGGAGTCGTGAAACTTCAGTCTGCCCGACACGTACCGGAACCGGTGGGCTGGCACCCGATCGATGCCGACGTCCCGCTCCCCGTTGTGTCCGCGGCAGTGCGCGCGGCGGTCAAACAGACGTTGGAAGAGGTACCCGGCGCGGCGACAACGGGTGCATAGCGCATCGTATATTCCCGTATCGCGCGCGGAACGATCGCAGCCTAGCTCATAGGGGACGCTGGGAGATGATTGGCGATGTTTGAGGAACGTGTCGACGCACCAGCCGACGGCTCGGTCGATATCTGGGCGTCCGCGACGACCCAGGCCCCGCCCCGCCGCATCGCGCTGATCGGTAATTTCCTGCCGCGCCTCTGCGGCTTGGCGACATTCACCACCCATGTCCATGGCGCGCTGGCGGCATCGCGGCCCGCGCCACATATCGACGTCTACGCGATGGTCGATCCAGGCCGGCAATACGACTTTCCGCCCGCCGTCACGATGGCGGTCGATCAGGAGGAGCGGGAAGCCTATCGCGTTGCGGCCCGACGGATCCACGCAAGCGCCGCCGATCTGGTGTGGGTGCAGCACGAATACGGCATCTACGGCGGACCCGCCGGCGCCTATCTGCTCGATCTGCTCGATGCCGTCGCGGCACCGCTCGTCGTCACGCTCCACACCGTGCTGGAAACGCCCGACCCCGATCAGCGCCGGGTGCTCGAACGACTGGCCTCGCGTGCATCGCTGCTGGTCGTCATGGCAGACCATGCGCGGTCGCTGCTCGATCGCGTCTATGGCGTCCCTGCCGACAGGGTCGCGGTCATCGAGCATGGCGTCCCCAATCGCGAGTTCGTGATGCCGTTCGTCGCGCGGCGACGCTTAGGAATCCCCGATCGCAAGACGATCATGACGTTCGGTCTTTTGTCGCCCGGCAAGGGAATCGAGGCGATGATCCAGGCTATGCCCGCGATCCTCGCCCGGAGTCCCGAGACGGTATATCGCGTCATCGGCGCGACGCACCCGCATCTCGTCGCCCACGAAGGCGAGCGGTATCGCGATATGCTCAAGTCCATGGCGCGCGAGCTCGAGGTCGATCGAAACGTGCTTTGGGAAGAATGTTTCCTCGACGAGGCGGACTTGCTCGATCGTCTGGCGACGGCGGACGTCTACGTGACGCCTTACCGCAACGTGCAACAGATCACCTCGGGTACGCTTTCCTACGCCTCGGCGCTGGGCAAGCCGATCGTCTCGACGCCCTATATCCATGCGACCGAATTGCTGGCGGATGGGCGAGGCGTGCTCGTGGGCTTCGACGAGGTCGAGCAAATGGCGGATGCGGTGGGCACGTTGCTCGCCGACGACGATCTGCGTGCGCGGATGGCGGCGCGGGCCTATGCCCATGGGCGCGCGCTGACCTGGAATCGCATGGTTCAGCGCACGTTGGCGCGGGTCGACGGCCCGACTGCGATTCCCGCGGCGGCGATGGCCAAACGAGAAGCGGAACTCGTGACAGGATAAGCTTGTCCCGGCCCACCCTCGCCCGACCCCTATCCGAAGGATTACGGATCGCGCGACGCCGCCGCCCGGCGCAGAAACGACGTCAGGAGGTACCGGCCCATGGCCACGATCGACCCCTTTCGGATTCGCGCCGACGCGAGATGGATCGCGCAATATGCGGCGCTGGTGTACACCATTGCAGCGAGCGGCCTCATCCTCTCGGGTTTCTCGGCGGCTCTGCTCTATTCCAGCCCGAGCCTGTACGGATCGCTTTTCCGCCAAACCGCACCGACGGTCCTGGGCTGGGCGGCGATGGCATTGCCGCCGGCGATCGTCCTTGCCTTTGATCGTCGTGTCGCGGACTTGGGCGGCGTCATCGCCTGGATGCTCTTCCTGACCTTCTCCGCTGCGACCGGTATGGCGGTAGCCGTGGCCCTCGCCTTTCTTACCGCTATTTCCAGTGTCGACATCGCCTTTTTCGCCTGCGCATTCAGCTATCTTTGCATCGCACTGATCGGATGGCGCGCGCGCTGCGATCTGCCCGCGACGGCTAAATTCGTGCTGGCATCCATAGCGGGGCTGAGCGCGGCGATACTTGCCAACCTGCTCCTGCGCTCGGGGGTTTTCGACCTCATCTTCGCCATGACGGACGTCCTGGTGTTCGCCGCCCTTGCGGCAGCCGATACGGATCGCGTCAGGACGCTATTCAAGCAGAGCGAGGGACCTCCCGCCACGCGCGCGATCACCGGCGCGCTGACGCTCTATTTCGATCTGATCAACTTGCCGTTTTCAGTCGTCGGAGCCGGCCGGGAGCGCCGGCAGACGCGTCCCTGAAGAAGGGACCGCGGAATCGTTTGCGGGGCTTCCCCCGATCCTCTTGACCAGTTCGAACGCCAATAACAGCGTCGCTCCGCCGGCCGCGATTATCGCAAGGTCGGGCCAACCCAGCGTCGCGAAGCCAAGCGCGTGCGCGATCGATGGCACTTCCAGGACCAAGCCACTGCCGGCGACGATGGCCGCAAGTACATAGCGGAACGTGATATTATGGCGGAAGAGCGCGTGGCCGAGCGACATGCTGTAGGAGCGGTGCGCCAGCACCAGCGCCAGGACGGCGGCAACCAGCGAAAAGAAGACCAGCGTACGAAGTTTCGCTTCGGGCATCTGCAATGCGAATCCGAGAACCACGACCCCCGCCAGAAGGCCAAAGGCCAGTCCTCCTTCGATGACGGCCCGAACCACCACCGGGGCGGCGAACAGTCGCTCGCCGGGCGCACGCGGCGGCCTGTCCATGATAAGCCGTTCGTCGCGCTCAGCCTCGAACACGAGCGCGCAGACCGGATCGATGATCATCTCGAGCAACGCGATCTGGATCGGCCCGAGCAGGATCGGCAGACCGGACAGCGGAGGCAGAAGCGCGAGGCCGGCGATAGGCACATGGACCGCAAAGATGAAACCGACCGCCTTGCGGATATTGTCATAGATGCGGCGGCCAAGCCGGATTGCGAGAACGATCGCGCCGAAATCGTCATCGACTAGGACCAAAGATGCGGCCTCCCGCGCCACATCGGTGCCACGCCGGCCCATCGCGACGCCGATATCGGCCGCCTTCAGGGCGGGCGCGTCGTTCACGCCGTCACCCGTCATCGCCACGACTTCCCCCGCAGCCTTCAGCGCGGTGACGATGCGCAACTTCTGCTCGGGCAAGGTCCGGGCGAAGATGCTCACCATGCGAACGCGATCCGCCAGTTGCGCATCGGAGAGCGCGGCGACCAGGTCCCCGGTCATCGTCTCGCCCTCGCCCAACCCGATCTCGGCGGCGATCGCTTCCGCCGTGCTGGCATAATCGCCGGTGATCATCACCACGCGGATGCCCGCGGCGCGACACTGCGCGACCGCTTCCACAACGCCGGGCCGGACCGGATCGGACAGGCCGATCAGACCGGAAAGCGTGAAGCCATGCTCGAGATGCTCGCTGGTCGCCCTGTCCGGCGCCACGGCCGCCGATGCCACGCCGAGCACGCGCATTCCCCCCGACGCCATCGCCATCGCCGCAGCGTCGAGTTCCTTACGCGCGGCGGGGTCGAGGCGGCACAACCGGGCGATCGCCTCGGGTGCGCCCTTGGCCGCGGCCATCAACGGTTCGCCGTTACCCGGCTGCCAGACGTTGGACATGGCCAGGAGGTCGGAGCGCAAGCCGTTGGAGTGGACGAGGTTCCATTCGGGAGAAACAGCTCTTCCCGTTTTTCCAGCTGCCTGGTGAAAGGCCACCTCCATCGGATCGATCGGGATCGGCGCGCTGGCAAGCGCGGCAGCATTTAACAACGCCGCATGGGCGTCCCCTGGCGCATCTCCAGCCATCGTGACGTCGCCCGCCGGCATCCAAAAGGCCGCCACCGCCATGCGATTTTGCGTCAAAGTTCCCGTCTTGTCGGTGCACAGGACGGTCGCCGCGCCCAGCGTATCGATCGCGGCCGTGCGGCGCGTCAGCACGCCCACCCGCGCTATCCGCCATGCGCCCATCGCCAAAAACACGGTGAGCACTACCGGAAATTCTTCCGGCAACAGCGACATTGCCGTCGCTATCCCGGTGAGCAGGGCATTCATCCATCCCCCGCGCAGAAATCCGTAGAGCAAAGCGACCAACACCGCGGTGCCGAGGCCGCCGATCGCGCACAGGCGGACGATCCGAGCGGTTTCGAGCTGAAGCCGGGGTGCCTGGCTCTCAACGGTCGCGAGCAGCTGGCCGATACGGCCGATCTGGCTGGCGCTCCCGGTCGCGGTGACCAGCGCGAGCCCGCGGCCGGCGGTGACGATCGATCCGCCGCGCAATTCCCGGTCGGCTTCGGCGCCCGTCGGCCCCGCATCGGAGTCGAGGGCATATTTGTGCACGGGCACCGATTCACCCGTTAGCAGGGACTCGTCGCATTCGACATTTTCGGCCTCGATCAGCACGGCGTCGGCAGCGACGCGGTCGCCCTGCTCGATGATGAGAAGATCGTCCCTGACCACTTCCCTGCCGGCAATCCGTATCGGCTGGCCGTCGCGTATCACCACGGCGCGGGGCGCAGCCAATTCGCCGAGCGCGGCCAATGCCTTCTCCGTCCGCACTTCCTGGACGATCGCGACTGCCACCGAGAACCCGGCGAAGACGATCAGGATGATCGCCTCGCTTCTGTCGCCGAGGAGGAGATAGATACCACCGGCCGCCAGCAGCATCGCCAACATCGGCTCGCGCACGACCTGCAGCGCAATGCGCCACGCCGCGCGTTGGTTACGGCGGGGAAGTTCGTTGGGACCATCGCGAACGAGCCGCGCCGTTGCCTCGGCAGCGGTCAGGCCGACGGCCGCTCCCTTGCTGGGGCGCATTTGTCTGTTAAGCATTTCGCCCGACACTATTTTTGCTCCCGTGACGGCGATGCAACCACGCTGGCGCGGATGCCGACGAACACTGCCAGGATCGAGTCAGCCGGCAGGGGATTGTAGGAAATCCCGTTGGACATGGCACCCGCTTGGTCGGCAGTGACGGTCTGTGAACGCGACCACGAACGCGCGCAAATCATCGCCCCCATGAATCATCCGTGGAGTTCGCCTGCGCCAGCTGGCGCCGAGGATCGCCAGCGCGCTCGTCCAGGAAAGATGCGGGCCGGCAAGCCAAACAGCAGCCCTTCTTCATATGCAGCAGGTAGCCGGGAAAGCGGGCCCGGAACCCGGACCCGCTTGCTCCGGTGTCATGCGACGACGATATGATCTTCGACTGCCGTCACCCCCGGCGCGGCCCAGGCGGCGCGTTCGGCAATGCTGCGCTCGTTCCACGCCTTGACCTTACCGCCCAGTTTTACCTTGCCGCCGATCGTGGTGACGGTGACCGACGCGGCGTCGAGATCCGCCTGGCGCTTGAACGCGGCCATGATCCGGTCCTTGACGTCGGCGGCGACCGGCAGCTGCTTGACCTCGATCAGGTTGTTGACGCCAATTACGCCGGTAACGCGACCCGCCGCCTTCCGCGCCTCGTGCGATTGGTAGTGCCACTCGACCTTGCCGGTCAGCGTGACCCAGCCATGTTCGACCTTTACCTTGATGCCGTCTTCGGGGATCAGCACGTTCCAGGAGAACATGTCGAGGATGCGCTTGGCGATCTCATGGTCCGCCGACTTCGGCTCGGAAGGTAGCCGGACCTTGATCTCCTCGGCGATCGCCCTGACGCCGGCGACGCGCTTGGCGGCGCGTTCGGCGGCAAGCTTTTCGGGATAGCTCTTGACGAAGCCGTTCAGCGTAACGACGCCGTCGACCACCGATACGCCGATATCGGCGTGGTCCACGCTGGGTTCCCACGCGAGTTCCGCCATCACATCGTCCTGCAATTGACCATCTGACTTTTTCATCGCCTGATTTCCTTTGTGTCACACAAGGGGGGTGCAGGGTTGCACGGACCCGACCTCGATGGGCAATGAGCGCGCCAGGTTGCCTCGCGCGGATCGCCGACCACAAACCACGGTCGCGCAACGCTGCCCAGTCACCATGACGGCGGGATCACCGGCAAAACATGCGTAACTATCCTTAGGCTGGAGCGGCCAATCCGAGCGTGCTGTCTGGATCGGCCGCGACACATGCCGGTCGATGGCTTCGTACAAATCCCGATGGCCGGCGCGGCCGCCGGCCACGATAACGAGGGCGCAATCGCCAAGGAGGATATCGTGGCTCGCCCACCCGTCGAACCCGCGCCGGATCGGATCGATCCGCAAGCGCCGCCAGAGGCTCCTGCGCTTCCCGAGGCCGAGCCCGCGCCAACGCCCGGCGGACCCGAGATCGTTTCGCCCTGGCCGCAAGAAGCGCCGCCGGATCAGCCTCCGCAAGAGGCACCTTCACCGGATGAGTGACGCGCAAACGGAGCCGGCGCGCAAAATCCGGCCGGGACCATCGCCGAGCGATTAGTGTTTGAGAAAAAGCGGGACCGGACTGTGCCGGATCAGCTCGTCCGTTACCTTCCCGCTCAGCCGCTGCATCCAGCTTGGCCGGTCGAACGCGCCCATCACGGCATAGTCCGGTCCGCGCGCCGCAATTTCGTCCAACGCAATCCGGGCAGCGCTTCTGCCACCCGCTTTGACATAGGAAAGAGTTGCTGCGACGCCGCGCGCCGCGAGCAGATCGAGCGCCTGGCACCCGAGCGTAGCGAGCGAGCCGTCGTCAATTTCCAGAAGCGTGACGCGCGATGCAACCCGAAGCAACGGAACCGCGGCGGCGAGCGCATGCCCCGCCTCCCTCGACCCGTCCCACAAGACCAGGGCATGGCCCCTGGCCTCGAACGAGCGGAGGTTCGGCGGCACGGTCACCATCGCGAGCCGGTGCTGGATCAACGCTTCTTCGATATCGACCGCACCGCCGATGCCGTCCGCTGTGTCCGTTGGCGGCGCGGCGACGAGCCAGCCGGTTCCCACCTGCTGCGACACCTCTCGCCAGCCGCCGGGCCGTTCGATCCAGCCCCATCGAATTGCCGAGCGATCGAGCAGATCGGCAAGCTGCTCCGGTACCGGACTGAACGCCTCTTGTTGTGGCGTTGCGCAAGGTGGCGGTCCCGACCAATCACCGCCTGCCAAGGCGAATTGGCCTTCGACGATTACCGTCAAACGTGCGGTCAGAGCCGTGGCGATTTCTATCGCCACTCGAACGCGTCCATTCTGCTCGTCGTCGGAACGGTCGGATACCGGAACGAGAATATTCAGCACGGCGCAGCCCCTTGGCAGAGAGACGCAGCTTAATTGGCTTCCAATCGGCCGAAATCCGTATTGTTACGCAAGGCTTGGCAAGGCGGGAGATCACTGCATTTGCGCGACTTAGCGAAGCGTAGACAGGACCTCGGCAAGCGGCAGCGCGGTGAAGGCGACTTGCGAGTCCGCGACTCCATAAGGGAGCAGCAGATTCCGTCCGGCGACCAGCGCGCCGCAGCTATAGAGGACGTTGGGGACGTAACCGTCGCGCTGTTGCGGGCTGGGCCGTAACAGGGGCTCCACCGAGCGCGCCAACAGCTTGGCCGGGTTCTGCTTGTCGAGCAGACACGCGCCCAGGCAATAGGTCCGGATCGACCCCACGCCATGCGTGATGCACAGCCAGCCTTCCTCGATCTCGATCGGCGGACCGCATGCGCCGACCTGGACGAATTCCCACGGCCATTGCGGCGTCAGGACGATTTCCCCGCTGCTCCAGCTGGTGAGCGTGTCGGACTTCAGCAGCCAGATATTCTCGTGATCGTGGCGCCCGAGCATTGCATATTGGCCGTCGATCCGGCGAGGAAACAGCGCCATGCCCTTGGTCGCGCTGAGCGGTCCCTCGAGCGGGTCGAGATCGAAATCGACGAAATCGGACGTGCGCAGCAATTCCTGCCGCACCGTCTCACCGCTGAAGGCGGTGTAAGTCCCGATATACAGCACATGGCCGTCATCCTCCACGAACCGGACCAGGCGCAAATCTTCCACACCGTGGCGCTGTTGATAGGTGACGGGAAAAATGACTACTTCGGAAGGATCGTCGCAGCCGCTGTAGGACAAGTGCACGCTGCCCGCTATTCGGCTGCGGGGGCGCCTGCTGAGCTCGATCGCGGGGGATACCGCCCAGCGGCTGGGAGGATCCACGCGTATGAGGCCATCCGCGCCGGTCACGCCGGTGCGAAACACGATCGACGAAATATGGCCCTCGCCGATCGCCCGCAACGAGAACAGCAAGCGCGTCTCACCTGCGGCCAGCCCGCTCTGATCCGGATGCGGCGTGACGCTGGGGTTGAACAGCGCCGCCGCTTCGAAGGAATATTCCTCGGTAAAATAGGCGCCGCACAACAGCCGCTGTGACCGACCTATCGATTGGCCGCGAAGATGCGGCCCGGCGATCGCGTCGAAACGGCGCCCCAACAGGATTTCGACGTCGCGGTGGCGGCTGTTCAGGCTTTGCAGCACATGGTCCAGTTCGCGACCGAGATCGGCCGGTGCCAATGCCAGCACGCGGTCGAGAATGTGATCGATCCTGTTTTCTTGCGAGTCGGCGGTGCCGTTCTCGGCAGGAAAGAACGGACGCAGCACGACGCGCTGCGGCTCGGGCGAGAACAAGGTGGTGCCGGTGCTCGCTGCTTCCGCCACGGGCGTTTGTCCCCGCGGCGAGGCGGGCAAAGACAGGTTCGCGGCGTCCACGGCGTTCCTTTCCCTTAGGTGGCGTCGCCGTCTTATCGGTAATGCCGCACCGTGAGCGTATAGGGGATTCTCCCATGCGAAGTCGGCGCCCGCATTGCCGGCATCCGCAAAGCTCCTGATTCTCTGCTTGAGCGCACACGTTAGGGTGCCGGTTCTGACCGAGGCTTTTTCGAAGAAGGCGATAAATGATGCCCGACGGTTTCGACACGCTGTTGCAGCACGAGGCGGACTCGGCGAACGACGCGCAACTGCTTCGCGACGTCCGCACCGAACTGGAGCATCTGCACGAAAGGGACGCCATCCACGTCACCGTTCAACATGCCGTGGCCGTTCTGACCGGTGTACTGGCGGACGAGAATACGAAAGAGGCGGCACTGGCGGCCGCCCGACGAGTAGCCGGCGTTCTGGACGTCCAGGACGATCTTCGCGTGGCACCCCATAGCAGCGACGCGGACGAGGCAATCCTGCTGCGCGTCCGTGCGATGCTGGCGCTCGACGCTGCGGTCGCGCCCGATCGCCTGATCACCTCGGTCTCGGACGGCGACGTCATCATCGGCGGCCACGTCGAATGGCCCGGCCAGGCGAAGGCCGCGCTCGCGGCCGTCCGACGGGTCCGTGGCGTCAAGAACGTGACCAGCACTTTACGCGTGGATGGCATGCCCTCGCTCGGCAGCATGCGGGCGCGGCTCATCGTCGCTTTTCGCGACGCCGGCGAAGCGGCCGCGGCGCAAATCGACATCGCAGCCGCGGCCCGCGTTATAAGGCTGTTCGGTAAAGCTCGGTCGGACCAGGATCGCGCGCTAGCGGAAGAGGTGTTTCGCAACCTCCAGGGCATCGACAGCGTGGAGAATTGCATCGTCGTCGAATGATCGGATCAAAAGCCCCGGAAGTTCCTAGGGCTGCATCATGGTCGCCATAAACACCCAGAGATCGCGCAGGACGAAGATCAACAGGGCGATGCCGAGCAGGAACATCACGCAAAAAGCACCCAGCATCAGGAGCGAAACAAGGCGGGCCCGCGGGTCGGTGCGCGGCCAACGGCGCAGACGCACCTTGGCCCCGACCTTGGATCCCTGACGCCCAGTCATGACGCGGCCAGCGCCGGACTGCGGATGGGGACTGTCCCGGTGGCGAAGAGCCGGCGAATCTCCGCCGGATCGGCCATCGCCGTTCCGGGCCTCGTCAACGCCGCCGCGCCCGCTGCCGCGCCGAACCGCGCGGCCTCGACGACATCCAGCCCTTCGAGCAGCCCGCAGATCAATCCGGCGATCATCGAGTCACCGGTGCCGCTTCCCCCCGCCGGCGTCACCTGGAACGCTGCGATCCGGGTGAGGCCCTGTCGCGTCACGACGAGCGCGCCGCGCTCCGCCAGCGACACCAGCAGCACGTCCGCATTGCCCGAATGATGTACATCGCGAGCCGCCTCATCGATCTCGGCGTCGTTCGTCAGCCGCCGGCCGACCAGGTCTTCCAATTCCTCGAGATCGGGTTTGATCAACCAGGCACCGACCCACAACGACTGCCGGAGTGCCGCGCCCGACGTGTCGACGATCAGCCGACAGCCCGCCGCGCGCGCGCAATCGGCGACACGCCCGACAATGTCGAGGGGTACGCCCTCCGGAATGCTGCCGGAAAGCACGACATAGCGGGCGCCGGTTGCTTCGGTTGTCAGCGCGTCGAGGCATGCTTGCTGCTCGGCGCTGCTCAGCGGGGTGCCGGGAAGAACGAAGCGATACTGAACCTGGGCCGCGCGGTCGTTGATACAGAAGCTCTGCCGCGTCGCACCGGATGCCGGCACCGTATGGAAAGAGGTACCACTGGCATCGACGAGTTCGGCCACATCCCTGCCGGTCGAGCCGCCGGCGGGAAACACGACCACCGCCTGTTTGCCCAGCGCGTGGAGCAGGCGCGCGACGTTGATCCCACCGCCGCCGGCATCGTGGCGGGGAATGTCGCACCGAAGCTTGCGGCCCGGCTCGACACGATCGGTCGCCGTGGTGCTGTCGAGCGCCGGCCCGAGGCAAAGCGTGACGACATCAGCCATTGGCGTGCACCGCCGCGCGTTCTGCCGCCGCGACGCTCGCAAGGGTTAGAACGAACCGTTCGGGGCTGAGTGAAATGGAGTCGATACCCTGCTCGACCAGGAACGCCGCGAATTCGGGATAGAGCGACGGCGCCTCTCCGCACAATCCGACGCGGATGCCGCAGGCCCGGGCGCGCCGAATGACATCGCCGATCAATGTCGTCACCGCCCGGTCGCGCTCGTCGAACGCGGCGGCAAGCAGTTCGGAGTCGCGATCCACGCCGAGCACCAATTGGGTGAGGTCGTTCGATCCGATCGAGAAACCGTCGAACCGCGCAGCAAATTCCTCCGCCAGCACAATGTTCGAAGGCAGCTCGCACATCATATAGATCTTCAGCCCGGCGTCGCCGCGCTGGAGGCCATGACGCGACATTTCGGCCAGGACATGGTCCGCCTCCAGCGGCGTCCGGCAGAACGGGATCATGACGACGATATTATCGAAGCCGAATTGCTCGCGCGCGCGGCGCAATGCGCGGCATTCGAGCGCGAAGCCATCGCGATAGCTGGGATGATAATAACGCGACGCGCCGCGGAACCCGAGCATCGGATTGGCTTCGACCGGTTCGAAATCCGCGCCCCCGAGCAGATGGCGATATTCGTTCGACTTGAAGTCGCTCATCCGAACGATGACTTGCCGGGGATAGTGCGCGGCGGCGATCCGCGACAGCCCGCGGGCAAGCGTGTCGATGAAGAATTCGGCTCCATCCCGATACTCGCCAGTCAGCGCCGCGAGCTGATCGCGAACAGCGGCATCGGTGATCCGGTCGGGATGCGCGAGCGCCATCGGGTGCGCCTTTATCAGCGACGAAATGATGAATTCCATTCGCGCCAAGCCGACCCCTTTGCTCGGCAGCCGCCACCAGCGGAAGGCTTGGGCCGGATCGGCGACATTGAGCATCAGGTCGGTATGCGTCTCGGGCAGCGTGCCGACCGCGATGTCCTCGCAGGCATAGGGCAACGCGCCGGCATAGACAGTCCCGAGGGCGCTGCCTGCGCAAGCCAACGTGATCTGCGCCTGGTCCGGAATGGTCGTGGTGCCATGCCCCGTCCC
Organism: Sphingomonas pruni NBRC 15498; assembly: GCF_001598455.1. Lineage (GTDB taxonomy): Bacteria > Pseudomonadota > Alphaproteobacteria > Sphingomonadales > Sphingomonadaceae > Sphingomonas > Sphingomonas pruni. Next base: position 151,597 of record NZ_BCYZ01000002.1, read on the forward strand.
AACGATCGCCGGAATGCCCAGTTCGCGGCTGACGATCGCGGCATGGCTGGTGGCACCGCCATGGTCGGTGACGATACCCGACGCGCGCCGCATCAGCGGAACCCAGTCCGGGTCGGTGGCGGCCGCTATAAGGATGGTGCCGTCGCGAAACCGATCCGCGTCATCCGGGCGCGCGATCACGCAGGCAGCGCCCGTTACGATGCCGTCCCCTGCCGCTACCCCGGTCGCGAGCACCGGCCCACGCTCTTTGAGCGTCCAGGCGCGCAGCGGCGTATCACGGCGATTGGAGTGAACCGTTTCGGGCCGCGCCTGAACGATGAACAGCTGCCCGGACTCGCCGTCCTTGGCCCATTCGATATCCATCGGCTGGCCATAATGATCCTCGATCAGCAACGCCCAGCGTGCCAGCTGCAAGATTTCGTCATCGTCCAGGACGAAGCAGGCTTGCTCGTGGTCGCTGGTCGCGACGAGCGCGGTTGCCCGGCCGGCCTCGCCGCCCAGAACCGTCTTTTGCAGCTTGCTTCCGCGTACCTTGCCCACGATCGGGTGCACGCGGTCGTCACAGACCAGGCCCTTGGCGACCTCATGCATATCGGGATCGACCACCCCCTGGACGATCGCATCGCCCAGCCCCCAAGCCGCACTGATCGACACCACCCCGGGAAATCCGGTTTCCGGATCGACCGTGAAGATGACACCCGCACCGGCGAGGTCCGAGCGGACCATGATCTGGACGCCGATCGAAAGCGCCCATTGCTTGTCGCCAAGCCCCTTGGCTTGCCGGTACGCGATGGCGCGATCGGTGAACAACGAAGCGAAGCATTGCCGGCACGCCTCGATCAGCGCCTTTTCGCCGCGGACGTTCAGAAAGCTTTCCTGCTGGCCCGCAAAACTTGCCGAGGCGAGATCCTCGCACGTAGCGCTCGACCGCACCGCGACCGCCGGATCAGCAACGCCACGCCGCCGGGCGAGCGCGCGATACGAGGCCACCACCTTCTCCTCGACGGCGCGCGGCAGCGCCGTGTCCTCGAACAGCGCGCGGATCGACGATCCAGTGGCGGTCAAGTCCACCCGACCCGAAGCGAAAGCGGCAAGCGCAGCGTCGATCTTCGGTTGCAAGCCGGCACTCTCGACCAGCTCACGGTAGGAATCGGTGGTCACGGCGAACCCTTCCGGGACTCGAATCCCCTGGCCGCCCAGCGCGCGCATCAACTCGCCAAGCGAGGCGTTTTTTCCTCCCACGAGCGCGACGTCGTCGCGGCGGACGGCGTCGAGTGCGATGACACGGCGTGGCGCCGTGTCGGACGGGGGTGATTCGATGAGGCTGAGGTCGGTCATGACGCGACCTTGCGCATCCCAGCGGCTTCGCGACATCGGGAAACCTACTGAGTCGGTTATGGTCCGGACACGGAGATATTCCGGCAGTCCCCACCAATCTCCTGGGGACGCCTAGTCAGGATGCGGGGAGTGATCGACCGCAACGAGGAGGCGCTCGATGAAAGGCAATTGGCTTGCGAGCATGGCTCGTTCCGCATCCGCCACAGCAAACCAACGCGCGGCGTCGATCTCCGGAAACCGCGTCCTTCGGCCGGATGCGGGGGGCCATTCGATTTCGACCATATTGCTGGTCAATCCGGCGGGATCGAAATCGCGCTCGACCGCAAAGGCATGGACGATCTTCCCACCTGCCTGCCGAACGGACCCCAGCGCGATGAGAGGGCCGACTACCTCGACACCGAGTTCCTCGGCCACTCCGCGGCGCGCGGCGGCTTCCGGGGTTTCCGCCGGTTCCACAAGCCCCTTGGGAATCTGCCACGCGCCCTGATCGCGACGACGCCAAAATGGCCCTCCCGGGTGAACCAGCAATATTTCGAGGGGGTAACGGCGGAACAGCAGAATACCGGCGCTCGTCGGCATGGGGCGATCACTCGTTAAGCCGGCACGCCGGGCACTGGACGCTCTCTTGGTTCGCCAGAATCGCCCCCAATGTCAAAGCGTCGGCGCTCGGCTAGGCCGCCGACGATCGCGCCCGACAGGCTCGCATCAATTCGATCACTTCTTCATCGTCGGTCTGATCGAATATCTCGTAATGCGCGCCGACCGCGAAGAAGGGATCCGGGGTACTCAGACACACGATCTCGTCACATTCCCGCTCCAGCGCGGCGAGCGTTTCAGCCGGCGCGACGGGAACGGCGAGGATCAGCCGCGCCGGATCGGCCTGGCGAATGCCGTTCAGCGCAACCCGCACGGTGCCGCCCGTCGCGATACCGTCATCCACCAGGATGACGGTGCGTCCACCGATGGGAATGGGCTGCGTATCGCCGAGATAGGCACGACGGCGACGCGCGACCTCCTCGAGCTGACGCCCCACCTCGGCGCGGACATATTCCGGCGAGGGGCGAAGCTGCTTCACCACGGCGTCGTTCAGCACCATCCTGGCGACTGCGCCGTCGAGGACCGCGCCTATCCCGACCTCGGGATGGCCGGGTGCGGCGAGCTTGCGCACGATCAGCAGATCCAGATCGGCATCGAGCGCGCGGGCGACTTCGAACGCCACCGGCACGCCGCCGCGCGGTAACGCGAGGACGAGCGGATGGCTCGCCTTGAAGGATGCCAAGGCTGCCGCAAGCCGCCGCCCCGCGTCGCGCCGGTCGTGAAACTCAGGGACCATAGGAAGCCTCCGCATCCAGATGACGCAAAAACCATCTCGTCGCGTGACCAACCACGGCGTCGAGTGCGCCCGGCTCCTCGAACAGATGGTGTGCGCCGGGAACGAGCACGAGTTCCTTCGGGCAACGAAGATGTTGCATCGCGATTTCGTTGAGCTCGATCACGGGTATGTCGCGGCTTCCGACGATCAACAGGGTCGGCGCACGAACTTGCGCCAGAGAGCGCGCGCCGGCCAGATCGGGTCGCCCGCCACGCGAAACGACCGCACCCACCCGCTCGCCCGCTGTCGATGCTGCGAGCAATGCCGCGCCCCCACCGGTACTCGCACCGAAAAACCCGATCGGCAGGTCGCGGGTCGCGTGGACTGCCGCCGTCCAGGCTGCCGCCGCCGAGAGGCGCGAAGCGAGCAAAGGGATGTCAAAGACGTTGCGCCGATCATTCTCTTCTTCGGGCGTGAGGAGATCGAGCAATAGGGTGGCGAGCCCGGCTAGACGCAGCCGTTCGGCGACATAATTGTTGCGCGGACTTAACCGCCCGCTGCCGCTGCCATGCGCGAAGATGACGATACCGCGGGCCTGCTCGGGAATGCCCAGCGATCCGATCAGGCCGTCGGGCTCTAAAGTGACGTCGATCGGGGGCGCGGCTGCGTCCACGACTACAGCCCGAACGGCCAGGTTTCGGGGGCGCCGCGGGCGTGTTCAGCGCCAAGCGGCGTGACTGCGTTCGTTCGCGCGAACCAGACGAACGCGTCGAACTGGTCGGCCATGATTGCCTCGAAATAATGGCTGAGGCGCTCGGTGTCGGGGCGGTAAATCACCCCGATCGCGCGCTCGAGACGCGGTTGCCGCAATGCCGCGATCAAGTCGGCCTTGCCTTGGGGATCGCGCCAGTCGACCATGAAGCGATCGAGGCCTGTCGCGCGAAAAGCGCTTTCGAAACTGTCCGGCCGCGCAGGCGTCACCTGCTTGATCTCCATATCGCCGTTCCATGCGCTGGCCGCGGCAACCGTGCCGGTATCGGTGCCGAAGCCGACCAACACGGCCTCTTCGCCATGGGCCATCCGGCACAGCTCGCCGATGTTGAATTCGCCCTGCCACCCCATCGCCGTCGCGGCCGCGTTGCCGATATGGCTGTTATGCGCCCAGACAATCGCCTTGGCGCCCTCGCCATGGTGCGCGAGCAACGCCTGGAGCGTACCGAACATATGCCGATCGCGGAGATTCCAGCTCTCCGCCGAGCTGCGATACATGGCGCGATAATAGCGCTCGGCGGCGCGAACGATGCGCGCGTTCTGTACGGCGTCGAACCATTGCTCGCCGTCCTGCGCGATATAATCCACACGCCGATCGAGCAGGTCACGCAATTGTGCGACCGCGCGCTCCTCGCAATCGCCCTTGCCGGCCTTCAATGCAGCACGGCCATAGTCGCTCGGCTCGTCCTGCCAGGGCGTCAGGCAGCCGTAACGCCGACGCGCTTCCGCCGCGGCGTCGGGATCGACCGTGTCGAGATAGGTCAGCACCGCGTGGATCGACTCGCTGAGCGAATAAATATCGAGCCCGCGGAACGACACGCGGTCGTCCGGGTCGCGCTCGGCATTGTGCCCGCGCAGCCAATCGGCGAATTCCAGCACTTCGATGTTACGCCACATCCAGGTCGGGAAACGGATGAACGGCTCACCGCGGCGCGGACGGGCGGCTTGGTGGCGGACATAATCGTCGATCCGGGCGGCGTCCGGCCAGTCGGCTTCGACCGCGATGATCGAAAAACCATGATGTTCGATCAGGTGACGCGATATCGCCGCGCGCGCACGATAGAATTCGGCCGTGCCGTGCGTGGCCTCTCCGAGAAGGACGATGCGCGCATCGCCGAAGCGGTCGAACGAACGCCCGAAAGCCGCGCTGTCGGTGGGATACGGCAACGGCTCCGCGTGATGCCGGAGCAAACCGACCAGATCATTGCGAGAGGGGTGCGGCAGGTCGGCCATCCTCTGACGATGCGGTCCGCTACGCCACTTGTCTGTCCGTAATGTTCCGCAACGTCGCTTCCCGCGTCAGCCGCCTTTCCACGGCGTGATCAGGCCACTTTCCGTCCGGAGTTGGGTACCGACACGTGTGGGATATTGTCGCAATGGAGCCATCGGCCCTCGAAATCCGCCTAGGTGCCGGCCCGATCGATCTACTGGCTTTTTACGGGCCGGGTGCCGGATCGTTGGGTCGTGATCGACCCGAGCTGGCACTTCGCCCGCGGCGCATCCGTAACTCCACGCATATCGTGGCCCGCGCATGCATCATAGACCGATGCCGCCCCCTTTGCGGAGACGGTAATGAAGAATATTCTGCTGCTCATTCACGATGATACGGGTCAGGAAGCGCGGCTTCAGGTCGCGCTCGATGTCACCCGTATGCTCAATGGGCATCTGACCTGCCTCGACGTGGTAATCCCGCCGGCGGCGATGACCGACGACATGTTGGGCGGCACGGTCGGGGTAGTGCTCCTGGCCGACGAAGTCAGTCGGGAAACACTGAACCGCACGCGTATCGAGGATCGGTTGGCGCATGAAGAAGTGTCGTGGGAATGGGCAGAAGCGACCGGCCGGATAGCGCCTAGCCTGCGTGACGCCAGCCGCTTTGCCGACCTTATCGTCGTCAACCGGCAACTTCATGACTTCCCGGTGCCCGACATGCGCGCAGTCGCCGCCGAGGTGATCGCCAGATCGCGCAAACCGGTACTTGCGGTACCGGAGGACGAGCGCCGCCTCGACACAGAATGCGCGATGATCGCCTGGAACGGATCGACGTCGGCAATGGCGGCCCTGCGCCAGGCGATCCCTTTGTTGGCGCGCAGCGAACGTGTGCTGCTCGTTCAGGTCAACGAGGGCGCCGGCGACGGCTCGGCCGAAGCTGCCGCCAGCTATCTATCGCGCTATGATATCCATGTGCGGATCGAGCGTATCGCCGCTTCGCCCGAAGGCGTCGGCCCGACATTGGTCGACCAAGCCGTGCGGCATCAAGCCGGGTACATAGTGGCGGGAGGTTTCGGGCGTGCGCGGCTGGCGGAGACATTGTTCGGTGGTGTGACGCGCGAATTGCTGACCAACGCTCCCTGCCCGATCTTCATGGCGCATTGATCCGCGAGGAGCGCTAAACGCACCTCGCCCCGAGCGGCATGCGCCACCCAATCGTGCCGGCGCACCGCAGGCCATTGGAGAGAATTGCGCCCGCCTGGACATTGCGAAGGCCGAACGCGCGGCAGGTGTCCGCGCTGTCGCTCCGCATGAGTCTTTCGCGGAAAGCTATGCGCACCCCGCAAAATGACCACGAGGATCTGGCCGCCCTCAATCGGGCAGCCGTTGCTAAGAAGATGGTCCGGTTCGACGCATCTGCAATCCACTGAATCGTCATGCATCGCGGGCGAACTTACGCGGCGCCCACCGTTTCGCCGCATATGCCAGTACGCATTCGATCTTCGTGAGCCGTGCCTAGGGCCCCGACCTAAGGCGTGATGATCACCTTCAACGCCGCGGTATCGGCGGCGCGCCCGAACGTGTCATACGCGTCGAGCACCTGGTCCAGCGTGAAACGGTGCGTCACCAGCCGCCCGGCGGCAAGCGTGCCCGCCGAGACGGTCTTCAACAGCAATGGCGTGGTGGTGGTATCGACCAGGCGGGTGGTGATCGCGATATTGCGCGACCATAAGCGCTCCAGATGGAGATCGGCTTTCGCACCATGGACGCCGATATTGGCAATGACGCCCCCTGGCGCGACTAGATCCTGGCAGAGCTCGAACGTAGCGGGGACGCCGACCGCCTCGATCACCGTGTCGGCACCGCGATTCTCGGTAAGTGCCATGACCGCCGCGATCGGATCGGTCGTCCCGCTGTCGATCACGGCCGTGGCGCCGAACGACGACGCGACTTGCAGTCGTCGCGGGTCGACGTCGATCATGATCACGCTCGCTGGGGAATAGAATTGCGCTGTAAGCAGCGCGGCGAGCCCGATCGGCCCCGAGCCGACGATCGCGACGCTGCCGCCCGGCGCTACCTTGCCGTTGAGCACACCGCATTCATATCCCGTCGGCAGGATGTCGCTGAGCATGACGAGGGCTTCCTCGTCGGCACCGGCGGGGATGTGGTGCAGGCTCGTGTCGGCGTGTGGAATGCGGACATATTCCGCCTGGGTGCCGTCGATCACGTTGCCCAGGATCCAGCCGCCGGTCTCGCAATGCGAATACATGCCGCGCCGGCAATAGGAACAGCGGCCGCAGGCGGTGATGCAGGAGATCAGGACATGGTCGCCACGGTTGAAAGAGGAGACCCCGGCGCCAACCGTCTCGATCACGCCGACCCCTTCGTGGCCCAGGATCCGGCCCGGTTCGCAGGTCGGCACGTCGCCCTTCAGGATATGAAGGTCGGTGCCGCAGATCGTCGTGTGCAGAATGCGCACGATCGCGTCACCGGGATGCTCGACCTCGGGCATCGGCCGCTCCTCGAGCCGCTTGTCGCCGACGCCGTGATAGACCAGTGCTTTCATCGCGATATTCTCCGATCGCTCGCCGCCCGATTGGGCAATGTCGCGGCAATGGCGGTTCGGCGCTTGTCCGAACATTGGTAGTTTTACCAAGGACCTCGGGGTCGATCGGCGATCGTGCTGGGGAGGCTGGATCGATATGCTTTGGTCTATCCCCCGGCAAAGCTCGGGGTCATGGCGAAACAGGTCCAGCCGGCATCGCCGTCCGGACCAATCGAGCGCACGACCCAGCTGTTGCAATCCAACAAGGGGCGCATGGTATGCGAGCGCTGATCGGCCGCAAGGGTGACGGCCGGCGGCGGGCCGGGATGCCATCGCGCCTTGAGGATCCGAGTACCGACATTGTCGGGCCCGCCGGGAGCGTCGATCGCGACCGCCCATCCCCGCTCGCGCTGCAAGCCGAGCATCGCGCGGATTGCAGCGATCACGAAGAAGCGCGCACTCACCGCGGCGGCGACCGGATTTCCCGGCAATCCGAAATACAGGCAGCCATTGGGCAAGCTGGCGAAGAGCACCGGCTTGCCCGGGCGCATCGCCACGCCGCGGAAGTGGATTGTCGCGCCCAGCGCCTGGAGTGCGGCGGGCACCTGATCATGATCGCCGACCGAAACGCCCCCGGTTGAGATGATCAGGTCCGGCGCGGCGGCCAAGGCCTGCTCGATGCTCGTCACCAACGCGCCGCGATCGTCTGGTGCTGGTGTGACGAGTTGCGGGGCAAGGCCGGCCTGCCGCATCATCGCCGTGATCATCGGTCCGTTCGAATCGTGGACGAAATGCTCGCCCTCTCCCCGCGCCCGCCGCAATTCGTCGCCCGTGGTCAGCACGACGACGCGCGGCAGCCGGATCGCATCGATCTCGGGAACGCCGAAACAGCATAACGCTCCGATGACTTCAGGCGTTACCAACTTGCCGCGCACGGCGACGAGATCGCCTTGCCGCGCATCCTCGCCCCGGCGGCGGATGTTACGTCCGAGACCGACGGGCTCGGTCAGCAAAATCGCCGGTCCGTCGCGAACGACGCGCTCCTTGGCGACCACGGCGTCGAATGGAGGGACTATCGGCGCCCCGGTGCTGATCGCGCAGGCGCCGGGCGCTGAGACCAGGCTTGCCGCCGCGCCGGCCCGGCTTTCCCCGATCAGGTCCAGCCGAACCGGCCTGTCGAGCGATGCATTGGCGGCATCGGCGGCCACGATCGCGAATCCGTCCATCGCCGAACAATCGAACCGCGGATAATCAGCCTGAGCCACCACACCCGCGCCGATGATCCGGCCGAGCGCCGCATCAATTGCTACGGGTTCGACCGGCATTGTCGGGGCGACATTCTCGATGCAGCTGAGCGCGGCCGAAAAATCGATGCGATTCATCGGTCTGCCATACCACGCAGCACGGCAAGATCGTCGGGCCGATTGACGTTCGGGATGGCCGGCCAGCCTTCGAGCGCCTCGGCGCCGATCGCCTTCGCCCAAGCCCTGACAGCGAGGTCCCCGCCGCCGCCGAGATAATCGCTGAGGTTGTTCGCCAACGCGCTGGGCCATAGCCCGATCACCGGCGTGCCGGCGACGAAGCTCGCAACGCGGCGCCCGGCGAGATCGGCGAGCAGACCGTCGGGGAGTGACGGCGTATCGCAGGGGAGCGTGAGCACCGCATCAAAATGGCGATCCCGGGCGTGACGCAACGCACCGCACAATCCGCCGAGCGGGCCGAGCCCGGCCGCCGGCCAGTCGGCTATCGAGACATAAATCGGGTGGTCGCGCCCGACGACGGCGATGTCCTCGCTGACCGGCCGCAACGCCTGGGCGGCATGATCGAGCAAGGCCAATCCATCGAGCATCGCGAGCGCCTTGTCGTGGCCGAACCGGCGCGCCTGCCCCCCGGCGAGGACCACGCCGAGCAGCCGGGTCATGGTGCCTGCTCGAGCAGCGCATCGCTGCGCGCCAGAACGACGAGCCGAAGCCCCGCCTGGGCCGCGCGCGCCATGGCTAGGTCGGTCGGTGCCGAGATCGTCACCAGCATCGGACATTGCGCGAGGACCGCTTTTTCGACCAGTTCATAGGAGCAGCGCGACGACAGCAAGGCGAAGCCGCCATCCCAGGTTCGGCCGGATCGCGCCATCGCCCCGATCAGCTTGTCGAAGGCATTGTGGCGGCCGACGTCCTCGCGAACCTCGACGACGGCACCTTTTGCGTCACACAAGGCGGCGGCATGAACCGCGCCGGTTTGCTCATGGAGCGGCTGGCGCCCGCGCAGCCCGGCCAGCGCGGCGAATATATGCTGGGGCGCGGCGCGCGACACCGTTTCGACCCTGGGCAGCGGCCGGATCGCCTGTTCGAGATTTTCGATGCCGCAAAGCCCGCAGGACGATTCCGACACGCGGTGTCGCGCCCGTTCGACCAACGCATCGGCGCTTGACTGCGCGAGCGATGCGCGGACCACGTCGCCACTGGGCGTCGCATGCACATGGATCGCCTCGATCTGATCGGCATGCTCGATCAGCCGCTCGCTCAGCGCGAAGCCGACGACGAAATCCTCGATATCGAGCGGCGTCGCCATCATCACGGCATAGCCGATGCCGTTGAACTCGATCGCCAACGGCCGCTCGATCGCCACCGCCCGCTCCACCTCGCCGAAACCCGACCCGTCGGCGGCATGGCGGCGAAAGCGCATGGCAGAAACGCCGGCGGTGCGAAAACGGTCGGGCGACGTTTCGGTCAATCGGCCCGTTCCGCATTCTCGCGGAGCAGCCTAACCGCACCCCTGGCGGTATCGCTCAGATGCTCGCCGCCGCGATCGAGATAGCCCAAGATCGCCTCGCGCATCCGGGGATCCCAGAACTGGCGGATATGATCCCGGGTCGCGGCCACCGGGCGGTCGGGACATTGGCTGGCGAGCTCGCGTGCGATCTGGTTGGCCATGTAGACGAGATGGTCGGTGGTCGACATCGCCCGCGCCTCACTCGGCCGCTTCGTGAAGGATGCGGCGCGAGCGCTCGGCCTGCGCCTGATAGCTCTGCTGCCAGTCACTCGGTCCGTTCGATATCGCGACCTGGACGGCCGTGACCTTGTATTCCGGGCAATTGGTCGCCCAGTCAGAATAGTCGGTGGTGATGACGTTGGCCTGAGTCGCGGGGTGGTGGAAGGTCGTATAGACAACACCCGGCGCGACGCGTTCTGTGATCAGGGCACGCAAGGTCGTCTCTCCCGCCCGGCTGCGCAGGCTGACCCAGTCGCCTTCGCGGATGCCACGATTCTCGGCGTCGTGCGGATGTATTTCGAGTCGGTCCTCCGGGTGCCAGACGACATTGTCGGTGCGCCGCGTCTGGGCGCCGACATTGTATTGGCTGAGGATGCGCCCGGTGGTCAGCAGCAGCGGGAAACGCGGCCCGGTCTTCTCGTCGGTGGGGATGTAATCGGTGACGACGAAATGCCCCTTGCCGCGCACGAAATGATCGACATGCATGGTCGGCGTGCCTTCGGGCGCGGCCTCGTTCGCCGGCCATTGCATCGACCCCAGGCGATCGAGCGCGTCATAGCTCACCGCAGCAAAGGTCGGCGTCAAAGCGGCGATCTCGTCCATGATTTCCGACGGATGGGTATAGCTCCATTCGAGCCCGATCGCATTCGCCACGAGCTGGACGATTTCCCAATCGGCATAACCGTTGAGCGGCTCCATCACCTTGCGCACGCGCTGGATCCGGCGCTCGGCATTGGTGAAGGTGCCGTCCTTTTCGAGAAAGGTCGAGCCGGGCAGGAAGACGTGCGCGTAATTGGCGGTTTCGTTGAGGAACAGGTCCTGCACGACGACGCATTCCATCGCGGCGAGCCCGGCCGCGACATGGTGCGTGTTCGGATCCGACTGCAGAATGTCCTCGCCCTGGACGAACAGCGCCTTGAACGTCCCGTCGGTCGCGGCGTCGAGCATATTGGGGATGCGCAGACCGGGCTCAGCGTCGAGCGCGACGCCCCAGGCACGTTCGAACATTTCGCGCGTCGCGACGTCCGAAACGTGGCGATAGCCCGAATATTCGTGCGGAAAGCTGCCCATGTCGCACGAGCCCTGGACATTGTTCTGGCCACGCAGCGGGTTCACGCCGACGCCCTCGCGGCCGATATTGCCGGTCGCCATCGCCAGATTGGCAATCGCCATGACGGTCGACGACCCCTGGCTATGCTCGGTGACCCCCAAGCCATAATAGATAGCGCCGTTGCCGCCGGTCGCGAACAGTCGCGCGGCGGCGCGCAGGTCGGCGGCGGGCACACCGGTCAACGCCTCGGTCGCTTCGGGCGATCGCTCGGGCTGGGCGACGAATGCCGCCCAATCCTCGAACTCGCTCCAGTCGCACCGCTCGCGCACAAAGGCCTCGTCGGCCAGTCCCTCGGTCACGACGACATGCGCAATCGCGGTCAGCACCGCGACGTTGGTGCCGGGACGCAACGGCAGATGATACGCCGCGTCGATATGCGGTGTGCGGACGAGATCGATGCGCCGCGGGTCGATCACGATCAGCTTCGCGCCCTGGCGCAGCCGCTGCTTCATCCGGCTGGCAAACACCGGATGGCCGTCGGTCGGGTTGGCGCCGATCACCATGATGACATCGGCATGCGCGACGCTGTCGAAATCCTGCGTCCCCGCCGACGTCCCGAACGTGGTTTTGAGGCCGTAGCCGGTCGGAGAGTGGCAGACCCGCGCGCAGGTATCGACATTGTTGTTGCCGAACCCCTGGCGGATCAGCTTCTGAACCAGGAACGTCTCTTCGTTGGTGCAGCGGCTCGAGGTAATGCCCCCGACGCTGTCCTTGCCATATTTGGCCTGGATGCGGCGGAATTCGCTCGCTGTATGAGCGATCGCTTCGTCCCATGATACTTCGCGCCACGGCTCGTCGACCGACGCGCGGATCATCGGGTTCAGGATACGGTCGCGGTGATTGGCGTAACCCCAGGCGAACCGCCCCTTGACGCAGCTATGCCCGCGATTGGCCTTCCCGTCCTTCCACGGCACCATGCGGACCAGCTGCTCGCCGCGCATTTCCGCCCGGAAGGTGCAACCGACCCCGCAATAGGCACAAGTCGTGACGATCGCCTTGTCGGGCGTCCCTGCGGCAATCACCGACTTCTCGATCAACGCTGAGGTAGGACACGCCTGCACGCAGGCGCCGCACGACACGCATTCGGACGCCAGGAATCCGTCGTCCTGGCTGGCGGCGACCTTTGAGCCGAAACCGCTGCCCTCGATCGTCAGCGCGAACGTCCCCTGGATCTCGTCGCAGGCACGCACGCAGCGCGAGCAGACGATGCATTTGGCAGGATCGAAGGTGAAATACGGGTTGCTCTCATCCTTGTCGGCGACGAGGTGGTTGAGCCCCTCATAGCCATAGCGGACGTCGCGCAGGCCGACCGCGCCGGCCTGATCCTGCAATTCGCAATCGCCATTGGCCGAGCAGGTGAGGCAATCAAGCGGATGATCGGAGATGTAGAGCTCCATCACCCCGCGCCGCAGTTTGGCCAGCCGATCGGTCTGCGTCCGTACGACCATACCCTCGGCGACCGGAGTGGTGCACGATGCCGGATAGCCGGTTCGGCCGTCGATCTCGACGAGGCAGAGCCGGCACGAACCGAACGCCTCGAGCGTATCGGTCGCGCATAATTTCGGAACATTGGTGCCGACCAAAGACGCGGCGCGCATGATCGACGTCCCTTCGGGCACGGCGACGTCCTGGCCGTCGATCCTCAGCGTCACCATCGCCGGCGCTGCCGCCGCTATCGCCTTGGTGCCGAGATCGCGCTCGCCGATCCATGCCATGGTCGTTACTCCGCCGCCGCCGAGGAAATAGGCGCAGCCGCCGCGCCGAAATCCTGCGGAAAATGGTCGAGCGCGCTCAGCACCGGATAGGGTGTGAACCCGCCAAGCGCGCAGAGCGATCCGAACTTCATCGTATCGCACAAATCGCGCAGCAACTCGATTTCCTCCTCGGCGGGCCGTGTTCCGCGGGCGATATTGCGCATCTGGGGAAGCCGTTCGACCGCGTCGGCGGCACGGTCTTCGCCGGCGATGAGGCGATCGATCAGCTCGACTCCGCGCGTCGATCCGATCCGGCACGGCGTGCATTTGCCGCAGCTCTCATGCGCGCAGAATTCCATCGCGAAGCGCGCCATGTGCGCCATGTCGACAGTGTCATCGAACACCGTGATGCCGGCATGGCCGATCAACCCACCGGCTGCGGCGAAGGCCTCATAGTCGAACGGCAGATCGAACATCGAAGGCGGGAAATAGGCGCCGAGCGGGCCGCCGACCTGTACCGCCTTGACCGGACGGCCGCTTTCGGTGCCGCCGCCAATGTCCATCACCAACTCGCCGAGCGTGATGCCGAAGCCCGTTTCGAACAGCCCGCCATTCCTGACATTTCCTGCCAGCTGCACCGGCATGGTGCCGCGCGACCGGCCGAAGCCGATCGCGGCATAGGCCTCGCCGCCTTTGCTCAGGATGAACGGTACCGCTGCGAGGCTCAGCACGTTGTTGATCACCGTCGGACGGCCGAACAGCCCGGCGATCGCCGGCAGAGGCGGCTTGGCCCGCACCTCGCCACGTTTGCCCTCGATCGAGTCGAGCATGGCGGTTTCCTCGCCACAGACATAGGCGCCGGCCCCGACCCTGACTTCCAGTACGAACGGCGCGACGATAGATGCCGCGCGCGCGATCGCCTCGCGCATGGTGCGGATGGCGAACGGATATTCGGAACGGATATAGATGTAGCCGCGCTCGGCCCCCACCGCATGGCCGGCGATCGCCATCCCCTCGATCAGGCAGAACGGATCGCCTTCCATCAGCAGGCGGTCGGCGAAGGTGCCGCTGTCGCCCTCATCGGCATTGCAAACGACATATTTGGTCGAGCCCGGCGCGTCGTGGACGGTCTGCCATTTGATTCCGGTCGGAAAGCCGGCGCCGCCGCGCCCGCGCAGGCCGCTCGCCTTGACCGCATCGATCGCGGCCTGTGGCGGCATTGCGCGTGCCGCCGCCAGTCCGCGCCAGCCGCCATGCGCTTCATAATCGTCCAGGCTCAACGGATCGATCACGCCGCAGCGGACAAAGGTGAACCGCTGCTGCCGCGCGAAGAACGGCACGGCGGCCACGTCGCCGAGCCGCGCGGGATGGCTGCCGTCGAGCACCAGGGCTGCGTCGGCGGCCGCGACCGGCCCGAATCCGACCCTGCCCTCGGGCATCTCCACCTCGACCAGCGGCTCCAGCCGAAACAACCCGCGGCTGCCCGTCCGCACGACATCGGCGCCGGCATTCGCGAGAGCCTCGGCCACGGCGTCAGCGCCGAGCGCCACCGCCGCCATATCCTGGCTGACATAGACGCGCGTCATCGCATCAGGTCTCCGAGCAGGCGATCGAGCGTCGCGGGATCGATCCGCGATACCGGGACGTCGTCGATCATCGCATTGGGACCGGTCGCGCACAGACCCAGGCAATAGACGGCGTCGAGCGTCACTCGTCCATCCGGGCTGGTCTCGCCCATCCGCAGGCCCAACCGTTCGGTGGCGGTACGCTCGACCGCCGCGGCGCCGCGCGCCTGGCAACTCTCCGCGCGGCACAACCGCACCCGATGCCGGCCAAGAGGCCGGCGACGGAAATCGTGGTAGAAGGTCACTACGCCGTGGACGTCGGCGCGACTGAGATTGAGCGCAGACGCGACCGCCGGCACCATCAGGTCGTCGATATAGCCGAATTCCTCCTGCAGCGCGTGGAGCATCGGCAACAGCACGGTCTGTTCACCGCCCATATCCTCGACCAAGCGAGCAACGACTGCGGCATAATCGTCCGCATGGGTCGCATCGCCAGCGATCGACCGGTCGTTCCGTGTCGCATTCACCGGGAGATTAGGAGCCCGGGCCGGCGCCAAGTCAAATCGACAATCCTTGATTTCAATAGAAAAACTCTATCACAACAAGGCCGCCAGCGATCGGGCAGTCGCCAGAGCGGCACTCGCCAGCGGGCCGATCGGTGCGCGGTCCAGCACGATCAGGCCGATGTGGCTCGGCGGAAGGGGGTCGTCGAACGGCACGATCCTGGCCCAACCGCCGCTGGGAACGATTTCGGCATATGTATCCGGAACGATCGTCGCGAACGGCCCAGCCTCGACCATCGCCAGCAAGGCGACATAGCTGTCCGCGGTCGCCGTCGGTCGCACGGCCAGCCCTTTACGCAAAAGATGGTCGTCGAGGATGCGCCGGTTCTGCATGCCTTCGTGCAACAGGCAGAGCGGGAAGGACAGTGCCGTCGTCCAATCGATCGCGGCGCAATCGTCGAGTGCATCGCGGTGGCACAGGAACATCGCCCTTTCGGCATAAAGCGGCGCTGCGAGTACCGAAGTCGGCGGCTCATGATCGAGATAGGTGATCCCCGCGTCGAGCTCGAATGCGGCAAGACCGCGCTCGATCTCTCGCGACGTCAGCGATCGCACGGTCGGTACCAAATTCGAATGGCTTGTCGCGAGCGCGCGCGCGAATTGCCCGACCACCGGCATCGCGGCGGGAATGACGCCGAGGCGTAGCGTGCCGGTCAGCGGCCCGTGCGCCAGCTCGGCGGCGTGCTCCAGTCCCTCGATCATCGCGATAGCCTGTTGCGCCCAGGGCAGCGCCGCGCGCCCTTCGTCGGTCAGCCCGGTAAAGCGCCGATCGCGCTGGATCAGCCGTCGACCGAGCTGTTCCTCCAGCGCGGAAATACCCGCCGACAGGGTCGGCTGCGACACGTTGCACGCCGCCGCCGCCCGGGCGAAATGCCGTTCGCGCGCGACCGCCACGAAATATTCGAGCAACCTGAGGTTCACGCCGCATCGATTTACCGCGCGACGGCAGGTGTCAACCGGCGGCGCCCGCTGCGGACCCCGGCGGCGCTGCTACAATGGCCCAAACACGCGGTGGAAAAGTCGAGCCAGAAGGGACGATCCCGGCGGCGGCGGGCGATGAGCATCCCACGGGTCAGTTTCGCCCGATATCGCGCCGCCGGTCCGGTTCGGCGATCTCAGGCTGTCCAGATAGCGCTGCCTCGCCGGTTCGAACGCCGCCTCGATGCCGCGGCGGATGTCGATCAGCGGGTAGTCGAGCGCACCTGTATCGCCGAACCGATAGGTCTCGGCGGGAAAATCGATCAGCACGGTCAATGTTCCGCCCTGATCGTAACGGCGCAAGTCGAGCCGCAACCCGCTGCTGCCGACCCACGCTGCCAGCGCGTCCCAACTTGTTCCCCAGAGGTCGAGTATGACGTGCCCGGTCGCGACCTCCGTCAAGCGCGGGGCGTGAGTCCATAGCGACGGGCTCCATTCGCCGATCAAAAGCTCCAGTTTGATCGTCTGGTCAGGCGATAATCGCGTGTCGCAGGTGGGCGGTGGCCGGCTGTCGTCACGAGTCGGCGGCGCCCAAGGTCCGGAAACGTCTTGCGGCATGGGATTAGCGGCTAGTCGGTTGCGGAGCAGCCGACGGCGCGGCGCCGGAGGCTGTAGGGAGCCGTCCGGTAGAAATGGCCACGCCGAACATCCGCCACTCGCCTTCGGTCCATTGATATAGCATTTCGAAATCGAGCGCTGTCGGGCGCAGCGGAAAGCTGCCCTGGACCTGCAGCAAGCCCGGCCGGATCAGCCGAGGCGGAGCGCGAAACACCGGCGTCACCAGCAATGTCCGCGTCAGGTCGATCCTGTCCGCGCGCAAACGCGTGAAAATGGCCGTCAGCCTGGTCGTATCGTTGGCCGCTTGGAATGCCGGCGCGGCGTTATCGCGCAATACAGAATAATTGCCCGACGCGATCGCCCCCTGGACGGTGACCATCGTGGTCCACACCATGCGGTCGATGTCGATCGTCGCCGGCATCGGTGTTGCAGAGGGCGCCGGCGGCGTTACCCCGGGCGCCAGCGAGGAATCTTTTTGCGCCGCCGCATTGCCCGGCAGGGTCACGCTCATGGCAGCTGCCAGCAATGCCGGAATGCTCCAGTGACGGTGAAGAATCATGATCGCTGTCCCGAAGTCGTAGGAGTAGGGAGGACCGGTCGGCGCATCGGGGTAAAGACGCGCAGCCCGGCCCTCCGGCACGGTAGACCGGCAGAGGGGGTGCCAGCCCACCGAAGATTACAGGCCGAAGCTGATACCCACGCGCCCGCCGGTCGACCCACGGGCGGTCGATCCCGCAACACCGGCGCTGATATAGACGCGCCGACTGACCCGCCCGACGACTGCGCCAGAAAAGCCCTGCTCGCCACGGTACGTCGCCAGGTTGAACGAGAAGGACAGCTTGCTGTCGGGAACGATCACTGCCCCGCCGAGCGCCATGGCGGCGGCAATACCGCCATTGGCGGCCTTGACGCTGACGTTGAGGCTCGCGACCTGACCCGCCAGCGACGAGGTGAGCGTTTCCAGGCTCGAAAGGCGGCCGTTCTGGACGGTATCCAGCGCCTGGATCGCGGTGATCTGCCCAGCCTGAGTGTTCGATGCTGTCTGCAGCGAGCTGATATTGGCCGATTGGACGGTATCGAGCGCCTGGATCGACGAGATCTGCCCGGCCTGGGTGCTCGACGCGGTTTGCAGGGAAGCGATATCCGCCGATTGCGCGGTATCGAGCAACTGGATCGACGCAATGCTGGCATCCTCGGCAGCGTTGACGCCTTCGATCGACGTCAGACGCCCGTCCTGCACAGCTTGCCCCGCAATGATCCCGGAGATCGTCGTCGTGTCGCGCCCCAGGGTTCCGTTACCGTCGACGGTGACCAAAGACACCGAGCCGGTTTGCGCCAACGTGCTCGCCGCGATGTCGCCGATACTGACCGAACTACCGTTGCCGCCAAGGCGGATTTCGCCTGACCTGGTGGGGTTGGCCCCCGCCCCAAGCGCGACCGACTTGTCAAACAGCGCGTTGGCGTTTTCGCCCAGCGCGATCGCGCTCGCGCCAGTCGCCTTGGCGTTGTTTCCAACCGCGATTGCCGATTGGCCGTTGGCATCGGAAAACTGGCCCATCGCAACCGACGCGTCACCATTGGCGGAATTGTTGGCACCGATCGCCACCGCGCCGGTGCCGGTTGCGAAATTGCGATCGCCGATCGCCACCGCGCCGTTGCCATTGGCCTGGTTACCGAGACCGATCGACACCGCTGCCCCCCCCGAGGCGCCGGCGCCGGTGCCTATAGCCACCGAATCGTTACCGCCCGCCACGGCACCCTTTCCTCCGGCGAACGCCCCCGCACCTGTGGCGGTCGCGCTCCATCCCACGGCCGTCGAAAAATCTCCCGTGGCCTTTGCCACATTGCCGAGCGCCGTCGCGCTGAACCCCGAGGCGGTGGTGACATCGCCAAGCGCCAGAGCATGCGAGCCCGAGGCATTCGTCAATCTGCCGATAGCGATTCCCCAATTACCGACAGCCGACGCGCTCCGCCCAGCGGCAAACGCGCTGTCTCCCGATGCGGAGGCCCCGACTCCAAAGGCCGATGCATTGGATCCGCTCGCATCGGCGGCACGACCGACCGCCGTACCGTTCAAGCCGGCGGCGCTCGAGTTCTGACCGAGGGCCAGACCGTAATCGCCAATCGCGGTCGCTCCCGCGCCGAACGCGCTCGCCTGATAGCCTGAGGCGTTGGCGAAATAGCCCATTGCAATTGCGTAATCGGCGGTCGCGGTTGCCGCATGGCCGAACGCATTGGCATCCTGCCCCGTCGCATACGAATTGTTACCCACGGCCAGACTGTCCTGACCGAACGATTGCGCGTTCCGGCCGATGCTGACCGATCCCGACCCGGTGCTCGTCGCTTGGGAGCCGATCGCCAATGACGTGTCCCCGGACGCCACTGCATTCGGTCCCAAGGCCGTCGTATATTGTCCCGAAGCCTTCGCGCTATCGCCCAGGGCAATGGCTGACGAGTCGGTCGCCTGAGCGTCTACGCCGAATGCGGATGAACGGGTTCCGGTCGCCATTGCAGTAGTGCCAAATGCAGATGCGGAGGTGCCGGCCAGCGCTTGACGACCGAATACGGAGGCATCCTGTCCAGTCGCGGCTGCTAGGAATCCGAAAGCCGAATCGCCGAAAAGGTTTGCCTTGGCGCCAACGCCAACAGCGGTGGCGTCTTGGCCGAAGGCTTGCGCGAAACTGCCCACCGCGACAGCCTGATCGCCGGTCGCAGACGAACTCGACCCGACCGCCGTGCTGGAATCGCCGGTGGCAACCGCCGTATCGCCGATGGCAGTGCCGCCGGTTCCGGTGGCGTTCGAGTTGTTGCCGCACTCAAGGCCGCTGGTCGGTACCACAACGCACTGCGCTGATGCGGGACTGGCGACCGCGATCGCGACGATACTCCCACCACTGGCCGCGAGAAGTTTGATGATTTTGTGCTTCGACATGTTCTGTCCCCAATTTCGCGAATGATTTCGCAGCCATGGGTGAACCTTCCGCCTGGCGGCCCACCCGATGATGGGGCGCCAATTAGGCGAGCAATCCTAGTCGAAACATACCGCGTTCGCGGTAGGCGCGGGACGAGATCCCGCTTGAAAATGCGATGATATTATGAGGTTATACTATTTCAAGCACATGGACTTACTATTCTTAAGGCGATCGCGACCCGCGTACGCCAGATCGACCGGACCGGCTGGGGACATGAAATGATCTTTTCTTCCAGCGATCTGCCGGCGCATCTGGATGACCATGCGCGATTCAAGCTGTGGCACGAAGTCTTTAACGCGGAGATTGCGGAGGCGCATTTCTCGAAGGCCGAAACCATTCCCTTCGACATGACGTTCAAAGGCATAGCGATCGGTCCTGTGACCTATTCGACCATGGCCGGGACGATAAACGGAGCCGTGCGCACACCCGCTCATGCTGCCGCTGACGAACATTATACGGTGCATATCAACACCAGCCGCAGCGCGGTCGGCGGCGTTCACGAGAAGCGCGACGTGGAGATCAGCAGCGGCGGGGCCCTGGTCAACGCCTCGCAAGCTCAACGGTTGAGCGGCGGCGATCACAATAGCTGGATCTTGGTGCGTATACCGATGACGATGCTCGAGGCGAACTTTTCGGGGCTCGCCTCCAGCCAGGGTCGGGTGATCGCACCTGACCATGAGGCGCTGCGCTTGCTGCGCCGTTATGTCGGGTTGCTCGACACGGAGAGCGACACGCTGTCGGCGGGGATCGCGGACCATATGGCGGCAACAATCGTCGATCTGACCGGACTGGCGATCGGCGCGCGGGGCGACGAGGCCGAACTCGCGGGCATGCGCGGACTGCGCCGCGCGCGGCTCGGCGCGGCCCTCGATCGTATCCGGCGCGATTACAGCCAGCCCAATCTCTCTGCGGAAACTGTCGGACGCGAACTCGGTCTGTCCGCGCGCTATATCCAGGACCTGCTCGCGGCGAGCGGAGCCAGCTTCTCCGAGCGTGTCCTTGAACTTCGGCTGCAGCACGCGCGCAAGATGCTCTGCGCACCCAGTCATCGCGGCAAGCGGATCGGCGAAATCGTTTATGCTTCAGGCTTCAACGATATCTCTTACTTCAACCGCTGTTTTCGACGCCGGTTCGGCTGCACCCCCGGCGCGGCCCGGTGAGTGACGGATAATCATCATCCCGGCGCTGACGAGCGCCTCCGCCGTGCGCGCCCGTCCAAGTCCAGCGCGCTCCAGCCCAAGACAGCGCCGCGGCTGGGTGCGATGACCTCGCCGCAATTCGCGGATCGCGTTCTCGGCGACGGGGTTGGACAAGATGGCGATAATGATGCGATCGACTCGGCGGACGAACTAGAGATGATCCGCGTGGCGATCATCGAGGACGATCCTGCGACGATCGACCTGCTACGATCGGCAATCGAGCCGGCCGAAAATATCGAAATCGCGGCGGTGGCGCGCAACGTCATGACCGGCGTGAAGTTGATCGCCGCGGGCGGATACGACGTGCTGTTGTGCGACCTGGGGCTGCCCGACGGTAGCGGCATCGCGCTGATTCGCGAGTCCGCGACCCGATATCCGGCGGCCGACGTCATCGTCATCACGATCTTCGCTGACCAAGCCAAGGTGCTCGACAGCATCAAGGCGGGTGCGCGCGGCTATCTGCTCAAGGACGAACAGTTCGCCGATTGCGTCGAAGGCATTCGCGAAATCCGCCGGGGCGGGTCGCCAATCAGCCCGATCATCGCCCGCCAGTTGCTGCTTCAGATCCATCCGGCGACCAGGGCTACCATCGCTCCGTTGAAGGAGGGGTTGTCGCCACGCGAACTGGAAATCCTCAACCTGCTCGCGCGCGGCTTCAGCAACATCGAGATCGGCGAACTGATCTCGATTTCGAAGCTGACGGTCGGCACCCACGTCAAGAACATCTATCGCAAGCTCGAGGTCAATTCGCGATCGGAAGCCGTGTTCGAAGCGTCTAGCCGCGGCATCATGAATGCGCATTGACGCGGTAGGGCGGCGTTACCGGGCGACCCCGATTATCGCGGCCATCGCTGCGCTGGTGCTGCTCGTCACCCTTGTGCTGTGCTGGTCGGGCCATGACGGGCCCGCTGCGGCCGAGACTGAGGTGGCGCTCGATTATGGCGCAGTCGATTTCAGTTTTTCGGATGCGGCAACTATTCCGATCGGCGGCTGGCAGCCGGGCAAGCTGCCGGATTTCCGTTTATTGAGCGCGGCCAAGGCGCGAGGCAGCGATCCACCGCACGTATGGGTGCGCGCGCGATTTGACCGCGCGATTTTCGGCGAACGACCGCTGGCGCTCCACACCGAAATGGTTCGCGACAGCTACACGATCTATCTCAACGGGACCGAACTGTATCGCTCGCGCGCGGACTCCGGCGACTTGTCGTTCAGCTGGAATCGCCCGCTCTACGTGCCGCTGCCGCCGGTGATGCTGCGCCCCGGCGGCAATGAGATCGTCTTTCGGATCGAGACGCTCGCTCCCAATCTGCTCGGGCTTGGGGCGCTGCATGTCGGCCCCGATCGCGTCGTGCGGGCCGGTTTCAACAGCCAGTTGTTCTTCAGCAATATCGCGCCGCAGATCGTGTCGGGCTATTTGTTGATCCTGACGATCGGCGCGCTGTCATTCTGGGTGAAGCGGCCGAAGGATAACATCTATGGTTGGCTGGCACTTGTCGGCCTCGTGTGGCTGTTCCGGAATCTCCAATATTTCGTCCAGGAACCGCCGATCGAGCGGGTGTTGTTCTGGACCGCGTCGACCGACGCGATATTCGTGCTGATGGCGGCCGTTTTCGGATTCGCGGCAGCCTATTTCGCGCTGCCCCGTGCCCGGCTGATACAGGTCGCGGTTTTTGCAATGTGCGCGGTGGAAATCTTCGCCCGCCATCAATTGGTGGCCGCGGGTCGCAGCGAGTTGCCGAGCTTCCTGCTGACCGTCCCGATGACGGCGACGATGATCGGCCTGCTGGCCTGGGCATGCGTCAAGAAGCCGACCTCGCAACATTGGACGATGTTCGGCGCGATCCTCCTGTCACTCGCCTTCTCTTTCCACGACATGCTGTTTTCGTTCAAAGTCTCGCGGGGCGCCGGGCTGTTTCTCCAGCCCTTTGGCGGACTCGCGATCTTCGCGGCGTTCGACGTGGCGCTGACGTCGCGATTGCAGACTGCCCTGGTCGACGTTGAAGACGTCAACCTGAAGCTCGAAGCCCGCGTCGCCGAAATCACCGCAAGCCTGGCCGAAAGCGAAGATGCGCGCGCTAAACTACAGGTCGCGCACGCCGTCGATGGCGAACGCGAACGAATGATGCGTGAAATCCACGACGGGATCGGATCCAGCCTGCTCACCGCGCTCGCCCACGCCAAGCATCGCAACGAATCGCCCGAAACGATCGCGACGCTGAAGCGCTCGATTACCGACCTGCGGATCGGCGTCGATTCGCTCGAGCCGATCGACGGCGATGTCGTGGCGCTGCTCGCCAATTTGCGCCACCGGATGGAACGCGAACTGAAAAGCGCGGGACTGACGTTCGTGTGGAGGGTCGAGGCAGCGCCACCCCTGCCCTGGCTCGACCCGGTCGGCGCGCTGCACATTCTGCGCATCCTGCAGGAAACGATCGGCAACAGCCTGCGCCATTCGGAAGGGGCGACGATCGAAGTCCGCTGCGGCCCGTCGAGCCGAGATGGGGCCGCAGGTCTTCTGATAGAGATCGCAGACAACGGCGTCGGCTTCGAACCCGCCAGCACCTCTCGCGGCAAGGGCCTTGCCAACATGGCCGCGCGTGCGGACGCGCTCAACGCGAGCTTTTCCTGCACCAGTGCGATCGGAGCGGGGACGACGGTATCGATCTGGTTGCCGTTGGAGCGACCTCTTGCAGAAATCGACGAGCCGGCGTCTTGACGCTCGCTATATCGGCGTCATCGGCGTCGGCGCTCGGGGGCTATTCACGCACCCACCGACCGCTATACCGGCCCGCGATGAAGACTCTCGTCGATCCGTCCAATGCGCTCGCGCAGGGACTCGCCGCGCTCCGCAGCCAGTTCAAGGTTCCCGTCGCTTTCCCCCCGGACGTGCTCGCCGCCGCCGAGACGGCGGCCAAACGAGTGCCGACCGAGCATGTCGATCGCACCGCTCTGCCGTTCGTCACGCTCGACCCGGCGACCTCGACCGATCTCGACCAGGCTTTTGCGATCGAGACTGCGGGAAGCGACCTGTTGTTGCGCTATGCGATCGCCGATGTGGCGTGGTTCGTCGACGACGGGGACGCGATCGATGTCGAGGCATGGGCCCGCGGCACGACGCTCTATCTGCCCGACGGCAAGGCGGGTCTGTATCCGCCGGTGCTGGCCGAAGGCGCCGCGAGCCTGCTTCCGGACGGGCCGCGGCCTGCGGTCATCTTCATCGTGCGGGTCGCGCCTGACGGATCGGTCAAGCTTGACGGCGCCGAACGCGCGATAATCCGCAGCCGCGCCAAGCTAGCTTATGACAGCGTCCGCGACAGCGATCTGCCGCCTGATTTCGCCGAACTCGCGCGGCGCATCACAGCGGCGGAAGATGCCCGCGGCGCCTCACGCGTCGATCCGCCTGAACAGGAAGTCGACCGTCAAGCCGATGGCAGTTTCGAGCTGCAGTTCCGCCCCCGTCTGGAGGCCGAGGATCGTAACGCGGCGCTATCGCTAGCAACCAACCTGGCGGTGGCCGACGCATTGCAGGCGCATCACACCGGGCTGTTCCGCGTGATGCCCGCGCCCGATGCGCATGCGGTCGTGCGGCTGCGCAACACCGCTCGCGCGTTCGGCCTGTCCTGGCCCGCCGATGTTTCGCTCGAATGTTACGAGAATGGCCTGAGCGCCAACGATCCGCGCCAGGCCGCCTTCATGCTGGCGATCCGGCGCGCGGGTGGCGGTGCGGCCTATCAGCCCTATCGCGACGGTGTCGTGCCGTGGCACGCGCCGATGGCGGCGACCTATGCCCATGCGACGGCACCGCTCCGGCGGCTGGCCGATCGCTATGTCGTGCGTGCCGCGCTCGCCGTCGCCAACGGCCAGCCGGTTCCGGAGGTCGTTGCGCAAGCCTTCGAGAAACTGCCGCCGGTGATGGCGCATGCCGATGCGACGGGCGGCCAGATCGACCGCGCAGTGATCGATCTCGCCGAGGCCGCGGCGCTCAAGGACCGTGTCGGAGAGATATTCGGCGCGGTCGTGACCGATCTCGATCAGAAAGGCGCGAGGATCCAGTTGAGCGACTTGCCCGTCGTCGCACGGGTCGATGCGCACGGGGTCGAGCCGGGCGACACCGTCCGCGTCCGCCTGACCGGCGCCGACCCAGAACGCCGCGCGATCACCTTCGTCCGGATCAACTGACCCTAATGGGGCTTTGCCGTACTAAAGAAACCCAAGCGGTGACCCACGCCGCACTACCCCTATGTAGTCGCCGGACAGATAGTGTATTTCCGGCGCACGCGGTTATCCTGCGCCCCGAAAGGTGTTTCGACGCATGGCAACCCGGCCGCTGGCCTCCACTGACGACTTGATCCAGCCCGCAACGCTCACGCACCTGCAGCGGCTGGAAGCGGAGAGCATCCATATCCTGCGCGAAGTGGTGGCCGAAGCCGAGCGTCCGGTGATGCTCTATTCGGTGGGCAAGGACAGCGCCGTCATGCTGCACTTGGCGCGCAAGGCTTTCTATCCCGCGCCGCCGCCTTTCCCGTTGCTCCACGTCGACACGACCTGGAAGTTCCGGGATATGTACGCGTTGCGCGACCGGGCCGCACGCGAGGCGGGGATGGAATTGCTCGTCCACCACAATCCCGACGCGATAGCACGCGGAATCAATCCGTTCGATCACGGCGCGCTGCATACCGACCTGTGGAAGACGGAGGGCCTCAAACAGGCGCTCGATCAATATGGCTTCGATGCGGCGTTTGGCGGCGCGCGGCGCGACGAGGAAAAGAGCCGGGCCAAGGAACGCGTCTTCTCGTTCCGATCGGCATCGCATCGCTGGGATCCCAAGAACCAGCGGCCCGAGCTCTGGCACCTTTACAATGCGCATAAGGCCAAGGGCGAAAGCATCCGCGTCTTCCCGCTGTCGAACTGGACCGAGCTCGACATCTGGCAGTACATCCATCTCGAGGGTATCGAGATCGTCCCGCTCTATTTCTCGGCACCGCGCCCGACGGTCGACCGCGATGGGCTGATCCTGATGGTCGACGACGACCGCTTCCGGCTCAATCCCGGCGAAGTGCCGGTCGAGCGCTCGATCCGCTTCCGCACGCTCGGCTGCTATCCGCTGACCGGCGCGGTCGAGAGCGAGGCGGCGACCTTGCCGCAGATCATCCAGGAAATGCTGCTGACCACCACCTCCGAACGTCAGGGCCGGGCGATCGACAAGGATGCCGGCGGCGCGGGCATGGAGAAGAAGAAGCAGGAGGGGTACTTTTGACGCGCCACGTCATGCGCAGCGTGACGAAGCGTCAACCCCGGCGCAGGCCGGGGTCGTGCGCCTCATGCATGAACCTTCGATCGCCAGCGGCCCCGGCCTTCGCCGGGGCGACGGAATAAAAACATGACCGACACCACCTACCGCCCCGACGCCCTGATCGCGCAGGACATAGACGAATATCTCGCGCAGCATCAGCGCAAGACGCTGCTGCGCTTCATCACGTGCGGGTCGGTCGATGATGGCAAGTCCACGCTGATCGGGCGGCTGCTCTACGACAGCAAGATGATCTTCGACGATCAGCTCGCGCAGCTCGAAGCGGACAGCAAGCGGGTCGGCACGCAGGGACAGGAAATCGACTTCGCGCTGCTCGTCGACGGCCTCGCCGCCGAGCGCGAACAGGGTATCACGATCGACGTCGCCTATCGCTTCTTCGCGACCGAGAAACGCAAGTTCATCGTCGCCGACACGCCGGGCCACGAGCAATATACCCGCAACATGGTGACCGGCGCGTCGACCGCCGATCTCGCGGTGATCCTGATCGATGCGCGCAAGGGCGTGCTGACCCAGACGCGGCGTCACTCCTATCTCGCGCACCTGATCGGCATCCGGCACATCGTGCTGGCGGTGAACAAGATGGACCTGGTCGGTTACGACCAGGCCACGTACGACGCGATCGTCGCCGATTATGCCGCGTTTGCGCAAAGGATCGGAATCGAGCAATTCACCGCGATCCCGATTTCGGGGTTCAAAGGCGACAATATCACGGCATTGTCGGGCAATACGCCCTGGTATTCCGGGCCGACGCTGATCGAGCATCTCGATACGGTCAAGCTGGACACCGATGCCGATCGTGCCAAGCCGTTCCGCATGGCGGTGCAATGGGTCAACCGCCCCAATCTCGATTTCCGCGGCTTTGCCGGCCTGATCTCCGAAGGAACGATCGCGCCGGGCGACGCGGTGCGCATCCTGCCCTCGGGCAAAATGACGCGGGTCGAACGGATCGTTACATTGGACGGCGACCTCGACGTCGCTGTCGCGGGCCAGTCGGTCACGCTGACCCTGGCCGACGAAGTCGATTGCTCGCGCGGTGACGTCATCGCCGCGGCGGACTGCCCGCCGCAATCGGCCGACCAGTTCGAGGCGACGATCGTCTGGATGTCCGACGAGGAATTGCTCCCCGGTCGCGGCTATTGGCTAAAGCTCGGCACCCAGACGGTCAGCGCCAAGGTCCACCAGCCGAAATACCAGGTCAACGTCAACACGCTCGAACAGATTGCGGTGAAGACGTTGGACCTCAACGCGATCGGCGTCGCCAACCTGGTGACCGACAAGCCATTGGTGTTCGAGCCCTATGGCGACAGTCGCGACCTGGGTGGGTTCATCCTGATCGACAAGCTGACCAACGCGACGATTGCTGCGGGTATGCTGCATTTCGCGCTGCGTCGCGCACGCGACGTTCATTGGCAGTCGGTCGACGTCACTCGCGAGGCGCACGCGCAGCAAAAGGGCCAGGAACCCAAGGTGCTGTGGTTCACTGGCCTGTCAGGCTCGGGCAAGTCGACCATCGCCAATATGGTCGAGAAGAAGCTCTACGCGCTCGGGCGGCACTCCTACCTGCTCGACGGCGACAATGTCCGCCACGGGCTCAACAAGGATCTCGGCTTCACCGATGCCGACCGGATCGAGAACATCCGCCGGGTCGGCGAAGTCGCCAAGCTGATGACCGATGCCGGCCTGATCGTGCTGACCGCGTTCATCTCGCCGTTCCGCGCCGAACGCGACATGATCCGCGCGATGCTGCCCGGAGGCGACTTCGTCGAGATCTTTGTCGACACGCCGATCGAAGTGGCAGAGGCGCGCGATGTCAAAGGTCTCTACAAGAAGGCACGCGCAGGAGAGATCCGCAACTTCACCGGCATTTCGAGCCCATACGAACGCCCCGAGCGGCCCGATATCGTGATCGACACGACGCGCGAGACGCCGGAAGCGGCGGCGGAGCGCATCGTCGAGCATATCATGGGCGTATGGAGTCCCGATCTGTGAGCTGGACCCAGGCCGATGCCGACTTTGCTGCGGAGATCGCCGCAGCCGCAGGCAAATTGCTGCAGGAAGTTCGCGCCTCGCGCGACTGGGATCCGAAGGAACTCGGCAAGGCGGGCGACGCCGCCGCCAACGAATTGCTGTGTCACGCGATCGGCACCGAGCGCCCCGACGACGGCTTGCTATCCGAAGAGCGCAAGTGCGATGGCAGCCGCCTGGCCAAGTCGCGGACCTGGATTATCGACCCGGTCGACGGCACGCGCGAATATGGTGAGGCGCGTGACGATTGGGCGGTCCACGTCGCCTTGTGCATCGATGGCCGCCCCGAACTCGGCGTGGTCGCCTTGCCCGATGCCGGATTGGTGCTGCGCTCGGATGCGCCCCCTGCCCTGCAGCCGCTCAACGATCCTCCGCGCATGGTGATCAGCCGCACGCGACCGGCCGCCGAGGCGATCGCGGTGGCCGAAGCGATCGGTGCCGAATTGGTGCCGATGGGATCGGCGGGCGCGAAGGCGATGGCGGTGGTGCGCGGCCTTGCCGACATCTACCTGCATTCGGGCGGACAGCACGAATGGGACAATGCCGCGCCGGTCGCGGTCGCCCTAGCCGCCGGCCTGCACGCGACGCGGCTCGACGGATCGCCGTTCGTCTACAATTGCGCCGACACATGGGTCCCCGACCTGCTCATCTGCCGCAAGGAGTTGCTGGCGCGGGTGATCGAAGCCCTGCGCGCGACCGCCGCGGCTGCCTGAAATCGGCAAGCCCGTCACCCGCAACCACGGTTTGTTTCGCCAGGGCGAACCCCTATAGTGGCGGCATGACCGTCGATCCCGCCCGCCAGACGCCACGCTTCGCGCGGCGCCGCGGCGAGATTCTCGATGTCGCCTCCGACCTGATCAACCTGCACGGCACGCGCGGCATGACGCTGACCGCCGTAGCCAAGGCGCTTGGGCTCGATACGTCGAGCGTGACTTATTATTTCAAGCGCAAGGATGTGCTTGCGGCGGCGTGTCTGGAGCGCACCTTGCTTCGCCTGCGGGACAGCGCGGCGGCGGCGGCCCACGAGCCCGATCCGCGTGCGCGCGTCCGGGCTTTCCTGCACGATCAGTTCCAGACGCATCTTCATCAGCGTCTGCCCGGCGCGACGAAGCTGGCGCTGCTGTCCGACATGCGCGCGCTCGACGCCGAAGCCCGCGCTCCGCTCGACACGCTTTATGCCGATATGGCGCGATTGGTGCGCGGGTTCTTCGAGGCCGACGATGCACCTGACGTGGAATCGCGTACGCTCATCGCCAGCTCTGTCCTGATCCACAATGTGCATTGGTTGCCGGCCTGGCTGCCGCATTATCTCGAACGCGATCTCGATCGCGCCGAAACCCGATTGTTCGACATCCTCGATCGCGGCCTTGCCGCGGCTCGCGACTGGCCGATCGATACCGCTCCGCTCGATCCGCCGGATGACGGAGATGCCCAGACGCGATTCCTCCACGCCGCCACCAACCTGATCAATCGTGAAGGCTATGTCGGCGCGAGTGTCGAAAAGATCGCTGCCGAGCTCGGCGTATCGACCGGCAGTTTCTATCATCATCTCGAAAACAAGGACGATCTGGTCGTCGCCTGTTTCGACCGCAGCTATGCGTTGCTCGATGCCGCCCAGGCGCGCGCCGATGCCGCCGGCAGCGACGAAGGCGAGCGGCTGGCGATCATGGTGTCGAGCCTGGTCGCGTTGCAATTCGCAGCCGACAGCCCGTTGCTGCGCACCAGCGCCTATCAGGCACTGCCGATCGACCTGCGCGAACAGATGCTGCAACGAACCGACCGCGTCACGCGGCACATTGCCGGCACGATCGCCGACGGCGTTGCCGACGGATCGGTTCGCGCGGTCGACCCGGAGATTGCCGGGCATGCGATCGTGGCCGCGATCGACGCCGCCGCATCCTTGCGGCGTTGGGCGGGACAGCGTCCGCTGGGCGATGCCGTCGCGCAATTCTCCGCGGCCTTGCGCTCCGGCATCTTCCCAACCTAATCGCGTCGCGAGGAGAACCCCGTGCCCATCTACGAACTCGACGGGAAGGTCCCGGTCATCGGCAGCGGCGTGTGGATCGCCCCTGACGCGCATGTCATTGGCGAGGTCGTGCTCGGCGACAATGTCGGCGTGTGGTTCGGAACCGTGATCCGCGGCGACACCTCGCTCATCACCGTCGGCAACGGTAGCAACGTCCAGGACGGGACGATGCTGCACTCCGATTACGGCGTGCCGCTGACGATCGGCGAGGATTGCACGATCGGCCACCACGCCATTCTGCACGGCTGCACGGTCGGCAACCGAGTGCTGGTCGGCATGGGAGCCACCGTCCTCAACCAGGCGGTGATCGGCGACGAATGCGTGATCGGCGCCAACGCCCTGGTCACTGAAGGAAAGACGTTCGAGGCGGGCAGCCTGATCGTCGGCTCCCCGGCACGCGCGATGAAGACGCTGGATCCCGACAAGCGCGCCTTCCTGAACGCGTCGGCGGACCATTACATCGCCAACGCGCATCGCTTCGCGAAGGGGCTGAAGCGGATCGATTGACCAACAAAATCCTCCCCATCGAAGGTGGGGAGGGGGACCGCGCGCAGCGCGGTGGTGGGGCCGCAGTGGCAAAGCCGCGAGGAGGGCATTTCCCCTCCACCATCGCTAGCGCGATGGTCCCCCTCCCCACGCGCTTTTGCGCGCAGGGAGGATTTACCTTATCGCGCTAAAACGCTCAGCTTCCCTTCGCCACCCACGCCGTCACGCCAGGCCGCAGCCGATCGGCAACCGCCTTGCGCACCGCGATCGTCGCCAGCGCGCGCTTGGCGCCGCCGCGCGAGCTGACGGGCAGGTTCTTCTCGGCATAGGCGTTGATCTTGCCCGGCATCGCCGGATCGTTCGAACCCGCGCCCAAGCTGACGATGAAGCCGGCCCGGGTGCTCGCTTCCAGCACGCCGTTGACCAGGTCGGCATTGGCAACGGCGAAATCGAACGCCATCTCCGGATGCTTGCCGGCCACCGCCCGCAGGATGGTCGGCTTCTGCTGCGCGGTTAGTATGTCGGTCTTGACCAGATCCAACGCCTTCTGCGCCAGCGCCGGATCCTTGGCCGCGCCGAGCAGGCGGACATATTCGTTCTTCACGACCGGGTTGGTTTCGCTCTTGAACAGGGTCAGCAGATCGTCCCAGTCGGCCGCGCTCGCATTGCTGGCGAAGGTGCCGAGCATCGGCCCGCGGATCGCCGGCGGGATCGCGGCGCTGTCGGTCTTGAGCTTGGCGACCCATTCCCGCGCACGCTTCAGCACTTCGGGATCGCCCGCCGCGCCGAGCCGGCCGACCAACCCCTCGCGCAGATTGGTGACGAGCGGCGACTCGCCGGCCTTTTGCTCATAACCGATCCGGGCCAGCACCGGCCCAAGCCGCTTGATTGTCAGCGCGTCGAGCTGCTGCTGCAGCGGAGTATTGGTGTAGAGGCCGGACAGCGAGCCGAGTTCGCTCGAGGCCAGCGACCATTCGAGCGGATTGGCGTCCTCGGGAATCGCCGCGAAAGTCGCCGCCCAGTCCGAGAAGTCCTGGTCGCCCGAGCGCGCCAGCGCGAAATCGTCGCCCAGCGTGCCGAGCCGATCGGCCACCGCCAGCTTGCCGTAATCGGCGACGAGCGCGGCGTGTGCCGCGTCCGAATAGCGGGCGCGCAGATAGCTGCCCTTGCCGACATTGAGCACGACCGGACCGCAGCCCGGCACCGTGACGTCGGTCTTGGCGCCGGTCGCGATGACGCGGACCGGATCGCCGCCGATCGTCCCGACGCGCAGCGGCACGCGCCAGCTCTGCGGGGCCTTGGACGCGTCATCGAGCCCGAACCGGCCCTGGGCCAGCGACACTGTGGTTTTGCCGTTGACGCATTTGCCGTCGGTCAAGGAGATCAGCGGCACGCCGCCCTGCAGCGTGAAGTCGTGCGCACTGTCGCTGATCTTCACGCCCGACGCCGCTTCGAGCTCGGCCCACAGCATGTCGGTTTGGGTGTTTCCGTATTTGTACTTGGCCATGTAGCGGCGGATGCCGTCGCGGAACTTGTCCGGACCCAGCGTCGACTCGATCATCGTGATGACCGCCTGGCCCTTGTTATACGTGATGCTGTCGAACGCCTCGCCGATCTGGTCGACGGTCTCTACGTGGCGGATGATCGGGTGCGTCGCAGAGGTAGCATCGATCGCCAGCGCGCCTTCGCGATCCTCGCTGACCGCGCTCTCGCGGGCGAACCAGCCGGGATTGAGGTCGTAGGAGGCCTTGTTCTCCATCCACGAGGCAAAACCCTCGTTGAGCCAGAGATCGTCCCACCAGTTCATCGTGACGAGGTCGCCGAACCATTGGTGCGCCATTTCGTGCGCGACGACGGTGAAGATGCGCTGCTTGTCGCTTTCGGTCGACCGCTTCGCGTCGAACAGCAGCTCGGGCTCGAAATAGAAGATCGCGCCCCAATTCTCCATCGCGCCGAAGAACTGGCTGGTGCCCGGGCCGGCGATCATGTCGAGCTTGGGCAGCGGATAAGGCTGGCCGAAATAGTCGTTATAATAGGTCAGCAGCCGCTTGGCCGAAGCCAGCGCGTAATCGCCCTGATCCTTGACTCCCTTGCGCGTGATCACGCCGATCTCGGTATTGCCGGCCATCACCGTCTTGCGCTCCATGTCGCCCATGCCGAGGAACAGCAGGTAGCTCGACATGATCGGTGTCTGGCGGAAGCTGTAGAGCTGGGTGCCGTCGGGACGGTTCGTCATGGTGGCGGGCATGTTGGAGAAAGCGAGCTGTCCCTTGGGCGCCACCGCCGACAGCTTGAACTTGGCCTTGAAGCTCGGCTCGTCCCACATCGGCGCGAATCGGCGGGCGTCGGGCGCCTCGAACTGCGTCGCCAGCATCCGGGCCTTCGATCCGTCGTTATTGGTATAGTCGATCGCGAAGAAGCCGGCCGCCGATTCGTTGATCTTCCCGGTCCAGGCGAAGGTGATCACATGGTTGCCGAGCTTGGCCGGCGCCGGGAGCGTCAGGGTCAGTTGCTGAGCCGCGTTGTCGAGCTTGAACGGCACCGCCTTGCCGTCGATCGTCGCGCGGCTGATCGTCATATCGGCGGCATTGAGGATGATCGTGCGGGTCGCCTTCTTTACCGCGACATTGACAGTCTCGGTTCCGGTGAAGGTCATCTTCTGCGCGTCGGGATCGACCGTGATGTCGTAGGATACGGGCACGACATCGGTCGGCAGTCGCGCCGCGGCGAGCGCCGGGGCGGACACGGTAGCGAGTAACAATGCGGCGGTGACGGCGATCTTCATGCGATTTCCTGGACCCGATGTTGGTGTATTGTCCGGCCATAACGCGCCCGGTGTGAATGGCAAATGGATCGATCCGGCCCGACCCGAGGATTACGTACCGTCAATTCGAAAACCTTTCCGAGGCCGCTGGACAGTGGTTTCGGTTGCGCTATGAAACCGGTATGAAGACGCCCATATTCGATCGCCTCCGCCTGCCCGTGATCGGGTCGCCGCTGTTCATCATCTCCGGACCCGATCTCGTGATCGCGCAATGCAAGGCCGGAATCGTCGGCTCGTTTCCGGCCCTGAACGCGCGGCCGCAGACGCTGCTCGACGAATGGCTGCACCGGATCACCGAGGAGCTCGCGGCGTGGAACCGCGACAATCCCGATCGTCCGGCGGCCCCCTTCGCGGTCAACCAGATCGTTCACAAGTCGAACGACCGGCTGGAGGGCGACCTCGCCATCTGCGCGAAATGGCAAGTGCCGATCACCATCACCTCGCTCGGCGCGCGCGAGGAGCTTAACCAGGCGGTGCACGCTTGGGGCGGGATTACGCTCCACGACGTCATCGACGACCGTTTCGCGCGCAAGGCGATCGAAAAGGGCGCCGACGGGCTGATCGCGGTCGCGGCGGGCGCCGGCGGCCATGCCGGGCGCTTGTCGCCTTTCGCGATCACGCAGGAAATCCGGCAGTGGTTCGATGGCCCGTTGGCGTTGTCGGGCGCGATCGCGACGGGCGGCGCGGTGCTCGCTGCCCAGGCGATGGGCGCCGACCTGGCCTATATCGGTTCGCCGTTCATCGCGACCGAAGAAGCCAATGCCGTCGAGGCCTACAAACGCAGCATCGTCGAGAGCAAGGCGGCGGACATCGTCTATTCGAACCTGTTCACCGGCGTGCACGGCAATTATCTGCGCAGCTCGATCACGGCCGCGGGAATGGATCCCGACAATCTGCCGGAAGGCGATCTCAGCACGATGAACTTCGGCGGCAATCGCGAGGCGAAGGCCTGGAAGGACATCTGGGGTTCGGGCCAAGGCATCGGCGTGATCGACAAGATCGAGTCGGTCTCGGCTCGCGTCGATCGGCTGGAAGCCGAGTATAAGGCGGCGAAGGCGCGCATCTGCGCGTCATGACGCCCCAGCCATAACGACAGGCGATGACCTTCTAGAGTCGTTTTCAGCTTCGCTGAATCGGCACCGACCCGCTCCCCCACCCGGCCTCCCATAAAATACCCTAGTTGGGAGGCCGGGTGGGGGAGCGGGCCGGTGCCGCAACTGTTTCAGCTTTGCCGAAACCGAGTCTAGAACGCCATTGCCAGACGGGCCTGCATCCATTGCACCGGGCTATCGGCAGGAAGCGAGGCGCTCTGTGCTCCATCGAGATGCGCCACGCGGCGATGGAGGTCGATGCTGGCAGTGATCAATGCGCGGGCGTCCGCCGGCATCTGCTCGATCACGGCGGCATCGGTGACCGGCGCGTCGCCCAGGCGACGGGTGGGATCGAGCGCATCGCGCGGCGACAATTCCCCCGAATCGACCGCGCGCTGAGTCAGCAACCAGGCGATGACGTGCATCAGCCGCGTCGTCACCTTGAGCGATTCGCACGAGAAGGTAACGCGACCAAGGGGATCCAGCGCCTCGCGCTCGACCCGCGCGCCCTGGTCGAAATAGCCGCGCGCCTCATCCGCCAGGACCATCGCCTCGACATAGAGCGAGTCGATCATCTTGCGATGGATGCGCAGTTCGGTGACGTCCCCTGTCATGCGCAATACGATTGCCACAAATGCCAGTTCCCGCAAGCGGCGAAAGGACTGACGCGTCCCAAATTCGACCAGTCGCGTTCGATCAGGCGATGATGTCCGGAATCAGCTGATTCTCCAACGCGGTTACCTCATCCTTCAGCATCAATTTTCGCTTCTTCAGCCGCGCGATCTGAAGTTGGTCGCTGGAACCCAACGCCCGCAACGCGTCGATCGCCGAGTCGAGGTCGCGATGCTCGGTCCTGAGGGCGTCCAGCCGTTTGTGGATCTGCGCTTCGTCCATCGCTATTCGCGTTCCCTGGGCCCTCGACGACCGATCTGTCGCCAAAACGAAGCGCCGCGTCGAATCGAAAGTGAAATCGATGGCGACAAATCGCGCGACTCGTGTTCTATTAGTCCACCCACCTTGATGAAGGAGGTCGCTCCCATGCAGAACTCGCACCTTTCAGCTCTTGAGGCGAAGCATATGGTGTTGGACCGGCAAATCACTGCCGAAAGCCAGCGCCCTGCGCCCGACACCCGCATCCTTGCGGATCTCAAGAAGCAGAAATTGCGAGTGAAGGAAGCCATCGCGGCGATCTGACACCGCTAGCGGCGCCCCGGGCAATGTGCCCGGGCCGCCTGTCAGAATAGCGGCTTGATCGGCTTGTCCTTGGTCGGGCCCGAACTGGCTACGACCGGCTTGCGCGCGGCCTGAGGATCGATCGGGTGATCGAACGCCACGCCGGCGCGCCCGGCCGCGACCCAGGCGATGCGGCCGTTTACCCAGCCGACGCCACGCACCTCCACCTCGACCATCGTGCCGATATCGATCGGCTTGGGCACATCGGCCATCAAACCGCCGGACGACAGGTTGCGGACGCGTACCTGCATGATTTCGGCCGAGCCCTCGATACGGAACCGCGCCACCAGCAACAGACTGTCGCGCGCGTCGTTACGCTGCGCGGCCGCGTCTGCGGCAGTGCCGTCGCTTAAGGGATCGTGCGAAAATTGGTCCATATGCCTGCCAAAAACGGGTCCATGCCCCCGTGGACGCATAGGCCGAAAATATTGTCGAAAGCGTTAAACCGCGGTCCCCGCGAAAATTTGATCCGGATCGGATCAATCCTCGCGCGACACCTTCTCGTTGCGCTCGTGGCGCTCCTGCGCCTCGACGGTCATCGTCGCGATCGGCCGCGCCTCGAGTCGGCCGAGCGAAATCGGTTCGCCGGTGACTTCGCAATAACCATATTCGCCTTCATCGAGTCGGCGCAGCGCGGCATCGATCTTCGAGATCAGCTTGCGCTGGCGATCGCGCGTGCGCAGTTCGATCGACCAATCGGTCTCGCTCGACGCACGATCGGTCAAATCCGCTTCGCGCAGCGGCTCGACCTGAAGCTGTGACAAGGTCACTTCCGCTTCCTTGAGGATCGCTTCCTTCCAGCGCAGCAGCTTGTCGCGGAAATATTCCTGCTGGCGGGGATTCATGAACGGCTCGTCGGGGCTCGGACGATAGCCGTCGCCGTCGTTGGCCGGTACGCTGAAACTGGAATCATCCATGCGATTCAAAGCCGTTGCCATCCCCACTCTCCTGTCGGCCCTTGGAACACTGTTCCCGTGTGCCTGTCGGACCCCAATGACGAGCGGGCCTATAGCGGCGCGGAAGCTGCTCCACAAGCGATTGACGACGGACGAAAAGATCGGCCGCGTTCTGGGCCCGCTAATGCGGGACGAATGACGGCACCATGAACCGACCAGCCACTCCTTCGTGATGGAGCGATACCGTCGGGTCAGCCGGACAAGTTAACCTACGGCGTATCACAATGACACGTTAACCATAATCGCACCCACATCGATCGATATAAAGATCAAATCAGGCGACTATAAATGGTTAACGGAATTGCGCTTAATTCTTTGTTTTGCACTATCGCACTAGCAGCGAAGCAACTGCGAGATTCACCATCGTCTCTGTGGGGTCAGAGACGGTTAGAGAGAGAGTAGACGCGATGTCTGTCCGGATGGCGATGGCTAAACTATGCGCCTGCGCATGCGGGGGCGCCATTATCGGCGGCGGCGCGGTCAAGGTGGCCGACCACGCCAAGGCCCGGCCCGTTTATGCCAAGACCTACAAGCGGCATGTCGTGCGGGCCCGGGTGGCGAGCGCCGCCCGATCGCGCGTTCGCAAGGTGGTGACGACCACGACGACGTGCCCGCCCGCGGTCGTGACGGTTGCCGGCGGCGCTCCGTTGCCGATGCCGCCCGCTTTCACTGGATCGAGCGGCGGCGTGCCGGTCGTCGGCGGCAGCGGCGGTGGCTGGGGCGGCGGCGGCGGAGGCTTTTTCGTCGGCGGCTTCGGGGGCAGCGGCGGCGGCAGCGGCGGGATCGCGATCTCTTCGACCTCGTCCAGCTCAGGCGGCTCGTCCTCGACCTCTTCCTCCACCGGCGGCTTCTCGTCGGGGAGCACCTCGTCTTCCTCGTCGGGCAACGTTTCCTCGTCGTCGTCGGGTAACGTCTCGTCCTCGACTTCGTCGTCGGGTGATGTCTCGTCCTCCTCATCGACCTCGAGTTCCTCGAACGGATCGTCGTCCTCGACGTCTTCGTCCTCGAACGGATCGAGCTCGTCCAATTCGTCCGCCAGTTCGGGGTCTTCCTCGACCTCGGGCTCGTCCTCCACCTCTTCGTCGAGCTACGGCTCTTCGTCCAAGGGCTGGAGCTCGAATGGCGGCTGGTCGTCGAACGGCGGCTGGAGCTCCAGCGGCCACGGCTCCTCGACCGGATCGACCGGCGGTACGCCTGCTCCAGTGCCGGCGCCGCCGATGGTCCTGTTGTTCGGCGGTGCCGCGGCTGCGATGGTTGCGCGCAAGCGCCTGACCAGGAAGAAAACCGATACTGTTGCTGCCTAAGCGGCAGTCAACGCTTTCTCTATTTCGGGAATCGGATGGCCGGTGAGATCCTTCGGGATTTCGCCGGTCAATCTGTTGGCCACCTCCAAATGATAATGCTTACGCAGCTCGCCCAGCGTGTGGGGAGGTGCCGCGACGATCAGCGATTCGAACTCGTTGGCCAGCGCCCGCTGCTTCAGGGTCGCCGCGATCTCTACCGCGAACCTGTCCTCCTCCAGCCGGTGAAAATCGGCCTCGTCGACCGTGCTACGCGGCGACCTGAGCATATTGGCCATACTCCCCGGACCGTCGCTCTTCTGGTCGTGATCGGCCGGATTGATCCGCTCTTCGGCATGCTCGACGACCAGGTTGGGATGTACTCCATCGCCTTCGTTCCGCAGGAACAACGCCTTGCGCCCGTCGGCGACCAGGACCAGACTATCGTGCCGTAATTGCATGGCTTCCTCCTCGCTATCTTGACGGGTCAACGCCGCAGCATCGCGCCGGGTTGCGCGGGCCGCCACGCCTCGTCATAGCCGCACCATTATGCACGATATCCGCCTGATCCGCGACGATCCCGAAGCCTTCGATGCCGGTTTGGCCAGACGCGGCCTGTCGCCGATGGCGTCGGACCTGCTCGCGCTCGATGAGAAACGCCGTGCGGTGATCACCGAACTGCAAGCCGGCCAGACTCGCCGCAACGAGGCGTCGAAAGCGATCGGCGCGGCCAAGGCGGCCAAGGACGAGGCGCGGGCGAACGCGCTGATGGCCGAGGTCGCGACGCTCAAGACGCGCCTGCCCGAGCTCGAGGAAGAGGAACGCATGGCGGAAGCCGCGCTGAGCGATGCGCTGGCTGCGATCCCCAATTTGCCGCTCGACGACGTGCCCGAGGGCGCGGACGAAGACGACAACCAGCTGATCCACGAGCGCGGCACCAAGCCGGTTTTCGGGTTCGCGATTCGCGAGCACGACGCGATCGGCCCGGCGATCGGGCTGGACTTCGAAACGGGCGTGGCACTAGCCGGCGCGCGCTTCACCCTGGTGCGCGGCGCCGCGGCGCGGCTCAACCGCGCGCTGGGCCAGTTCGGACTCGATGTCCTGACCCGCCATCATGGCTATGAGGAAGTCGTACCGCCGCTCTTGGTGCGCAGCGAAGCGATGTTCGGCACCGGGCAATTGCCCAAGTTCGCTGAGGACCTGTTCCAGACCACTGACGGTCGCTGGCTGATTCCCACGTCCGAAGTATCGCTGACCAACATCGTGCGCGAAAAGATCCTGGCGGCCGACGAGCTTCCGCTGCGCTTCACCGCATTGACGCCGTGCTTCCGATCCGAAGCGGGCGCCGCCGGACGCGACACACGCGGCTTCATTCGCCAGCATCAATTCGAGAAGGCCGAAATGGTCTCGATCGTGCCGCCCGACCAGTCGGAAGCCGAGCATGAGCGGATGACCGCGGCGGCCGAAGATGTGCTGACTCGGCTCGGCCTACCCTTCCGCCGGATGAAGCTCTGCACCGGCGACATGGGTTTTTCCGCCGCGCGCACCTATGACCTCGAAGTCTGGCTGCCGGGCCAAGGCCGCTATCGCGAGATTTCGAGCTGCTCGACCTGCACCGATTTCCAGGCGCGGCGGATGAACGCCCGCTTCCGCGGCGAGGATGGCAAGCCGGCATTCGTTCACACGCTGAACGGCTCGGGGCTGGTCGTCGGGCGAATGATGGTCGCGATCCTGGAAAATTATCAGCAGGAAGACGGCGCGGTCGCGATTCCCGACGCGCTGCAGCCTTATCTGGATGGGTTGAACCGGTTGGAGCCTACCAAATGAAATCCTCCCCGTCGCAGATGGGGAGGGGGACCGGCCGCGAAGCGGACGGTGGAGGGGAAATGT
Source organism: Sphingomonas pruni NBRC 15498 (assembly GCF_001598455.1). Lineage (GTDB taxonomy): Bacteria > Pseudomonadota > Alphaproteobacteria > Sphingomonadales > Sphingomonadaceae > Sphingomonas > Sphingomonas pruni. The sequence continues at coordinate 191,525 of NZ_BCYZ01000002.1, forward strand.
CCCGTCCTCGCCGCTTACGCGACTGCGGGCCCCCCCCC
>NZ_BCYZ01000003.1 GCF_001598455.1 Sphingomonas pruni NBRC 15498
AATGTCCCGTCCTCGCCGCTTACGCGACTGCGGCCCCTCCACCACTCGGCTGCGCCGAGCGGTCCCCCTCCCCGCGCTTCGCGCAGGGAGGATTTGAGATGCGGATCCTCCTCACCAACGATGACGGCTATGACGCGCCCGGTCTTGCCGTGCTCGAACGTCTGGCGCGGCGTTTTTCCGACGATATCACCATCGTGGCGCCGGCCGAGGAGCAATCCGGCAAGGGCCGCTCGCTGACGCTCACCGAGCCGCTGCGCGTCAAGCGTTTCGACGACAAGCGTTATGCGGTCGGCGGCACGCCCACCGATGCCGTGATGTTCGCGCTGGCCAACGTCATGCGCGACGCCAAGCCCGATCTGATCCTGTCGGGAGTCAATCGCGGCGCCAATCTCGGTGAGGACGTCTTTTATTCGGGCACGATCGGTGCGGCGATGGAAGGTGCGCTCGCCGGCATCCGATCGATCGCGATCAGCCAGCGTTATGGGGCCGAAGCGCCCGGCCATGACGTTACCTTCGAGACCGCCGAAGCGTGGGGCGAGCGCGTGCTCGCGCCGCTGATCGCCGCGCCGGTCGATTCGCGCGTCGTGGTCAACGTCAATTTCCCGCCGATCCCGCCGGACAAGGTGAAAGGCGTACGCGTCGTCCACCAAGGGCTGCGCGACTATGGCCGGGTCAAGATGATCGAGCGCACCGACCCTCGCGGTTTCGCTTATTACTGGATGGGTCTTGGTCGCATCGAGCACACGCCGGCGGCCGATACCGATCTGGAAGCGATCGAAATGGGTTACGTGACGGTGACGCCATTACAGATGGACCTGACGCATCGCGATTCGCTGGCTATGCTGGAGAAAGCGTATCGATAACGCTGGGGGGGGCCCGCGATGCGAATGATCACACTCGTCTTTTTGATATTCGGTCTCTCGGGCTGCATCCCGCAGACCGACTATGCGCGGCCATCGGATGCGGGGTCGCCGCCCATGGCCGATTACGACTCGCCATCGCAGCACAGCGAGGTCCCCGCCCCGCCCTCGGCGCCCCCCGCCTGGGAAGCGCGGCCCGTCACACCCGATGCGAGGATGATCGCTGAATCGAGCTATATCGTGCGGCCCGGCGACACGTTGCGAGGCATCGCCGATAAGGCTGGATCAGGGTCCGAGGTCATTGCCAAAGCGAATGGCCTGGAATTTCCCTTCACGATTCGCACCGGCCAGCAATTGCGCATTCCCGGCGGCCGCTATCACCTGGTCCGGCCGGGCGAATCGGGCATCGCGATCGCGCGGGCCTATGGCGTCCGCTGGGCCGACATCGTCACCGCCAATGATTTGGTCGAGCCCTATGTGCTACGGTCGGGCCGTCGCATCCTGATCCCCGGCGGCGCGCGGCCGCCCCAGACGCTCGCCGAGCGCGCGGCGGCGTTCAAGATCGACCTTGGTGACATCGCCACCGGCGGTGGCGAACCCGCCATTCCCGACAATGTCAGGCCGGTTCGCCCGGCCAGCTCGGTGACCAGGGCGCTGCCGTCGACCGCCGCGGTGGGCGCGCCCTCGCCGCTCAGCGGCCCGTTCCTCTGGCCCGTCGCGAGCGGCAAGGTCGTCAAACGTTTCGGCAGCGGCGCGAGCGGCGAGCGTAACGACGGGATCAAGATCGCGGTGCCGCTCGGGACGCCGATCAAAGCCGCGGCCGATGGTGTGGTAATCTACACCACCGACAGCATCGCCGGGCTCGGCGGGTTGGTGATGGTCCGGCACGGCAATGGCTGGACCAGCGTTTATGGCCATGCCAGCCGCGTGATCGTGACGCGCGGCCAGGCGGTCAAGCGCGGCCAGACGATCGCGCTGTCGGGCGACACCGGGTTCGCCGACCGGCCGGAAGTGCATTTCGAGCTCCGTCAGGGCCGCACGCCGATCGACCCTCTGTCGAAGTTGCCGAGTCGCTAGTGGCGGTGCTACCCGCGCCGCCATCATGACCGAATACAGATCCGACCTGCTCCGCCTGCTCGATGAGCGCGGTTATATCCACCAGGTGACCGATGCGAGTGCGCTCGATGCACTCGCCTCGAAGCGGGTCGTGCCCGGCTATATCGGCTTCGATGCCACGGCGCCGTCGCTGCATATCGGGTCGATGGTCCAGATCATGATGCTGCGCCGGTTGCAGCAGGCAGGGCATAAGCCGATCGTCCTGATGGGCGGCGGCACGACCAAGGTCGGCGATCCGTCGGGCAAGGACGAGAGCCGAAAGCTGCTCGACGATGCGGCGATCGGCGCAAACATCGCGTCGATCCGTCGCGTGTTCGAACGCTTCCTGACGTTCGGCGACGGCCCGACCGACGCGGTGATGGTCAACAATGCCGACTGGCTCGACGCGCTGGAATATATTCCGTTCCTGCGCGACATCGGACGGCATTTCACGATCAACCGCATGCTGGCATTCGATTCGGTCAAGCTGCGGCTCGACCGCGAGCAGCCGCTGACGTTCCTCGAATTCAACTACATGATCCTCCAGGCCTATGATTTCCTGGAATTATCTCGCCGTTCGGCATGCCGGCTGCAGATGGGCGGCTCCGACCAATGGGGCAATATCGTCAACGGCATCGAGCTATCGCGCCGCGTCGATGGGACCGAGGTATTCGGGCTGACCACCCCGCTGATCACCAACGCCGACGGGTCGAAAATGGGCAAGACCGCGGCGGGCGCTGTATGGCTCAACGACGATGCGCTGCCGGCTTACGATTATTGGCAATATTGGCGTAACGTCGACGACCGCGACGTCGGCCGGTTCCTGCGGCTGTTCACCGATCTGCCGCTCGACGAAATCGCCCGGCTCGAATCGCTCGAGGGTGCCGAGATCAATCAGGCCAAGATCGTGCTCGCCAATGAGGCGACCGCCTTGTGCCGCGGCAGGGAAGCAGCTGACCTGGCAGCCGAGACCGCGCGCAAGACGTTCGAGGAAGGCGCGAGCGGCGAAGCACTGCCCATGTTTGCCGCGTCCGGATCGATCGGGATCGTCGACGCGCTGATCGGCCTGGGTTTCTGCGCATCGAAGGGCGAAGCGCGGCGGCTGATCGCAGGCGGCGGTGCGCGCGTGGATGGCGAGAAGGTGGCGGATGAGGCGTTCACCATCGCAATCGGCGCAAACCCGGTGCGCGTGTCGGCGGGCAAGAAAAATCACGGGCTGCTCACGCCGGCATAAAATATCGCTAACACGCGTTAAACACGTTCCTTTTCAAGCTTTTCATGCGCTGGTCGTTACTCATTGCGGCGAACAGGAAAGGAATCGATGGGCGCGGCACTGGCCTATAGCGATCAGCGCGATGCTCCACGGGATGAAGTTCATTACCGTGCCCGCGCTTTCGGCAGCGATGCCCGGCCGGTGTCGATCCTGGTCGTGAACATGTCGGCGCAAGGATTGATGGCACGGGTCGATGTCGACCGACCGGTCGGCGAGCGGTTGCATATCACCCTGCCGGTGGTCGGCGTCGTCGTCGCCGAGGTTCGTTGGTCGCTCGGTGGGCGCATCGGCTGCGAGCTCGACCGGCCGATCGGTATGGCCGAATATTACGAACTCCTCGCCGCTTTGCTCAAGAACATTCGCTGAGGGCTGTAGAGCGGGCCGCTCAACCCGATCGTAGCAACTGCACCCCAGCATCGCGCTCGAACAGATAAAGCGCCGTCCGAGCCGCATGACCGCGCGGGCCATCGAGTCCGCCGTCGCGATCGATCATCAGCCGGGCGTCGTCATTGGCGATCGGCAACAGCGCCGATAATTGTTCGGGCGTCGCCAACCGGAATCCCTGTTCGCCCGATTGCCGCGTGCCGAGCATTTCGCCGGCGCCGCGCAGCCGGAGATCCTCCTCGGCGATACGGAAGCCGTCATTGGTCTCGCGCATGAGCGCCAGCCGCGCGCGCGACGTCTCGCTCAGTCCGTTGCCGCGGATCAGCAGGCAGATCGAACGCCCCGTCCCCCGGCCGACACGCCCGCGAAGCTGGTGAAGCTGGGCAAGGCCGAAGCGGTCGGCATGCTCGATCACGATCAATGTGGCGTTGGGCACGTCGACGCCGACCTCGATCACCGTGGTCGCGACTAACACGCCGAGGTCGCCGCTCGCGAAGCGCGCCATCACCGCGTCCTTCTCGGCGGGCTTCATGCGGCCGTGGATCAGCCCGACGCGATCGCCGAACCGCGCCTGGAGCGACCCCGCCCGCGCTTCGGCCGCGGCAAGATCCGATTTCTCGCTCTCCTCGACCAAAGGACACACCCAATAGGCCTGTCGACCGCCGTCGAGATGGCGCCCCAGCGCCTCGACGATCTCGCCCAGCCGGTCCTCCGACATCACGCGTGTTTCGATCGGCTGACGTCCCGGCGGCATCTCGTCGAGCCGGCTGACATCCATCTCGCCATATTGCGCGAGCGTCAGCGTACGGGGGATGGGCGTCGCGGTCATTGCCAACAGATGCGGTGCCGATCCCTTTTCCTGCAGCAGCAGCCGCTGCGCGACGCCGAAGCGGTGTTGCTCGTCGACGACGACCAACGCCAAGTCGCGATAGGCAACCGCCTCCTGGAAGATGGCGTGAGTGCCGACCAGAATATGGATCGATCCATCGGCCAAACCCATCAACGTCGATTCGCGCACCCTACCCTTGTCGCGGCCGGTCAGCACCGCGACATTGACCGGCAGTCCGGCGAGCATCCGCCGCAGCGTATCGTAATGCTGCCGCGCCAGGATTTCGGTCGGCGCCAGGAACGCCCCCTGCGCGCCAGCCTCGACCGCCATCAGCAGCGCCATCGTCGCGACCAGGGTCTTGCCCGAGCCGACATCGCCCTGGAGCAACCGCAGCATCGGCGCCGATTGCGCCAGGTCGCCCTCGATCTCGCGGATCGTCCGCGCCTGCGCGTTGGTCGGCGCGTAAGGCAGGTCGAGCATGCCGCGCAGCCGCCCATCGCCGTTGAGCGGCCGGCCCTTACGCGCCCGCGACGATTGCCGCACGAGCATGAAGGCGAGCTGATTGGCGAACAATTCGTCATAGGCGAGCCGCTCGCGCGCTTTGTGGTCGGCGGGATCGGCGTGCGCACGCGCCAATGCGTCGCGCCAATCGGGCCATTGATGCTGTGCCTTGACGCCCGGCTCGATCCACTCGGGCAGATCGGGCGCGCGCTCGATCGCCTGATGCGCCATCTGGCCCAGCCGGCGCGATGTCAGCCCTTCCGATAGCGGATAGATCGCCTCGCGCTCGCGAAATCCCTCCTCCGGATCAGCCAGGTCGGGATGGACGATCTGCAATTCCTGGCCATACATGTCGAGCTTGCCCGAAATGCGCTTGGACTCGCCCAGCGGCAGCAATTTCTTCACCCATCCGGTCGAGCCGCCGAAATAGATCAGGCTGACATAATTGCCCTTCGCATCGGTGGCGTGGACGCGCGTCGGCCCACGCGGGCTACTGCTGGTGCGATAATCGACCGGCGTCACGGTGATCGCGATCGTCCGCCCGGCATCGGCCATGTCGAGCTCGTCGCGCGGCACGCGGTCGATGAAGCCGGTCGGCAGATGGAACGCGACATCGACCACGCGATGCAGCCCCAGCCGGTCGAGCGGCTTGGCGAGCCCGGGCCCCACGCCCTTGAGCGCGGTCACTTCGGCAAAGAGCGGGTTGAGGATATCGGGGCGCATGACTATTTGGAGCGCTTACAGCGTTTCGGGACCGTTCGAAACGCTGTCAATCTCAACCGCCGGCTGCGCCTCAACGCGCCGCCGGCCAATCGCCGTTGGAGTTTCATGGACCGCGAGATCCGCCTCAAACGCCTGCGCTTCCGTGCCTGGCACCGCGGCACCAAGGAAGCCGATTTGATGATCGGCGGATTCTTCGACGCGCATGGTGCGACGTGGAACGATGCCGAGATCGACTGGTTCGAGACTTTCCTGGAAGAACAGGACGTCGACATCATGGCCTGGGCGATCGGGACACAGGACGTACCGGCGCAATGGCAAGGGCCGATGATCGACGCGATGAAGCAACTGAATTTCGTGCCGATCGAGAAGTAACAATTTCCCCTCCCTGCAAGGGAGGGGATCAAGGGGTGGGTCGCGACCCCGGCTTCAGCCGGGTGAGCGTCCTGGATGAGCCCCAAGCCGATCGATCGGCGCTAACGCGCCGATACCCACCCCCAACCCCTCCCTTCCAGGTAGGGGAGAAGAAGCAATGACCGACCCGCGCAAAATCCTCTCCGCGAAAGCTCCCCTGACTCTCGCCGGCGTCCCGGCGGGATTCCTGCCGGTTTTGCTCGCCGACCTCGCCCGCGCGCAGGCCCCCGGGCGCGTCGTCCTGATCGCACCCGACGAGGCGGAGATGCGCGCGGTCGCGGCGACCGCGGGGTATTTCGCGCCCGAGCTCGAGATCGTCACCTATCCGGCCTGGGACTGCCTGCCTTATGACCGGGCAAGCCCGACCCTGCGCGTCATGGCCGAACGCCTGGCCGCCCTCCATCGCCTGCAACAGGCGCCAAAGAAGCCGCAGCTGGTCGTCACCACCGCCAATGCCGCGACCCAGCGCACGCTGACTCCGTTCCGCATCCGCCAGCTGGTGGCGCGGCTCGCGCCGGGCGAGCGGATCGGGCGCGACAAGCTAGCCGCATTGCTCTCGGCTAACGGTTACGTCCGCACCGATACCGTCCACGACCAGGGCGAGTTCGCGGTGCGCGGCGGATTGGTCGATCTGTTTCCGAGCGGCGAGGAGCAGGCGCTGCGTCTCGACTTCTTCGGCGACGAGATCGAGAGCGTCCGCACCTTCGATGCCGCCGATCAGCGCACGACGGGCCGGGTCGACGGGTTCACCCTGCTGCCGGCATCCGAAGCATTGCTCGACGAGGAATCGGTCAAGCGCTTCCGCACGCGTTATCGCGAGAAGTTCGGCGCCACCGCGACCGGCGATCCGCTTTATCAGGCGATCAGCGACGGCCGGCGACTGGCCGGGATGGAACATTGGCTGCCGATGTTCGAGGACCGGCTTGAGACTTTGTTCGATCATCTCGGCGACGACGCACTGGTGATCCGCGAATCGGGAGTCACCGCAGCCGCCGAACAGCGGTTCGAAGCGGTGTCGGACTATCACGCCAACCGCTTGAGGGCGCAATCGAGCGATCCCGGCAGTTATCGTCCGCTCGCGCCCAACGCGCTCTATATACTGCCCGAAGAATGGGCGACGCGGCTCGATCAGGCCAAAGTGCACCTCGCGACGCAGTTCCATGAGCCGGCGAGCGACACCGTGCTCGATTTCGAGGTCGACGGCCCGCGCGACTTCGCACCCGAACGTGCGAGCGGCGTCAACATCTACGAAGCAGTCGTAGAGCATCTCGGCAAGCTACGGAAAGAGGGCAAGAAACCGATCCTGGCCAGCTATTCGGCCGGGTCGCGCGAACGCCTCGCCGGGCTGCTCAGGGACCACGAGCTGACCGCGCTGAAGCTTGTCGACACCTGGCAGGAAGCGCAGGGGGCCGCGGACCACGGCGTCGCGCTCACGATCCTGCCGCTCAATCATGGTTTCACCGCGCCCGACATCGCCTTGCTCACCGAGCAGGACATGCTCGGCGACCGTCTGGTGCGCCGCAATCGCCGCAAGAAGTCGGCCGATGCTTTCCTGGCGGAACTGGCGACGCTGACCCCAGGCGACCTGGTCGTCCATGCAGACCACGGCATCGGGCGGTACGAGGGCCTGACCCAGATCCCGGTGCAGAAGGCGCCGCACGATTGCGTCGCATTGACCTATGCCGGCGGCGACAAGCTCTACGTCCCGGTCGAGAATCTCGAAGTCCTGAGCCGCTATGGCGGCGACGAGGGCGGCACGCTCGACCGCCTCGGCGGCGAGGCGTGGCAGCGCCGCAAGGCGCGGATGAAGGAGCGCATCCGCGAGATCGCCGGCGAGCTGATCGCGACCGCCGCCCTGCGCGCGTTGCGCCAGGCCGATGTCGCCCAACCCGATTCATCGGGCTACCCGGCGTTCGTCGACCGCTTCCCCTATCAGGAAACCGACGATCAGGACCGCGCGATCGCCGAATCGCTCGACGACCTCGCATCGGGCAAGCCGATGGACCGGCTGATCGTCGGCGATGTCGGCTTTGGCAAGACCGAGGTCGCCTTGCGTGCCGCGTTCGTCGCCGCGATGGGCGGCATGCAGGTCGCGGTCGTATGCCCCACCACCCTGCTCGCCCGCCAGCATTACAATAATTTCGTCGCGCGCTTCGAAGGGTTCCCGATCAACGTCGGCCGCCTGTCGCGGCTGGTCGGCACCGCCGAGGCCAAGGCGGTCAAGGAAGGCCTGGCCGACGGTACGATCGATGTCGTCATCGGCACCCACGCGATCCTGGCCAAGGGCGTCGAGTTCAAGCGCCTCGGCCTGGTCGTGGTCGACGAAGAACAGCGTTTCGGCGTGACCCACAAGGAACGCCTCAAGGCGCTCAAGACCGACGTTCACGTCCTGACGCTGACTGCTACGCCGATCCCGCGCACCTTGCAGATGGCGATGTCGGGCTTGCGCGAGCTGTCGGTCATCCAGACCCCGCCGGTCGACCGCTTGGCGGTACGCACCTACGTTATGCCGTGGGACCCGGTAGTGCTGCGCGAAGCGTTGCTGCGCGAACATTATCGCGGCGGGCAGAGCTTCTTCGTCACGCCCAGGATCAAGGACCTGCCCGAGATCGAGGAGTTCCTGCGCGAGCATGTGCCGGAGGTGCGTTACGTCGTCGCCCACGGTCAGATGGCGGCGGGTGAAGTCGAGGAGCGGATGTCTGCGTTCTACGACAAGAAGTTCGAGGTTTTGGTGTCGACCACGATTGTCGAAAGCGGCCTCGACATTCCCAGCGCCAACACGATGATCGTCCATCGCGCCGACCGCTTCGGCCTCGCCCAGCTCTATCAGCTGCGCGGGCGCGTCGGACGCGCCAAGACGCGGGCCTATGCCTATCTGACGACGCCGGCCAATCGCATCATTACCGAGACCGCCGACAAAAGGCTCAAGGTGCTGTCGGATCTCGATACCTTGGGCGCCGGGTTCCAGCTCGCCAGTCACGATCTCGACATTCGCGGCGCCGGCAATCTGCTCGGCGACGAGCAATCGGGGCATATCCGCGAGGTCGGCTACGAACTCTACCAATCGATGCTCGAGGAGGCGATCCTCGACGCCCGCGCCGGCGGTCTGGCACAGCGTCCGCGCGATTTCAGCCCGCAGATCACCGTCGATGCCGCGATCATGATCCCGGAGGATTATGTCCCGGATCTCGACCTGCGCATGGGTCTCTATCGGCGCCTCAACGAACTCGACGACCAGAACGGAATCGAAGCGTTCGCCGCCGAGATGATCGACCGTTTCGGCCCCCTGCCCGAGCCGACCGCGAATTTGGTCAAGCTCATCGAGATCAAGCTCAACGCCAAAAAGGCGTGCGTCGCCAAGATCGACGTCGGCGCAAAGGGTGCGCTGGTCAGCTTCCACGACGACAAGCCGCCCAATGTCGAGAGCTTGCTCGCCTATGTCGCGCGGCTCAATGGCGTGGCCAAGCTGCGTCCCGACAGCAAGCTGGTGATCGCCCGCGAATGGGGCGATCCGCAGGCGCGGCTCAATGGCGCGCTGCAATTGTCGAAGGGACTGGCGAAGGCAACGGGATAGGCTCATCGCCCTAATTTCCACGCTGACCATCGTCGCCAACGCAATGCGGATCGCCGCGCATTTGCGCGATCGATTGACCTGACAAGAAATTGGTCCAAAAAGAATTAATCTTTACTCCCTGGGCGTAACGCCAGGATTCGCGCGTGGGGTAGGAGCGAATGGAGAAGACGGTCCGTTTCAAACGCTTGCGGCTCATGACCGCCGCGACCGATGCACTGACGAAAGCCCAGTCGCTCGCCGAGATACTGGAGATATTACGGTCGCGCGCGCGCGCCATCCTGGGCAGTGACGGGGTGACAGTGGCGATGCGCGAGCGCGATCAGGTCCATTATGTCGGAGAGGATTCGATCGCGCCTTTATGGGCAGGGCGGCGCTTTCCGATCGGTTCGTGCATCTCGGGCATGGCGATGACGCAGCGCCGGACGATCGTCATTCCCGACATCCGCGTCGATCTCCGCGTGCCGGTCGAAGCCTATCTTTCGATCTACTTCGTCGGCCTGGCGATCGCCCCGATCGGTGTCGGCGGGCCAGTCGCGGCGGTCGGCGCCTATTGGCGCAGCGGCCGCCCGATCGACGAGGACGCGTTGGTGTTGCTCGACATGCTGGCCAAGGGCGCCAGCGCGCAATTCGAGCGGATCGTCGATCAGCGGCTGAAGAGGGCGTCCTGAGGGCCGACAAGTTCGATCTCCTCTTCGCGTTCGAGGTCGATCTCGGCGAATTTCTCACGGCGCATCGTGAAGATGCCGTGATGTCTCACGATTATCCACGTGCCTGATATCTCGGTCGCGTCGCTATTGATCTGGCCCGAATAGCGAACCGCGTGTGCCAGTGCACCGCCGTCATATTGCTTTACGAACCGGAGTCCCGATGCGCTTCGAGTGCCGCTGACAAAGGCCCGCCTCACTCCAGTTCCGCCGCTGGTATCGGGCTCGGTGATCGTTCCCGAGATCGCGCCGCCATCATCGTCAAGCCGTGCGACGAAGCTATTGGTATCGGCATAGCCCAACGCATCGTAGCGACCGTACCAGACCCCGCCGAGATTCTGCGGATCGTCACTCACTTCGCGACCAGATCGGCAAGCGCCGCGCTGGTCAGCGGCTGGGCACACAGGAAGCCCTGATAATATTGGCACCCTTCCTTGGCCAGGAGATCAAGTTGTTCGGCGGTCTCGACACCCTCGGCGATGACGGCCAGGCCCAGCGACAACGCCATTTCGATCACACCGCGCACGACGATGCGGTCGCGCGGCGATCCGCTTATGTCCTGCGCCAGCCTGCGGTCGATCTTGAGATAATCGAGCGGCAGCGCCTTGAGATAGGCGAGGCTCGAATAGCCGGTGCCGAAATCGTCGATCGCTACCCGGCACCCTGCTTGCCTCAACCCGGTGAGCAGCGACGCCGCCGCGCCGAGATCATCGATCAGCCCGCTTTCTGTGATCTCGACGGTGAGCCGCGACCGCGCGAAGCCCGACGCATCGATGCGGTCGAGCAGAATATCGGCGAAACCTGGCCGGGCGATGTCGGCGGCTGTCAGGTTGATCGACAGGCGCAGCCTGAAAAGCGCCTCCGGCCAGGCCGCCGCCCGGCTGAGTGCGAGCCGCTGGATATGGTCGGACAAGGCCAGTCCCAGGTCGGCGCGATCGGCCGCGGCGAACAATTGATCGGCGCCGATCGCGCCGAAGCGCGGATGCTCCCATCGCGCGAGCGCTTCGACCCCGACGATTTTACCCGTCGCGATCGCGACCTGGGGCTGGAACAGCACCGCGATTTCGTTGCCGTCGATCGCCCGGCGCAGATCGACCGACAAAGCCTCGGCGATGGCGGGTTCGTCGGCGATACGGATCGTCGCGCCGTCGGACGCGCGCGCATCGTCCAGCGCGTCATTGGCGCGCCGCAACAGCGCTTCGATCGTTTCGTCGGCCCGCGCCGCAGCCACCCCCAGGCGCGCCCCGACCGCCACCAATGTGCCGTCGATCGCGAAGGGCCGAGCCAATGACTCGGCCAGCGCGCCGGCCAGTGATTCCGCGTTCGCCGCTTCCTCGACCCCGACAAGGAATTCGGGGCCCTTTTGCCGTGCGACGATCTGACGCTTGCCGAGGGTCGCGCGAGCGACACCGGCGATCCGTCTGACCGCCGCCCGGATCAGCGCGTCGCCGGCCGGGCGACCATAACCGCTATTGACGAGATCGAATCGGCTGAGCGCGATCAGCACCGCGCTGGGGCGTTCGCCGCGCTGCAGCCGGCGATCGAGCCAGGCGCGGGCCGCGCCGGCGTCGAACGCGCCTTCGATCGCCTCCTCGGTTTCCGCCGCGGCATTGGGCGCGGTACCGAGTTCCTCGATCAATCCGTGAATCCAGGGATCGCCCGTCGTCGCCTGAATGTGGTGAACCAGCCGGCCCACCCCTGGATGATCGTGCGCGAACGCGGTCGCCCCGCCGCTGCCGACACGGCGAACCGCCGCCGCAGCTGCCCTGCGATCCTCAGGCGGCAGCGCGCGAAGAGCAATATCTAGCGAGACCTCTTGGCCCAGATCTAAGCGCTTGGCCAAGGCGGGCGTTAACCGCACGCGACGCGTGCGGCGATGATAGCGCCAGCCGAGCAGGTCGACCACACGCCCGCGATCCCAATCGCCGGCGACGCGTTCGACGAATCGCCATGCATAGCGCAGCGCATGGGCGAACTCGGCCTCGGTGAACGGACTCGCCAGGAAATGCGTCGCCCCGGCGGCGTGGAAATCGCCAAGTGCGGCGACATCATCGCGCGAAACCAGCACGAGCAAGGCGCCCCCGCGGACCCGTGCCGCCTCCCCGAAAGCTTTGGCGGCAGCCAGCCCATCACCCAGCGCGCCCCGCGCATCGAGTACGGCCAAGGCTGCGCCGCTGCCAAGATAGCGCCGCGCCGCGCCCTCGCCGCGCCGGGCGGCCACCACGCGCCAGCCGGCTTCCGCCGCGATCGCCGACAATTCGCCGCGCTGCCTGAACGACAGCAGGAACAGGGAGTTTCCGGTCTGGGGCTCGCTGGAGACCATTGCGCGCGGTTCTACGCATGCCGGAAGCACTTCGCCAATCCGCAATCGGCTATGCGCAATAGGAACGCGAGCGTAGCTAATCGGGGTTGCCGCAAAGGGTATGACGCCCTAGCTGTCGAAGCACGATGGCGACCGCCCCCGCCCTGATCGACCGACATGGCCGCACGATCAGCTATCTGCGCGTGTCGGTGACCGATCGCTGCGATTTGCGCTGCCGCTATTGCATGGCCGAGGACATGCGGTTCCTCCCTCGCGACGCACTGCTCGAGATCGACGAACTCGCGGCGATTGCCGAGCGCTTCATCGCGCGCGGCGTGACCAAGATCCGGCTCACCGGCGGAGAACCGCTGGTGCGCCGCGGTATGACCGATCTCGCGCACCGGCTGGGACGCCAAATCGGCAACGGCCTCGACGAATTGACCCTGACGACCAACGGCATGCGTCTGGCGGAGGTCGCCGACGATCTCAGCGCCGCCGGCGTTCGTCGGATCAACGTCAGTCTCGACAGCCTCGATCCCGACCGCTTTCGCCACATCACCCGCCACGGCGACCTGGCGCGCGTGCTGGGCGGCATCGCCGCTGCGGCAGCGGCAGGAATTGCGATCAAGATCAACATGGTCGCGCTCAAGGATCTCAATCAGGACGAGATTCCGGCCATGCTCGCCTGGTGCGTCGAGCAGGGTCACGACCTCAGCCTGATCGAGACCATGCCGCTGGGATCGATCGACGAGGACCGCGCAGACAGGTTCGTGCCGCTGACAGCCGTGTTCGACGATCTGTCGCGGCGGTTCGACCTGGTCCGCGACGCGCGTTCGACGGGAGGCCCCGCGCGCTATTGGCGCGTCGGCGCCAGCCCCACCCGGTTGGGGCTGATCTCCCCTCTCACCGCCAATTTTTGCGACGGCTGCAACCGTGTCCGACTCACTACCGAGGGGCGGCTCTATGCCTGTCTCGGACATGACGATCAGGTGGACCTGAAGGTCGCGTTGCGCACCGGCGGCACGGCCGGGCTCGATGCCGCGATCGACGAAGCGCTGGCGATCAAGCCCGCGCGCCACGATTTCCGCATCGCCGCAGGTGCCGCGCCCGCGGTCGGGCGGCATATGAGCGTGACCGGCGGATGAAGCGCGCGCTGGTCGCGTCGCCGACCCCACCCGCCCAGGCCGCCGAGCGCGAGTTACGCGAATCCTACGAATGGGTGCCGATCGATCAGGCGGACTTGGTCGTGGCGCTGGGCGGCGACGGCTTCATGCTCCAGACGCTGCACGCGATGCTCGATCGCCGCGGCGATCCGGTGCCCGTGTTCGGCATGAACCTGGGCACGGTCGGTTTCCTGATGAACGATTGGCGGCGCGACGGGCTCGACGCGCGGCTCGATCGGACGCGTCCGTTCAAGGTCACGCCGCTCCAGATGACGGCCCGGACGATCGCGGGCGAGACTTTCGTTCACCCGGCGATCAACGAAGTCTCTCTGCTCCGCGAAACTCGGCAGACCGCCAAGCTGGAAGTCACGGTCAACGAGCGGGTGGTGATCCCGGAACTGGCCTGCGACGGCATTTTGGCCGCGACACCGGCGGGATCGACCGCCTATAATTTGTCGGCGAGCGGCCCAATCCTTCCGCTCGGTTCGGGGATGATCGCGCTCACCCCGATTTCTGCTTTCCGTCCGCGCCGCTGGCGAGGCGCGATCCTGCCCGAAAAGGCGCGAATCACGCTCAAGGTGCTCGAAGCGGCAAAGCGGCCGGTATCGGCGGTCGCCGACCAGCACGAGGTGCGCGACGTCGCTCAGGTCGATATCGCGATCGACCGCTCGCGTGAGCTGACCTTGTTGTTCGACCCCGAACATGCGCTCGACGACCGCATCACGATGGAGCAGTTCACCGCCTGACGCCCGCGCCTGCATTCAGGCGGAAATCAGGGGTTGCATCGTTAAAGCGCGACGGTATAGACGCGCGCTCCGGTGACGTTCCCTGATAGCTCAGCGGTAGAGCTCTCGACTGTTAATCGAGCGGCCGTAGGTTCGAATCCTACTCAGGGAGCCACCGCGGAAAAACTGACAGTCCGATCATCTCCACGCCGGCTCTCGCCTCGGCGGCCCGAGCAAGGCGGGTTCGAAGATCAACGCGCAGATCAGCGTCCAGATCAACGAGATCATCAGGATCTCGCCCATGCTTGCCGTACCCGGGTGATGCGACAGCCACAGGCTGCCGAACGCGGTGCCGGTGGCCAGCGCACTGAACATCACGGCGCGGGCCAGGCTCGACTGAAGCAGCCCGGTTGCCCCTGCCCTCCACGCCATCACGAAATAGATATGGAAAGCGACGCCGACCCCGAACAATAACGGGAAAGCGATGATGTTCGCGAAGTTGATCGGCTGGCCGATCAGCACGCAGCTGCCCAATGTCAGGAAGATCGACAGCACCACCGGCGCCAGCGTGAACGCTACCTCGCGCAGGTTGCGCAGCACCACGAACAGCAGCGCGCTCACCAACAGGAAGGCCAGAATGCCGGCCTGGACGAACGCGCCGGCCACGGTATTGGCCGCTGCCTGGGTCGCGACCGGCAAGCCCGATATCGCTGGCGTCACGCTGGCGACCGCGGTCCGGAATCGGCGAATCACACCGTTGTCGTTGCTATCACCGCTGGGAAAGACCTGGAGCCGTACGCGCCCGTCGGGCGTGACCCAGTCGCGGGCCAATTCTACGGGGAGATCGGCACGGGTGATCGCTGTCGCCTGCAAGGCAAGGCGAATCTGGCCGAGCATCACGTCGAGCGGCTGGGACACCGCCGCGTTCATTTCGGCGCGTTTTTGGGGCGTACTTCTGGCCAGCCGGTCGAACAAGGTCGCGAGCCGCAAGACATCGCGAGTGCCGGGCTGCTGCCCGTTCGCAGCGACCATGCGCAACTTGGCGGCGCTCTGCGAGAGCGACGCGACCAGGTCGGCATCCGTCGGCGGTGCTGCGATATCGAGCGGATTGATCGTCACATCGAGCAACAAGGCCGCGTCCTGGATGATCGGCAGCTTGGCCTGCTGGTCTTCGGGCACGAAGCTGTCGAGCGAGATCACTCGGGCGACCTCGGGCAAGCGGGAGAGCTTCCCGGCGATCATCCGCGCGTCGGTCGGATTGGCGGCCAGCACGTCGATCGTGTTCGGGGTGCGATCGGGGTCGCGCGTCAAATCGGCCAATGCCCGCATTGCCGGCGCGTCGGGATTGCGCAGATGCAGCGGGTTGAAGTCGAAGCTGACCCAGGGAAGGATCGCGATGCTGGCGACGAGCGCGATCGCGAATCCCCATAGCACCATGGCGCGCTTGCGTTCGAGCCACCGGTCGACCGGCGCGAGCGCGGCGAATCCCACGTCGCCGCGTGGCTGCCCGGGGCGAAACAGCATTACCAACGCCGGCAACAACGTCACGCTCAGCGCCAGCGCGACAATCATGCCCAAGCCGGCAATCACGCCCAGTTCGGCGATGCCGACATAAGCAGTCGGCAGGAACGCCCCGAAGCCCAGGAAGATGGCGCCTGCCGCCAGCGTCAGCGGAGCGCCGAGCGCTGCCGCCGCCTGGCGAAGCGCCGCATCGGACGAGGCGCCGTCCGCGCGCTCTGCATTGTAGCGGACGCAGATCTGGATGCCGAAATCGACTCCCAGGCCAACGAAGAGCGGGATGAACGCGACCGAGATCAGATTGAAGCGCCCGACCGCGACCAGACCCGCCGCCATGGTGACGAGGAGACCGAGCACGATCGTCGTCAGGATCGCGGCGACCAGGCGCACCGATCGCGTCGCGAACCACAAGGTGAGCAACATCGCCGCGAACATCACCAACCCGACCAGGCCGATATTCTCCTGGAGCGTACCGAACTCCTCGTCGGCCAAGGGCACCTCGCCAGTCAGTTGCACCTTTACACCATGCGCGGCATCGAGCCCTAGGGCGGCGGCGGCGGATCGAACGGCGTCGCCCGCCGCTTCGCCCGACATCAGCGCGCTATGATCCAATATCGGCTGGGCGAGGATCAGCCGCCGCGTCGGCGGCGCCAATGACCCGTTTTTGGCGGCGAACAATGCCTGCCACGAAAACGACTTCGGCTTGCCGGAGAGCACGCCGTCGGCGGCGTCGCCCAGCGCACGAACCGGCTTGTCGATCCCGTCGAACGTCACCTGGCCCGCCTGGACCCCGTCCGCAATGGTCGACAAGGCGCCCGCGACGCCACGCAGGCTGGGATCGGCGGCAAGGGGGCCGAGCATCGGCTGCGCTTCGACCAACGCCGCCGTAGTGTCGCGCACATCCTGTTCGGAGCCAAACAACAGGCCTTCCCGCCCCAGGAAATCGCCTCCGTCGGGACGGGTAACCAGCCGGAAATGCGCCTTGTCGGCGGCGAGCCGAGCTGCGAGCCGGCTCGCGCCATCCTCGGCCAGTTCCGGGGTCGCGCCGTCGACCATCACCAGCATCACGTCGCGCAACTGCGGGAATGCCTGCTCCATCGCCCGCTCCCGCTGACGCCATTCGACATTGGGAGAGATCAGTTCGGCGGTGTCGGTGGTCATCGCGAAACGGTCGACCGTGACCGATAGCGCGAGCGCTGCGAGTACCAACACGAGGATGATCGTCAGCCACGGACGACGCACGCTTGCCGCGACGATGGGCGTAATCGGCGACCGCACGATCAGCGCGCCGATGGGCCCTTTGCACCCAGGAAATAGCGCAGGTTCAAATGGATAGTGCGGGCGTTGCCGTCAAATGCGAACACCGCCTCGGCGAATTTTGGCGGGCCGAAGCCGATCTTGGCATCGTTCGAGAAGCCGACGCCCTCCTTCGGGATGCCGAACAAGGCCCGGTCGACTTCACCATTGCCGTTCTCATCGAGAAAGGCCTGCACGGCGTACCGTCCGGCCGGCAGGTTGGCGACCGTCACCCGAGTATCGCCTACCTTGGCGCGGGCATTCCCGGACCAGGGACAGTCGTCCTTCAGGAATTTCGCCTCGGGACAGACGTCCACATGCACGTTGCCCTTGGCGATGCGGACATTGCCGACATCGATGGTCAGGACGCCATGCGGGGGCGCTGCTGCACCCACCAAAAACAATAATGCGGGGAAAGCCAACACCAATCGCCTCATATCCGCTGGCACTCCGCGATCGCGCTGGCATCGTTATAGCGAAGGGCCTTGAGCGCGGTATCGACGATGGCGTCGGCATCTAGCCCGGCCTGGGCATATTGGGCTTCGGGCTTGTCCTGGTCCTGGAAGATGTCGGGCAGCCGCATGGTGCGGAGCTTGAGGCCCGCATCGATCAGTCCGGTGTCGCTGGCAAGCGTCAGGACATGCGCGCCAAGCCCGCCGATCGAT
>NZ_BCYZ01000004.1 GCF_001598455.1 Sphingomonas pruni NBRC 15498
ATCGCGGCGGCACGCGCCGAGCCGATCCCGGTCTATGCCGAGATGTCGAGCATCAATCCCGTCATCCTGTTCCCCGCCGCGCTCGCCGCGCGCGGGTCGGCGCTGGCCGAGGCGTTCGTCGCCTCGCTGACGATGGGCGCCGGGCAATTCTGCACCAATCCCGGATTGGTCATCGGGCTCGACGGTCCGGAGCTCGACGCCTTCGTCGCGGCCGCCGGTCAGGCGCTCCAGGGCACCAATTCCGCGACCATGCTGACTCCCGGCATCCACGCCGCATTTGAAAAAGGCGTCGGCGCGCTCGCCGGACATGACGCCGTGCGCACCGTCGCGCGCGGTGCAACCAGCGACGGAGCCAACCAGGCAGTGGGCGCGCTGTTCGAGACGAGCGCCGAGCAGTTCCTCGCCGATTCGGCGCTGGGCAATGAGGTGTTCGGCGCGTCTTCGATCGTCGTGCGCTGCCGCGACACCGCCGAGCTGGCGAACGTCATCGCCGGTCTCGAAGGGCAATTGACCGCGACGATCCAGATCGATCCGGCAGACGAGCCCGCCGCGGCGGAAATCCTGCCGCTGCTGGCGCAGCGGGTAGGCCGCATCCTGGCCAATGGCTGGCCGACCGGAGTCGAGGTCGCGCATGCCATGGTTCATGGCGGGCCCTTCCCCGCGACCAGCGACAGCCGCACCACGTCGGTCGGCAGCAAGGCGATCGAACGCTTTCTGCGTCCGGTCTGCTTCCAGAATCTGCCGGCCGAGCTGATCCCCGCGGCGATCGGCGACGCGAACGCATGGGGAATTGCCCGCCGTATCGACGGCCAGCGCGAGGAGTCGCCGAAATGATCCGGTCCCTGGTCCAGTTCGACGACGGTGCGCGCGGCGTCGCGGCGCTGGGTGACGATGGCGCTCGGCGCGTGTCGGGCGCGACGACAATCCTTGCGCTAGCGGAGGAAGCGATCGCGACCGGCGTCTCGCTCACGGAACTCGCCAGCGCGCGGCTCGGGGAAAAGATCGATCTTGGCGGCGTCACCCTGCTCTGCCCAATCGACCATGCCGACCCGGCGCATTTGCTGGTCAGCGGTACCGGCCTCACCCATCTTGGCTCGGCCGAGGGGCGCGACAAGATGCACCGCGCGGCGATTGAGAATCCCGCTCCTACCGATTCGATGAAGATGTTCCTGATGGGAGTCGAAGGCGGCAAGCCCGAGGCCGGCTCAATCGGCGTCCAGCCGGAGTGGTTCTACAAGGGCGATGGCACAATTTTGGCCGCACCGGGCGCGCCGCTCGCCATGCCCGATTTCGCGCTCGACGGCGGCGAGGAACCGGAGATCGCCGGAATCTATCTGATCGCGCCCGACGGCGCACCGGTCCGAATCGGCTTCGCGCTCGGCAACGAATTTTCCGATCATGTCACCGAACGCGGCAATTATCTGTGGCTGGCGCATTCGAAGCTGCGCGCCGCCGCGCTCGGCCCCGAATTGCTGCTCGGCGAGCTGCCCGACGATGTGCGCGGCACCAGCCGCATCCTTCGCGACGGCACGGTGATCTGGGAGAAGCCGTTCGTCTCTGGCGAGGCGAACATGTCGCACAGCATCGCCAATCTCGAGCACCATCATTTCAAATATGCCGGCTTTCGCCGCCCCGGCGACCTGCACGTCCACTTCTTCGGCACAGCCACATTGTCGTTCAGCGACGGCGTGAAGACCGAGCCGGGCGATGTGTTCGAGGTCGAAGCGCCGCCCTTCACCCTGCCGGCCCGCAACCCGCTCGCACGAGCGGCGGCAGTGCCGATCGCGGTGCGCAGCTTGTGAGCATTGTCACCCGCATCGCGACCGCATAGGCTGGGACGGTCGATGGATGACGACCGTCCCCCTCCCGCGCCACGCATCCATGGTACGATCGCGCGCAAGATCGGCATCGAGATCGTCGGCGGCGTCCGCAAGCCCGGCGACATATTGGATGGCGAGATCGAAGCAAGCGAGGAGCTCGGCATCTCGCGCACTGCCTATCGCGAGGCGATCCGCATCCTGGCCGCCAAAGGGCTGGTCGAAAGCCGGCCCAAAGCGGGGACACGAATCACGTCGCGCAACCGCTGGAACCTGCTCGATCCCGATATCCTGGCCTGGACGTTCGAGGGCGAGCCCGACAACCAGTTCATCGTCGACCTGTTCGAGCTGCGCGAGGTGATCGAGCCCGCCGCCGCCGCATTCGCGGCGCAGCGGCGCAGCGACCACGACCTCGCCGAAATGGCCGACGCGCTGAAAGGCATGGAGGCTTTCGGCCTGGCCGACGAGCGCGGGCGCGCCGCCGACCAGCGTTTCCATCGCGCCATCCTGACCGCTGCGCGCAACGAGCCGCTGACCGCGCTAGCCAGCACGGTCGGCGCGGCGGTGAGTTGGACCACCAAATTCAAGCAGCGCCAACGCAGCCTGCCGCGCGACCCGCTGCCCGATCACCACCGCGTCCATGAAGCGATCGCAGCGAAGGACGCCGATGGCGCACGGCGCGCGATGACCGACCTGCTGCGACTGGCGCTGACGGATATGGAATTGCCGGGTCGAAAGTGATCACGCGCTCAACTCCCCTCCCTGCTTGCAGGGAGGGGAATGCTGAAGGTCAGTGATTGTCGCGCGGCAGGCCCTTGGTCTGGGCGATGCGCTGATAGGCCTCCGCCCCTTCCAGGATGGCACCGCTGCCGAGCTGGCCGACCACAGCGCGCTGGATCTCCTGCCACGGGGTTTGCGACGCCGGATAGCGATAGTCGCCCGCTGCCTCCAAGGCGCGGCGCCGCTCGGCGATTTCGGCTTCGTCAATCAGCACGTCTGCGGTTCCGCGCTTGAGGTCGATACGCACGCGGTCCCCAGTCCGAAGCAGCGCCAGCGCACCGCCCGCCGCCGCCTCGGGCGACGCGTTCAGGATCGAGGGGCTGCCGCTCGTGCCCGACTGGCGCCCGTCGCCGATGCACGGCAAGGCGTGGACCCCGTCGAGGATCAGGTGCGCGGGCGGTCGCATGTTCACCACCTCGGCGGCACCAGGATAGCCGATCGGCCCGGCGCCGCGCATCACCAATAGGGTCCCCGACGTGATGCCGGTCTTGGGATCGTCGATCCGCGCGTGATAATCCTCCGGCCCGTCGAACACCACGACCGGCCCCTCGAACGCGTCGTGATCGTCAGGGTTTGAGAGATACCGGTCGCGGAATTCGGGCGAGATCACGCTGGTCTTCATGATCGCGCTGTCGAACAGATTGCCCGACAGGACGACGAAGCCGGCATCCTGCATCAACGGATCGTCGAACCGGCGGATGACCTTCTCGTCCTCGATCGCGGCGTCGCGGCAATTGTCGCCGATGGTCCGGCCGTTGGCGGTCATCGCGCCCTCCGCGATCAACCCGTGCTGCATCAATTGCGCGACTACCGCGGGGACGCCGCCCGCGCGGTAATAGTCCTCCCCAAGATATTCGCCGGCGGGCTGTAGATTGACCAGCAACGGAACGGCGTGGCCATGATCCTGCCAGGTCTTGAGCGGCACATCGACGCCGATATGCCGCGCGATCGCGGTCAGATGGATCGGCGCGTTGGTCGATCCGCCGATCGCCGAATTGACCGCGATGGCATTTAGGAACGCCTCCTTGGTAAGAATGTCGGATGGCTTGAGGTCCTCCGCCACCATTTCGACGGCGCGCTTCCCGGTGCGATAGGCGACTTCTTGGCGATCGCGATACGGGGCCGGAATCGCCGCCGATCCGGGCAGCGCCATGCCCAGCGCCTCGGCCAGCGAGTTCATCGTCGTCGCCGTGCCCATCGTGTTGCAATAGCCGGTCGAGGGAGCCGACGAGGCGACGAGGCGGATGAATTCGGCATCGTCGATCTCGCCGGCCGCGAGCATCTGCCGCGCTTTCCAGACGATCGTGCCCGAACCGGTACGCTCGCCCTTGTGCCAGCCGTTGAGCATCGGCCCGACCGACAAGGCGATGGCCGGGATGTTCACCGTCGCCGCCGCCATCAGGCAGGCCGGCGTCGTCTTGTCGCAGCCGATCGTCAGGACCACGCCGTCGATCGGATAGCCGTACAGCGTCTCGACCAGGCTGAGATAGGATAGGTTACGGTCGAGCCCGGCGGTCGGACGCTTGCCGGTTTCCTGGATCGGATGGACCGGGAATTCGAGCGCGATGCCGCCCGCCTCGCGAATTCCTTCGCGCACCCGTTCTGCCAGCACGAGA
This sequence comes from Sphingomonas pruni NBRC 15498, assembly GCF_001598455.1. Classification (GTDB taxonomy): domain Bacteria; phylum Pseudomonadota; class Alphaproteobacteria; order Sphingomonadales; family Sphingomonadaceae; genus Sphingomonas; species Sphingomonas pruni. The sequence goes on from NZ_BCYZ01000004.1 coordinate 4,214, forward strand.
TGATGGCGGTTGCACGGGCTGAGGTCGGACCCCGTCTGCGCGATGCCGATGATCGGCTTGCCCGATTGCAGCTCCTCGAGACTGAGGCCGAAGTTCAGGTAGCGCTCGAGATACAGCGCCGTCATGTCGACATTGTCGGGATTGTCGAACCAGGCGCGGCTGCGGAGCTTGGGCGTTTTGTCGAAGGGCATTCAGGGCTCCAGAGGAGATTGGACGAGGTTCGAGGCGGGCGCTGATCTCATGAATCTCGCGATATTATGCATGCCGCCCCTCCTTTCGATACCGACCGGATTGACCGCGGCATGAGCGATATATAATCAGACAATTAATCAAGGCACAAGCTTTGCGGTCGTTCGAAGGATGAGGAATATGGCAGGTCCCGCGGCAAATACCCCGCGTCAGCAGGTCGAAATGCCGGCGGGAGGTAGGTACGGGCCGGCGCTCGCCCTGCTCGCCAGCCTGTTCTTCATGTGGGGTTTCATCACGGTCATCAACAACACGTTGCTGCCGCACCTGAAGAGCGTCTTCGAACTCAATTACCTGCAGACCACCCTGATCGAATCAACCTGGTTCGTCGGCTATCTGGTGGCGTCGATCCCGGCGGCGAAACTGATCGAGCGGATCGGCTATCAGAAAGCGCTGGCGGTCGGTCTCGCGGTGATGACGGTCGGATCGCTGGGGATGATCCTGGCGGCCAGCCTGCCGTCCTACGGCGTCACCCTAGCCTCTTTGTTCATCGTGTCGTGCGGGATCGCTTTGCTCCAGGTCGCGGCCAATCCCTATGTCGCGGTGATCGGCTCGCCCCAGACGGCCGAGGCGCGGCTCACCCTGGTTCAGGCGTTCAACACGGCCGGCGACGTGCTGGCGATCGTGTTCGGCCGATATCTGATCCTCGCCCGCACTACCGCCGGCACCTCGGCCGAGGGCGTTCAGCTGAGCCATGCGCAGCGCATGGCCGACGCGCAGGCGACCGAATTGCCGTATCTGATCGTCGCGATCGTGCTAGCGGTGCTGACCGTCGTCATCGCCCGCGCCAAGCTGCCCGCGCTGGGGTCCGCGACGCAACGCGCCAATGCCGAAGAGCGCAAGCACCTGTCGCTGTGGAAGCACCGCAACCTGATCCTCGGCTGCGGCGCGATCTTCCTCTACGTGCTGGCCGAAATCGGCGTCGGCAATTTGTTCATCAACTTCGCGTCGCAGCCGCAGATCGCCAACATCACGCACGAGCAGGCCGCGTTCTACCTGACCTTCGTCTGGGGCGGGATGATGGTCGGCCGCTTCGCCGGCGCGTGGATCATGCGCTATTTCGCGCCGGAGAAGGTGCTCGCGGTGTTCGCGATCGGCGCCCTGGTGTCGGCGCTCATCGCCACTTTCGTCGCTGGCCCGATGGCGATGTACGCGCTGATCGCCGTCGGCCTGTTCCACTCGATCATGTTCCCGACGATCTTCGCGCTCGCGATCCGCGGCCTCGGGCCGCTTACCGAGGAAGGGTCGGGATTGCTGATCATGTCGATCGCCGGCGGCGCGTTGGTGTTCATCCAGGGCAGCGTCGCCGACAATTTCGGCATCCAGCTCGCCTTCATCGTCACGGCTTTGTGCGAACTGTACGTGCTGTATTACGCTTTGTGGGGCAGTAAGGTGACTACGCCCGCATACTCATAAAGCAGCCCGTCGGCTTTCGACCCAGACGTTGCCGGTCAGAATGCAGCCCAATCCCTCCGACAGCTGACATATCTGAACTAGCTTCACTTCACGACGGGGCACTTCAAGCCGTGAACCGGCGTGGCGGTTGGGCCATAAACGCGCCAAAGTCCGTCTGGAATATCCCCAAGAGAATTATCCTCCTTTCGAGCTTCGCGCGGGTAGTCTTTGATGGTTTCCGCCTTGCCGTCATCCCATCGTGGATCGCAAGGATCGCGAGACTTCATCTCTAAGCATACGGCATTATCACCTACTTTGGCGAAAGATGGTTTTGGGCATGACGACATTCCCGCGCGACCATCCGTAGCGCACGCTTTATTATGCCCACCGTCGCTGATATCTTCGTACGACCATACACGGCAGCCGGGGTACTGAAGTCCATCAGGAGTGCGACCGTTGAAAGGGCGGTTCTCCTGCCACACCCTACGAAATTCAGAGCCCGAGGGTGTTGCTCGACTGAATCGCATTCTTGAACGGCTTTCGGCTCGTGCTCGAAGGTACCATCGGAGCGGGCGGACTTGTCGAACACCGGGATATGCGGCGCGATGCCCTTCTCCTTGACCAGCCATGCCAGGTTGGCCGCGTCGCCATATCCGGTATCGGCCGCGAGCCGCTCGGGCCAAAGGCCGAACCGTGTCTGGACGCGATCGATCATCCGGCGCTGCGCCGTCACCTCGGCCTGGCGGATCGAGGTCGTCGCCTCGACATCGACGATCACGGCATGCTCGAGGTCGATCAGATAGTTGGTCGAGTAAGCGAAGAAGGCGCGCTCGCGCGTCGCGGCGGTCCATCGCGCGGCGGGATCGGCCACCGCCAACTGCTTGGGCGGAACCGGCGTCGCGCCGCCGAACGCGGCATCGTCGAGCACGGCCAGATACTCGCGCACGGCATGGCTGGTGGTCTGGTCCGGCAACTGCTCGGGGCGATCGACGGCGTGCTGCCGGTTCACATCGGCCCGGATCAGGCTGGCATCGACCGCGAAGCCCACGCCGCCGACCAGTCCTTCGGCCATGCACCGCGCGACGGTCGCCTCGAACAGTCTGCGCAGCAGGTCGCTATCGCGGAAGCGACCATGGCGGTTCTTCGAGAAGGTCGAGTGATCGGGCACGTCGCCTTCCAACCCCAGCCGGCAGAACCAGCGATAGGCGAGGTTGAGATGCACCTCGTCGCACAGCCGGCGCTCGGAGCGGATGCCCATGCAATAGCCGATGATCAGCATCCGGATCATCAACTCCGGGTCGATCGAAGGGCGGCCCGTCTCGCTATAGAATGGCCGCAGATGCTCGCGGATATCCGACAGGTCCACGAACCGGTCTATCGAGCGCAGCAGATGATCCACCGGCACGTGCCGCTCGATGTTGAAGCTGTAGAACAGCGCCTCTTGCGCCACCGCCCGCTCGCCCATCATCGGGTCATCTCCGCCAGCCTATGCAGAGTGAATCAGACTGCCCGCGCGACTTCAAGGCCGAGTTTTTCAACACAATCGACCCAAAACCGGCCGTTCCATTCTAGCGATGTCATTGTCAGACTTTGGGCCGAAAACGGACTTTCCACTTTCAAGATCATGGCTGGGCAGAGCGGCCGTATCTTGCGGGCGACGCGTGTCGGGGGATCAATCCCCTAGCGGTGGGCAGCCAAAATCTGTCGGGCTTTCGTCTTGAAAACTCCATTGGAAGAGCAAGCTCGGGATCGCTAATCTTGCCCTCAGTGACGCTTTCTTTTCTGGCTGTGCCTGCAGTCAGGGTCATTGGTGCGCGTGCCGCCGACGACGAGGACGGGTCTTTTTCGCAGACAAGAATCTTGGAGATGCAGGCTCCAGCACGCTCTTTCGCTAATATGCTTGCCACATGCGCGGTTAACGACTCGGCGACGCAGACCAGCTAATTGTTTGGACGCAGTGCCTTCGCTCGGATGCAGGAAAATGACTCGCTTTGCACAGATGTTTGCTGCGGTTCTCGCTGGCACGACGCTCGCCTTCGGGCTGCAACGGGCGCTGGCGCTGGCTGTCCACTCATCGCCGACGTCGAGCGGGATCGATTCTGCCGGCACACTCGCGGGTATTCTGATCTCCATGTTCGTCTACGACGCTATCGGGCGCCGTAAGAACCCCAAGTGACGGTTCGAGTGAATGTTGTCTGCGTTGCGATTCTGAATGGCGTGTGCGGGTCTGCCGTCCGGTTCAGGATATGCATGTGAACGAGCCGCGCCGCTCAGCGCCGCTACAATCGAAGAGTGTCTCGCGGGACCTGCCGACCACTTCCGCCAACTGCTGATGAAGTTTGGTCAGCTGCTCCAGATGCGTGCTTGTTAGTATCGAAACCAGCGTCAACGCATTGTCGGTCAAGCGCAGCTGTTGACACCGCCGATCAGACTGATCGCTCGTCTTGGAAAATAGCCCGGTCAACCATCCGCATCACCAACTCAGCCGCACTGTGCTGTGCGATACCAGTTGATCGGCGACATAGCCTATAGTCGACGGTGCATCACCCAAGGCCTCGACACGGATCACGCGCGAGGCCTTGGCCGTCCCTCAGTGATACGGCCTTAGCGCGACTAGCTGTCCCCGCGCCTTTGGGCCGGCAGTGAACGCACCGCCATCGGTTGCAACATACAGCGTGTCGCGATCATCGGGGCCGCGCCCGAATACGGCATCGGTCGCGCCGACAATGTGCTGGCGTGCATCGGCAATGATCGTGCGCCGGCCATCAGGCGTGACGCGGACCAGTGTGTTGTAGGGATGCGTGGTCACGAACAGCGACCCGTCCTTGCCGATCGCGAAATCGTCACCGGGGATTCCGCGCGCTACCAGTGTTGGCGCACCGAAGCGGCCGTCCTTGCCCAGCGGGTATTTCAAGACTTCGGTCGAGTCCGATACCGTAACGATCATGTCGTGGCCGGCAAAGTGCAGGCCATTGGCCCCCGGCGCGAGCGCGATGAACGGGCGTGCGGCAAGGCGCTGGTCGCGCAGCGCGACCTCAGCCTTGCCGGTCGCGGGATCAATCCGCCAGACCTGCGCCAGGCTGCTGTCGGTAGAGTAAAGCATGCCGTCGGGCCCGAAATCCAGGCCATTGGGCCAGGCACCGCTGGGGAGCGTCGCGATCTTCGCCGCCGCACCGCTGGGCGTCACGCGCCAGATCCCCGGCTGCCGTCCATTGCTCGTCATGTAAAGGGTACCGTCATGAGCGACCGCGATCACTCCGGCGGTTGACCCGACAGGCGTCGCCAAGAGCACCTGCTCCGCGCCATCCGGTCGGCGGGCAATGATCTGACCATGCGCCCGCGCAAAATACGCGCTGCTGGTGAAATCCAGTCCCATACTGGCCGCGAGATACAGCGTGCCATCGGCGCCAGCGGCAATGCCCTCAAAACCGACACCCTCACCATAGGTCTTGATGACCCGCGCAGGTACCGGGCGGTAGTCAAGCGCATCGGCCTTGGGGAGGCTCAGCACTTTCAGCCCCAGCGGTTGCAGGACCGCGACCCCGGTCGAGGCCAGGACGACGATGGTCGAGAGCACCCAGCTAGACCGTCCGCCACCCAGCTTGCTGACCATGGCGAGCGCCCCGGTCACAACGATCGTCAACACCGCGACGAAGAATGCGAGGAACGGCACCAGCGTCGACACGATCATGCCAATCCCCGGCAGCACCGTTAGTGCGGCCAGCAGCATGCGGGCTAGCCCGGAGACCGGAAGCGGCCGGAGCAGCATCACAGCGCGCGGCCAGCGTAAGGCTGTGCCAAAGGCCGCCACCAGAAAGACAGCGCCAACCAGCGCTTCGAGCAGGATTGTCAGATAAGGCATCATAAATACTCCGATAGGAAGCTAACAGTTGAAGCGGGGCGCTGCGGCGAAACGCGTTATTCAATAGGAAGCTATCGTTTCAGTCAAAAAAAGGCGGGTCAGGTCAGCGCGTCGAGATTGACTTCGACACGCTTCAGTGCCTGCATGAACCCGGCGCGCTCGTCCTCGGTAAAGCCCTTGAACATCTGCCCGACCAGCGCCTCGCCCGCCAAACAGAACTCTTCCGACGCGCACAACGCGCGTGCCTTGAGCGACAGATGGATCGTCTTGGTGCGTGCGTCCGCCTCATTCGACCGCCGCTCGACATGCCCTTCGCGTTCGAGCACGTCGATGATATTGGTCAGCGTCGGCGAGGCAATCGCCAGTCGTTGCTGCAGTTCACGATGCGGCAGCCCGTCATGGTGCATTAGCAATTGAAGCACGTCGAATTGCGCGCTGGTCAGGTTGAACCGGCGCACGGTGTGGTCCAGCGCATGTCGCAGCGCCAGATAGGCTTTCTTTAGTTCGAGTGTGGGGTGCGACATACCAGTAGGATGCTACCGAAAACCTCAGATGTCAATGGCGTTCAGTTGCGCACTTCAGCAGACCGTCGCCGACACGCCAAGACGGGCATTCCTGCTGGGCGCAACTGTCTGCGCTTCTCGGCATATTTCTAACGGCTAGACGGCAGCTTTCGGGGACAGGCGCTTAGCTATCCAGTGGCCGATTGGTAGGGCGCTAAGCGGACGATGTTGGGCGACCGGCACGCAACAGCGGCGACCATTTGCGAAAGAGACCGCCTCGCGGGGTTCTCTCCGGTGGCGAAATGAGAAACGTCATCAAGACCTGATGAACGCGAGCAGGTCGGGGTTGAGGATATCGGCATGGGTGGTCAGCATGCCGTGGGGGTAGCCGGGATAGGTCTTGAGCGACCCTTTTTCGAGCAGATCGACCGCGCGCGGTACGGAGCTGGCGAAGGGAACGACCTGATCGGCCTCGCCGTGCATCACCAGCACCGGCACCGTGATCCTCTTGAGGTCGTCAGTATAGTCCTCAAGCCAGGAGGCGACGGTCGCGTAATGGGCGAGGGCGCCGCCGGCCATGCCCTGGCGCCACCAGTTGGCGATGACCGCCTCCGAAGGCTCGGCGCCGTCCAGGTTGTAGCCATAGAACGGGTTCTCGGGCACGAAACGGAAGAACTCCGCCCGGTTGCCCAGCACGCCCGCACGGATCGCTTCGAACCACTCCGGCGGCTGACCGGACGGATTGTCCTCGCTCCGGTACATATTGGGCGTGAGCGAGGCGACCAGCACCGCCTTGGCCACGCGGTCCTGGTGACGCGCGACATAGCGCGCCACCTCACCGCCACCGGTCGAATGCCCGATATGGATCGCGTCTCGCAGATCGAGATGTTCGGTCAGTGCCGCAAGGTCCGCAACCCAATGGTCCATGTCATTGCCGGTGCTGGGCTGGTCGGACCGGCCATGGCCACGCCGGTCGTGGGCGATGACCCGATAACCGTGCTGCAGGAAGAACATCATCTGGGCATCCCAGTCGTCCGCCGACAGCGGCCAGCCATGGCTGAAAACGATCGGCTGACCCGATCCCCAGTCCTTGTAGAAGATGTTTACGCCGTCTTTGGTGATGATCGTAGGCATTCCGCTCTCCCTGTTGAGGCAGGCGCGAGATAACTGCTCGCTCCGACGCCGACAAAGACCTTGTCTGGCCAAGCTATGCCTGAGCGGTATAGCACGTGGTTCATGGATCTGCGCCATCTTCGCTATTTCATCGCGGTCGCCGAGCGCGGGAGCGTGCTCGCGGCCGCGCAACAGCAGCTCAACACCTCACAGCCGTCGCTGAGCCGTCAAATCCGCGATCTTGAGGCCGAGATCGGTGTGAAATTGCTGGACCGGCAAGCAAGGGGCGTCTCGCTCACAGAAGCTGGGAAAGTCTTTCTGGATCACGCAAGACTGGCGCTTGCACAGGTCGAAGCCGCGGTCGAAGGTGCCCAGCGCGCGGGCCGACCAGAGCGGCCCGTGTTCGCTATCGGATTTCTCGCCGGCCATGAGGCCTGGCTGCCAAGCGTGATGCGCATTCTCCGGGAAGAGGCCCCCGGCGTTGAATTCAAACTTTCAAGCCAGTCGTCGCCTGAACTCGCCCTCGCATTGGTACGAGGCAGTCTGGATGCCGCACTCATGCGGCGAGAGGAGAACGTCGCCAACCTATGCTTCAAAAGCCTATCCGCGGAACCATTGATCGTGATGTTGCCCGCTAACCACCATTTGACCACACGCGAGACAATTACACCGCAGGAGCTTGCCGAAGAAATTTACGTTGGTTCTGCGACCGCCTCTCCAGCAGTAGATGCAATCGTCAAAAAATATGCTGTGAGGGCCGGCATAAACCTCAACCCCAGATTCGATGCCGGAAGCCTTTCCGCGACGATATCCGTGGTTGTGTCATGTGGCGGAGTTACGCTCATCCCGGCCTACGCTGAGGATCTTTTGACCCCAAACGTAGTCGCGCGGCCGCTGGCGGGCACACCCCCGACAATCGAGCTTGCGTTGGGTTACAGCCCGGCGAACAGCTCGCGTCTGCTGCAGAAGCTGCTGACTCGGACGAATCACATACTGAAAGCGAATTAGCTCACGACCCGCCGGAAACACCCGCGATCGACGTCCAAGCACGTGCAAATCGACAGCTGGAATTTTTCTAACTCGGTAGTTCTGACGTCAGCTAGACAAAATGGCGGCTTTCGGACTCAGTAGGCCCTGTCCGGAATGGCCGAAATTAGGGCGCATAACGGTCACTCATTCCAATGAGATCGCATGACTGCTTTCCACCCGATCTCAGACGTTCACGCCTTCCGCCGATAGCGGTCGTTTATGGGTTCACGACCTAAGACGCAGACCTAACCGACGCCGAGCAACGTCAGCAGCCAGTCCCCTCGGCGCGCGCGGCCCAGCGGATCGCGCCGCTGATCATCTTCTGGTGGAGCGGTTCCGAATAGGTCTCCGCCTTATGGCCGAGTGCGGAGAAGAACATCCTTCCCTTGCCGATACAGCGCGTCCAGATGATCGGATGCGGACTGCCCATCCGCACGCGCTCGGGGAAAGGTTCGTAGCTGGTCTCGTCGAGCGTCGCGAGGATGTGCGTGCCGTAACCGGTCGGCACCCGATCGAACGAATACCATTCCTCGGTACGCACCCATTTGGCCGGCAGGTCCCGCGTCGCCGGGTTGCCGCGGTCGATCACGTCGATCGTCCCCTGCTGGAACTGCTTGGGGCGCCCGGTATGACCGATGAACTGCGCGCCGATCAGCACGTGCGGATACCAGGCCCAGTCGTAGCTCGGGTCGCCGCCCGCGCCGTGGAGCAGCACGACTCCGCCGCCCTGCTCGATCCAGCTCTTGAACGCTGCGCGCTGCTTGTCATCGAAGATCGTTCCGCTCGTGCTGTTGAGCACGACGACCGAAAATCTGGCGAGGTCGCGGGGATTCATGACCGCGGCATTCTCGGTCACGAATATGTCGCGCCCCAGGCCCCGAACGATCTCGCCGACAGCCTTGTTCGCGGCCGGAATCTGGTCGGGATCGCGAAAGCCGTTGGTCTTGGAGAGCACCAACACCGCCCCCTTGCGCAATGCCGGGATCGCCGGCGGGACCGTGTCCATGACCGGCGCCGGCCAGTTGCGCGGATCGCGCGGCGGCGGCGCCACGGGCGCGGGACTTGCGGCTTGGAGCGCGATCGCGAACGCCAGCGCAGCACGCAACATCATCGCTTACTCCTTCAAGCTTTCTGGCTGTCGCTGGATGATCACCACTCGAACGCGTCGCCGGTCACACGTTCGGCGATCAGGAACGCGTCCGCCACGATCTGAAGCGGCCGCAAGTCGACATCGCTTTTCCCGGTCGCGACCAATTCCGCGAAGCGCCGGTAGAGACTGGGATATTCCGAGTCCGCCGCCTCGCGCGGCGGCTCGTCGGGCAGACGCAGGATCGAGCCGCCCATCGAGAGCACCATCGTGCCGGCATCGGTGTCGACCTCGATGTCCCAGGTCTGCGGGCCGGTTTGTAGAAAATCGAATTCGGCCGAGACCGGTACGATGCCCGACATCAGCTCGAGCATCGCCTTGAGCGGGCCTTGCCTGCCGGACGGCACAGTGATCGTTGCGGCATCGACCCGCAACGGATCGGGCAGGATTCGGGTCGCGATCGAAAGGGCGTTGATACCCGGATCGAACACGCCGAACCCGCCCGCCTCCAGGATCCAGTCCTGCCCCGGATGCCAGCGACGAATATCCTCTCGCCACGCGATCCGGACCGCATCGATCCGGCGTTCGGCGAGCCAGGCGCGCGCCGGCTCGACGCCGGCTGCTTCGCGCGAATGCCAAGTGGCGAACAGCACCACGCCTTTCGCTTGCGCCAGTTCGGCCAGCGCAACCGCCTCGGAAATGGTCGCGGCGGGCGGCTTCTCCATCATGACGTGCAGCCCTGCCTCAATCGCGGCGCGCGCCTGATCGAAACGGCCGCGCGGCGGCGTGCATAAAGATACGGCGTCAAGCGCGACATCGCTGTCGAGCATCGCCTCGATCGTGGGAAAGTTGGCGACGTCGTCGAGCGTCGCGTTGCGGCTGGCAATCGCGACAAGATCGAAATCGGGGTCTGCGGCGAGCGCCGGCAGATGCTGATCCCTCGCGATCTTGCCGAGCCCTACCAGTCCGATCCGCAACGTCTTCATGCCCGCTCCCTGCCCAAATATATAATCATACATATTCCTACCGAGCGGCTGTGCTGCTAGCAACCGCGTATCGGCAAGACGCCGATATGAAGGATCGCCGGACAGGCGCGTACCGAGGGATGATCGGTCGACAGTGACGTCCGCTGCCAAGGGAGAATCGCCATGCCCATCCGCGTCCTCGCCTGTCTGGCCGTCCTTCTGCTTGCTCCGGTTGCAGCTCATGCGCGCGACGAACCGGATGTTTGTGCCGCGGAGCCGGCAACGCCCGCTGAAGTGAAGGCCTATCAGGTCGTCGCGGACGCCGCGCGCGCTGCCGGACGCAAACCGGATTTGCCCGCTCCTGCGGTAAGCGCCGCTTATGCCGCCTGGCAGCAGAAGCTGTGGGCGGTCGATTTCCCCGGCGTCTGCCGATACAGAACCGCCAATGCCGCACTGCCGCCTGCGACCAAGCGCCGCATCGTCTTCTTCGGCGATTCGATCACCGAGCGGTGGATCATGCTGCGCCCGGACTTCTTTGCCGGCGATCGCGTGGACCGCGGCATCGGAGGGCAAACCACGCGCCAGATGATCGGCCGATTTCGCGCCGACGTGATCGAGCTCCATCCCGCCGTCGTGCACATCCTGGCCGGGATCAACGATCTCGCCGGCGCGACCGGCCCGACCAGCCTGTCCGAAATCGAAGGCAATCTCGCCTCGATGGCCGAGCTCGCGCGTGCTCACAACATCAAGGTCGTGTTGAGCACGGTTCTTCCCGCACGCACGCTCGGCGGCCGGTCGGGATATGATCCGGCACCGGACATCGCATCGCTGAATGCATGGCTACGCGCCTATGCGGCGCGCGAGGGTTTCGGCTTCGTCGACTATCATGCCGCACTCGACGATGGTGCGCACGGTCAGTCGATGGACAATTCGGCCGACGGCATTCATCCAACCGCCGCCGGCTATGCGATCATGGAGCCACTGGCAGAGAAGGCCTTCGCCCGCGCCGTTCGCTGACGTTCCCGAGCAACGGGACCGGCCGCTTCGCGTCGATTGGAGAGACATCGCAATTAATCATACTATACGATGCGATGGGCCGATCCTATATCGCGGCATCCTATCGGAGTCGGACATGCCCCAGCCCTACATCACCCTCAACGACGGCAGCAAAATTCCCCAGATCGGGCTCGGTACCTATCAAGCGGCCGCAGACCGCACGGCTGCGATGGTCGAAACGGCGCTCGGCATCGGATACCGCCACATCGATACCGCGATGATCTATCGCAACGAGGCGGGAGTCGGGGACGGCTTGCGTGCCAGCGGGCTGCCGCGCGAGGACGTCTTTATCACGACCAAATTGTGGAACACCGACCAGGGCAGAGACTCTGCGCGAGCTGCGTTCAATGCCAGCCTCGATCGGCTGAAGCTCGATTATGTCGACCTGTATCTGATCCACTGGCCGGTGCCCGGGCGCGATCTCTACGTCGAATCCTGGGAGACGCTGATCCGGCTGCGCGAGGAAGGCCTGGCGCGTGCCATCGGCGTTTCCAATTTCCTGCCCGACCAGATCGATCGCCTGATCGAAGCGACGGGTGTCGTGCCCGTCGTAAATCAGATCGAATGCCACCCGGCCTTTCAGCAGGCGTCGGCGCGCGCCGAGAACGCAAAACGAAAGGTGGCCGTCCAATCCTGGAGCCCGTTGGGACAAGGCGAACTGCTCGGCAACGCCGTGCTGAAAGGGCTGGCGGAGAAGCACGATCGCACCGTCGCGCAGATCATCCTGCGCTGGCATGTGCAGAACGACCTGATCGTCATCCCCAAGACCGTCAACGAGAACCGGATGCGCGAGAATCTCGATATTCTCACTTTCACGCTCGACGCCGACGATATGGCGGCGATCGCGGCGCTCGACGAGCCAGACGGGAGAATGGGACCCGATCCACTGACATTCGAATGATCGTCCTGCCGCGGCGCAACGGAGACAGGCCGAAGCGCAAGCGGCGAGTTATGCGTCTTGCCCGGCGGCTTCCAGAATGAGCCGCGTAATCTCGCCCGGGTGAGAGATGAGCGATAGGTGACTGGCTTTCACTTCGATGGTCTTGGCACCCATGCGTTTGGCCATGAAGCGTTCGAGGTCAGGGTTGATCGTCCGATCTTCGGTCGACACGGCATAGAAGCTCGGTTTCGACCGCCAGGCCGCGTGCGTCGTCTTTCCGGTCAGCAGCGCTTTTTGGAACGGTTGCTGGACGGCATAGAGGATCCGGGCCTTTTCTTTCGGCAGATCGCCCGCGAAATCGCGCAGGAACGCCGCTTCGCTGAGGCGCCCCTCGTCGCCGTCATAGACGATCCCGGCGGATGCCGGCGGCGTCGGAAACGTCTTCGCCAGCGCCGTATAGTCCTCTCCGGCATCCGGCGCCCGCGCCGCCACGTAGACGAGCGCCGAAACGTTCGGATGAACGCCGGCCTCCGTCACGATCATTCCGGAGAAGGAATGCCCGACCAGCACGGTCGGTCCGTCCTGTCGATCCAGCACGCGCTGTGCCGATGCGACCGCTTCAGGCAGCGTCGTAAGGGGATTTTGCACGGACGTGGCGTTGAGCCCCGCCGCCTGCAAGCGCGCGATCACCTCGGACCAGCAGGACCCATCGGCGAATAGCCCATGGACGAGGACGACATTGCGCGCCTTGGTCGAGACGGGGATGGCGGCCATGCCGCGGACGGTAACCGCCGAAGCGGCAGCACCGGCGGCCAGGCCGGCAGAGAAGGTTCGCCTGTTGATCATCTCGATTACTCCTTCACGGCGGGCGGCGGTAGGACCGGTGGAGAGCGACGAGAGACCACCCGGACTGCAGCGGAACAAGATCGAACATAAGGCGCTACGCTATTCGGCTGAGGCCGTAAATCGATGACCTGTTCGGAGGCAGAATGGCATTCCGGACCCCGACTTCATCCTGCTTCGCACGTCTCCGACGAGGTGTCGAACTTGCGTCAGATCGGTTGTTTGGAGGACCTCAACAGGGTGCCAGCCCGTGGAACCGGACGCTAAGTCGGTATCGTTGAACGTATTTTTCTCCTTCCCCTCTTGAAACTTGGCATGCTCTATATATCTGCCCGTGCAGATACTGCTTGGCGAGATATATGGCTGTTTTCACCATCGAAGATTGCGCTGCGAGCCGTGCGCCGGGGCGACTGCTACGGCGGCTCGACAAGATCATGTCGGCGCAGATCGAGGCCAAATTCGACGGGTTCGACCTGAGCTTCCAGCAATGGATCGCCCTCAAAGTCGTGCGCGACGGCATCGTGAGCAATGCCGGCGAGTTGGCGACCGAGCTCGGCATCACCACCGGCGCGACCACCCGGATGATCGACCTGCTCGAGGCGCGCGGCCTGCTGCTGCGCGACCGTGGCGCTGAGGATCGGCGCGTAGTTCGTCTCGCCGTAACGCCAAAGGGTCGCGAAACCGTGGCCGAGTTGCAAGGCGACGTTGTGTCGACCTGGAACGAGGTTGTCGCCGATTTTACGCAGGCGGAAGCGGAACTCATGGTCCAGCTGCTGGCCAAGTTACTTGCAGCCGCCGAGCGGGCAGCCGCCGCCAATACGGAAATCGAAGCGTGAGCCGCAGGACTGGCATCGCCGCCCTCACGGCGCTCCTGCTGGCCGGCTGCGCGGCCGTGCCGAAAGATTCGCCCCAGGTGGAGCGGCTGCAACCGGCGGCGCTTGGGCTCGATGCCGGAAGTGCGGCAATCGACGCCAATTGGTGGACCGCATTCGGCGATCCGCAGCTCGATCGGCTGATCGCAATGGGATTGTCGGACAACCCGACGCTGGAGAAGGCCCTGGCGCGCGTTCGTGCAGCCGAGGCAAGCGTGGACGTTCGCCGTGCCGATCAGCTGCCCCAGATCACGGTCGATGGCCAATCGACCTATCAGCGCTTTCCCGAGAAATATATCTACCCGCCGCCTTATGCCGGCGCGGCCTGGCCGATCACGCAGGTGCAGGCCAATCTCAGCTGGAACCTCGACCTGTTCGGCCGCGAAAAGGCGATGGTCGCCGGCGCGCGAGCCAGCGCTCAGGCGGCACGGCTCGATATGGCGGCGGCCCGGCTCGCCATCTCGGCGTCGATCGCCCAGACCTATGTCGGACTGGCCCGTGCGGACCGGCTGATCGACGTCGCCAATGGCTTCGTGACCACACGTCAGCAGGCGTTGCGTTACGTGCAATCGCGGCTCGAGCACCAGCTCGCGAGTCAGTTCGAACTCCGCCAGGCCGAGACTCTTCTCGCCGAAGCGGAGCAGGCGCGGAGCCGCGCCGAGAGCCAGCGCGACTTGCTGATCCATGCCCTGGCTGCATTGGCCGGGCGCGGCGCGGACTTCTATCCGCAGGTCACTGCCCCGACCCTGGCACTCGATACGCCGCCGACGGTGCCCGAGCTGTTGCCAGCCGATCTGCTCGGTCGCCGACCCGATCTCCTCGCAGGCCAGGCCCGGATCGATGCGGCGGCTGCCGGACGCCAGGTCGCGCGCACCGACTTCCTGCCGAACGTCAACATCCAGGCGCTCGCCGGCTTCGCCGCGCTCGGCCTGGGCAATTTCTTCAATCTCGGTGCGCGGACTTATGGTGCGGGGCCGGCGATCCACGTGCCGATCTTCGAAGGCGGCAAGCTCAAGGCGCAATATCGCGGCGCCACCGCCGATCTGGATGCGGCGGTGGCCGGCTATAACGAGGCCGTGCTCGGCGCGGTCCATGACGCCTCCGACGCGCTTACCCTGGTGCGCACCGCCGACAAGGACCTGGGCGACCAGCGACGCATCGTCGCCGGCCTGCGCGAGACCGCACGCCTCGATCAAGTGCGGGTCTCCACCGGGCTCGGCTCAAGGCTCGACACCATCGAGTCCGGCTTCCGGCTGCTCGAAGCCGAGCAATCGTTGGCCGGGCTCCAAGCGGACGCACTGACGCGCCGTATCCAGCTCATCGCCGCCCTGGGCGGCGGCTTCGATCCCACCCAGCCGGTCCCTACGGCATCAGCGGAAACCCATTGAGATGAACGACATGACCCAGGGCGCGCTGAAAGCGCGCGCCGAAAAGCTGCCCCCGGCCGAGCCGAAGGCCGAACCCGAAGCGGCGCGGGCCGCGGCGCCCCCTGCCCCTCCGGCGCCCGCAACGTCCGCGACCAAGTCGCGCGTGCGCAAGATTGGATTCCTGATCCTGGGAGCAGTCGTCCTGATCGGCGCCATCGTCTATGCCGCGATCGTTCTCACCGCCCCACCAAGCGAAGAAACCGACGACGCTTATGTCGGCGGCAACATTGTCGCGGTCACCGCACGCGACGGCGGCACAGTGCTCGCGCTGCATGCCGACAATACCCAGCAAGTAAGGCAGGGCGCACCGCTGATCGATCTCGATCCCGCCACCACGGACGTCCAGCTCGCCGCGGCGGAAGCGGCGCTGGGCCGCGCCGTGCGCGCAGTCCGATCCAACACGGCCGAGGTCGACGAAGCTGGTGCCGAGATCGCCCAGGCCCAAGCCGAGCTTGGCAAGGCGCAGAATGACTATGCCCGCCGGCGCGGCGCGGCTGTCGACGGTGCGGTGTCCGGCGAAGAGGTGAGCCATGCGGCCGATGCCGTCACGACTGCGCGCGCCGCGCTCAACCTCGCTCGCGCCAAGCAGGCGCAAGCGGCCAGTACCGTCGCCGGCACGTCGATCTACAACAATCCCCAGGTGCTCGCGGCGATCGCCGATGTCCGCCAAGCCGCGATCAATTCCAGCCATATGCGCATCGTCGCACCGGTGTCCGGCGTGATCGCGCAACGCACCGTCCAGCTCGGCCAAAAGGTCGCCGCGGGCACGCCATTGATGGCGGTGGTGCCGCTCGACAGCCTGTGGATCGACGCCAATTTCCGCGAGACCCAGCTACAGCATCTGCGCGTCGGCCAGCCGGTGACGATCCATGCCGACGTCTACGGCAACGACATCACTTATCATGGCAAGGTGCTGGGTTTGGGCGCCGGTAGCGGCAGCGCTTTTTCGCTGCTGCCGCCGCAAAACGCCTCGGGCAACTGGATCAAGATCGTGCAGCGCGTACCGGTGCGGATCGGGCTCGATCCCGCCGAGCTCAAGAAGAATCCGCTGCGTGTCGGCCTCTCGGTCGACGTAAAGGTGGCGACGGGCGACCGCTCGGGCCCGATGGTCGCCGGAAGCTCGCCGCCCGCCGGCGCGGTCCAGCGCAGCCTTGACGGCGGCCCGCAAATCGAAGCGCGGATACGCCAGATCATCGCCGAGAATCTGGGGCGCGTCCGGTGAGCAGTGCCGCCGGCGCCCAGCCGGCGCCGCTAACGGGCATCGCGCTGGGGATTACCTCGGTAGCATTGGCGCTCGGCACGTTCATGCAAGTATTGGACGGCACGATCGCCAACGTCTCGCTGCCGACCATCGCCGGCAATCTGGGCGTCTCCACCGACAACGGCACCTGGGTGATTACTTCTTTCGCGGTAGCGAACGGCGTGACGGTACCATTGACGGGATGGTTCATGCAGCGCTTCGGCGTGGTGCGTACCTTTACCGTGTCGGTGGTGCTCTTCACCATCGCTTCGTTCCTGTGCGGCATCGCCTGGAACCTGGAGTCGTTGATCGCCTTCCGCATCCTGCAGGGCGCCGTCTCGGGGCCGATGATCCCTGGAAGCCAGGCGCTGCTTATCGCCATCTTCCCGCCCAACAAGCGCGGCACCGCACTCAGTATCTGGGCCATGACCACCTTGGTCGCACCCGTGCTCGGCCCGGTACTGGGCGGCTATATCTCCGACAATTATCATTGGGGCTGGATCTTTCTGATCAACGTGCCCGTCGGCATCATCGCCGCCGCCATCAGCTGGCGCCAGCTCGCCAGCCGCGAGACGCCTACCCGCAAACTGCCGATCGACATGGTCGGCCTGATCCTGCTCGCCTTCTGGGTGTTCAGCCTCCAAACCATGCTCGATCTCGGCAAGGACCGCGACTGGTTTCACAATTCGCTGATCGTGGCGTTGGCGATCGGTGCCGTGACCGGCTTTGTCGCCTGGGTGATTTGGGAGCTGACCGACCGCGCGCCGGCGGTGGACCTCAGCCTGTTCAAGCGCCGCAATTTCGCCTTCGGGACGATCGCGCTGTGCCTCGGCTATGCGTTGTTCTTCGCCAACAACCTGCTGCTACCGCTCTGGCTGCAGGAGCAGATGGGCTATACCGCGACCTGGGCCGGCTTCGTGGCGGCGCCGAGCGGCGTCGTCGCGGTACTGATAACGCCGATCGTCGGGCGGTTGAAGGTCGACATGCGCTGGCTGGCGACGATCGCCTTTCTCGCCTTCGCCGCCTCCTATTTCATGCGCGCCAATTACACGCCCGATGCCAGTTTCGTCACCCTGACCTTGCCGCTGCTTCTCCAAGGCGTGGCGATGAGCATGTTCTTCGTGCCGCTGGTCAGCCTTTCTCTCGATCGGCTGCCGCCTGAACGAGTGCCTTCGGCCAGCGGCATCTCGAACTTCGCGCGCATCACCGCGGGCAGCTTTGCCGCCTCGATCATCACCACCTATTGGGACCGTCGCGCGGCCCTGCACCAGACGCGGCTGACCGAGGTCGGGACCGACTATTCGCCTGTCTATCGCCGCACGCTCGACCAGCTTCAGGCGCAGGGAATGAGCCCGCTCCAGGCCGCGGGCTCGGTGATGCGGCAGATCGCAAATCAGTCTTACCTGCTCTCGTCGCTCGAATTGTTCTGGATTTGCGGCTGGATGGCATTGGTGACGATCGCCGTGATCTGGATTGCCCGAAAGCCCGCGCCGAGCCAGCACGCCGTCGCAGCCGACTGAGGCCATGGCATAGCCGTACAGCGTATAAGCTGCGGCGGTGAGCAAACTCAGCAGATCCTGCCAGTTGGAGCGGCAGGACCACCCGCGATGCGTCGACCGTTGCGGATGGTTACCTTTTTTAT
The DNA here is from genome assembly GCF_001598455.1 of Sphingomonas pruni NBRC 15498. GTDB lineage: Bacteria > Pseudomonadota > Alphaproteobacteria > Sphingomonadales > Sphingomonadaceae > Sphingomonas > Sphingomonas pruni. Next base: position 22,374 of record NZ_BCYZ01000004.1, read on the forward strand.
CAGTCTTTTATGGAAAAATCTGGCTGAATTCCAGGAACTCGCGCCAGGTCAGTATCACTCCACTGCGAATGCGCGTTTGAGCCAGTCACGCCCGCTCTCGTTGCAAAGCGTGTTGGTCTTGCGAATGACGCGTTGCACCTCAACCAAACGGCGACGCATACCGGGCGTCAAGTGATCGTGACCTGCGGTGTTTCAACCCACCACCAACATCCATCCTATCGAGGACCAAAGGCCGACTGATCGAAAGACCCGCGGCTTTCCCGGATCCTTACGGCCGACTTCACTCGAAATAGTCAGCCGTATGTATGGATTAATCCCGCAAGAGTAGCTGTTGGCTCAGCGGGTTTAGCTTGCTTTGGCGAGGTAGGCCGCCATCCGCTTCTTGGCGAAAGGGGGTAGCGACACGGCTTTGGCGGCCGCCAGGTTGGGCGAGGGCCCCTTACCGGCCTGGATCAAGGCGACCATGCCCATCGCGTAATGCGGCTTGCACTTGATGCCATAAAGGCCGGCGGCGGTCAGCTTCAGATCGAACTGCTTGCCCATCGCCCCGGCACTCGGCGCGACGCCAGCCGGCAACATCGACGGGATCGTCTCGGCATTGTGCATTGCGTTCTGGGGCACGAAACGGATCGTGTCGCCGACATTCGCCTTTACGAATCCGGGTTCGAAGACCATCGCGCCGTCCGCGCCCATGTCCTTCATGTGAACCGTGATGATGCGGCCGGCCGGTGCCGGCGCCGCTGGAGCGGGCGCGACCGCGACGCCGATCGCCGCGGTCGCCAGTGTGGCAGCGCATGCGGCCAGAATGAGCTTCATGTCCTTCTCCCAATATTCAACGGACGACTCCGCGGCCGCCGCTCCTGCTCCAAACATGCCGCGGCCGCTCCCGCGAACAATTGGTCCTTGGTCCAATGGCGCGTGCCGCCGGAAAGGTCAGAATGCGATCAGAAGAGGTGCCCGCCGTGCGTGACGGGCCAAAGTTCGGCCAAGGAGAAATTCGATGTTGCAGCAGGCGCTCGACGAGCTGAAGGGACAGATCGCCTTCAGGTCGCGGTACGACAATTTCATCGGCGGCGAGTGGGTCGCCCCGGTCAGGGGACAATATTTCGAGAACCCCTCGCCGGTCACCGGCAAGACCGTCTGCTCGGTCGCGCGCGGCACCGCGGAAGACATCGAGCTCGCGCTCGACGCCGCCCACAAGGCGAAGGAGAAATGGGGCCAGACCAGTCCTGCCGAGCGCGCCGGCATCCTGCTCAAGATCGCCGACCGGATGGAGGAGAAGCTGTCTCTGCTCGCGCTTGCGGAGACGATCGACAACGGCAAGCCGATCCGCGAGACGACCGCCGCCGATTTGCCGCTGGCGATCGACCATTTCCGCTATTTCGCCGGCTGCCTGCGCGCGCAGGAAGGGTCGATCGCGGAGATCGACCACGACACGATCGCGTACCATTTTCACGAGCCGCTGGGTGTCGTCGGCCAGATCATCCCGTGGAACTTCCCGCTGCTGATGGCGACGTGGAAGCTCGCGCCGGCGCTCGCCGCGGGCAATTGCGTCGTGCTGAAGCCCGCCGAGCAGACCCCGATGTCGATCATGGTGCTGATGGACGTGGTCGGCGACCTGTTGCCGCCGGGCGTGCTCAACGTCGTCAACGGCTTCGGTATCGAGGCGGGCAAACCGCTCGCGCAAAACAAGCGCATCGCCAAGATCGCCTTCACCGGCGAGACCACCACCGGCCGCCTGATCATGCAATATGCGACCGAGAATCTGATCCCGGTCACGCTCGAACTCGGCGGCAAGTCGCCGAACATCTTCTTCGCCGACGTGATGGCGGAGGATGACGATTATCTCGACAAGGCGCTCGAAGGGTTCGCCATGTTCGCGCTCAACCAGGGCGAGGTCTGCACCTGCCCGAGCCGCGCACTGATCCACGAATCGATCTACGACCGCTTCATGGAAAAGGCGGTCGCGCGCGTGCAGGCGATCAAGCAGGGGTCGCCGCTCGAGATGGCGACGATGATCGGCGCACAGGCATCGAACGACCAGCTCGAGAAGATCCTGTCCTATATCGACATCGGGCGCGACGAAGGCGCCAAGGTACTGACCGGCGGCAAGCGCGCGCAGCTCGGCGGCGAACTCGACACCGGCTATTATGTCGAGCCGACGATCCTTCAGGGCCACAACAAGATGCGCGTGTTCCAGGAGGAGATTTTCGGGCCCGTCGTCGCCGTCACGACCTTCAAGGACGATGTCGACGCGCTCGCGATCGCCAACGACACGCTTTATGGCCTCGGCGCCGGCGTGTGGACTCGCGACGGCACCCGCGCCTACCGGATGGGTCGCGGCATCCAGGCGGGCCGTGTGTGGACCAATTGCTACCACGCCTACCCCGCGCATGCAGCGTTCGGCGGGTACAAGCAGTCGGGCATCGGGCGCGAGACGCACAAGATGATGCTCGACCATTATCAGCAGACCAAGAATCTCCTCGTGAGCTATTCGCCGAAGGCGCTGGGTTTCTTCTGAGCCGGCGGCGATCCATCCCCGACGCGGTCACTCCACTCTCCGATCGCGTCCGGACTCCGGCGGCGGGCTTCGCGGCCCGCCGCTCTTTTCGTCGCCCAAGGAGCAACCATGGCCCCTCCTCGCATTCTCGCTACCGACGCCGCAGTGGCGATGATCGCCGCGCTCCGGGCCAAGCACGGGCAGTTGATGTTCCATCAATCCGGCGGATGCTGCGACGGGTCCGCGCCGATGTGCTATCCGGCCGGCGAGTTCCGGGTGGGGACGCAGGACGTCCTGCTCGGCCAGGTGGCGGGAGATGTGCCGGTGTGGATCGGCGCCGCCCAATTCGACTATTGGCGCCATACGCAGGTGACGATCGATGTGGTTCCGGGCCGCGGTGCCGGTTTCTCGCTCGAAGGGCCGGAGGGGGTGCGCTTCGTCATCCGCAGCCGCATCTTCACCGATGAGGAAGCCGAAGCGCTCGAGGCGGCGGGCGAACCGGTGCGCGGAGGTAGCTGACGCGCGAATGACGGTGACGGCGCGGCCCGGGCATGACATCATGGTGGCGATGGCTCCGCGACCTGCTCCGCCTTGCGACGATCCAGTCCGCGTTGCTTGGACCAACGCCGATCACCCGCGCGATGCTGCGCAGCAATTGTTCCGCGAACTCGACCCGCCGAGCCTGGCCGGGGTGCTGCTATTCTGTTCGAGCCGCTACCCGCTCGTCGAGCTCGCCGCCGAGATCAATGCGTGCTCCGATGGTCTCACGGTAATTGGCTGCACCTCGTCGGGAGAGATAACGACCGAGGGCACCGCCGAAGGCACCATCACGGCGATCGGCTTTCCGGCGAGCCATTTCACGCTGACCGCGGCGCGGTTCGACGATCTCGACGCCTTCGAGGAAGGCGCGGCACAAGGTGTCGTCCGCGAACTGGTCGGCTCGGCGGTGGCGGCGTCGCAGGCCTTGGGACCGACCGTCGATCATGCCGCGATCTTCCTGGTCGATGGTTTGTCGCACCGCGAGGAAATGCTGACCGTCACAGTCCAGGACGCGCTCGGCAAGATACCCCTGATCGGCGGATCGTCGGGCGACGGTCTGGCCTTCAAGGAAACCTTCATCTTCGAAAGCGGGCAGTTCCGGCGCGATGCGGCTTTGGTCGCCATCCTGTCTTCGTCGCGGCCGCTGAAGGTGTTCCGCGCGCAGCATTACCGTCCCGGCAGCACCAAGATGGTCATCACCGGGGCGGATCCGGTGGGCCGCGTGGTGACCGAGATCAATGCCGAACCCGCGGCGCAGGAATATGCGCGACTGACCGGCGTGACCGTCGACCAATTGGGATCGAACGTCTTCGCGGCGCATCCGCCGATGGTCCGGGCCGGCGGCGAATATTATGTCCGGTCGATCCAGAGCGCCAATCCCGACGACAGCCTGACCTTCTATTGCGCGATCGACGAGGGCGTTGTGCTGACATTGGGAGAAGGCAGCGACATCGTCGGCGGACTGTCCGACCTGTTCGACGATCTCGATCGGTCGGTCGGCGGAATCGATCGCATCATCGGGTTCGACTGCGTGCTCAACAAGGTCGAGATCGAACAGCGCCAGCTGACCCGCAAAGTGTCCAAATTGATGGTCGACAATCGGGTCACCGGGTTCAACACCTATGGCGAGCAATATCACGCCCTCCACGTCAATCAGACGTTCAGCGGCCTGGCGATCGGGGGTGGCCGCTGATGGCGACCCGCGCATTGCAACCGCCGACCGATGCCGAGCGCATCGCCGCACTCGAAGCCGAGATCAGCAAGCTCAAGCGGATCAACGCCGCGTTGATGGATCGCGTCGAACGCTCGACCGATCTTCAGGGCAACGCCTTCTCGCTGTTCGAAACCGCGATCAGCCTGGAGGGCAAGGTCCGCGAGCGCACGCTCGATCTCGAACGGGCACTGGACGCGCTGGCCAGCAGCAACGCCGCGCTGGCGACCGCCAAGGAAGCAGCCGACGACGCCCAGCGCCGGTTGCGTGATGCCATCGAGAGCATCAACGAGGGGTTCGCGATCTTCGACGCCGACGACCGGCTCGTCTTGTGCAATCGCACCTATCTCGGGCTTTGGCCGAATATCGCCGATCGTATCGTGCCCGGCATGGGGTTCGACGAGATTGCCCGCCTGATCGGCCAGGACGGCACCACGCTGGGCGCGCTCGTCGCCCCCGATCGCTGGGTATCGGAACGCGTCGCCCAGCACCGCGTCGCCGAAGGCGGCCATGTCCATGCGCTGGCCGACGGACGCTGGATCCAGATCAACGAACTGCGCACCAGCGAGGGCGGTATCGTCGGAGTCTATACCGATATCACCCAGGTCAAGGCGGACGATGCGCGGGAACGCACGCTCGAACTCGCCGAAAAGACCGCCATCCTGCAAGCGACGCTCGACAATATCCGCCTGGGCGTGTGCGTCTATGATGCCGACCGCAGGTTGATCGCCTGGAACGGCCCCTTGCTGGCAACGATCGGCCTGCCCGACGATGGCATGCCGCTGGTGACGACCCATGACGGGCTCGTTGCCGCCTGCGAGCGGATCAATGGGCCGATGCAGCCCGACCGGCCGCTCGATTGGCTACCGCCCGGCTCGGCTGATGTCGTCGCGCAACGCCGGCATGCCGACGGACGCACGGTCGAAGTGCGGCGATCGTCGATGTCGGGCGGCGGCATGGTGATGAGTTTCGAAGATATTACCGAGCGTCTGCGCGCGGCGGAGGTGCTCCGCGAGGCCAATGAATCGCTCGAACGGAGGGTGCTCCAGCGCACCGCCGATATCGCCGCTGTCAATGCGCGGCTGCAGCGTGAAGTCGCCGAACGCGAGGCGGCCGAAGCCGCGATGCGATCGGCCAAGACCGCCGCGGAAGAGGCGAACCTGTCCAAGACGCGCTTCCTGGCCGCCGCGAGCCACGACCTGTTGCAGCCGCTCAATGCGGCGCGGTTGTTCGTCGCCGCACTAGGCGATCGCCGGCTCGCGCTACCGACCCGCGCCTTGGTGCGACAGACCGGCTCGGCGCTCGATTCGGTCGAGGATCTGCTGGAAGCGTTGCTCGAAATATCCCGGCTCGATGCCGGGTCGATCGTCGCCGAGCCCGTCGATCTCGCGCTCGACGAACTGCTCGAAAGCATGCGCGCCGAATTCGCGCCGATCGCGCGCGCCCGAGGGCTGAGCTTCAGGATCGAACCGAGCGGTCATTGGGTGCGGTCGGATTCGCGATTGCTGCGCCGGATGCTGCAGAATCTTATTTCCAATGCGTTGCGCTATACCAGCGAAGGCGGCGTGGAAGTCACCTGTGTCGCGACCGCCCGCGACTTGACGATCCAGGTCGTCGATACCGGCATCGGCATCGCGGCGATCGACCATCAGCGCATCTTCGAGGAATTCCAGCGTGTCGGCGAAAGTGGGCGCGATCGCGGCATCGGCCTGGGGCTGGCGATCGTCCAGCGCGCCAGCAAGATGCTCGATCATCGCGTCTCGCTCGACTCCGCACCGGGCGAGGGTTCGCGCTTCGGGGTGACAGTACCGCTGACGACCGCGCGCGATGCGCGGCAGCAGCTTGCCACGCCCGTCCGGCGCGGCCAGCTCGCCGGACGCTGGATCCTGGTGATCGACAACGACCAGTCGATCCTCGACGGGATGGAGGCGATGCTCGAAGGCTGGGGCTGCGAGGTACGGTCCGCGACCGACGCCGCATCGGCCATGGCTGCGCTCGGCGGGGATCGTCCTGACGTGATCGTCGCCGATTACCATCTCGACAATGGGGCGACGGGTGACGCGGCAATCGCGGATGCGCGCGCGCATTGCGGCGCGGAAGTGCCAGCGGTCGTCATCACCGCCGATCGCACACCCGAGCTTCGCGAGACGCTGTCGGCGCGGGGACTCCATTTGCTGACCAAACCGGTCAAGCCGGCGCAATTGCGCGCCTTGCTGACTCGGCTCGCGACCGGCTGAGACAATCGAGGTCGGTGCGGTTGTGCTTGAAGCGATCCATTTCCAAACTTGTCGTCCCAGCGAAAGCTGGGATCTCAAGAGGCATCGCGCCACCGCCAGAGACCCCAGCTTTCGCTGGGGTGACGGAAGTTTATGGGGCGACGGAAAGGTTCCCCTCAAGCACGACCGTCGCCGGCGAAATTGACCTTGCCCACCAGGATCACCGCCTGGGTGCGGCTGAATACGCGTAGCTTGCTCAGGATGGCGGAGACGTGCGCCTTGACGGTGGTCATCGACACGTCGAGATCATAGGCGATCTGCTTGTTGAGCTTGCCTTCGACGATCAGCCGCAGAACTACTTTTTGCTGCGGCGTGAGGCTGGCGATCCGGGCCAGGATGTCGGCGGTTTCGGCGTCGGCGGCCTCGTCGCCCTCCTCGACCTCGGGGAGGAAGATGTCGCCCGACAGGATCGTTTTCAACGCGTCGACGATCGCGCTGCGCCTGAGCGACTTGGGGATGAAACCGGCGGCGCCGGCGGCGATCGCCGATCGCGCCAGGCCCCGTTCCTGCGCGGCCGAGACGATCACGATCGGCAGCGAGGGGAAGCGGTCGCGCATGGCGACCAGTCCCGAAAATCCGGTCGTGCCGGGCATGTTGAGGTCGAGCATCACCAGGTCGAAATCGCCTTCACGCTCGACGATCACGGCCGCTTCGTCGATCGACGAGGCCTCGAACAATTCGCATTGATCGAAGGCGACGGCGATGACCGTTCTCAGGCCGTCACGGACCATCGGATGATCGTCTGCGATCAGGACCCGTTCCACGTACCCCTGCCCTCCCTGGCTCGCATCGCGTACCGCAGCCGGTGGGACCGGGGAAGCTGGGGCGGCGCTTGACAGCGCCGCCCCCAGGGATCCCGTCATCGTCACTGCTTTGGCAGCTTGAACACCCAGAGCGCCCCGCCCTGGCTGATTTCCTTGACCGCCTTGGCGACCTCGCCGCCCCAGAGCGGAACCGCGCCGCCCCAGCCCGACATCACGGCCACATATTGCTCGCCATCCTGTTCCCAGGTGACCGGCGAACCGACCACGCCCGAACCGGTATTGAACTTCCACAATTCCTTGCCGGTCTTGGCGTCGAACGCTTTCAGATACCCTTCGGGCGTGCCGGTGAAGACCAGGTTGCCGGCCGTGGTCAGAACGCCTCCCCAAAGCGGAGCCTTGTTCTTATATTCCCACTTGATCTTGCCGGTGGTCGGATCGATCGCGCGCAGCACGCCGATATGGTCTTCGTAGAGCGGCTTGATGGTGAAGCCGGCGCCGAGATAGGCCGCGCCCTTCTTATAGGTGATGGGCTCGTTCCAGATGTCCATGCCCCATTCGTTGGAGGGGACGTAGAACATGCCGGTCTGCTGACTGAACGCCATCGGCATCCAGTTCTTGCCGCCCAGGAAACTCGGCGCGGAGAACACGGTATTGCCCTTCTCGCCGGTCGGCGGCCCTGGCCGGTTGTTGGGGTCGAACATCGGCCGGCCCTTCTTGTCGTAACCGGTCGCCCAGGTGACCTTCGACACGAATGGCGTCGCCGAAATGAACTTGCCGTTGGTGCGGTCGAGCACGAAGAAGAAGCCGTTGCGATTGGCCTGCGCGCCGAGCTTCATCGGCTTGCCGTTGATCGTCGCATCGAATGGAATGAACTCGTTGACGCCGTCGAAATCCCAACCGTCATGCGGCGTGTATTGGTAGTGCCACTTGATCTCGCCGGTGTCGGGATCGATTGCGAGCAGCGACGAGGTATAGAGGTTGTCGCCCGGGCGCAGATTGCTGTTCCAGGGGCCGGGGTTGCCGGTGCCGAAGAAGAGCGAATTGGTGTCGGGGTCATAGGTGCCGCCGAGCCACGTCGCGCCACCGCCATTCTTGTACATGTCGCCCGGCCAGCTCGCGTTGAGCTTGCCGGTCATGGTGCTCTCCTTGCCGTTGAGCATGCCCATATTGCCCTCGACCGTCGGGCGTGACCACACCAGCTCGCCGGTATTGACGTCGCGCGCCTCGACCTTGCCGATGATGCCGAATTCGCCGCCCGAATTACCGTAGATCACCTTGCCTTTCACGATCATCGGCGCGGCGGTGAAGCTGTAGCCTGCCGAATAATCGGCCAGCGTCTTGTTCCAGATCACCTTGCCGGTTTTGCGGTTCAGCGCGACCAGATGCGCGTCGAGCGTGCCGAAGATGATCTTGTCGCCATAAATGGCGGCGCCGCGATTGACGACGTCGCAGCACGGCATGATGCCGTCGGGCAAACGGGCATCATATTCCCACATCTTTTCGCCGGTATGCGCGTCGAAGGCGAATAGCCGCGAATAGGATCCAGTGACGTAGATCACGCCGTCATAGACGATCGGCTGCGATTCCTGCCCGCGCTGTTTCTCGCCACCCAGCGACGAGGCAAAAGCGGGTACCATCTTCGCGACATTGTCGGCGTTGATCGTGGTCAGCGGACTGAAACGCTGCGCCTTGGGTCCCATGCCATAGGTAAGCACCGAGCTGGTGTTGGTCGCCGAGGCCATCAGGTCGTCGTCGGTAGGTCCAGCCTGAGCCGGTGCCGGAGCGGCAGCCTTCGGGGGCTCCGCGGGGCCGTCGGCCGCCAGTGCCGCGCCGGTCGGACCGGAAATCATCAAGCCAGCCAGCGCGCTCGTCGCTATCAGCCGGTGGAGCCTCTTCATTATCCTTCCCCTCATTTTGTCTACCGATCCAGATCGGTCGGGGATGATGCTTATGTGCGGGTGTATCCGGAGCAATTGGACCTAGGGACTACGTGAATGTCCCAAGACGCCGCTCAGCTCAGGATCGGTTCCCGGTGCACCACCCCGTAGCGTGCGAAAATCGCTTTCATCCTGCCGTCGGCGATGACAGCGGTCATCTGTTTCTCGAGTTCATCCGCAAGATCGCGGCTGTCGTCCCTGACCGCGAACCCGACATTCCATCCGGGATTGAAGATCAGCGGAACAAGTCCCTTTCGCTCGATCAGGCGCCCCCCGGGCTTCATGCCATGTTCGATCTGCGCGCGAGTCGCGACCGTCGCATCGGCGTCGCCGGAGGCGACCGCCGCCACCGCGTCGGCACCGGTATAGACATGCCGCACGTCGGCGCGCAGCGAGCCGCCGAACGCGCCCGACAAATACATATCCGGGATGCTTGCGGTCTCGACCACCAGGCGCTTGCCCTTGAGCTGCGGCGGCGGGACTTCGCAATCGGTCGTTTCGCGATTGCAGGCCATTTCGAAGGTCTCGCGATAATAGGGGCCGGCGATCACCGCGCGGTCATTGTCGATCTGCAATTTGCGATCGACGGGCACGTGCATCATCAGGTCGCAGGGTGGCTGGCCGACGACGGTGCCCTTCCAAACCATGTTGCGCAGGTCGTCGCCGAGATCGTCGCCGGCCAGGAACTGGCGGACATCCGTCTTGACGCCGATCCCTTCGGCGAGCAGCGCCGCCAGATCGACATCGATGCCGGTTAGCCGCCCCTCGGCCATCCATGACCAGGGCTCGTAATCCTTGTAGACCGCGACAGTGAGCACGCCCTTGGCCTTCACCTTGTCGAGCGGGCTCGCCCAGGCGCCGGGGACGCCGATGGCGGCACCTGCGAGCGCCCCGCCCAACGCAGCCAATACGTGGCGACGGGAAAGGAGAGCGCTCACTCGTCGGTATGCTTCGTCTCGAGCCAGGCGCGGATCGCCCAGCCGGCCTTTTGCCCGAGGATCTCGCCCATCGGCGGCATGTAGACCTTGCCGTCGTGCGACGAACCATGATGGTAACGCTGGACGAACCATTCGTCGCCGGTGTCGCCGAGTTCGAGATAGCGCAGGTCTGGTGCGATGCCGCCGCTGATCGCCTCCAGACCGTGGCAGCGCGCGCAATTCTGGCCGTAGGCGAACTCGCCGATCTTGATGGCGTCGGCATTGCCGCGATACGGATTGTGCGTCAGCCAGGTGTCATTGTCGGGCTTGATGTCGGGCAGCTTGCTGGTGTCGACCGGCTGCGGCGTGACGGGGCCGTGCCCCATGACCTGGGTAGCCGTCGCGCCCGCCAATAACGCGAACGAGACGCCCAGCGCCACGCGATTGAAAACCTTGTTCATCGTGCCTCTCCACAGACCGGTATTCCGGACCGCGGCACACTATCGGACCTGCGTCCCGCTTATATTGTACTTTGGTAGAGAAGCGCGCCCGCCCCGGACGTAATACCATAGTGCCATGCACAGGCTCTCGCTCCTTCTCGCTTTCTCGCTGTTGCCGGCAACGGCGCGGGCGGAGACGATCTACGTCACCAACGAAAAGGCGGGGACGATCTCGGTGATCGACGGCGCGACGCTCAAGGTTACGGCAACCTGGCCCGTCGGCAAGCGGCCTCGCGGGCTGTTGCTGTCGCGCGACGGCAAGTATCTCTATGTCTGCGCCAGCGACGCGAACGCCGTGCAGGTTATCGACCGGGCAAGCGGCAAGGTAGTCGCCGACCTGCCCTCGGGCGAAGATCCCGAACAATTCGCGCTGTCGGTCGACGGGCGGATGCTGTTCGCGGCCAATGAACGCGATGCGGCGGTTACCGCGATAGACGTGCCGAGCAAGTCCGTGGCCTTCCAACTCGTCGTCGGCGTCGAGCCCGAAGGCATGGCGACGAGCCCTGACGGCACCACCGTCATCTCCACCTCGGAGACCGACAATTCGATCCACTGGATCGATCTTGCCAGCCGCAGCGATGTCGCAGTCACGGAGGTCGGGGCGCGGCCACGCCACGCCGAATTCACCGCCGACGGCAAGCAATTATGGGTATCCGCCGAAATCGGCGGCTATGTCTCCGTGATCGACGTCGCCAGCCGCAAGGTAACCGACCGCATCACCTTTGCTCCACCCGGCGTTCTCGGCAGCACGATCATGCCGGTGGGCGTGAACTTCACGCCTGACCGAAAGACCGCGCTGGTCGCGTTGGGACGCGGCAATAGCATCGCGTTCGTCGACGTCGCGTCGCGCAAGGTGACGGGCTACGTCCCGGTCGGTGGCCGCGTCTGGCATCTCGCGATCAGCGCCGACGGCCAGCGCGCCTTCTCCGCCAACGGCCTGACCAACGATGTCTCGGTCGTCGATATCGCCAGTCGAAAGGTGGTCGCCACCATCCCGGTCGACAAGGCGCCCTGGGGAGTCGTCATCGCGGAATGACCGCGAGCGGCCGGCACGGACCTAAAGTTCAATTTCCGGCAAGCGCCGACACCGGCACCTTCCCGATCGACGGCGACCTACACCGCCGCTGACACAGAGGGAGGATGTCAATGAAGGGACGGGCCATACGGCTCGCCGCCGCGACCGCGGCTGCGTGCATGATCTTGGGGGCAACGCCCGCACTCGCGCAAAGCGCCAATGCCGATCTGCTGCTCAAGCTCAAGGAAAAGGGCATCCTGTCGGATGAGGAATATCAGCAGCTGATGGTGCGCGACCAGGCGCAGGCCGCTCCCGCCCAGCCCGCGCCGCAAGCGGCGGCGGCGGCGCTGGACGACAAGAAGATCGTGCGCATGAGCGATAGCGGCGTCGGCTTCGAAATGGCCGGCGTCACGCTCAAATTCTCCGGTTCGGTCAACGGGTTCTATGTCCATGACAGTGGCGACAAATCGACCGCCAACACCACCGTCGCCGGCGGGCTCGCGACGGTAGGCAACAACAGTTCGTCGGTGCGCAACGGCCTGTTGCCGGGCTTCCTCAAGGTCGACGTGACGACCAAGCAGGCCGGTTGGGATATCGGCGCGCATTTCGGCCTGTACCCGGGCATCAACAGCGTGACCGGCGTCGGCGGGGCCAATTCGGGTGGCAATCCCACCGCATTGGGGACCAGCGGGATCGACTTCCGCCAGACCTATTTGACGTTCGGCAAGCCCAATATCGGCGAATTCAAGATCGGCCGAGATATCGGCCTGTTCGGATCGGAAGCCATCCTGAACGACATCACCCTGCTGTCGAGTGGAACGCCGGCGGGCAATGCGGCGCCGTCCAACACGACGCTGGGCCGTATCGGCATCGGCTATATCTACACCGATTTCCAGCCGCAGATCACCTATACCACCCCAAAGCTCGGCGGCTTCCAGGCGTCGTTCGGCGTGTTCCAGCCGCTGACCACGATCGGCTCGGGCGAGATCAACGGCACACCGGGTTTCCAGGCGAAGCTCGTCTATGACTTCAAGGCAGGTGGTGTCGCCGGGCACCTCTGGGTCTCAGGCATCACCCAGAAGCATGACGGCGTCGGCGGATTCCCCAGCTACACCGGCAATGCCATCGATGTCGGCGCCAAGTTCAGCGTCGCCGGTTTCACTGCGCTCGGTTATTATTACACCGGCAGCGGCGTCGGTACGACCGGCCTGTTCCTGCTCTCGACCGCCGCCAACGGCCGCAAGCGCGACAGCGACGGCTTCTATGGCCAGGCGACCTACACGATCGGCAAGTTCACGCTCGGCGGCAGTTATGGCGAGAGCCGCCTCGACCTCGCACCGGGCGAGATCAATCCGATCCTAGTCCGCAAGAATTCGAGCTGGGTCGGTCAGGCGCGCTACGGCCTCACCTCCTGGGTGACGCTGCTCGGCGAATACGTCCACACCAAGGCCGAAGCGCAGGGGATCAATCAGGCGACGTCCAACGCGGCCGCCGCCGGGGCGATCCTGTTCTTCTAGTCCCGCTTGCCAAGGGCGGCGTCCGGGGCCACCGCTCCGGCCGCCGCTCCAACCTCAAAAGGTCAGCCGATGTCGTTACGCACCGCGCGCTTTGCTCTCATCGCGTCGATCGCCTGGCCGATGGCCGCGCAGGCGCAGAGCCAGTCCGCCGTCCCGGCAAAGGCGGATGACGATATCGTGGTGCTGGGTACCGGGCTCGATCTGCCGCCCGGCACGCCGGCTTATGGCGCGACGACGATCGGCCGCGACCGCCTGACCAACGACGCCTCGGGCCGGGTCGAGGACGTGCTGGCCGACGTCGCCGGCTTTCAACAATTCCGCCGCTCGGACAGCCGCTCGGCCAATCCGTCGGCGCAAGGCGCGACGTTGCGTGCGCTCGGCGGTAATGCGTCTAGCCGGACCTTGGTGCTGCTCGACGGCGTGCCGATCGCCGATCCTTTTTTCGGCTATCTGCCGTTCAACGCCCTGGTGCCCGATCGCCTCGCGGGTATTCGCGTGACGCGGGGTGGCGGATCGGGACCGTTCGGCGCGGGCGCGGTGGCCGGCACGATCGAGCTGGTCAGCGCCGGGCGCCGCGACTTGCCGCTCCTGAGCGCGGAAGCATTGTACGGCAGCCGGGAATCAGAGAGCCTTTCGGCCAGCGTGTCACCGAGCCTCGGCCATGGCTTCGCGACATTATCGGGCAGGTTCGAGCGCGGCGACGGTTTCTACACCACGCCCGACGACCAACGCGTCGCGGCAAGCGTTCCCGCGCGGTACCGCGACTGGTCGGCATCCGCACGCGCGGTAGCGCCGGTCGATGCCGAAACCGAATTGCAGTTCCACGGCCTGGTGTTCGGCGACAATCGAACGCTGCGTTTCCGCGGAGCCGATTCGAGCTCGGAGGGCGAGGATGCGAGCATCCGATTGGTCCATCGCGGCGGTTGGCAGGTCGACGCCCTCGCTTATGTCCAGGCGCGCAATTTCTCAAACAAGGTGATCAGCGCGACCGGCTTCAAGTTGACGCTGGACCAGCGTAACACGCCCGCGACCGGCATCGGTGGCAAGATCGAGTTGCGGCCGCCGGTCGGCCACGACCAGGTCGTCAGGATCGGCGGCGACGTCAGGCTGGCCGATGGCGAACTGTTCGAGGATGCCTATAACAGCGCCGGCGCGGTAACCGCGCGGCGCAATGCCGGTGGCAATTCGAGCGTCGCGGGAGTGTTCGTCGAGGATGACTGGACGCTCGGCAAATTGGTGCTGACCGGCGGTGTGCGGCTCGATCGCTGGACCTTGACCCGCGGCTTCTTCCACGAACGCAACGGCGCCGGCGTCGCGACCAGCACCAAGGCATTTCCCGATCGCAGCGGGACCGAGTTCACCGGGCGAGCAGGCCTGCTCTTCCGCCCCGTCGACGTGGTCGCTCTGCGCGCCGCCGCCTATACAGGTTTTCGCCTGCCGACGCTCAACGAACTCTATCGGCCCTTCACGGTCTTTCCCGTCACCACTCAAGCCAATGCCGGTCTTAAACCGGAACGGCTGCGTGGCGTGGAAGCGGGAATAGACGTCACCCCGTTACCTGGGCTGACCGTGTCCGGTACCCTGTTCTACAACAAACTGGCCGACGCGATCGCCAACGTGACGATCGGCACCAACCTGCGCCAACGCCGCAACGTCGACGCCGTCGAAGCCAAAGGGGTCGAGGCGAATATCGTCTGGCGGCGCGGCGCGATGATGATGTCCGCCTCCTATGCCTATTCGGACAGCAAGGTCCGCGCGCCGGGCAACGCGTTCGACGGCGTGGCCCCGGCACAAAGCCCGCGCCATGCGGCCAGCGCGACGATCGCCTGGTCGCCAAAGGCCGGACCCATCCTGTCCGCGACCCTGCGCTATGTCGGCGACCAATATGAGGACGATTTGCAGACCGACAAATTGGCCGCGGCGACCACCGTCGACCTGTTCGGCAAGCTGCCGATCGCGCACGGTTTCAGCGCGGTCGTCCGCGCCGAGAATATGTTCGATGCCCAAGTCATGACTCGCAACCAGGCGGGATCGATCGACCTCGGCACGCCCCGAACGCTGTGGGTCGGCGTTCGTTTCGGAGGATAGAATGGATCAGATCGTAGCACTTCCCGGCTGGGCGGGCGAAGCGAAGATGCAGCGCGCCGATTACGACGCGCAAGCTGCCCGGGCGCTTGCCCAGCCGCACGCCTACTGGCTCGACCAGGCGCAGCGGCTCGATTGGATCGTCGCGCCGACGGTCGCGGACGAAAGCAGCTTCGACGAAGCCGATTTCCAGGTCCGATGGTTCGCCGACGGCGTGCTGAATGTCGCCGCCAATTGCCTCGATCGCCATTTGGCCACGCGCGCCGACCAGACCGCGATTCTCTGGGAACCCGACGATCCCGCCGAGCCGTCGCGAGCGATCAGCTATGCCGAACTTCACGCGGAGGTCTGCCGCTTCGCCAATGTGCTCAAGGAGCTTGGTGCACATCGCGGTAGCCGTATCACCATCTATCTGCCGATGATCCCGGAGGCTGCGGTGGCGATGCTGGCTTGCGCGCGGATCGGCGCGATCCATTCGATCGTGTTCGGCGGCTTTTCGCCCGAGGCCCTGGCTGGCCGCATCGTCGATTGCGATTCGACCATCCTGATCACTGCCGACGAAGGCCGGCGCGGCGGCAAGAAGGTTCCGCTCAAGGCCAATGCCGACCTGGCGGCGACGCATACCCCCAGCCTCGAGAAGATCGTCGTGGTCCGCGCCACCGGCGGAAAGGTCGCGATGCAGCCAGGCCGCGACCTTTGGTATGACGAAGCGATCGCCGCGGGGCCGGCTGCGTGCGACCCGGAACCAATGCACGCAGAGGATCCGTTGTTCATCCTCTACACCTCGGGCTCGACGGGAAAGCCCAAGGGCGTTGTGCACAGTTCGGGCGGGTATCTGCTCTGGGCCAGCCTGACCCACGATCAATGTTTCGATTATCGCGACGGCGAGGTGTTCTGGTGCGCCGCCGATGTCGGCTGGGTCACCGGGCACAGCTATATCGTCTATGGCCCGCTGGCGAATGGCGCGACCACGTTGATGTACGAAGGCGTGCCCAACTGGCCGACCCCAAGCCGGATCTGGGATGTGGTCGACCGCCATAAGGTCGCGACCTTGTTTACCGCGCCCACCGTGCTGCGGTCGCTGATGCGTGAGGGCGACGAGCATGTCGCGCGGACCAGCCGTCAGTCGCTGCGCCTGCTCGGCTCGGTCGGCGAGCCGATCAATCCCGAAGCCTGGCGCTGGTATCATCATGTCGTCGGCGAGGATCGCTGCCCGATCATCGACATGTGGTGGCAGACCGAAACCGGCGCCGGGATGATCGCTCCCCTGCCCGGCGCTACGCCGCTCAAGCCGGGATCGGCGACCTGGCCTCTCCCAGGAGTCGAGCCGCAGTTGGTCGACGGCGATGGCCACGTGCTCGACGGCGCAACCGAAGGGGCTTTGGTCATCGCGCGCAGCTGGCCCGGGCAGATGCGCACCGTCTGGGGGGATCACGAGCGGTTCTTCCAGACCTATTTCTCGACCTTTCCGGGCAAATATTTCACCGGCGACGGCGCGCGCCGCGACGAGGACGGCTATTATTGGATCACCGGCCGCGTCGACGACGTGATCAACGTCAGCGGGCACCGCATGGGCACCGCCGAAGTGGAAAGCGCTCTGGTGCTCCATCCGAAGGTCGCGGAGGCGGCGGTGGTCGGCTTCCCGCACGATATCAAGGGTCAGGGCATCTACGCTTATGTCACCTTGAATGTCGGCGAGGAGTTCTCGGAAGAGCTTCGACGCGACCTGGTCAAATGGGTGCGGGTGGAGATCGGTCCGATCGCCACGCCCGACGCGGTGCAATTCGCGCCGAGCCTGCCCAAGACCCGCTCGGGCAAGATCATGCGCCGCATCCTCCGCAAGATCGCCGAGGGCGACGTGTCGAGCCTCGGCGACACCTCGACCTTGGCCGATCCGACAGTGGTCGACGACCTGATAGCGAACCGGGTCGGCGCCCAGCCGGTCACCGCTTGAGGTCGACCCGGGGAAGCGTCTGCTCCTCGATCCGTGAGAAGAAATGGGCGACCGACCGCTGTAGTTCGTAGCGCGCCGCTTTCAGCACGGCGAAACGCTCGGGGATCGGCAGATTCCCGGCCTCGACCGGGTCGAGCCCTTCGGCGACGGCCCGATCGAGCGTTTCGCGGAGCCATGACAGCCAATCGCGCGTCTGATCGATGGCCGCGCTCGACGTCGGATCGACCGGCCCGTGGCCGGGTATCACTGTGCGATGGCCGATAGTCCCCAAGCGATCGAGCGAGGCCAGCCATCGTCCGATATCGGCGTGCGGCGTGGACGGTGCGCGATCGTGGAATACCAGGTCCCCCGCGATCAGCATCCCGGTTGTGGTATCCATGATGGCGAGGTCGGCCTCACTGTGTCCGGCGAGCGGATAGAGATCCAGGCGTCGATCACCGAACGTCTCATGATCTTCGCCGAGTACTTTCCCTGGTGCTGCGAATTCGGTTCCGCGCATCCAATCGCCGAGCAGACGATACATGCCGTCGGAAAAGCTCGGGCCGAGAGTTTCGAGCGATCTCGCCAAAGCAGGAGTTGCCGCGACGATCGAGCGATCGAATGCGGCCGCGCCATAGATGTGGTCGGGGTGCAAATGCGTCAGGTACACGCGGATCACGGGCTTGCCGGTCAATGCCTCGGCCACCGTTTTAAGTTGCTGGCCGTAGCGCAGCGACGGACCGCAATCGACGAGCACTGCCCCTACTTCCGTGCGCAGGATCGAGATATTCGCGATCGCGCCGCCATTAGCCCCATCGATCGGGCCGTCCACGCCTCGCACTACCCACAGATCCGGCGCAACCAGCTGAGGATCGATCGTGTAGCGCAACGGCGCGGCGCGAAGCGGACTCGCCAGACCGGCCGCGACCATGGCGAGCGCGGCACGGCGATCGATCATGGTCATCGCGGCGCGGCAGCGGCGGTCGGCGTCAGGCGCGCGGCATAGTCGATACCGTTGGTATCGCGGCCGGCCATGACCACCTCTTCATTCTGCGATGCGTCGACGATCATCGTAAATTCCGGATCCTCCGCGACCGACGCCTCGATCCGCAAATCGCCGAACCGCCGCCCCTCTCCGCCGGTCAGCGCGACCTCCTCGAGATTGTAAGTCGGGATATTGTCGATCAGTCCGGTATCCATCGGGTGGCGAAACGCCAGGCGGATACGCATACCGCCCGCGCCCCACCGGGCGACTCCCCGCACCTCGCCCAGATGCTGCGCCCAATCGCCTTTGACGCGACTGATCGGCGGCAACGAGCACCCACCGCCGGCCGCATCGATCCACCCACCGGAGACCAGCCAGCTACCGTCGGCAAGCTGCACGGCCCCGCGTACCGGCGTACGCTGGTCGAGCTTGATGCGCGTCGAGAAATAGGGTTGCGCCGCTTCCAGCGTATAGTCCACCGCCAGCGGGATCGGGTTGAGGTCGGCGAACAGCAGGATCCGCTTCACGCCGGCAATGCCGCGCGCGTCGATCGCCACCGGAAACTGACGCTGATTTTCGGCAATGTCGGGGAAAATCACCCGAACGCGCGGGTCGAACCGCACCGGCGCGTCGCCGAACAGCGTCTTGCCGAGACGCTGCCACATCGGGGAGCCGAGCGGGTCGGCCGGCAATGCCGCCTGGGCCGGCGCCGCCGCGAGCGTCACCAACACCGCCGCCAGATAGGACGCAAACCTGCTCATCTTAGCCTTCTCCCAAAGGCCAAGTTACCGACCCAGCCTACCAGGCTATATTGAACCTTGGTCCAAGGAGCGGGTCGGATGAGCTGGAGCGTGGTCGCTGCGATGGGACTGCTGGGGATGAGCTTGGCGCAGGGCACGGCGCCTCTGTTCGATCCCGTCCAGGGGTATCGCCTGACGCATTATCGCGGGGTCGTGCCAGCCCCACCCGACGGCGTAGCGCGGATCGACGGCGGGGCGGCACGGACGCTGTGGCGCACGCACCGCGCGATCTTCGTCGATGCGAGCCCGGCGGCAGGCGTTCGCGAGGCTGCAACGAGACGGTGGACGCTCTATGAGGCGCATCGCACGATCCCCGGCGCGTACTGGTTTCCGGACAGCGGACGCGGTGTGCTTGCGGACGGAATCGACCGCTGGCTGACACAGGGAGTCCGCCAACTGCAAGCGGGCCATCGCGGGAGGCCCGTAGTCGTGTTCTGCTATGCAGATTGCTGGATGAGCTGGAACGCCGCGCTGCGGCTACGACGGGCCGGTATCCGCGACGTGCGCTGGTATGCCGAGGGGCTCGATGGCTGGCGTGACATGGACCTGCCGACCGTTACGGCGATGCCCGAGCGTTAGCTCGCCCCTGCCGAAACCGTCTCGGCTTCGCGGCATTCAAGCCTAGAAACGGACCCGGGCACCGACGCGGAGCGATCGCGGCGCCCCCGGCGCGCTGAAGGTCGAATATTGCAGCGGTCGCTCGCCGCCGATCACCGGCCCGGCGAACGGTCGGGCAACGAAATTCCCCTGCGCGTCGAACGCTGTCGCGGCGAGTTGCGCGGCGGTCGCATATCGCTTGTCGAGCAAATTGCTGACCTGGACGAAGAAACGCACTCCCTTGCCCGGCCTCAATTCCATGCCGGCATTGAGCACCGCATAACCAGCGGTTCGCCCCGGGCCGAGATAATAGACACCGTCGGGTCGATGCGCATTGTTCTCGTTGCCGCGCGCATAGACACCCGACGAGGCGATCATGTCGAGGTCGAGCGTCAGGAAGCGTGCTACGTCCCATCCGATCGCTGCCTTGAAGAGGTTGCGCGGGACCAGTGGAATGCGGTCCCCCTTGGCGATGGCGATCGTACCACCGAAGCCTGGCGCGACGCCGTCCGAGCTGCTGTTCGCCGACCCGTCGACCAGTTCAGCGCTGCGATAGGTGGCATCGAGCAGCGTGTAATGTGCCGACACGCGTACCGGGCCGATCGCGCCGGTCAGGTCGATGTCGATCCCCTGGCGCCGGGTGCGGCCGAAATTGCGGAAATAGCCGAACCCCGAAGCCTCGCTGGCGACGAACAGGATATCGTCACGACTAACCGTGCGGAATAGCCCGACCCGCACCGCGAACGGTGCGACTGTCAGGCCGATGCCCGTCTCCATCGTCGTCGCGATCACTTGTTTAAGCGGCGGGTCGCCGGCAAGCGCATTCGGCAGCCGGCACGGACTGGCGGGGTCCGCACACCCCAACTCGACCGCCGAAGGCGCGCGGCTGGTCTGGCCGAGCGCAGCATCGAACGTCACCCCATGCACCGGTGTCCAGCGCACGGCCGCGGACGGGTTGACGTGCGCAAATACCTGATCGCTATCCAGGCTACCGGCACCGCCGCCCGGAGAAATGCGATCGCGGTTGCGGATTGCCGTACGGTCGTACCGTGCCGACAAGTCGACCGTCAGCTTGCCGATGGTCAGCGATTCCAGTCCGTAGGCGCTGAACGTCGTCGTCCGGCCATTGAGATCGACGCGGGCGTCGAAGGCATTCTCCGAATTCTGCGAGCCGTCGGCGAACGCGCCGGGTCCGGCGACGATCGCCACGCCGCGATCGGGCGTGAGATAGCCGAATTGCGACTGTTGCGCGAAATCGACCACCGATCGGATATAACCCAGCCCCAATGTCGTTCGGCTGCGCGCGCCCGCCAGGGGTCCCTCCCAGGTTAGTTCCCCGGAAGCGCCCCATTCGCGCTGACGATCCTTCGACCGGTTCTCCAAGCCGTTGCATTTCTCATTGGGTTCGCTGTCGAGCAGGATATTTGCGATGCACCGCCATTTCGGGAACGGCGTGTTCGCCTGCGTTTCCCCAGCCAAGGGAAATCCCGAATAGCCGGCGGCGGCCAACGCCGCGCGCTCGGCCGCGTTGGGTTGATAGACATTCTCGCCCAGCGCATCGTCGTTGATGTCGCCGTTGAGCGTGTCGGTGTCGATGCGCCGCCAAAACAGCGTACCGGCAACCGACAGCCGATCGGAAAAGCGGTGCTCGGCCGACAAATTGGCCAACCAGGCCCGGTTGCGGGTCGTGTCAGGCTGACTGTAGATGCTGGCGCGGTCGGCCGCCAGCAACCGCATTTCCTGCAGGCCATTGCCGTTGAGATCGGTGTCGGCGTGACTCCCCGACAGTGACACGGACGTGCTGCTGCCGCGCCAGCGCAGCTTGCCAAACGCCTGGAACGCATGCGACGGCGAGGCGTCGCGCCAGCCCCGTTCCGCGAACCAATTGCCGCTGGCGAAGACGTCGACACCACCACCGATCGATGTACCGGCCTGCGCCTCGATGGTGCGACGGTTCCACGATCCCAGGCTCGCCTCAAGCTCGACACCTTTATCGGCCGAACCGTTCTTGGTCGCGATCGCGATCGCCCCACCTAGCGAGTTGCGCCCGAACAGGGGGTCCGATCCCGGCACGATGCTTATCCGCGCAATGGCCGATTTGGGGATGAGGTCCCAGCTGACGACGTCGCCGAACGGCTGGTTGAGGCGCACGCCATCGAGATAGACCGACAGGCCCTGCGGCGTGCCCAGCAGCGGTGACGCGGTGAACCCGCGATAATTGACGTCGGGCTGCAGCGGATTGTTCTGGACGTCGTTGATGAATACGCCGCCCGACATCCGGCGAAGATAGTCGGTAAGGTCGAGCGCGTGCGTTCGCTTAATATCGGCGTCTAGCGCGGTTTCAGCCGGGGGAGTCGGCGCTCTATCGTCGCGATTATTGAGCGGTGTCGCTACGATGACAATATCGGCCGCTTCTCGCTCCGGGACGCTTGGCGGCGGCGTCGCAACGGCAATCAGAGGGAGGAACAATGCCATTTGGAGATTGTCCGACGGTCAGAAACGGCTGACAATTCTACTTTGGGAAGGGACAGCTTCGGGCGCCTACGGAATCTGGAAGGGGCTCAGTGGACGCCGAACGAGCGACGACTCCTGGCATCGACGGCCGCTATTGCGCCGAATTTCGCCGATAACATTGTTGCAGCTTTAGGACGGCCACCCAGTTCTCCTGGGAGCATAGAACGGCAGTCCTCTTCGTTGCGGTTCAGTACCTCGTTTCTGTTTGCTAGCCTCAGACACACGTTGGTAGCTCAAATCATGGCCAAAACTGGTCCGGTTGCGGAACGGCAGATTTCGGATTGAGATCCGCGAAAGCGGATGTTCACGGGTTGGGCACTCGAACGGCTCGATCTGGGCCGTGAACCGAATGACCGCTGTTGGCCTATAAGCGGCGGCAGCCGGCATCACTCCATTTTCACTTCGCGCCGTCCGCTGCCTTGCGTACATGATGTTACTTCCGAACATTGGCCGCTCCGGTGCGCCCCAACGGACCACCGGGCTTATCCGGCATAACTCGTTTCGCAAGCGTTGAACTGATGCTTGCCAGCGTTGAATGGGCGACGAGTTGCGGAGATAAATGTTTATGATCGCACAACATCCTGCTAGCGAGAGTTGCTCTGGTGGCTGCGAGAAGATGCTCATGGCGAACATCCTTGTCGCAGACGATGACGACCTTCTTGCCGAATTGGTGCGGTTCAAGCTCGAGGCAGCTGGTCACCAGGTCACAAATTTGGCGAACGGAGGCGCCGCGCTGGAAGCAGCCCGTGGCGGCGGCTTCGATCTCGTTGTGCTCGATGCGATGATGCCGATCCTGTCGGGCGCCGAGGTCCTGCGGTCACTCTCTGCCGAACAGCCGGAGTTGCCCATCCTAATGCTGACTTCGCGCAAGACTCAAGCTGACATCGTTGCGGCATTGAATGCCGGCGCGCGCGATTACTTGACGAAGCCTTTCATTCCCGATGAGCTCGTGGCGCGCGTGACCGCTATCCTGAAGAGCGCGCGGGCGGTCGAACAATAAGTGCTTATGACCGCACCGGTGATAGTGTGGATTGCGGCATCCCGGGCTGAGGTGCCTGCCGATCGCGCAACGGCGATCGCGTCGGCGCATGCAGCGATCGCGCGTCAAGACTATGCTGCTGCCATCGCCTTGCTCGAATCTGCGCGTGCCGCCCAACCGCAGGACCCGGAAATCCTCCGCCTGCTAGGCAGCGCCTATGCCTATTCCCAGCGATACCCCGAGGCGATCGCCACCCTGACTCGTGCCGAGGCGCTTGCGCCAGGGGACCTCGACATCAAGGCGTCGCTGGCGCGTGCGTATCTCTGGTCGGGGGACCATGCGGCCGCTCGCCGTGAAGTCGCGGCGATCAGGGCAAGCGACCCGGATAATGCCGACGCCCGTCAGATAGACGCGCAGATCGAGAGCGCCGCGGCTGCGCCGCGCCCGGGCAGGCTTGGGGTTGCCATAGCCGAATCGCCGTCGCGAGTCGATCTGGCTGGTGGCGGCGACCGCACCTGGTCAACCACGACGCTGTCGGTCTTCGGCAAGGTGGCACCGGGCACGACGCTGTCGCTGCAGGCAGAGCGCGAAGACCGCCAGATCGCGATCGACACGCGGCTGGAAGCGCGTATCGACCAGCGCTTCGGCGGCGGCCTCAGCGGCCATGTCGCGATCGCCGGAACGCCAAATGCCGATTTTCGCGAGCGGTTCGGGATAGCGGCGGGGATCGAGGCCAGGCTGACCTCACGGCTGACGCTGCTCGCTGACGTGCGTCATGCCGATTACGGCGACGCCACGGCCACCGCGTTCGAGCCGGGATTCCGCTTCACCCTGCCCCCTGCGGGCACAAGCCTGACCGCGCGGATGATCAATCTGTGGGACGAAAGCGGCACGCATCGGACCGGCGTGACCGGGCGGCTCGACAAAGAGTTTGCCGGCGGCGTTACGCTCTATGCCGGCGCTGCGACCTATCCTGACACCGAGGCGGGGGTTACGCGCCAGGTCGACGCCGGCTTTGCCGGCGGCGCCTTTCCATTGTCGACGCGCGTGACACTGCGCGCCGGTGTAGATTATGAGCGGCGGCGCGCGAGCTACACCCGCAAGGGTGCCTCGCTGGGCCTCCAGTTCAAGTTCTAACGATGGTGGGCGTTCCGGTCGCGGATCATGTTGCCTGGATCGCCACGCTGGTCTCACTTTACGGCGCGCTTGCTATGGCGGCGGTGCTGCTGATCCTGGTGATGCGTCGCGACCGCCGCGAGCGGACGCGCGCGGTCGAACAGGAAACGATGCGCAATCTGACGCGCGAGATCGTCGCGATGCTCAGCGATCGCAGCGGCGCGCTGCCGGCGTTCGAGCGGGCACAACCCAATGCACGCCTCGCTGCAATCGGCAATATCGGCCAGCTGGTGCGCGGCGAGGATCGCGCGCAACTGATCGCCTTTGTCGAGGAGCAGCATCTGCTTGATCGGGCAGTGCGCGAAAGTAACCGCGGATCGCGGCGCAAGCGGGTGGAGGCAATTCGGCTGCTGGGCAAGATCGGCGGGCCTAGCGCACTCGATGCGTTGACCCGCGCACTACGCGAAGATGACGATGCCGATATGCGGCTGGAGGCAGCGGCCATGCTTGCACGGCTCGACGGCCTGCCGCCGCCGGACGAGTTTATTGCGCGGCTGGGATTGGCCGAAAGGAGCATCACTCCCCTCCACCGTGCGCTGTTCCGCACGTTGGCCGCGCGCCGCCCGGACGAACTCTTCACCATTGCCGGCGCCGACCTCCCGCCACCAATCCGCGCGCTGGTTGTTGACGCGCTTGGCTGGACCGAGGATTTCGCCGCGCTCGTACCGCTGTCGGCCGCGGCGGACGATCCGCATGGACCGGTCCGCGTCGCCGCCATCGATGCAGCCAGCCGGCTGGGCCATCCTGCCGCGGCGCGCTGGATCATCCGCCTGCTCGACGATCCCGAGCCGCCGGTCCGCGCCCGGGCCATCCGCGCGTGCCAATCGATGGGGCTGAGGGCAGGCCTGCCCGCCATTGCGCGCCTCCGGCAGGATCCATCGCCCTGGGTACGCTTGCGCGCGCAACAGGCGGAACAGGCGCTGGGCGCGGCATGACGATTGCCGGCGTCATGGACCTGATCGGCACGATCGGCACCGCGACCCTGGTGGCGATCGGCTTCCTGTGCTTCGCGGTGGTCACCGTGCGCAACCTCGTCTCGACCGGGCAGTTGCTGCTCGCGGCGAAGGTGTTCGCGACGCGCATCCGGCCGGCGACGCGTTCCTACGATCTATGGACTCGCTACGCCGATCTGGCACTTCCGGTTTCCGTCATCGCGCCCTGTTTCAACGAAGCGCTGTCGATCAACGACTGCGTCCGGGCGTTGCTGGCGCTGGAATATCCCGATCACGAGGTCATCGTCGTCAACGACGGGTCGAGCGACGCCACCCTGGAGGCATTGATCGACGGGTTCGAGATGCGCCCGATCGAACGCGAGCAGCTGGCAGTCCTCCAGCAGACGCGGATCAGGGGCGTGTACGGGTCCGAGCGCTATGCCAATCTGATCGTCATCGACAAGGAGAACGGCCGCAAGGCCGATGCCGTCAACGCTGGGCTGGGCTTTGCCGCGGCCCCCCTTGTCTGTGTGATCGACGCCGATTCGATCATCGAGCCCGATGGCCTGTTGCGCGCGGCCGAGCCTTTCATGGCGGACGATGGCAGCCTGCTCGCGGTCGGCGGAGCGATCCGGATCGCCAACGGATCTATCGTCGAAGGCGGCCATGTCCGCGACATCCGGCTGCCACGCGGATGGCTGCCACGGTTCCAGATACTCGAATACCTCCGCGCTTTCCTCACTGCCCGCATGGCCAATGCCGACCTCGACATGCTGATGCTGATCTCCGGCGCGTTCGGCATGTTCCGGCGCCAGGCGCTGGTCGATATCGGCGGCTATCGCCACGATACGGTCGGGGAGGATCTGGAAGTTGTCACGCGGCTGCATCGCCGGATGCGCGAGGCAAAAAAGCCTTACCGGATCACGTTCGTTCCGGAAATCGTCTGCTGGACCGACGCACCGACGACCTGGACCGGGCTGCGCAACCAACGCGCGCGATGGGAACAGGGAGCGCTCGAAACGATCGAGCGTCATGCGCGGATGATCTTCAATCCGCGCTATGGACGCGTCGGGATGGTCGGTCTGCCGCTGATCGTCATTGAGGACGTGCTCGGCCCGCCGTGCGAGTTGTTCGGCTATGTGCTGATCCCCATCCTCTATTTCATGGGCATTGCCAGCGGGGACGTCGTGCTGGCCTTCTTCTCGCTGACGGTGTTGTTTGGGACCGCGATCAGCTTCGGGACCCTGGCGCTAGAAGAAGTTCAGCTGCGCCGCACGCCCTCCGCGCGCGACCTCGCGATCATCGGGCTGGCGGCGGTGATCGAGAATCTCGGTTACCGCCAAGCCAATCTCGCCTTTCGCGTATATGGCATGTGGCGCTTCTTCCGAAAGGACGCTCGGTGGGCGAGCGCCGGCCGAGCGGGATTTTCGCGGCAATGACGGTCCCGGATCGCAATGAACTTCAAGGATATCAGGTGAACGGCAATCCATCCTGGCTGCCCGCGATGTTGGCGTTGCAGGAAGCCGTTGCCGAGCGTGCGAGCGATCTCGAGCGTATCATCGACATCGTCGTCGAACGCACGCTGGACATCATCCCCGCAGCGGTGGGGGCGATCATCGAAATGCGCGAAGCCGACGAGATGGTGTATCGCGCGGCGAGCGGGACGGCCGTGCTGCAGCGAGGCCTCAGGTTGAAGCTGTCGGGCAGCCTGTCAGGTCTCTGCATCAATACGGGCGAACCTCAGATCTGCACCGATAGCGAGTATGATCCACGCGTCGATCGGGAGGCGTGCCGTCGCGTCGGGGTGCGGTCGATGATGCTGGTCCCGCTGTCGTTTCAGGGGGCGATCGTCGGGGTGCTCAAAGCCTATTCGGATCTCCCGGACGCGTTCTGTCCGGAAATGCTCGACGTCGCCCGCCTGATAGCGGGCCCAATCGTGACCGGGCTCGCCAACGCCGCACACGCGGAAGAAGCTCGCCGCTACGCCGCGACGTTCGACAAGGCGGCGGTCGGCATTGCGCATGTCACACCTGATGGCCGGTTGCTGAGCGTGAACCATCGCTTCGCCGCGATTGCCGGCTATTCGGAAGAAGAACTGGTCGGTCTCCATTTCCGCCATATTTCGCACCCCGACGATTATGTCGAAGATGCCCGAAGCGCCGCGGCGCTGATCGAGGGCAAGGCCGAGTCCTATTCGATCGAAAAGCGCTATATTCGCAAGGACGGCTCAATCATCTGGATCAACCTCACCGTGTCGCTGGTGCGCGACGCGGCCGGCGATCCCGACTTCTTCGTGTCGATCGTAGAGGACGTGTCCGCGCGCCGCTCCGCCGAGCTCGCCAGCGCGGCAAAATCGACCTTCCTGGCCAATATGAGCCACGAAATTCGCACGCCGATGAACGGGATTCTCGGATTTGCCGACCTATTGCTGGACGGTGAGTTGCCGCCGGAACAACGGCGGCAGGTCAAGATGATCGCCGATTCGGGCCGATCGCTGCTGCGCCTGATCAACGACATCCTCGATTTGTCGAAGATCGAGGCGGGGCAGATGGACGTCGCCAGCGAGCCGTTCGAACTGGCGCACGCCCTCAATGCCTGTCTGAACTTGGTCCGTCCGACCGCCGATCAGAAGGGGCTGGCGCTCACGGCGATGTTCGACCCCGCTTTGCCCCACATGGTGATGGGCGACGGTCTTCGCCTGCGCCAGATCGTCCTCAACCTACTCGGCAACGCGGTCAAGTTCACCGAATCGGGGTCGGTCGGCCTGGTTGCGCGGTCGTTGCCCAGGGAGCGTATCGAGATAAGCGTCGAGGACACCGGACCGGGCATCGCGACCGATCGTCAGGCGGCGGTGTTCGGCAAATTCGTCCAGGCCAACGCCAGGATCGCCGGGCGTTATGGAGGCAGCGGGCTTGGCCTGTCGATCAGCGCGCAATTAGCCAAGCTGATGGGAGGAACGCTGTCGTTGGAAAGCACGCCTGGCAGCGGCAGCCGCTTTACCCTCAATGTGCCGCTCGAAGCGTTGTGCGACGCCGCGCCGCCCGCACCCACGCCAGTGTCGGACCGAACGGATTTCATCGGCGCGCGAATCCTCGTGGCGGAGGATCACGACGTGAACCAGGAACTCATCCGCGCCATGCTGGAACGTCTGGGCTGCGCCGTCGACATTGCCCCGGACGGTGCCCGGGCGATCGATATGGTTCGGGAGGCACAGCGGGGCGGGACGCCTTACGACTTGCTATTCATGGACATCCAAATGCCGGTGATGAACGGCATGGAGGCGGCCCGGGCGCTGCGCGATCTTGGAACCGACCCCGAGCGCCTTGCCGTCGTCGCGCTCACGGCGAACGCCCACGAGGAAGACGTCGCGGCCGCTCTTGCCGCAGGGATGCAGGACCATCTCGCAAAGCCGGTACGGCTGAACGCTCTACGCGAGACGCTGTTGAAATGGCTCCCCAAGGCGAACGGCGCACCAGTCGCGTCGGAAGAGGGCGACCTCATTGACGCGCTGCGCGATCGCTATCTCGCGCGACGGAAAGAGGTAGAGGATGCGGTCAGCGTCTTGCGCGCTGCCGACGCGCCACGGCCGGTCGAGTTCGTCAATTTGGCAAGCCTTGCTCACAAATTGGCGGGCAATGCCGCCATGTTCGGAGAGCCGGCAGTGGGCGAGGCGGCATTATCGGTCGAAGAGGCACTGATCGAATGCGCCCGCCGGGATCGTCTGACCGACGGCGCTGCCGCAACCCTGGACGCGTTTCTGGCCGCCTGCCACGGAGGCTGACGCGCCGGGCGCTGATCGTGCATCGGTACGATCGGCGGACGCTTCTGATGCGAAACGCATATCAAAGTCAGCTTTTGGGAGATCGCCCGCCACCCTAGAATGTCGTACGATAACGTGCAATAATCAGATATTACTGCATTTTCCGCCTCGATTTCCATGAGCGGCAAGGCGACGCAGCACGCTGTGAAGGGGGAATCAGGCTGCAGCTCTCCCAGCACATTACGGGAGGGAGCGTCGCCGGCTTGGCGGCTACGCCCCCTCCCGCCCCCTTGTAACTCCGCCTAGAACTTCGCCCGGACGCCAACGCGGAAGCTGCGACCGATCGGATCATACAGGTCGAACCTTCCGCCCAGCCCCGGCGCCGAATATTGCACGGTTGCGGGAATTACCGGCAGGTCGACCGGATCGCGATCGAACAGATTGTCGATGCCGAAGGTCAGCGTATAGGCACCCTTCCCGTCAAGCCGGACCACGCCCGTCAGGCCGAAGGTCAGGAAGCTCTTGACCGAATTGTTGTCGACGTCGATGCCGCTGACCCAGTTGCTCTGCAGTTTACCCGGGCCGACATAGCGGCTGTTGAGCGTGAGCGAGACGGGCCCCTGCTCATAGGTCAGATAGGCGTTCGCCTTCCACTTCGGCTCACCTGGATTTAGGTCGCCGATCTGGCCGGCCAGGTTGGTCACGTTTCCGACCGCATCGACCTGCGTGAACACCGGTACGTAGGACGCCAGTCCGCGGAAGGTGACCTCGCCGGGCCCGACGCGATGCCGGTAATCGACCTCGAAGTCCCAGCCCTGTGTCTTGAGACTCGCGACGTTGACCGGAACGGTATCGATCGACAGGATCGCCTGGCTCGCGTCGCGGTGGATATATTGGCAATATTGCGTCTGCCCCCCGTTGCAGAAGACCAGCTCCTGAGCGGCGGTGACCGAGGAAATCGCTCCCTTCAGGTTGATGCGGTAATAGTCGACCGACAGCTGCAGTCCGGGGATGAAGCTCGGACTGAAGATGATCCCGGCGGTAGCCGTGTCCGCTTCCTCGGGGCGAAGCGCAGGGTTGCCCTTCGCATTGGTATATTGCGGATACGTCTTGTTTGTGACCGAGTCGAACACAGGCTGTTGGGTTAGGACCCCGCCGGAGAATAGATCGGTGAGGGTCGGCGCGCGAATATCGTGGGATAGCGTGCCGCGGATCCGCAGATCCCTGAAGACCTGATCCGAGATCCCGACCTTCCAGGTCTTCACGCTACCGCTGGTGCTGTAATCGGTGAGGCGCCCAGCGGCGTTCAGTTCCAGTTTCTGCGCAAGCGGAACGTCCTTCAGGATCGGGATCACGGCCTCGACGAACGCTTCCTTGACGTGGCGCTTGCCGTAGAAGGGCTGGAAGTTCTGGACCGCATAAGCGCGGGCAAGAGCCAGGGCATCCTGGGTCGAGGACGCTTCGTTCCGGATGTAGTCGCCGCCAAAGGCAACCGACACATCTCCCGCAGGAAGTCTGAAAAGCGTGCCTGACGCGTCCACCGACGCAACGTCGAGCTTCACGATCGAACGTTGGTAGGCGGTGCCGTGCGTATAGGCGATTGCCGCTGGCGACGCCACGCCGACCCCGAAGAGATTGAGCGGCACGCATCCGTTATTGGGGTTGGTCAACGTCGAGCGGCAGACAATGTTGTTCGTTGCTGGATCGCGGACGGCATCAACCGCGTTGTTGAAATTGCCGATGATCGTGTCGTTGTCGGCATAAAGATTGGTTAGGGACTGGCCGTGCGTGTAATAAGCGTGCCACTTCCACGTCGCCCCTATCTCTCCATCCACGCCGACGGTTGCTCGCCAGACATCGCGATTGTTGCGCGACGTCGGCGGACCGAAATCGACTGTATCCTTGCCGAGCAGCGCATATTGCTGCCCCGTAGCGAGCAATTGATCGCGGATCGTCGCGGGCAAATAGGCATTGTCCGGCCGGATCTGGATGTTGCCCTGGCGCATATAATTCAGATAGCCGTTCTCGTTATAATTGGTCCTGCCGTAAAACCCCTCGATATAGCCCTTCACCCCGGGCACCACGTCATAATCCACATGCCCGAAGATGTTGGCGTAGTTCAGCGGCGTCGAGATCGAGCGGGCGAGACCCACTGTCCTGTCGACATCGCCCCCATATTGGACGAGGCCGGACTGGTTGCCGAAATTGTAGGGCGCCAGCGTGCCGTCCGGCAGGAACTGGATGCCGCGCAACACGGTGTTGGTCTTTCCGTCAGCTCCGACGGATCCGACGAACACGCCCCCCGGGGATACGTTCGATGTCGCCGCATAGCTGACCGTGATCTGCCGCGGCTGGCCGTTGGTCGTGGTATAGGCCGGGTTGTTGACCACAGCCCTGCTCTTGAAGAAGTCGCGATCGACCAGGTCGACGCCCTTGGGCTGGTTGAGATAGTCGAACTCGACGACGAAATGGCCCTTGCCGCCGGCGAAGCTGTGACCAGCGGTCACGTTCGCTTTGACATAGCCTGCATCGCCACGGTCGGTAACGCCGCTCTCCACGTTCAGGCCGAGGCCTTGATAATCGCGATCTAGGACGAAATTGACGACGCCGGCGACGGCGTCCGAACCCCAGGCCGCCGAGGCGCCGCCCGTCACCACCTCCACCCGCTTGATCAGACCAAAGGGCAAGGTGACGGTGTCCACGCCACCAGCGGTGGTCGATTCGACGACGCGCCGGTTGTCGAGCAGGACCAGCGTCCGCGTCGGACCGAGATTGCGCAGGTTGACGAATTCCGCACCGCCGCCCGCGACGTTGATCGCGGGGTTCTTGGCCGACGTCGCGTTGCCGAAGGACGGCAACTGGTTGAGGTAGCTCGCGATCGTGGTCGGGGCCTGGCGATTGATTTCGGCCTGGCCGACAACCGTAACCGGCGTGGGCTGCTGGAAACCATTCGCGGTGATGCGCGAACCCGTCACCACGATATCGCCTTCAGGCGTGGCCGGCGCGGCGGCGGAATCCTGCCCTGCTGCGGGCTGGTCAGCCGTATTGGAGGCCGTCGAGGAGGAAGGCGCTGTCGGCGCCGACTGCGCTTGAGCCACCGACGGCAGAATGAAGAACGCGGCACCGCACAACAGAATCGCCCTTGGCATCGAACACCCTCCTCCTAGCGAATGCGCTCTCCGGCGCGTGGCAGGATCATGAGGCCCGATTGGAATAAGCGCAATGATTTTCTTTCGCTTGCTAGTGAAGGTATTTTTTGGCTCTGGCTGCCGAGCCATTCGTGATCGCCGGGCATCCCGATTGCCCGCCACTGTCAGAGTTGTCGGCCACCAACCGCCACCGCAGTTCGGTGATCCGGCGCGAACGGCATAACGGCCCTGCACCCCCGCAGGATGAAGAAGTAGGTCTTCTAGGCGTGGCGTGTAATCTGGACGCGAGCTACGACCACCCGCGTGCCGCTCGGCGGCGCAGCTCGTCGCGTTCCGACCCGCGAGCCCACTCAAATCGGGAATCGATCGCCCGGAAGCGCTATGCTGCCGCGTCGCGCTCCGCCTTGCGCTGGGCGCAAACGGCGCGGAACCCGCCGGCCATGAACGTTGCCATGCGCTTCTTGACCGCCAGAAAATCGTCGGACCGGCACAGCCCGTGCGACAGCTTGTCGATCCGCCCCGTCCGCGCGAGCGTCAGCATCAGCGCGCCAGTTACGAAATGATAGCCCCAGAAGATGTCGTCCTCTTCGCAATTGGGCAGCGCGCGCTTGAGCAGATCGATCAGGCGCAGCACGACCGGATCGAAATGCTTGTCCATCAATTCCGCGCCCCATTCCGGCGTGTTGGCGACCTGAGCGCCGAGGGCGGCATAATTCCTCCACCCTTCCCCGCCTTCGATGTAAAGGTCGAGGTCGGTGTCGAGAAAGGCGTGCAGGGCGCCCTCGATCGTCGGCTTGCCGCCGGTCTCCGTGTCATAGTCTTCCAGGACCCTCATCCGGCGCTCGCTCGTCACCTCGGCGCGGCGGGCGAAGACGGCATCGAACAAGGCGCGCTTATCGGCGAAATAGTAATTGAGCAGTGTGTGATGCACGCCGACCTGCTTGGCGACGTCCTTCAACGTGACGCCGTAAAGCCCGTGTCGCGAAAAGAGATACTCCGCCGCATCGAGGATCTGCTCGGTCGTCTCCGCGCGCTGCTCTGCCTTGGTGCTGGTCTTGCGCTTGCTCGTCCGGCTAGCGCCGGCAGCAGGCCGATTCCGAGCGCTGGGCGGGGACGATGTTGTTGCTCGGCGCACCTCTTGCGGTCCTCTTGTACGGATAATGCTCCTTTCAAGCTTGGGCGGTGGACGTCAAGCGGGCGGACGGGGCGGACGCGCAGTGGCACTCCGCCGCGTTGCGTCGGCGGTCGGCGGTCTGCGACCGACGATCAGTGCTGTAAGGCCATCGTCGGCAGATCGTGTCCGGCACTGGCGATTTCACGCTCGGCCTGCGTGAATCCGTAATCGGGCACGACCTCACCCACGCGATCGCTGACATCGTCCCAGGCGGCGACCACACCCTCGGCCGCCTTGGCGCCGCCGCCAACATAGGCGCCATGGGTAAGCGTGACATTGGCGCGTGCGAAATGCCCGGCGCCGGCGCACAGGATGGCGCGCATGGGTGCGTCTTCCCTCACCAACGCGAACAGGCCGGGGCTGACCAAGTCGGGGGACAATTGGCCGAGCGCTTCGGACGACAATACGCCTTGGGTCATTTGCGTGGCGGCGGTCGGTGCGAGGCAATTCACACGGATACCGTATTTCTCCCCCTCAAGGGCGAGCGTTTGCATCAGCCCGACCAGCGCCATTTTCGCGGCTCCGTAATTGGCCTGGCCGAAATTGCCGTAGAGGCCGGACGACGAGGTCGTCATCACGATACGTCCGTAACGCTGATCGCGCATGATGTCCCAGACCGCCTTGGTGCAGATGGCGGCGCCCATCAGGTGGACGTCGACGACGAGGCGGAAGTCAGCGAGGTCCATCTTGGCGAACGACTTGTCGCGCAGGATGCCGGCATTGTTGATCAGGATGTCGATCCGGCCCCAACGCGCCATGACGGTTTCCACCATCCGTGCGATGGCCTGCTCGTCGGTCACCGAAGCGCCGATCCCGATCGCGTCGCCGCCTTGCGCGACGATTTCGGCCGCCGCCTGCTCAGCGGCCACCGCGTCCATGTCGTTGACGACGACCTTGGCACCCAGGCTGGCCAACAGCCGCGCGTGGGATTTGCCCAGCCCGCCGCCCGCGCCGGTGACGATAGCGACACGATCCTGCAGATTCATCCTCAGCTCCCTTTATTCACTATCTCGTCAGTTAACGAAATACCGGTCGAACGCAATACAAGGCGATCATGCCGCAGAACTGAAGGATCACGGACGAGGAAAACGGGCGGACGCTAGGCGCCCGCCCAGTGGGGAGTTTCCGAAACCTTCATCGATACGCGAAATGATTAATGCTTCGCGGCAAGGAAGGTCTTCGCCTGGGTCCTGACGACGTCGATCAGATTGCCCATCGCAAGGTTCATATCGATCCGGTGCAACCCCCAGTCCGGCAGCTTGCGGCCGTCGATGATCACGTCGCCGACGATCACATTGGTGCGCTTGCCCGACGGCGTCGGGTGGATGGTGATGGCCAGGAAATTGTGATCGGCTTCGCTGCGGCAGTCGGCGCTGAGCAGGCCGGGCACCTCGACGAATGGTTCGGCGATCGTCTTCGGCGGATTGGTCCACGGGCCCTGCTGTTCGCCGCTGGCGGTCACCATCTCGGCGCCTTCGCCAAGATAGGCGTGGAGCGGCGCATCGCCGCCGGCCAGCGCGGCCGGATTGACGCACGCCGCTTCGAGACCTGGTCCGGCCGAGGCGCCGAACAGCTTGGCGCCGGCCGGCGGTGGGCTGTCGGCGCGAAACGACGCGAAATTGATCGCGCAGCCGATCTGCCCGACGGCACGGCAAAGCGGGATCGCCTTGAAATCGCCGCCGACATCCTTGCCGACCGGGACCTGCAACCGATAGCCGGCGAGGATCACCGACACCAACCGACGCTGTACGGGTTTTCCGTCGATCTCGTTCTTGACCAGTTGGGCAAGGATGCCCGAGCCCTGCGAATGGCCGACCAGCACGACGCCGCGGCCATGATTGTCATGGGCAAGATAATAGTCCCAGGCGCGCTTGACGTCGTCATAGGCCATCTGCCGATCGGCGGGGATTGGCGTGCCACGAATATTGGCATGCAGCGCCGATAGCGTCACTTGCCGGTACAGAGGCGCGAAGCGCCGGCAGACCGCACCGAATCGGGCAAATTGCTGGTTGATGACGGCGATCTCTTCCTGCTCGGCCCTCATCGAGGCGTTGCCGCCGGGGTCGCGCGACACCGTGGGATAGACATAGAAACAGTCGATCGACGCCTTGGGATCGGCATGGAATCGTTCGATCGTGGTCGACCCGTCGGCCCGCAGGACGACCGCGTCCTGATTGGATCGCGCGCAGGCGTCATTCGGCTGGTCGGGTCGACACAGCCACGATGCCGGGTTGGCGTAATCAGGTGTTTCGGACGCCACCACCGGCGCAGCGACGGCGGGAACCGCTTGCGGCATCGTTAGCGCGAAAACCGCCACCGCCCCGGCGATCCGCGATCGTATCGCCCTGTTAGAGCCTGATCCCGAGTGTCGCTTCGCCCTCGCCTGCCGCATGCCGCTCTCCCTTTCGGCCGTCCGCCGATTGCTCGCATTTGGCACCCCAAAAACTGCAATGTCAAACATTCACTGTGTTGTGAGGCAATATCTTTTTCGTGCTTCGCCCGGACGTTACAGCCGCCCGTTGGCCCGCATCGCAACGGGTCGAGCCAGAAGGATGGAGCGTGAAGTCTGCCGATTCTCCAGCTTCGGCCAGCCTAGGGTTCATCGCCGTTCCTGGATCAGGCGCGCGAAATGGCGCGCACTCGGCTTCACGGTGCGCGCGAAGGTGTGCGGGTCGACCGAGACCATTCCGAAATGTTGACCATATCCCTGCGTCCACTCGAAATTGTCGAGCAGCGACCAGTAGATGTAGCTTTTGACGTCGATGCCGTCCTGCTGGCACTTTTCGACTTCGGCGATGCTCGCGTCCAGCCAGGCGACGCGGCGGGTATCGTCGTCGGTCGCGATGCCGCTTTCGGTCACGAAAATGGGTTTGCTGGTCTTTCGCGCGGCGAACCGGATGATCTCGCCGAGCGCCTGGGGATAATATTCATAGCCCGCCGCGGTGACGGCCGCCCCGGTCGGAGGCGGTAGCATCCCCTTCGCGTCGAAGCGCATCCGCGTATACACCTGGACACCGACGAAATCGCTGGAGTTCACCGCGTCCCACCAGTCGCCATAGAGCATCTGTTCCATTGCCGGTGCCTTGCTGTTCTCGCCGACCGGCTGGATCGCCTGCGTGGTGAGCGTGACGCCCACCGGAAAGTCGCCGGGGCCGGCCTTGATCGCCTGATATCCCTTCTTCTGTGCGTCGAGCAGGTGTACGTCGATGCTCTCCGGTTCGGAGAACAGGATCGATGAGAAGGCCGGCGCATTGGTCGCGCGCGCGGCGGCGGCGAGCATCGTGCGCCGCTTGCCGATATATTCGGGCGTGGCCGCGGTGCGA
Source organism: Sphingomonas pruni NBRC 15498 (assembly GCF_001598455.1). Classification (GTDB taxonomy): domain Bacteria; phylum Pseudomonadota; class Alphaproteobacteria; order Sphingomonadales; family Sphingomonadaceae; genus Sphingomonas; species Sphingomonas pruni. The sequence goes on from NZ_BCYZ01000004.1 coordinate 58,957, forward strand.
AACAGCGCTGCGAGCCGGTGGATATTGGCCTCGTTGAACGGCGAGGCCATGCCGATCTGATCGCCCAACGCCCGCGTGGCGCGCTCGCAGAAGCGCGCGAACAAATCCGCGCTGTCGGGCACTTCCCATCCGCCGCGACGCGCAAACCAGAGCGGCACGGTGAAGTGATTGAAGGTGACGATGGGCAGCAAGCCGTGCGCGCGGCACGAAGCAAGTACGCGGACATAATGATCGAGTTCGGCCTGGGAGAATCGGCCGGGCTCCGGCTCGATCCGTGCCCATTCGATGCCGAAACGATAGCAGTTCAGCCCGACCGCCCGCGCAATCGCAAAATCGCGCTCATAGAGGTGATAGCTGTCGCAGGCGTCGCCCGAGGGGTTTTTGTAGACGGTCTCGGGCAGGTTCTCGAGCAGCCAACTGTCCGAATGGACGTCATTGCCTTCGCTCTGGTGCGCCGAGATCGCCGCGCCCCATAGGAACCCTTTCGGCATCGGGCGACGTGGCGCGGCATGGCCGGGAAGCGCGTCGACGGCGGCCGCGGCCGCCAGTCCCGCCATGACAGTCCGGCGCGTCGTATCGAATTCAGCCATGTTCAGCCCTCGATCGTAGTTTGTCGATTTTCCCGGTCGTCGCGAGCGGCATCGTCGTCACGCTGATGATCGCATCGGGCAGCCACCAGCTCGCGACCCGTCCATCGAGAGCGCCGGGCTATTCCAGTTTGTCTTTCCGCGAGGCCGCGCAGATCGCCTTGAAGCCCGCCGCCATGAACGTGACCATATGCTTCCGGATCGACGCGAAATCGTCCGACGAGCAAAGCCCGTGCGACAATTCATCCAATCGACCGGTACGCGCCATATTGTGGGTCATCGCACCCGACAGGAAATGAAATCCCCAGAAGATCGTCTCTTCATCGCAATCGGGCATGGCCTTCTTGAGCAAGTCGACAAGGGCCAGGCCGACCGGGTTGAAATAGCTCGTCATCTTGGCCGCGCCCCAGCCGGCGGCGCTGTTGGCCTGAGCGCTGATCTTGCCGATCGCCGCCCAATAGTTGCGGTCTTCGAGGTGCAGCCTGAGGTCGGGGTCGATCCAGGCATTGAGCGCGCCCTCGACAGTCACCTTGTCACCGGCTTCCTCCGCGTAGCGACGCAGTTCGTCGAGGCGGTTCTGCGTCGAGGCCGGCACCTTGCGCGCCCAGACCGCCTCGAAGATGCTTTCCTTGCCGTTGAAGTGATAGTGGATGAGCGTCGAACTCACGCCGACGCGGGCGGCGACATCCTTTAACGTGAAGCCGTGATAGCCGAATTCGGCGCACAATTCCTCCGCGGCGTCCAGGATGCGCTCGATCGACGCTTCGCGGACGCGCTCCTTGTGCGTGCGCGCCCGTGGACGTGGCGGGTCGGTCTTGGCTGGCGTCTTCTCGGTGCCCATGGAATCGAGCGTGCCGGTCCGCATCGCACGCGTCAACGGAGGTTTCCCGCGGCAGCGGCGCCCGTCGGCCGCGGGATTTCGCCAAGGCGTCGCATCGAGCAAGGGATCGACATCACCGCTCCCCTCGCTCAGAAGCCGTAACCGACGCGGACGCCGAACGTCCGCGGGCGCAGGATCGCGTAGCGGCTGTAAACGAACGCTTCCGGGTGCACGTAGGTGGTGGCTCGGCTGTTGCCGAGATTCTCGACATAGAATGTGGTGCTGAACCTGCCGATGCGCAGGCCGGTTTGCAGGTTGAGATAGGTATAGGCATCGGACGGCGCGTAGAGCGGGCTGGGGACCCCCGCCTTGCCGGGCGTATTCGGGAAGCCGTTGGGGAACGAGCCGACATGCTCGATCTGGAAGCTGGTGAAGCCCGACGCGCCGCTGCCGATCGCGTAATTATAGCTGCCGAACAGCGCGCCCTGCACGTGCGGCGAGGCCAGCCGCGCACCCTTGACCGCCCCTGAAATGATCGCCTGCTGAGCCGTGATGTCGGTCACCTTGGCGTCGTTGAGCGAGCCGTTCAGCCCGAAAGTGAGACCGCGCGCCGGATTGATGGTGATCTCAACCTCAAGACCCTTGCTGACCGCCCCCTTGATATTGGTCGCGAACTGGATGGAATCCGATTGCCGATTGGCCTGCACCTGGATGTTGCGCCAATCGATATAATAAGCGGCGAGATTGGCGGTCAGCTTGCCGCCGAACCAGCGGCCCTTGGTCCCGATCTCGTAATTGGTCAGGCTGTCCGAGGTAGCGCCGGCTGGAATGACGAGGTCATTGGGATTGACGGTGCTCACGCTGCCGGCCCGTGCATTATAGACGGGCGTGCGGTAGCCGGTCGACACCGTGCCGTAGAAGGTAAGGTCGCGCGACGGCTTGTAGGTGAGACTCGCTTTCCATGAGGCCTTGGACGCGGTCGGATATTTGGCCGTGGATGCGCCATTGGGCACCTTCGCCAAAGGCCCGGAAATGCCGAACAGTGCATAGGTGAAATAGGCCGAATTGAAGCCCGGGAAGGTGTCCACCGTGCCCGAATAGCTGCCGTAGCGCAGACCGCCGGTGACCGACAGCTTGGGCGTGAAATGATAGGTCAGTTCGCCGAAGCCCGCGAGTTCGCTGGTGCGGCTGTCGCTGGCGAACTGATAGAAGGTCGCGTCGGCCGGCAGGCCGGTGATGCCGCGCGCGGCAAGGAAGGCCGGCGTCGACGTTTCGCGCCCGTCGAGAAACGAGTCGCGGTGGAGATAATAGGCGCCGACGGTCCAATCGAACTTGCCGCCTGGATCGGAAGCGAGCCGGGTTTCCTGGACGAACGTTTTCCAGATGCCGTGATCGTAGAGATAGAACGGAATGGCCTTCTGGATCGGTACCGCCGCGCTGGCGAACGTGCCGGTCAGATCGACAATGAACAGCCCGTCCTGATAGGCGTAGCTCGACGTGCTGGTCAGGTGGAAGCCGTCGAATTGGTACTCGATCGTCCCGCTGTAGAGCTGGGTCTTCGAGGTGTAGAGGTCGGGGATCGTCGAATAGCGCTTGCGGTCACCCAGCGAAGGTGTCGTCAGCGAGGCATCCTGAGGGTGGCTGTTCTCGTAAATGCCGGTCAGCCGGATGCTGAACCGGTCGGTCGGCTTCCACAACAGGCTGGCGCGGCCGCCCCAATCCTTGAGCGTATTCGAGTTCTTCACGCCGGTGCCGAGATTATCGATATAGCCGTCCTCGTGCCGGTAGAAGCCGACCACGCGCAGGGCCAGCGTGTCGCCAGCCAGCGGCACGTTGATCATGCCGTTATAGCGCTGCCGGATGCCGCCGCCGTCCGGCGTCAGGCCGATATCGGCAAGCGCCGACGCGTCGAACTTGGTGAGGTCGGGCGCCTTGGTCAGAATCCGCAGCGCGCCCGACAACGAGCCTGACCCGAACAACGTGCCCTGCGGCCCGCGCAGGAATTCGACCCGCTCGATATCGTAGAGATTGGGATCGAGCGTCACCGAATTGCCGATGGTGGTGAGCGGAAGCTCGTCGAGATAGACAGTCGTCGTCGCTTGCAACCCGGCCTGATAGCCATTGGTCGAAATGCCGCGGGTAGTGACGCTGATATTGTTACTGCTGCGCTGGTCGAGCACGACGCCCGGCGTCTCGCGGGCGATGCCTTCGAAGCCGACAATGCCCTTCTCGCTGAGCTGCGCCTGGGTGAAGGCGGTGACGCTCATCGGAACGTCCTGGAGACGCTCGCTGCGCCGGGTCGCGGTGACGACGATGTCGTTGGGGTCGGTCGAGGCACGATCGTTCTGGCCACCGGCCACGCCAGAGGCGCCGCCCGACGAAGCCGATACATCCGGCGCCGGCGCTATTTGTGCGGCGGCGGGATAAGCGGCGGCGAGCGCGATCAGCGACGACGTGCAGATTAGCTTCTTCATTGTCCTCTCCCCTCATTCGCCGCCGCGCCTTGGTGACGCCGTTTCGCGAATTGGGAGGACTTGGCATTCTACCTCGATCGATGTCAATACTGACTTACCTGTCAGTCAGTTTGTTAGTGAAGCGCAGACTGCGATAATTGCACGAAGCTCCTAAGCTCGGTGACAATCACAACCTGCCGTGGATTCACGCTACGGGTGGATCGAGATATCCCGGCTGACGCTCAGTGTGCGAAGATCGAGCCGCATTGTCCGGCAAGCCGAGCGGCCCCAGGCGTAGCGGGGAGAACAATCGGCTATTTATGAAGAGGGTGCTATGAATCGCTCGTACGCGCAGTCCATGCTTCGAGGCGATGATCTATCTCACCGCCGCTGCCATCAACGCACAGTGAATCCCCGCCGATCCTAGAAGCTCTTGCGCAGGTTCAATGCGACGTAACGGCCGATCGGATTATAGGCGCCGCCAATGCCATCGGTCGCGGGGAAGAAGGGCGGGCGCTGGTCGAGCAGGTCGTTGATCTCGACCGCCAGCTGCGTTCCCTTGGCCAGCCCGACATTGGGCAGCTTCACCGAGAAGCGCAGATCGACAGTGGTGTAAGAGCCGGCGCTGTAGGTCGCCGTGCCGGTAGGCGTTGCGTACAGACCGGTGACACCATGGCGATAGTTGACGAAAGCAATTGCGTTGACCGGACCGACCTCTGCAGCCAGCGTGCCGCGCAAGGTCGCCCTGGGCACGCCGAGATCAAGCTGGTTCGATACCGGGGCGGTCGGTGACAGCTGGGTCTTGTAGGTGAAGATGTAATTGCCAGCGACGCCGGCATAGATCGAACCGAACTTGGTCGGTTGGCGATAGCCGATGTCGAAATCCAGACCCGTCGTGTCGCGGACGCCGAAATTGCCTTGCCGGAAATCGAGCAGATTGCCGATTGTCGGCAGTGCGCCCGGCACGAAGTTCACCGGAACCGCGATCGCAAGCAGACTCGCAAGCTGTGCTGCGGTCGGATTGCGGAAGACGACTGCAGCGAAGGTCGGGTCGGTAAAGGCAATGCTGCCACCGGGCGTGCCGATGACGTTCGTGTAGTGAATGTCGTAATAGGTCGTGCTCGCATGGAAGTTGGACAGGCCGCTCGGACGGAGATCGGCCCCGACCGACCAGGTCCGCGCCTTTTCCGGCTGCAGGTTGCGATTGCCGCCCAGGAGAAAAACCGTGTCGACCTGTGCAGCGCCACGCGTAGGATCGCGCAACGAGCTGCCGGCAATGGCGGCCGCGTTGAAATAATAAGCGCCGACGGTCGCGCCGACATCGCGTAGGCCGGGCGCCCTGAACGAGGTGCCGTATGTGCCGCGAAGGGTGAGGCCGGCAACGGGCTGCCAGTTCAGTCCGACCTTCGGATTGGTGGTCGAGCCGAAGTCGCTATAATGATCGTAGCGCGCCGAGACCGACAGGGCGAGGCTGTGCATCAGCGGCCGGGCATTGCCGTCGCCGAAGATCGGCACGAACAATTCGCCATAGACCGACTTGACGTTGCGATCGAGGTCCTCCGGGACCTGGTTGCCGCCATAGATGCCGCGCTGCTTGAACGATTCGTGCCGATATTCGGCGCCCACCGCAACCTTCAGCTTGCCACCGGGCAAGTCGAGCAGCGAGCCGTCGATCTTGGCCGCACCGAGATACGTGCGCTGATTGATCGTCAGGTCGCCGGCATAGTCGGTGATCGCCGCAGCGACCGCGGGCGACGTGCCGTTACCGAACGGATCGAGCGCCGTTGCCGCCGTAGTCCCCGCGGCCGCCGCATCGAGCGCGGCCGGATTGATCGCCGGCAGATACGAATAGTTGGTCGCCCAATCGTAGGTGCCGTAGACGCTGAGCTTGAGGTCGGCGGCCAGCTTCGCGTCCAGGCCGGCGGAAGAATTGCCCGCCCTCACCCGGTAGATATTGTTGATATGATCGGCGCCATAGAGATTGTCGGTGCGGAACTGGACGAACTCGACGGTGGCGCCTGTCCCGGGCGGCGTCCGGAAGAAGGGATTGGCGAAGCCGGGCAGATTGTAGAGGATCACCCCGCCCGACGCGCCCGCGCCGGCCGGCGGCGCGGCGCGCACGACATCCTTGCGATCCGAATAGAGCAATTCGCCCCACAGGGTGATGCGGCTCTCCAGATCCTGGTGGCCGCTGACGAATGCGCTATGCAGCCGCGACTGGGGGACCAGATCGCCGACCGCGCCATTGTCACATAAATTCTTCGTGCCGGGTGCCAGAGCGGGCGTCGCATAGCTGACTGCATAGGCGGTGGTATTGACCAGCACATTGGCCGCGGGACAGACCGTCGTGCGGCTATCGACACCGCCATAGGGCCGAAAATCGACCACCCGATAGTCGCGCTGGGCGCCAATGATGTCGCTGTTCTGGGCATATTGATAGGCGGCGAGGATCGAGCCGCTGCCCCAATCGTGCCCGGCGAGAATGCTGCCGGAGAAGGTGCTGTAATTGTCGGCCATTCCGTAGCGGACCGAGGTGTCTACGCCCGAATAGCGCTTGCGGGTGATGAAGTTCACCACGCCCGCGACTGCGTCCGAGCCGTAAATGGCGGAAGCGCCGTCGGCGACGATTTCCACCCGCTCGATCGCGAGATCGGGAAGGAACGGAAAGTCCGGGCTCGTCTCGTTCGTCCCGCCCGCGACCAGGCGGTGGCCGTCCATCAGGGGCAGCGTCGCGCTGGAGGGAAGGCTGCGAAGGCCCGGCGCAAAGGCGCCGACGCCACCGCCTTCGGCGCGGGGCTTGGTGTTGAAGCTGTTGAGCTGCGGCACGCTTGCGAGCAGGTCGGCGGTCGTACTGGCACCGATCGTCCTGATGTCCTCACGCGAGACGCTGATCAGGTTGGAACCCGTCGGCGGCACGCCGCGAATGCTAGATCCGGTCACAACGATATCGGGGACCCCGGCGGCCGCTTCCTTCGCGTCCTGGCTATTGTCCGATTGCGGGGGCGGATTGTCCGCCGGGGAGGCCGGCGCGGTGGATTGGGCAGTTCCGCTGGTCTGTGCGTGGGCGGGAAGCGCCGCGACCATCGCGATCGCCAGCAACGAGGTGCCTGACAGCGTGAATCGATTGCCGAACATGCGAGCCTTGAGCATGTGATCCTCCCCTATGCCCTGCCCCTCGCGCGCGGGATGACCCTGCGCCGGGGGCTTGGCCGCATGATTGTCGAATTGGGCCCGTGAGGCGATGGCGGGTGTGACGGGCTGATTTAACCGAAATGACCGGTTCGGCCCCGCCAAGCGGATCAGGACGAGCGTCGACGCGCGTGATCAGTTACGACTTGGAGCCCCCCGCCGCCCGGCCAAGCGATTTGGCGGTGCAGACGAAATTCTCCGCCGCTTTGGTCGGTCCCGTGCCCGTGTACCGCGCCACCTGCGGATACGGACAGAGCGGTCGCTGCAGTTCGACCTGCCCCGGCTTGCCCGCGACGAACTTGGTCGCGACGATCCGTTGGGGCGCACGCCGTTGCTCGGTCCAGGCGATTAGCGCCGCGAACAGGTCGTCACTCGCGTCCTTGACGGGCGGCGGCGGCAAGGTGCCCAGCGCCGAATTGAATATGTCGGGACCAGGACCGCCGCCGCAATGCATGACGCCCGGCACCATGAACAGCCGCGCATTGCGCTGCAGCGCCGCCATCCCGCCGAGCGCGCGCGCCTGTCGCTCGTAAAAGGCGACCGACTGCGCCGGCGGCACCAGCGAATCCGCCAGGCCGTGATAGATGATCAGCTTGCCCCCGAGCGCGGCGAAGGCGCGCAGGTCGCCACGCGTCGCATCGTTGACATCGGGCCCGAGCTTTGCGTCGACGACCGGCATGTCGCGATCGACATCGAAGCCGCGCCAATCCCAATTGGCGCCGAACACCCATTTGAACAGGCCGCCGAATTGGGGGCCGCCATTGGCCGCGCTCTCGAGGAACGACCAGCCGAACCGGCCGGGGCCCTCGCTGCCGATCGGCCAACCGAAAAAGGCGGCACGGCCGTCGCGCAAGGTCGGGCCGCTGTAGAAGGCCCGCGCCGTCGCCACCTCCGCTGGTGTCAGGCATTGATCGCCGGCGGCTCCGTTACAGGCGAGTTCGGCGGGATCGAAACGGCAGCCCAGTGGATCGGTGATGAACGGATCCCCCGGCACGCCATGACCCTGCCGGTTGCACTCGGCCGTCGCCGCATTGTTCAGAAGCCGGAGCTTGGCGTCGGACAGAAGGCTGCCGAGCGTCCGGTTGGCCGCCTGGAAGTCCCACGCCACGGCGGCGTGCCCCCAAGTGCGGTTGATCACCGGTGCGCCGACCAGCAGACCGTTGTAATCACGGGGATAATAGAGCGCTTCGATCAGGCCCTGCTGCCCGCCGGTCGAGCAGCCGGTATAATAAGACCGGGTGACGCCACGGCGATAGAAGGCCGCTGTAATCGCCTTGCCGGTCACGGTCATCACATGGGTCGACAGGCGTCCCCAGTCCCTCCACTTGCGCGGATGGCCGATCAGCGCGTCGCCGTAGAGCGACGTCGCCGGCGCAGTCCCCGTGTCGGTCGTCGCGGTGGCATAGCCACGCCGCAATCCGGCGATCATGCTCCCATAACCGGCCTCGAGCGTTCCCCCGAAACCGCCATTGCCGTTGCCGTGGAAGATGCCCGCCCAGCCCTTAGCGGGCAGCCACACTTCCACCCCGATGTCGGAATCCGGCGCCGAGCGCACGCGGGCTACCACCCGGCAGAAGGCAGGAAGATCGGCGAGACCGGGCGACTTGAAGGTCGCGGCCGGATTATCGACCATCGTCGCGCTGACGATCAACGTATCCGCCAGCCGCAGCCCCGAAAGCGCGGCGCAGCGCGACGTCGCAGACGCCCGATCCACCGACGGCCGGGCGAAGGCCGGCGAGGCCAATCCGCTTGCGGCGATCGCCAACCCGGTGAACACCAGCCGACACAGCGTGGGAGAAACACGCCTGGATTGCGTCATTGGAGCGCCCTTTGCGGCGGGCACCCGATTGTTGAGCGAGAGCGCGTTGGGGACAGCATGGCACTTAGCGATCATACCCATCTCTCCTACCGCGTTGTTTTCGCGACGCTATGCGGACGCAGTTTTCGCTCCTGTGAACCGCTGCCGCGAGATTGCCATGACGCGAATGACCGACGGACTTGTCGTAAGTGACCCGCATGATGATAAGGGACTGACCGGCGCAGCACCGCGGCACCCCAATGGATTCAAGGGTACGTGTCGCCTCTTCCCCACTAGACTTGCGGCAGCGCGCGCATCAGGCGCAGCCAGAGTTGCTGGTCGAAGTCTTTGTCGGAAGCCGCCGCACCGGTGCGAACGACGATCAGGTCCAGACTCGGGACGACATAGAGCCGTCGATCGAGGAAACCGAGCGCGGCGACGAGATCGGCAGGAGCGGCCGGGATCAGCGGCCCAGACTTGCGCTTGCCGTCGGCAGCTATGGTATGATCGCCGCCGTTCAACCACCACAGCCGGCCGTAAGCGGGGTTGCAGCAGGAACGCTCGAACATCGCCTGGAGGCTCTTGGTCGATATGATCCGTCGGCCGTGCGGTGCGACCCCATTTGCCAGGATCATTTGTCCAAAAATCGCGATGTCGCGAGGCGTCGTGACCAGGCCGGTATTGTTGCCGACCCCCGCCAGCGCGGCGGGCCGCTGGCGCCACGCGGTCTCTTTCATGCCGAGCGGCTCGGTCAGCCATTCGCGCGTGATCCGATCCAGCGGCGCCTTGGCCGCGGCCTCCAATATCTTTTTCGTGATCGCGTAGACGGCCGTGTTGTAGAAGAAGCGGGTACCCGCCGGCGCTTCATAGGCAAAGCGTTCGTTGAGACCGGAGCTCATCGTCAGGACATCCACGACGCGGATCGCCGCCTCCTTTTCCGCGGTGGCTTTCGTCCAGCCCGTGCCGATATAGGCGCTGACCGGCTTGGCGACGTCGATCTCGCCTTTGTCTATCGCGATCCCGATCAGGACGGAGACGAAGCTCTTCTGCTGCGAGGCGACATCTTCGAGCAATTGCCCGTCGGCGGTCGAGCCATAGACGAATGTGGCGAACCCCGGGGCGTCAGGCGCCGGCCAGTTTTCTTCGACGAGCGTCGTGCCGTGCCGCAGGATGAGGAAGCCGGTGGTATTCTGGCCTCGCACATAATCCAGCAAGTCCCGCATCTTCGACTCCGCGTCGCGGCTGACAGCAGCGGAGGTCGTGCCCGCCGATGCGCCGACCGGCGTTACCGCTGAGACGGTAAAGGACATCGCCGTGGCGGCCGAAAGTAAAATTGCCCTTCGCATGTTCGCTCCTTCGTCGCTCGGCCTCGCGTCAAGCACCGCGCGCCATTGCCTCCAGCATGGCGCGAAAGCCACGCTTCGCAGCTAGTGTCGCGGGGACGTGGAGGCACCGTTCGTCGTCGTCGCTGACGTGATGATAGGTGTGGATGCCGAACACGCCGGCCGCCGGCGAGTATCCCGCCTTGATGACTTCATCGAGTTCGCCGGCAGAAAGGATCTGGCTCGACACCGGCGCTTCAAAACCCGGCTGGCCGGCGAAAATGCCGCGAGAAAGCGGCAGCAGCGCGGGAGTGACAGAGAGATAGCGTTGGCCATCCACGCTCGGCAACGGCGTCAGCCCGCCGATATCGTGCCAGTCGCAAGCCGCGACATTAGCGCCCAGATGCAGCCAGAAGCGCGTTTTATCGGCAGGTGGCGCGATTTGCTTCATCGCTTCCGCGGCCCCGAGATATTCATATTCGTGCCCGGTATTGCAGATGAACGCGAGATCATGATCAGGCAGACCGTCCCGCGCCCAACGCGCGAGATCGAGCCACGCGGCGACACCCGGCCCGCGCTCCGCGGCGCACACGAACCAGCCCGAGCGGGGCGTCGAGACCACCAGCCAGCGGCCCTTGCCGCGATCGATCCTGCCGACGAAGTTGAATGCCGGCCGCTGCCCGCCCTCGCCGGTAATGGTCAGTTGCGCAGTGCCGCGGCAGATTGCTGCTGCAAGAAAATCGTCCGCATCGCTCGGCGCCAACAGCGCCACGGGGCCGGGAAACATAGGCCGGCGGCCATCGGCGTTGAGCGCGATCACCTTGCCCGTGGGCCCGTTGGTGATGACCACCGCGGCCTTGGCGCCCGCCGCGAAAGCGGAGTCGACCGGTTGCCGCGCGGCCTTGGCCATCATCGACGACCAGCGCGCGGCGGGGAGATCGACAAACGCGATGGCACCGCGCATCGAACCCATGAAGCGGCCCCGTGAATCCACGCGGACCAAGGGACCGGATACGCCCTGCTCCCCCGTGGGGATCACTATCGGCTGCGGCAGCACCTTGGCGGAGGACGTTCCGCAGGTGAGATCGGCCCGCGTCGTTTCGAAATATGGCACCGCGAATTTCTGGCGTTCAATCGCGTAGCCGGCGTTGTGCAGTTCGGTCGCCAGCCATTCTCCGCACGCCATGTCGCCCGGGCCGCCGGCGCGCTTGGACCCGAAGCCGACATAGCGGTGAAGATCCGCCTCGATGCCCGGCTCGGAGGCGGCCGCCGCGCGCGCGGCCAGGCCGGTCAGCGAAAGCGCGGTAGTGACGCCGAGAAACGTGCGCCTGCTGGTATCGATCGTCATGGCCTCTCCCAACATTCCGCCCGCCCCTGATTTGCTATTGTCATATCGCTGAATTTCAATTCTATTTTTGACGCTGCTCTTGAATGACGCGGCGAACTCATCGAGTTGCTCTGGAAAGAAAGGCCGAAGCCTTCATGTCCGACCTCACCATCGCGCGGTGGAATCAAACGCCCGGGTCGCAACACGGCCATTAGCCGGTTCCGGCGGTCGATTTCCTCAGCTTCCTCGGGTCCATCGGCGTCGTCGGAAGCCCGATCGCACGTTTTTGCTCGTCGAAGACGGCGCGCGCCTTCAGGGTGGCGCCGTCAATCCAATTCGGCGGATTGATCTGCCTTCCGATAAATCCCAGGGCCTGGAGCAGCCGGGGCTCCAGCGAGGGGCCAACATGATCGGCCCCGCGCACCAGCCTGTATTCGTGACCGATAGCGGCATCGAAGAGGATGCGGTGCAGAAACTCCGCCCCCTCGTCGAGATAGAGCATGTCCTGGTCGCCGACCTCCAAATAGATGCCCAGCCCGAGCAAGCGGTCCGGGTCGCGCTTTGCGATCGTCGCGGGATTGTTGGCCGCCCAGAAATCGAGGTCGATCGGAGAACCGAAAACGCGCGAGACGATGGCGTCGGACCGCCAGAACTTCACGTACGGACCGACGTCGCGCCAGGACAGAGCAGGTTCGATCGCCGGCTCGAGCGCCGCGACGGCGGCAAATATGTCAGGATGCTTGAAGGCAAGCCGCAAGCTGCCGAGGCCGCCCATCGAATATCCGCCGACGAACGTCAGCCGCCGCTCCTGAGACACGGCCAAGCCAGAGCGTAGGTGCGGCAGGAGATCGGTAAGGACGAACGTCTCCCATCGCTCCGAGCCGTCCTTGAAGTCCATGTAGAGCGAGCGGCCCGCGCTCGGCATCGCCACGACTAGCTGCGGGACTTGTCCCGACCGGATCGCTTCGTCGAGCAACGGCCCGAAGCCTAGCAGGTCGCGCGCGCTTTGATTGCCGCCGTGGAGCAGGAGAAGGAGCGGGTAGCGGCGCGCCGGCGCATCGCCGTAGCCGGGGGGCGTATAGATGCCGACCTCCACGTCACCGGGCACGTTGGCGGAGTGAAGTTTGTCGAAACGAATCCTGCCCACAGGTTCCGCCGCTGCTCCCGCGCTCTGCGGAATGCCCGCGGCCAGGGCCAGCAGCGCCGCCAGGTCTCGACGATTGAACATGCCAGGATTCTCCGATCTCGCGATATCCGCGCAGGCGCCGCGGTCGATGGTCGCTTCAATCGCCCGCGCAGGCGGCATTAGGCGCGGGAAGGATCGGCGCTATCGATCCCGTCCGCCAGTCCCACGGGGTGCCGGCCGCCTTGCGGCGGCACATTATCCGCTCCTGGAGCGCATACATGCCTGGCATGAAATCGCGCCCGGCCTGGGGACCGGTGGCGAACTCCATAAAGGCATGGCCGTCACCGAAGCGGTTCCAGGACGGACCGTTCGCCGCAACCGGCCGCCCGCTCCTCGCGAAGCTCGTCCAATAATCGAGCATCGCCGCCGACAAGTTGCGCTCTGCGGCGGTGTCGGGAATTTTCGGCCAGTTCACCGGCGTGTCGGTCAAGGCCCCGAACACGAACGGGACCTCTCCGGCGTGGAACGCCGTGAGGTCGGCTGCCCGCGCGGCCGGATAATCGTGGCTAAAGAAGTAGAGATAGCCTGGCTGCCCGATCATGGACTGCTTGCGGACGAGTCGTTCGGCCGTCCATCCGAAGATGGTATCGCGCGCGGCGTCGAGCCGGGTCTGGTCAAAATCGCGAGGCGGATAGAGTTTCAGATAAGCATCCGCGAGATCGCCGTAGCGCGCCCGGATCGCAGTTTCATAGGCCTCGGCACTGACCGGCAATGGCGGCAGGAGGAATCGCAGCCCCTTCACCTCGCCACTGTTGAACCCGGCGATGAGCGGTACCGGCGCCTGTTCGCCGTGATCGAACGTATCGACGAGCTGGCGCTTCAGGATCTTGCCGTCGACCGTACCATAGGGAACGTAACCGGCCTTTGCCGATGCATCGACGAGCGTCTGCGCGTTCATTGCGCGCAAGCCGGCGAGCGTCGGGGCGCCGAGCTTGGCCGCCAGCGCCGAACCGATCGCCTCGGCGGAAGGATCGCCGTACGGGCTCCCCCGCAGTTCAGGGCTCGTGAACAGGTAGCCACTCTCGACGATCGCCTTGTCGAACAGGCCGCGCGCAGCCGGAGAGGCGAGCAGATATTCGACGCTGAGTGCGCCGGCAGATTCACCGAAGATCGTCACATTGCGCGCATCGCCGCCGAACGCGCCGATGTTGCGGCGCACCCATTGCAGTGCGGCGACCTGGTCGAGCAATCCGTAATTGCCGGACACTCCGTCCGGGGATTCCTTGCTAAGCTCGGGGTGGGCGAGATAGCCGAGCACGCCGAGCCGATAATTGATCGACACGAGGATGATGCCGCGCTTGGCGAATTCCCTGCCATCGTAGGATTTCGACTGCGAGCTTCCCCAGATCAAAGTGCCGCCATGAATCCATACCATGACCGGCGCGTTGCGGGCATGCGCCGGCGCGGTCACGTCGAGGACCAGGCAATCCTCCGACGTCGCCGGCGGATCGCGACGATACGGTCCCTCCGCCATCGGCGGCTGGATGCAGGCCGGACCCGCTTTCTGCGCAAGGCGGACATGGCGCCAGGCCGGCATCGGCGCCGGCGGCCTCCAACGCCGCGCACCTGTCGGCGGCAGCGCATAGGGGATGGCGCGGAACGTATCGACGCCGTCTTCGCGCACGCCCTCGACCGGGCCGGTCGGCGCAGCCACGATCGGTCCGCCGGCGGGCGCCTGGCGGGCCAGAGCGGGGGCCGATCCGAACGCGAGCATCGCCGCGCCAAGAACGCCAAGGACCGAGCGAAGCAATGTCGTCATGGGATCCCTCCGATTGATCCTATCGATTGTGGCACGGCGCGCCATGTCAGCCTTCGCGCCTGATCCAGCCGGGGCGGGAGCGCCCGCCACCCAGGCCGGCGGCAACGCGCTGCTTCAGGAGCGCGGGAGGCCGGAAGCGTTCGCCATAGGCATCGTGCATGATCTCCTGCGCCTGCAGGCAGAGATCCGAAGTCACCACGTCCATCAGCGCGAACGGACCGATCGGATGGCCGAGCCCGAGCCGGCACGCCGTGTCGAGATCCTCCGGAGTAGCGACGCCTTCCTCCACCAGCCGAACCGCCTCGATGATCATCGCATGGAGCATGCGATTGACCGCGAAGCCTGCCACGTCCTTGATGACGATCGGCGTCTTGCCGATGCCGCGTAGAACCTCCGCGATCCAGCCGGTCCTTGTGGGGTCGGTCTCGAACCCGGCGACGACCTCGACCAACGCCATGCGGGAGACGGGCGAGAAATAATGCGTGCCGAGGAAGCCGGCCCGGCGCTCGGCCGGCAGCGCCGCGGCCAGAGTGGAGATCGGCAAAGTCGACGTGTTGGACGCGATAACGCAGTCGGGCCGGCACACCGCGTCGAGCGACCGCAGGACCGCGCTCTTGACCTCAAGCGATTCGAACACAGCCTCGGTGACGAGGTCGCATTCGGCGAAGGCCGCGAGGCCGGTCGTCGTCACGATGCGCGCCAAGCCGTCGCGGCGCTGATCGGGCAAATAGGCTCCGCGCGCGACGCCCTTGTCCAACAATGCTTCGAGCCGGACGATCGCACGATCGAGCGCCGCATCCTCCCGATCGCTCAGGACCACGTCCATCCCGCCGAGCGCGAAGACCAGCGCGATCTCCGCGCCCATCAATCCGGCGCCAACAACCCCGACCTTCATGCGCAACTCCTTGCAGGCATATCCATCATGCAATCTCCCGCGATCGGTCCATCCACGCCTTGGCACGCGCCAGATACCAGGGGATGACATCGGGATTCGCAATCGCGTCGGGATTGATCACTTTGTCCACCGGCCAACCCTGGAACAGGCGTTTGACCGGCAATTCCTGTTTCTTGCCCGACAGGGTGCGGGGGATCGCCGGCGCCAAGATATACGCGTCGGGAACGAAGCGCGGCGACAAGGAAACCCGGATCGCCGCGGTCATGGCCGCTTCCAGATCAGTGTCCAGCAGATGCCCGTCGCGCGGTACCACGAACATCAGGAGCGTGCTGCCGCCGGCGCCATCCTCGAGATCGATTACCAGGCTGTCCGCGACGCCCGGCACTTCCTCGACCGCCGCATAGATGTCGGCGGTCCCCATGCGCAGCCCGTGCCGGTTGATCGTCGCATCGCTCCGGCCGCTGATGACGCAACTGCCGTCGGGTTCGATCTGCAGCCAGTCGCCGTGCCGCCAGATCCCGGCCCATTCGCCGAAATAGGATGCGCGATAGCGGCTGCCGTCCTCGTCGCCCCAGAAATAGAGCGGCATGCTGGGAAAGGGCTTCGTGCAAACCAGTTCGCCGACGCGTCCGACAACCGGCCGCCCCTCCTCGTCCCAGGCTTCGACCGCCGCGCCCAGGTGCCGGCATTGCAGGCGGCCGGGGGTCGGCGGCAACTCGCGATTGCCCGCCAGGAACGCGGCGGCGATATCGGTGCCGCCCGAGATGTTGCACCACCAGATATCGGGCCGGCCGATGGTGCCGAACTGATCCGACCCCCAAAGTTGCACGTCGGCGGGAAGCGGGGAGCCCGTGCTGCCCAGCGCGCGGATCGCGCGGAGGTCGCCGAGTCCGGCCAGCGCCAGCCCGGCCTTGCGGCAACTCGCGAAAAAGGCAGCACCGGCGCCAAACCAGGTAACCTTGTGGCGCGCGGCGAACGACCAAAGCGGCGTCCAGTTCGGCCGCCCTTTCGCGCCGCCCGGCGAGCCGTCGAAGATGCACACCGTCGTCCCGGTGAGGAGCCCGCCCGCCTGGATGTTCCACATCACCCAGCCAGTCGCGCTGTACCAGTGAAACCGTTCGCCGTGCATCCCCGGCGCGTAGCTCGGGCCGATATCGAGATGCTGGTTGCCGAGGCATCCGGACAGAATGACTCCGCCATGCCCATGGACGATCGCCTTGGGCAGGCCGGTCGTTCCGCTCGAATAGAGAATCCACAAGGGATGGTCGAAAGCCAGCCATTCCGGCTCGAAAGCGGCGACCGCCACGTCATCGCGTGCCTGCGCCGCGACGAGGTCGATCGCCTCGGGGAGCGCAGTCTGGCCATAGCCGCTGCCCATCACGAACAGCGCCGTGACGCTGGGCAAGCCGCGATGCAGGTCGGCGACCGCCGCCGACCGGTCCATCGGCCGGCCGCCGTAGAACACGCCGTCGACGGCGATCAGCGCCTTGGGCGCGACCTGGCGAAAGCGATCGAGCACTGCGGGCGTGCCCATGTCGGGCGAGCACATGGTCCAGATCGCGCCGATGCTCGCGCAGGCCAGGAGTGCGACGATCGCGTCGGGGATATTGGGAAGATAGGCGGCCACCCGGTCTCCGCGGCCGACCCCCTGGCGGCGCAATTCGAGAGCGAGCGAGGCGGTGCGGCGGCGCAGCGCGCTCCAGCTCACCTCAACGCTGTCGCCACGCTCGTTCTCTGCGATGATCGCGGGCTGGCCGGCGGCTTCGGCCGGGACGGCGTGGCGGAATACCTGCCGCGCGTAATTGACCTGGGCGCCGTCAAACCAGGATGCTCCGGGCATCTCGCCGCTAACCACCGAGGTGAACGGCGTCGGCGATTCGATGGCGTGATAATCCCAGACGCTACGCCAGAAGCCGTCGAGATCGCTCGTCGACCATGCCCAGAGCGACGCGTAATCGGCAAAGGCCAGACCACGCTCGCGATGCAGCCAGTCGCGATAGAGGCTCAATTGAGGAACGATGCCCGATGGGTCGCGATAGTGCATGGCAGGGTTACTCATGGGCCTGTCTTGTGCGGTTCGACCGGCGGCGCGCCGGGCGGGGCCCGTTGCGTCCAAGCTGTCGTTCCGGTGTTTGTGGGACACGGGTGCGGACCCGTGTCCCTATCGATCGGTCGGTCGGAATGCCGGCGCGCCGGGCCGGCCGTCGGTCAGAAGTGATGGTAGAGAGTGACGCCGTACATCCGCGGCTCGCCAATCGAGCCCGCCGTATAGGCGATGGCGCCGGCCCGGGTGGTCGACTGGCTGATATAGCGGGTATCGAGCACGTTGCGCGCCCAGGCGGTCAGCGACCATTTCTTGTCCGCCGTGCCCAGGCCTATCGTGGCGTTGAGCAGGCCGTACGAGCGCTGGGCGTTGAGCGGATTGTTGTAGATGTCGAAGAACACCTTGCTCTGCCACTTATAGTCAGCGCGAGCGATGAACTCGAGATGGCCCGACAACGGCACGGTATATTGCGCCGAGCCGTTGAACTGCCATTTCGGCGCCTGAGTCAGCACATGCCCCTGGAGGTTGATCGCGCCCGGCGGCAGCGCCTGCCCGCCCGCGGTCGCCCCGACGCAGGACGGGTCGGTCGGCACGTTGGGATGGAGCGGGTTGTTGTTGCAGAACTTGCCGTAATTCGCCCACAGCCGTGTCGCGGCACCGCTCAGCCGCCACCTCGACGTCGGCGCGGCGTCGAATTCGAACTCCACGCCCTTGATCTTGCCGTTGGCCGAATTCTCCACCTTCGGGAAGTTCACGCCGGTCTGCGCGTTGATGACGAAGACGGTCTGCTGAAGATTGCTATAGTCCGAATAGAAGCCGGTCAGACCGAAGCGAAGCTTCTTGTCGAACAGCGCCAGCTTGGTGCCGGCCTCATAATTCCAGACATATTCGGGATCGAAGCGGTTCACCGGCTGGGTGATGTCGCCGAGCGTGTTGAACCCGCCCGATTTGAAGCCGCGCGACACGCTGGCATAGACCAAGGTGTTAGCGTTCGGCGCGTAATCGAGCGCGAAACGCGGTGTGAACGCTTTCCACGTATCCTTGTCGGCGAGCAGCCTATGGGTGGTTAGGACAGTCGCATCCATCGCATAGGATTTGGTGTCGATCGTGTAGCGCGCGCCCACCGTGGCGCGCAGGCTGTCGGTCAGCTTGTACCGAAACTGCGCATAGCCGGCGTAGGAATCGAGCGTCTCCGACGGCAGATAGACGAGGTAATTGGTGATGCCTGCCGTCGTCAGATATAGTGGCTCGCTCGACTCTCCATGCATGTAGAACAGGCCGGCGACGAGATCGGCGCGGCTGCCGAGATCGGTCGTCCCGGTGAATTCCTGGGTGAACTGCTTGGCGTAGAGACCAATGAGATTGAACTTCGAGGTCGGCGCCGGCGTGAGGTCGACATCGTCGTTCATCAGCCGGATGTCATGCTTGATGAACCCCGTGGTCGAGGTGATCGCCGCGTTCGCGCCGACATCCCAGCGCGCTACCAGGGTCGAGCGGATGTCCTTGACGTCGCGCTGATTGGGCTCGTTGAAATAGAAGGTCAGGTTGCGAATGTCGTTCTGCGGATAGGCATAGCCCGGCACCTGGCTCGGGGTGGGAATGTTGGGGTCGGCGCGGCCGAGCAAGAGGTTGAACGATGGGCTGCTGCGGTCCCGCGTATAATCCACCAGCGCACGCACGCTGAAGCTGGACGACGGCTTGAACAGCAGCTGGCCGCGCACTTCGGCGAGATCGGCATTGTCGTTGCGCCCGCCGGTATAGCCGTTCCTGAGCCAGCCGTCCGCGCGCTCCGCCTGGAAGGATACGCGTGCGAACAGCGTGTCGGACAAGGCTGCATTGACGAAGCCCTTGGCGCCGAGCCTCGCGTAACTCCCCAGTGTGAGCGCCAGTTCGCCGTCGGTCCGATCGGACGGCGCTTTGCTATAGACGTTGATCGCACCGCCCGTCGCGTTCCGGCCGGCGATCGTTCCCTGCGGCCCGCGCAACACTTCGACGCGCTCGATGTCGAGGAACGACGGATTCATCATGAAATGGTTGAGCAGCGGAACGCCGTCGAGCGCGACCGTCACGCCCGACTGGCTGCCGATGTCCTGCCCCGCCTGTCCGATGCCGCGAACCGCGATGAAGACGTTAGTAGAGCGCGTGCCGAATTGCAGGCTGGGGGCCAGCTGGACGAGATCGCCGACCTGCTTCACGCCGGCCTTTTCGAGCGTTGCGCCGGTCACCGCAGTGATCGCGATCGGGATGTTCTGCACGCCCTCCGCGCGCTTTTCGGCGGTGACGACGATGTCGGGGATACTCGACGTGTCCTGCGCTGCGGCGGCATCAGCCGGGGCCGATTGCGGGTCTGCGGTGCCGTTCTGCGGCTGGGTTTGACCTTCGGCAACAGTCGGCAGCAGGCTGGTGCCGCAGATCATGGCCGCGCCGATCAGGTGCATGCGCGTGCGGTGGATCGCGTTGAAGCGTTTCATAGACATCCCCATCCCTTGAGTATTTCTTGGTTTCGTCTGAGGCCGTGGAGGGACCCCGGTCGATGTTGCTAACGCCCGTGGGAAGCCGATTTCCATGACGGGTATGACGCCTTCATTTGGCGCGAATGACGTGTTCACCGGCAAGGGGTTCACGACACGCGCCGATCGTTGAGCATGGCCGTGGCTGCGGCCACCCTGCCCGCGTCTGCGATGTAGCGGGCACGATAGGCGGAAGGCGCCATGCCCGCCCAACCGATGAAGTGCCGCGAGAAACTGCCCGGCTCGCTGAACCCCAGCGCAAAGCCGATCTCGGTGATCGGCATGTCGCTGCCCAGAAGGTACGCGCTCGCCAGCTCGCCGCGCAGGCGCGTGCGGATGTCCTGGAAGGACTCGCCTTCGGTCGCCAGATCGTGGCGAAGACGCCGCGCGCGGGTGCGCAGACGGGCGGCAACCACCTCGACCGGAGCGGACCATAGGCCCGCTTTCTGGAAGTCGATGAGGACCTGCTGAGTGCGCTCCCGCCAGCTCAGCCCCCGCCCCGGCGTATCGAACCAGTCGGGCTCGCCCGAATAATAATCCTCATATTCGCGGATCGAGCTGTGCACTAGGCGGACGGTCAGGTCGTTCCAGTCATAGGACAGGGCGTCGACCGGGGCGTCGAACTTCACCGGGCACCGGAACAGCGCGAAGCGGTCGAACCCGTTCGCCTGAACCGGCCGGGGACCCCGGATCGAAAGCCCGCGCAGCGCGAGCGGCCGGCCGATCAGCCAGCTGAAGAATTGATAGATCCAGACGAAGCGTATCCACACCAGGATGTCACGATCGACGCCCGGGATCGTCGCATATTTGCAGATATGCTGGAGGCCCGAGCCGTGCTCCTCGGTGATGCCCGGCCCGACGTCGTCGGAGATCGCGTCGGTGAAGCGGATACTGACCCGCAATGCCTCGCCGAAGGTCGCGCAATGCAGGAAGGACAGCAGGCGTTCGGTCTCCAGCGCCAGCCGGCAACCCTGCGCGAAGAAGCCGAGATAGACGTCGTCTAGCGAGAACTGGATCTGCCGGATGAGCCGCACCAGCGCCCGGCCGTCGATGTTCGCCAGCGGATTGCCATAGACGTCGGGGTCGATCCGCGCGTTGACGAGCAAGTCCCGCGGATCGCGCCCCTTCAGGACCGCGCCCTGCAGGAGCTTGCCGACCGCGTCGCCATCCAGTCCTTGTTTGAACAGCATTCCGTGCATGGGTCACTCTCGCTTGGTCGCGCACTGTCGCGGCGCGGCGGTTCGCGGCGGGCCGGTGCGGCCCGCTAGGGGGTGGGAGGACAATTGGCCGCTGGCGGCCAAGCACCTCCCTGGAGCTGCGGTGTCGGGGCATCGGCGACCTGCGCGACGAAGAATGCGTAGAAGCGCGCGGCGCGCTCGAGCGCTTCGGGGGTGACCGAATAGAGATCGTCGCCGGAGGTGTGATAGACCGTGCCGGACGCGATCATCTGGGTCTGCGGAACACTCTTGAGGTCGACGAACCCGTTGAGGTCACCGGGCAAGGCCCGGTCGACCATCCGCTGCGCCTCGAGGCCGAAACAGCGGATGCCCTGGCGCCACAGGTCGACCAGGACAGGAGCGCGATTGCTGACCCCGATCTGCTTGGGAAGATCGCCGGTTGCAGCGACCATGCGCGACCCGAAATTGTCGTTCTGCCGCTCGATATAGGAGCGCATCATTGCCGTCTGCGCGACATGCTCGATGTTCAGGATCAGGTCGGCCCTGGCGATATAGTCGCGGTCGTGTGCCGCCCGGAACGCCCGAACCCCATTGGCACCCCCGCTATGATGGCCGGCGCTCGCCAGGAACACGAGCGTGCGTTCGAGCCTGCCCTGCCGGGCGAAATGCCGGGCGAGCGCGAGCATCACGGCGACGCCCGAGCCGTTGTCGTCCGCGCCCCCGAACCAGCCATCGGCATGCGCGACGACGATTAGGGTGCGATCGGTCTTGCCGGGAATGGTCGCGACGACATTGGCGATCTCGCCGTCGAGCGTTTCCGACCGGGCGGTGAGCGTCGCGGTGACCGTCTTTCCCGCCTTGGCCGCCGCGCCCAAGAGGTTCTGCAGGAAGAATCCGTCCTCGCCGCCGACGGTGAAGCACAGCTGCCGGCCGCAACCATGGCGGTCGCGATCGAAGCTCTTGAAATTGCCAGGTTGCACCAGGATCTCGATCACGCCGACGGCGCCGGCCGCCATCACCGCGCCGATACGCCTGGCGGGAACCGCGGCGTAGATGCTCGGATCGGGCGTAGTGAAGATCACCGCGATCCTGCCGCGCAGATCGCGTCCGGCGAGGTCGGCGTCGAGACCCTGCCCGGCATAGACAAGCGGCGCGGTGATCGAGCCGTTGACCGGCCCCTCGCCCCCAACCATCGCCGAGTGGAGGACGAGGTCGCGGCTGCCATGGCCCATCGCCTCGCTGCCCTCCAGGCGGATTTCGCCCGCGACCGGAAGGCTGACGCTGCTGGCCTGGAAGGGTTCGCGCCGGGCATCCTTCAGGCCGGCGGCGGCGAACTGGGCGGTCAGCCAGTCGACCGTCTTGCGATAGGCAGGGCGGCCGGTGACCCGGCCCCATAGATAGTCGCCTGCAGCCTTGCTCTCCCGCGAGAAGCCGACCAGCGTCGCCACGTCGCGGCGGATCGCTACGCCGCCCAATACCGCGTCCATCGGCCCGGGCGCGAAGGACGTCGGCCGCGCGGGCAGATCGGTATGAACGGTGTCGACCGCGCCTTGATCGGGGTCGGTCTCCAGCCCCGGCGGGCGCAGACCGAACCACGCAGTCGTGCCCGAGCTCGCGGGTGCTACCGCGCCCATGAACGGAAAGGTCTTGGACGGTGCCCGTTGCGCGACCGCGGCATGGCAAAGCCCCAGCGCCGCCGGCACCAACAGGACGGGGATGAGCCGGTCAATCCCGGCGCGCGGCACCGACCGGTCCCTTTCCATGGATCAGCTCCCGACCCCTACAGCGAGGGTCGGGACGCCGTTTTCCTGCGCGAGTTCCCTCGCGCGCCGGGCATGGAGCAACGTGACGCAGATCAGCGAAATCAGGCACGTCGCGGCCATGAACACCGCCACCGCGACGCTGTTCCTGAACACGGCGAACAGCGTTGCGGCGATCATCGGCGTGAACCCGCCGCCGAGCAGCACGCCTATCTGGTAGCCGAGCGACGCGCCGGAATAGCGGACCTTGGTCGCGAAGAGCTCGGCGAACAAGGCTGCCTGCGGTCCGTACATCATCGAGACGACGCACAGGCCGACTGTGATGGCGGTGCAGGCGCCGGCGATCGTGCCGGTCTCCAGCAACGGGAAGAAGGCGAACGACCAGAGACCGGTCGCGATACAACCGAGCTGGAACAGTCCGTAGCGGCCGACCCGATCCGAGATGTGCGCGACGATGATCAGCGCCGGGATCATGAACAGGCTGCCGACCATGATGCAGCCGAGCATCATCTCGCGCGACAGGCCCAAGGTCGCGGTCCCGTAGGAGATGACCCAGGTGATGATCACGTAGAAACAGGTATTGCTCGCGATGAACGCGCCACCCGCCAGCAGAATCAACTGCCAGCTCGACGCGATGACCCGCAGGATCGGCGAGCGCTGCAGCTCGGGCTGGTCGTTCTCCAGTCCGGTCGCGGCGAGCGCCTCGAATTCGCGCGATTCCTCCATGCGCAAGTGGACGTAGAGGGCCAAGCCGACGACCACGATGCTGAGGAGGAAGGGCAAGCGCCAACCCCAGGCCGCGAAGGCCTGGGGCGACATCAGGCCGCCGGAGAGGAAGAAGGCGATATTGGCGAGCACCACGCCCGAGGGCACCCCGATCTGCACAAAGCTGCCGAACAGGCCGCGGCGACCTTCGGGCGCGTTCTCGATGGCGATCAGCGCCGCCGCCCCCCACTGCCCGCCGACCGCGAACCCCTGGAGGAAACGCAAGAGGATCAGCATCAGCGGCGCGAGCGCCCCGACCGTTTCATAGGTCGGCAACAGGCCCACCAGCAGCGTCGACAGGCCCATCGTCATCAGCGCGACGACCAGCGTCTTCTTGCGCCCATGGAGATCGCCGAAATGGCCGAACACGACGCCGCCGAGCGGCCGGGCGATGAACCCGACGGCAAAGGTGCTGAACGCGGCAAGCTGCGCCACGAACGGCGACAGATCGGGCGAAAAGAAGAGATGCGGGAACACCAGCGCCGCTGCCGTGCCGTAAACGAAGAAGTCGTACCATTCGACGCCGGCGGCGCCGATCGACGTCAATGCCAGCCGCAGCGTCGATCCGCGATAAGGTGTGCCAGCCACTAGTGGCCGCCCGCGCGCGATAGATCCCGCCTGCCCGTCATGATCCTGTCTCCTCTCCCGCGCGCCGGGCGCCATGCCGCCGATCTTGGTGACGGCGTTGGGGACACGATAGAGATTGAACGGGCGACAAGTGAGTGCTCTATCGGACAGATGTGTGTCTTTGGCGGACAAAAGGGGGTATATTCGTGACCCCTGGCGATCAGGACGACCGCGGTGCCGCGGCCGCTGGATCGCCGGCGCGGTCGCGTTCCCACGGCCTGCCGTTGCTCAACCAGAAGATGTTCGCGCCCTACAAGATCGCCGTGCTGATCGATGCGGTCGCGCCGCGGGGCATCGGATCTGGAACTGTCCTCGCGCGAACCGGCCTGACGCCGGCCGAGGTTGACGACCCACACACTTTGACCTCGATCGGCCAGTATCTCACGGCCTATGACAATGTAATCGCCGCCGGTGCCGACCTCGGCCTTGCCTATGCGGTCGGGGCGCGGCTCCATCTCTCGGCCTATGGCATGTATGGTTATGCCCTGATGTGCTCGCCGACGATGCGGGAGTTCTTCGACTTCGCCGTCCGCTATCATCTATTGGCAACCCCGACGATCACCCTGGGCTGGCGGCAGGAAGGCGCGCTCGCGATCTGGGATTTTCGGGAAGTCTACGCCGAGATCATGAGCGCCGACCTCAGGAACTTCGTGCTCCGCCAACAGATGATGCAGACCTCCACGCACATGCGCGACGTGGCCGGAACGGCGGTCACGCCCATCAGGGCGCTGTTCGGGCTGCCGGATTCAGGAACTACGGCTGCCGACGAAGACGTACTGGGCTGCCCCTGTCTGTTCGGCCAGGCGGCGCACGAGCTGCATTATCCGGCGAGCATCCTGGAGCGCGCGCCCGAACTCGCCAATCGCCTGACCCGCGCGATGCTCGAGGAGACCTGCGATCGCCTGATCGGTCAGGCCAAGACGAGTTCCGGCATCGCCGGCGAAGTTTATCAACTGCTGATGCTGGCGCCCAACCGCTATTCGTCGATGCAGGCGGTCGCGGTAAGGCTCGGCATGACAGAGCGGACGCTGCGGCGACGGTTGGACGACGAGGACAGCAGCTATGCGGACATCGTGGACGACGTCCGCCGGAAGCTAACGCTCGAATATCTGCACACCACCCGGTTGAGCGCCGACGACATCGCGCTGAAGGTCGGATTTAGCGACAGCTCCAACCTGCGGCGTGCTATCAAGCGATGGACCGGGCAGACGATCGGCGACCTGCGCAAGGCCTGAATGCATCGTGCGGCAGCCGAAACGGCCGCTATTGGGGCGCAATGCTCTTGCGGCGAGCTCGTACCTGCATTCTATTTCCTCGCTGGACTGGCGTGCCGGCCGTTCGGGCGATCGCCGCGAAAGTACCGCCCGTCACCCAGACCGCTGCGCGCCTCCGCAGGATCACTTGCCACGCAGGTAGATCCGGTGCGCATTCTTGTAGTAGATTTTGTCGATTACCGAGCGCGGTAGCCCCAATCCTTTCACGTCGGCTTTGATCTCTTCAATGCGCTGCGATTGTGGAGTTGCCAGATAGCGCCAGTCCGAGCGCCAGGCGTGATCGACCTCGGTCGCCAGATGGTCGATATCCACCGGCGGATTCTCGACCGGCTTGGCCGGATCGGGGGGATTGTCGGCGACGTCGGTGCCGTACATCAGCCGGTCCTGATACTTGATGAAAAAGGCGCGGACCTTCCCGTAATCCTGGTTCGACTGATATTGGATTTGCGTCATGCGCGCGGCGAGATCGACGTTCGCGTTGGGAAAGCGATCGAGGAACGTCGCCAGCCGGTCGACGCTCCATTCCAAGCTGGCCATATGGGCGCCGACGAACGACAGTTTGGGATGAAAGGCGACGAAGCGGTCGCGCGCCGCCATCAGCATTTCGTAGCTCGGCTCCTCAGGGTGCAAATACATGTAATATTGCGGGTGATCGCGGAAATAGCCGCGATCATTGTCGGTCGTCATCTGGTCGAGCGGCAGCCAGCAATTGAGCGGCTCACCCTGATGCGCGATCAGCGGAATGCCGATCTTCTCGATATGCGCCATGATGGCGTCGAAGCGTGGATCGTCGAGGAAGACGCGCTTGCCGTCCTGATCCTTCACGACCATGCCGATATTCTTCCACACCTTGACCGCGACCGCGCCCTTGGCGACCGCG
Source organism: Sphingomonas pruni NBRC 15498 (assembly GCF_001598455.1). GTDB lineage: Bacteria > Pseudomonadota > Alphaproteobacteria > Sphingomonadales > Sphingomonadaceae > Sphingomonas > Sphingomonas pruni. The sequence continues at coordinate 85,331 of NZ_BCYZ01000004.1, forward strand.
GCGTCGATCGTGGCGATCGCTCGCTCGCTCCAACCCGGCTCGCCGAACCCGTCCATCGAGAAGGCAGTGGCAAAGTGGAAGATCTTCGGGTCCTGCGCTTTATGCTCCTCGGCAGCCTTCGCCTGCAATTTCAGCGGAGGAAAATCGGGATAGTCGACGTTGATCGACAAGAGCTCGAAACCGTCCTTGCGGGCGATGTCGATGAAGGCGGTCCGCGCGACATTGTCATGCACATGCGCATCGAATTTGGGGACACGGGCAAAATCGGCCTCGCTATAGGTCCCCTGACCGCTAGCCTGCGCCTGCACCGGCTGGGCGGAGGCCGCCGCGAGAGACAGGATCGACGCCATCATCAAGCCACCGTGCAACCGCATAACATCTCCCTGGATTTCATATGAAATGAAAGATATCAACCAAGGAAAGCCTAGCATTGACGAGATATTAGGCGCAAACCGTTTTATGTATGTTTCATTATATATTGCCGCCGCGCGAAAGATCGTGCCCCTCGCCGACACGACGCGAACGTGAGTGCTTCAGCTTGAACAGCCCTGCGAGATGCCGCGCATTGCCCCATCACCGCAAGAAAACGCATGGAGACATCCACGCTTTGCCGCTAGAAATCGCGCAGGAGGCATGATGCGGGATACAAGTCGGCGACGTCAGGAAATCATCGGGATGCTGCAGGACCAAGGCAGCGTCCAGGTGCATTCCCTGTCCGAGCAGTTCCAGGTTTCCACCCAGACGATCCGTAAGGACCTGGCGTTCCTCGAGGCGCGCGGCGTGTCGGTTCGCTGCTATGGCGGCGCCGTCGCGGCGGGCGTGATCGGCGTGGCGGACGAAGATCCGGTCGACACCAAGCGCGTCCTGCACATAGCCGAAAAGGAGAGGATCGGCCGCCTCGCCGCCTCGATGGTGAAACCGGGCGAGGCGATCATTCTCGATTCGGGAACGACCACAGCGCAGATCGCGCGCTTCCTGCCCGACGATGCCGACATCGTCGTCCTGACCAACGACGCGGATATCCTGAGCCAGCTGGTTCACAAGAAGAATATCGAAATTGTCCTGCTCGGCGGGCGGTTGCGCCGCAAGAACATGGCCTTTTACGGCGGACAGACCGAGGCCGCGCTCGATAGCCTGCAGGTCGACCGCCTGTTCCTCGGCGTCGACGGCATCGATCTGCAGCGTGGCATCACCACGCATTTCGAGGCCGAGGCCGCGCTCAATCGCAAGATGGCGCACGTCGCGCGCGAAGTCGTCGCGGTGACCGACAGCAGCAAGTTCGGCCGCACCTGCCTCCACCGGATCATGGGTATCGAGGAAGTGAACGTGCTGATCACCGATGACGGCGCGCCCGAGGAAAGCCTGGAGCAGGCAAGCAAGCTCGGCTGCGATATCCGTATCGCCTGATAGCCGGCCTAGCACGGCCGCGCATGTCTCCGCGCCAAGGGGCCGGACCGATCCGCCGGCCCGGCCCGGAGATCGATCAGAACCCGAAGCGAACCCCTGCCGTGAACGTGCGGCCATAGGATGTGTAGCCCGCGCCGACGCTGCTCCCGGTCCCGACCGCGCCAGACGCCCATACGATGTTGCGATCGCCGTTGAGATAGGTGCGGACGATCGAGTTGGTCAGATTGCGTCCCTCGACATACAATTTGATCCGCTTGGTGACGTTGAACGAAGCGGTCGCGGTCACCCAGTCATAGGCGCTGGCGATCGCGGGCATGCCATCGACTTCGGTGAAGTTCGCATAAACGAACGAGCTCGAATGGTCCCATGACACGCTGAGCGATACGGGCCCCTTTTCGTAGAACGGATTGATCGACCAGGTCGTCGGCGAGACGCCCGCCTCCTGCCCGGCGTTTTGGCCGTTGATCGTCGTCTGGCTCCAGGTGTGCGTGAATTGCGCGCGGATGCCGAAGCCGTTCTTCAGCATGTGCTGCCAGCTGAACTCGACACCATAAATCTTCGCATTGTCGCCGTTGATCGGCTGAACCACGCTGTACAGCAGCGGCGCGCAGGGCTTGCCGTTGAAACAGCCGACCGCACCGATATCGACATTGTTGACCTCGACCGAGGTAATGTCGTTGCGCAGTTTTTTGCCGAACAACGCGACCGAAACCATGTCGTTCTTATGGTAATACCATTCCAGCGACGCGTCGGCCTGCCACGATTTGATCGGCTTCAGGTTCACGTTGCCGCTATAGCTGACGACATAATCCTGGTTGCTGCTGTTGTCGGTCTGGGTCGGCGCGAACTGATTGAGATTCGGCCGCGCGATCGTCTCGGCGACCGCCAGACGCAGGTGGAGATTGTCGGTGAAGCCATAATTGAAGTTCATCGACGGCAGCGGCAGCGTGTAGCTGCCATGCGCCGAGATCGGGGTCGCGTCCGAATATACGACTACCGCAGAGGCGGTCGGATTCGCAGTATCGGCGACGGTGACCGATATGATCTTGTTGATCGCGGTCGAGGCGGTCGTCTGCGTATTGACCAGGCGCAGGCCGATATTGCCGTTCCAGCGGCGTCCGCCGAACGAGGCCTCGACATAGCCGGACAAGGTGCGCTCGCTGACGACGTAGGAGTTCACCGCGTTGAATTGCGGCAAGCTGTCGGCAAAATGATAGACGCCCTCTCCCGACGTGTAATTCGGCGTTCCGTCGAGCGACTTAAGACCGGCGAGCAGGTTCTGCGCGTTGATCGCCAGCATCGTGGTCGGAAAGCTGCCGCCCGCGCCAGAGAAGAAATTGGGGAAGTTGAAGGTCGAGATGACGTTCTGGCCCATCGTCGCGAAAGTGATCGGTCCTGGCTGGCCGGGCATCGTATTGTAGAGCGAGCTGTATTGGCTGGAACCGTTGGTCCAGTCGTTGCTGATGTCGCGCCGCGATTTGGACCGTTTGAGATAAGCGGCGCCAAAGCTGATGCTCTTCAGAATGCTGTTGTCGAACGTATAGGTGCCGTCCAGCTTGGCGCCGGTCACCGTATCCTTGATCGAGAAACCGGACAGCCCGTCATAGTGGGTGCTCCACAGATTCTGATTGTCGAGCTTGCCCGAGGCGAGCGCGGTCGCATAGTCCGATCCGTCCGGCAGCGTGACGCTGATGTTGGGCATCGCGTTCGGGTTGGCCGAGAAGGTCAGCGTGTTCTGATTGTAGGGGGTCGGTGAGACGAGCCCCGCGGTCAGGAAAGTGTCAGTCCCGCCTTCCGGCCGGTTCGCCTGCGAGCGATAGGCGTCGGCGCGGAACGACAGTCTCGACGAGGCATCCCACTGGACATTGGCGCCGACCAGATAGGTGTCGACGACGCGGTGGATCGTCTGGTTGACGAGTTCGGGCGTGAAATTGTTGGTCGTGAACTTGGTGATGAAACCGTTCTGAACCGTCACGTTCGACCATTCGGGCAGGCCATTCTGGTCGTAGGTGAAGCCCGGGAAATAGGATTGGTTGTACGCGACCTGCGGGTCGTTGAGCTTGGTGTACATGCCGTCGAGCGTGACGTGCAGATTGTCCGCCGGGCGCCATTCCACCGTGCCGGTCAGCGCGAATCTCTTCTTGCGGTCGACTACCGAACCGAACTGGATGCAGCACAAGCCGACCACCGGTTGCGCATTGGCAGGCGGCGGCGAATCGACCGTCGGCCCGACCGGCCAGACGCCCGGGCTGCTCGCATCCCAGGATGAGTAATTCAGCGCGTCGGTGCGGAACTTCTGGTCCGACCACACCACGCCGAGCAACGCGCCGAAGGTGCCCGAACTGTTGGTGTCGCTGATGAAGCCGGAGACCTTGTAGCCGCCGTAGCGCGACATCTGGTTGAAATTGCCTTCGGCGCGCGCGGCGATGTGGAAGCCGGTGTGATCGAACGGCCGTGCCGACCGCAGGTTGACGGTGCCGCCGATGCTGCCCTCGGTGGCGCTAGCCTGCGGCGACTTGAGGACGTCGGCGCCCGAAATCACGTCCGAGGGGAGGATGTCGAACGCGAAGTCGCGGCCGTCATCGTCGGTCGCCAGGATACGGTCGTTGAGCGTCGTGATATTATATTGCGAGCCGAGGCCGCGGACGCTGACATACTGGCCCTCGCCACCCGTCGTGCGGTTGATCGTTATGCCGGTGATATGCTGCAGCGAGTCCGCCACGTCGCTGTCGGGGAAACGGCCCAGTTCGGTCGCGTTGACCGAATCGAGCACGACGGTGGCGCTGCGCTTGATCTCGACCGACTTGTCGAGGCTGCCGCGGATGCCGGTGACGACGATATCGTTTGCCGCCTTATCGGCCGCGGCGGTGTCGGACAGAGTGTCCGACGACTGAGCCTGCGGCGCCGGTTCGGGCTGGGTTTGAGCCATCGCCGCCACGGGGAGCGACGCCAGCGCCACGACGAAGATGCTGGCACCGGTACGCAGAAGAAGACGTGAGGCCATGATTTTCCCCTCAATCAGCCGTAAATTTCAGTATGTTTCATTCTGTGGTTGGTTTTTGCGCAACGCAACCCTTTTTTGTCATATTATGGCAACGCCACTCTGAAAGAGCGCGCGATCGCGACTTCTTTGCAACAGCGGTCTCTGAATTATTATTCATATATAACAGATACTTATATGATAATCATATAGGCCCGAGACGCAGTTAAGGCCGCGCAGCAGCGGAAATTAAAACGAAACAAAACGAGTGACCCGGGCTCGTTTTCGTTTGCTTCTCGGCGAATCCCTGTGCAAGCTCACTCACCAACATGCCCATCGCAAACCGGGCATCGCAAGCGGCGAGGGACCAATGGCAGGCGCCACACTGACACGCAGATCCACGCTGACCGGCCTGCTGTGCGGCACGACGGCAGTCATGGCGGGGTTGATCCCATCGGTCCCCGCGCTGGCCTTCACCGGCGCGGCGGCAACCGCCTCCGACGGCATCCTGACGATCGAGTTCGACGGCGCGCTTCGATCGCGGCTGTCGCGTGAAGGACGGCCGCTGACCGCGTTCGACAGCGGGGAAGGTGTGCGCCTGGCCGACGGGTCGGTGCTCGACCGATTCGTGCTGCTCGGCAATAGCGGAGCTGCGCCCATCGACGTGCGCGGCGGCGGCAAGCGCCACACCCTGCGCGGTGTAGCCGACGGGCGGCTCGAAAAGCGCATCGACCTGGTATTCCACCCCTCGCTGCCCGGAGCGGCACTGATGACGGTGCAATATCGCAACCTCGGCAAGACGCCTTTGGTGATCGCGGCCTGGTGGTCGGCGGCGCATCAGCTGCTCGCGCACCCCGAGGGCGCCTGGACCTTTTCGGGCGCCTCGCATCCCGATCGCCGCGACTGGGTGCAACGCGTCCGCCACGATTTCCAGCAGCGCAATTACATGGGCATGAACGGCTCCGATTACGGCGGCGGGACGCCGGTCGCGGCGGTATGGCGCCCGGACGGCGGGCTGGCGGTTGGCCATGTCGAGACTGTCCCCAGGCTGATCGCGCTGCCGGTCGCATCGCAGCCGGGCGGCACGCGGATCGCGATCGAGGGCGACCAGCCGATCCTGCTCGCGCCGGGCCAGGCCGTAACCCTGCCCGAGACTTTCATCATGGCGCATCGCGGCGACCATTTCGCGCCGCTCGATGCCTATCGCCGGATCATGGCCGAGCGCGGGCTCGCCGCCCCTGCGATCCCCGAATCGAGCTATGCGCCGATCTGGTGCGCCTGGGGTTACGAACGCAACGTCACGCCCGACCAGGTCTATGGCACGCTCGACAAAGCGAAGTCGGTCGGGTGCGAATGGGCAGTGCTCGACGATGGCTGGCAAAAGGCGATTGGCGACTGGGTCGCCGACACCAGCCGGTTCCCCGGCGGCGATGCCGACATGAAGGCGATGGCCGACCGCATCAAGACCTATGGCATGCGGCCCAAATTGTGGATCTCGCCCTTGTCGGCGACCCCGGCCAGCGACCTGATGCGCGACCATCGCGACATGCTGCTGCTCGATGCCAGCGGCGCTGCGCAGAATGTGAGCTGGTGGAACAGCTATACCTTGTGCCCCGCCTATCCGCCGACGGTCGACTATTTCAAAACCGTCATGCGCCGGATCGTCGGCGAGTGGGGGTTCGAAGGCCTCAAGATCGACGGCCAGGACCTCAACGGCGTCGCGCCTTGCTACAACCCCGCGCACAACCACAAGCGGCCCGAGGAATCGGTCGAGAAGCTCCAGGATTTCTGGAAGGCGATCTACGACACGGTGATCGGGATCAATCCGAACGCCAATGTCGAAATCTGCCCGTGCGGCGATTCGTTCGCCTTCTTCAACATTCCCGCGATGAACAACACGCCGGCGTCCGACCCCGAATCGTCATGGCAGGTACGCCTGAAGGGCAAGACCTTCAAGGCGATCATGGGCCCGTCCGCACCCTATAGCGGCGACCATGTCGAGTTGAGCGACGGCGGCGACGATTTCGCATCGACTTATGGCATCGGCGCCATCCCCTCGACCAAGTTCACCTGGCCCAAGGACACCGACAAGCCGATCGACAAACTGCCGCCGGGCGGCTTCGTGCTGACCCCTGACAAGGAACGGCTGTGGCGCAAGTGGATCGCGCTCTATCGGCAGAATATGCTGTCGAAGGGGCATTTTCTCGGCGAGCTCTACGACATCGGCTTCGACAAGCCCGAAGCCCATGTCGTCGCCGCCGACGGCAAGCTGCATTATGCTTTCTATGCCAAGACCTGGACCGGACCGATCGAATTGCGCGGACTCGGCAAGGGCTCCTACCGGCTGACCGACAGCTTCACCGGCGCGCCGCTCGGCACCGCCAGCGCCGCCAGCAACACAATCAACGCCAGTTTCGAGCGCTTCCTCGTCATCGAGGCAACGCCCGCAGGAGATGCCGCATGACCGCCACCCCCGCCCCCGCGCCAGCCGGCCGCGCCTGGCTGTTCCATGCGCTGGTTACCGTCGTCCTGTGGGGCATCTGGGGCGCCTTTTCGGATCAATCGTCCAAGCACGGCTTTCCCGACACATTGGTCTATTGCGTCTGGGCACTGACGATGATCCCGCCGGCGTTCATCGCGCTGCGCATGAGTGGCGGCAAGCTCGAGACGAGTCCGCGGGCGATCACTTATGGCATGGCGGTCGGCCTGCTCGGCGCCGGCGGACAGATGGTGCTGTTCTACGCAGTGACGCGCGGCCCCGCCTATCTGATCTTCCCGATCATCTCGCTCTCGCCGCTGGTCACGATCGTGATGTCCTACGCCTTGCTGCGCGAGCGCACCGGCAAACTTGGATTGCTCGGCATCGCGCTGGCGCTGATCGCGCTGCCGATCTTCAACTACGCCCCGGCCGACGGCAGCACGACCACCGGGTCGACCTGGTTCGTCCTCGCCCTGATCGTCATGCTGTGCTGGGGCGTGCAGGCCTATTTCATGAAGTCGGCCAACAACCACATGTCGGCTGAGGGCATCTTCTTCTACATGATGATCGCCGGGCTGTTGCTGGTGCCGGTGGCCTGGTTCCTGACCGACCGCTCGCATCCGGTGAACTGGGGCTGGGACGGCCCGGCGCTCGCTGCCGGGATCCAGGTGCTGAACGCGATCGGCGCGCTCACCCTCGTCTTCGCCTTTCGCTACGGCAAGGCGATCATCGTCGCGCCGCTGTCCAACGCCGGCGCGCCGCTCGCCACCGCGATCATCTCGCTGATCGCGCTCGGCGTGATGCCCGATACGCTAAAGATCGTCGGCCTCGCGCTTGCGCTCGCCGCCTCGGTGCTGCTCGCGGTCGAGCCCGATACCGCCGGCGAAACGACCGACGCGGCCGCCGAGCCGGCAGCGATTTAATTTCATTATACATCATTTCCTTGTGTTTCATTTTCTTTCAGTGTACGCGGATTGTCCATTCGAGGAGCAATCATGAAGGCAATTCGCGCCCTCGTCGCTGAGCACAAAGCGGGCAAACGCGTGGGCATCACCTCGGTATGCTCGGCCCATCCGCTGGTGATCGAAGCGACGCTGCGCCACGCGCTGGCGCACGACGCGCCGATCGCGCTGATCGAGGCGACATCCAATCAGGTGAACCAGGACGGCGGCTATACCGGCATGACGCCGGTCGATTATCGCGCGTTCGTCTCGGCCATCGCCGACCGGGTCGGCTATCCGCGGGCGCGGCTGGCGCTGGGCGGCGATCATCTCGGCCCCAACGCCTGGACCCGGCTCCCCGCCGAAGAAGCGATGGCCAAGGCCGAGATCATGGTGCGCGACTATGTCGCCGCCGGGTTCGGCAAGATCCATCTCGACTGCTCGATGAGCTGCGCCGACGATCCGGTGCCGCTGCCCGAACGCACCATCGCCGAGCGCGCCGCACGGCTGTGCGCGACGGCCGAGGCTGCCTATTCGGGCGATCCCGACGATGCGCCGAGCTACATCATCGGTACCGAGGTTCCCGTGCCCGGCGGCGCTGCCGAAGATCTCGAGGAACTCGCCGTCACCACGCCCGACGCGGCGCTGGCGACGATCGCGATGCACCGCGACCTGTTCGCCGAGCTCGGCTTGTCGAGCGCCTGGGACCGCGTCATCGCGACCGTCGTCCAGCCCGGCGTCGAGTTCGATCACGACAAGGTCGTCGACTACGTCCCGGCAAAGGCGACCGCGCTGAGCGAGGCGATCGAGCCGGTCGAACACATCGTGTTCGAAGCGCATTCGACCGATTACCAGACCCCGTCCGCGCTCGCCGCTCTGGTACGCGATCACTTTGCCATCTTGAAGGTCGGCCCCGGCGTGACCTTTGCCTTGCGCGAGGCTTTGTGGGCGCTCGACGCGATCGAACGCGAGATGGTGGCGCCCGAGCGACGCGCCAATCTGCGCGACGTCGCGATCGAACGGATGCATGCCGAGCCAGGCAATTGGTCCAAATATTATCACGCCAGCGGTGCGGCGCTCGATTTCCAGCTTAACTACAGCTTCAGCGACCGCATCCGCTATTACTGGCCCGACAGTGCGATCACCGCCGCGCAGGACAAATTGTTTGCCAATCTGCGCGAGACCGTGCCGCCGCTGCCGCTGGTCAGCCAATACCTCCCCATCGCCTTTGCCGCGCACCGCGCCGGCCGCACCACGCTCGACCCCGTCGACCTGGTCGCCGCCCATATCGACGCGACGCTCGACGCCTATCATGGAGCCTGCAATCCCAATGTCTGACCTCAACGCTGCCCCGAAAGCGGCGGCCGACGGCGCCGAGCCCTGGACGCGCCGCGAAATCTTCCAGCAGGCGACCACGTTGCGAGCGACCCAGGCGTTGCTCGTTGACGAGCAGGGCGCGATCGACGCGTTCATCGCGCCCCTGCTCGCGAAACCCGACCTACGCATCGTGCTGGCCGGGGCCGGCACCTCGGCGTTCATCGGCGAATGCCTGGCGGCGACGCTGGCGCAGGCGACCCGGCGCCGGGTCGATGCGGTGCCCACCACCGACATGGTCAGCACGCCCGACCTCTATCTCGAAGCGCGGACGCCGACCCTGTTGGTGTCGTTCGGCCGCTCGGGCAACAGCCCGGAAAGTATCGCCGCGATCGATCTCGCCGATGCGCGCGTTGCCGACGTCCACCACCTGATCATCACCTGCAACGCCGACGGCGCATTGGCCAAACGGCGGGGCGACGACGGCTATGTCGTGGTATTGCCGGAAGCGACCCACGATCGTGGTTTCGCCATGACCTCCAGCTTCTCGGCGATGACCTATACCGCGCTGGCGATCTTCTCGGGCATCGCCGCGCTCGGCGACCGCAACGAGCGGATAGCGCAGGCTGTCGAGGCGGTCCTGGCCGACACCGAAACCGCGATGGCGGCGCTCGCCACGCGCGGGTTCGAGCGCGTCGTCTATCTCGGTAGCGGTCCGTTCCAGGGACTGGCGCGCGAAGCGGCGCTGAAACTGCTCGAGCTCACCGACGGCGGACTGGTGACGATGCATGACTCGACGCTCGGCTTCCGTCACGGCCCGAAGACGATCGTCAACGACCGCACCCTGGTGGTGGCGTTCCTTTCAAACGATCCCCTGACCCGCGCCTATGACCTCGACCTGATCGCCGAACTGCGCGCGGACAAGGTCGCGGGCGCCGTGCTGGCGGTGTCCGCCCAGGACATCGCGGGTGAGACGTTGAGAGTGCACGGGCTCGAAACGGCAGCCGACAGCGACCTGCTGTTCCCCTATATCGTGCCCGCGCAGCTGTTCGCGCTCCACGCCTCGCTCGGTCGCGGCCTGACCCCCGACACGCCGAACAAGGCCGGGACGGTCAGTCGCGTCGTCAAGGGCGTGCGCATCCACAGCGTGGGCGCATGACCACGACCCGCTATTTCCTCGGCGTCGACGGCGGCGGCACCAAGACCGAGTTCGTCTGCATCGACGGCGCCGGCAACGTTGTGGCGCGGCAGATCGAGGGGACGACCTATCATCTCCAGGTCGGGCTCGACGGCGCGGTGCGGGCGCTCGAGTCCGGGATCGCCGGCATCTGCGCGCAGATCGGCATCGAGCCCGCCGGGCTGGCCTTCACCTTCTTCGGCCTGCCCGCCTATGGCGAGGACAAGGCGATCGACCCGCTGCTCGACCAGCATTGCCGCCGTCTGCTCGGCCATGACCGCTATCGCTGCGGCAACGACATGGTCTGCGGCTGGGCGGGATCGCTCGCCTGCGCCGACGGCATCAACCTCGTCGCTGGCACCGGGTCGATCGGCTATGGCGAACGGCAAGGCCGCGTGGCGCGGTGCGGCGGCTGGGGCGAAGTGTTCGGCGACGAAGGCTCGGCCTATTGGATCGCGATCCAGGGGCTCAACGCCTTCACCCGAATGAGCGACGGCCGCTTGCCCAAGGGGCCGCTTCATGACGCGTTCCGACGGCGGCTCGGCCTCGAGAACGATCTCGACATCTGTGCCAGGATAATGGGCGAGCAAGGCCTGGAGCGAGACGAGATTGCCGGCCTGGCACCAATTGTCGCCGAAGCTGCGGCGGCGGGCGATCCCGCCGCGATCCGGATCCAAGACCTTGCCGCCGAGGAACTCGCGGCCATCGCCGAAGCACTGCGCGCGGAACTTGGGTTCGGCCCGGACGAAGACGTACCCTTGTCCTGGTCGGGAGGCGTGCTCGCCAACGATGCGTCGATCCGGGCCCGGCTGGAGGCACGGCTGCGGCAAGTCGGTCCGTACCGGTTCGTCGCGCCGCTGCACTCGCCCGCTTACGGCGCGGCGCTCTATGCCGCGCACCAGGTCGGTGTGGCTCCGGCCTGAGTAGCCATCGGGCAAGAGGGATCGATCATGCGCTTCTGGCCCGAGATCATGAAGCCTGACGGCTGGCTCTATTTTGCCGACACCTATGCCGACGCGTTGAGCAGCGGAATCGAATCGTGCGTCCGCTCAGCGGCGCGCGTCGCACAGGAGATTGCCGATGCCTGACCTCAAGCGCCGCGATTTCTTCAAGGCCGGCGCCGTCGGATTGGCTGCGGCAGGCCTCGCACCACGTGCCCTTGGCGCGGACTATCTGGAGCATCTGTGGGAAGGTTACGATTGGGGCGGCGGACCGGCGGTTTCCGACCGCCTCAACCAGGGGCCGTTCACCAATTACGGCGCCGACGCCAATGCTCCGGGCGGCGAGGTCGGCATGGCGACGTCGCCTTCGCGCGATATCGTACCCAATTACGGCATGGGCCTGACCGCCTATGTCTCGGGCGACACCGGCCCTCCCCGCCTGCCCGGCCAGTCGCTCGAACGGTCGATCGAGGACATCGTCAAACTGCCCTTCACGCAGAAGATCTATATCCGCCCGAACTGGCGCGAGGTGCAGACGCGCTCCGGCAGGCTCGACCTGCCCGATTGGTGGCGGATCACCTTCGACCTCGCCCGGCAATATGGCAAACGCGTCGGTTTCCGCATCATGCTGGAAAACCCCGATTTCGCCGCGCCCGGCATGCCCGACTTCCTGATGGAAAAGGTGCCCTACGTACCGCTCAAGGGCAGCTGGAAGGGCGATACCGCTCAGGTCCGCTATCGCAAGAAGCACGCGATGCCCCGCTACGATCACCCGGCTTATCAGGCCGCGTTCGGCGAGCTCAACGCCCTGCTCGCCGACCGATACAATGGCAGCGCCGATATCGAATATATGGACACGATGATGTACGGCTTCTGGGGTGAGGGACACACCTGGCCGTTCGAAGGCAATTACTTCCCGAGCAACCTGGTCGCCGAACAGACTTGGCTCAAGATGCTCGAGGCGCAGCTTACCTGTTGGACCAGGACCCCGCTCGTCACCAACACGCAGCCCGATTTCAACAACGTCGGCAATGCCGCGATGCTCGACCGCACGGTGCGCAGCGGCAATTGGATCCGCAGCGACACGATCTTCATCGAGACCACGCAGATCGAGGCGCTGAGCAACCGTCCCGCCTGGGCAGCGGCAATCAGCGAAGTGCCGATGACCACCGGAGATGCGGATCAGCTCGGCATCGTCGACGGCGTCACCTATAACGAGCAGGTCGCCGCACACGTGCTCGCGGTGGGTGCGAACTATTGGTCGATCTGGAACTGGCACAACGAATCCGCCGCGCATGTGCTCAGCTATTACGACAAATATCCGGAAGTGATCGACCACGCCGCGCGGCGGATCGGCTATCGCGTTTATCCGGCTTTCATCTGGCCCTTCGAGCGCGACGGCAGTCGCGGCATGATTGTCGGGCTGGCCAATGACGGCGTCGCGGGCGTTCCGGGCGTACTGCGATTGACGCTCAAAGACGAACGTGGGGCCACGCTCGCCAGCGGTTGTCTGGACCCCGGCTTTCCAAAACCTGCCGGCATTAGACAGGCAATGCTAAGCTGGACCGGCGACAAAGACTGGACCGGATTGCAATTGTTCGCTGAACTGGAGGTCAAGGGCGTACGCCATCCTGTGCGCTGGGCGTGTCGGCAGGCGCTCAACCCAAACGGGTCGCTCACCCTGCGGCAAAATCTCCGGAGTTCCTGATCGGTTCTGGAAGGGGACGTCTCGGCTCCCGCAACACTTCGATCGACCCGACCTGCGCAGATGAATGAACGTCCGCCTTCGCAGGTTCGGTACGATCGGCGAGGTCCGAGGTTAAGGCGCTTAGTCGTCTCTCGTTTTCACCGACGAGAGGTGAGTGTTGAGCAGATCATCCCGCGGATGGCCATCTGAAGAGACAGGAGCAGGGGGTACCGTTCCGCGGGCCGTCAACGCGAACGGTGCCCACCGGCCGCCGCAGAACCACAGCACCAATAAGACACTTTTTCAGTAGCTTAAGCGTGATCTGACATAGTTCTAACAAGTGCCGGAGGGGCCAAAGTCACTCCCACTCGATCGTCCCAGGCGGCTTGGAAGTGTAGTCATAGGTGACGCGGTTGATTCCGCGGACTTCGTTGATGATGCGGGTCGCGACCCGCGACAGGAACTCGCCCGAGAAATGATAGGCGTCCGCCGTCATGCCATCCACCGATGTCACCGCGCGCAACGCCAGCACATTGTCATAGGTACGCCCGTCGCCCATCACGCCGACCGAACGCACCGGGAGCAGCACTGCGAACGCTTGCCAGATCGCGTCGTAGAGCCCGGCATTGCGGATTTCCTCGAGATAGATCGCGTCGGCCTTGCGCAGGATATCGCAGCGTTCCTTGGTCACCTCCCCCGGGATACGGATGGCGAGACCGGGTCCGGGGAACGGATGGCGGCCGACGAAGATGTCGGGCAGCCCGAGCTCGCGGCCCAGCGCGCGAACCTCGTCCTTGAACAATTCGCGCAGCGGCTCGACCAGCTTCATGTTCATCCGCTCGGGCAGGCCGCCGACATTGTGATGGCTCTTGATCGTCACCGACGGGCCGCCGGTGAACGACACGCTCTCGATCACGTCGGGATACAGCGTACCCTGCGCGAGGAAGTCGGCGCCGCCGATCTTTTTCGCTTCGTCCTCAAAGACATCGATGAACGTCTTGCCGATGAACTTGCGCTTCGCCTCGGGGTCGGTGACGCCGGCCAGTCCGCTCATGAACAGGGTCTCGGCGTTCACGTGGACGAGCGGGATGTTGTAATGGCCACGGAACAGGCTGACGACCTGATCGGCCTCGCCCGAGCGCATCAGGCCATGGTCGACGAATACGCAGGTCAGTTGGGGCCCGATCGCCTCGTGGATCAGCACCGCCGCCACCGCGCTGTCGACGCCGCCCGACAGGCCGCAGATGACGCGCTTGTCACCGACCTGCGCGCGGATCTCGGCGATCTTGGCGGCGCGGAATTCGGCCATCGTCCAGTCGCCGGTCAGACCGCAGACATGACGGGCGAAATTGGCGATCAGTTTCGCGCCGTCGGGGGTGTGGACGACCTCCGGGTGGAATTGCATCGCATAATAACGGCGGGTGTCGTCGGCGATCACCGCGAACGGCGCGCCGGCGCTGGCCGCGACCGGACGGAAGCCGGGGGCGAGCGCGGTGACCTTGTCGCCATGGCTCATCCACACCTGGTGCGTCTCGCCTTCGGTCCACAGGCCGTCGAACAACTCGCAACCGTCGTCGATGTCGATAAAGGCGCGACCGAATTCGCCGCTGTCGCCCAGCTCCACGGTGCCGCCCAGCTGATGCATCAGCACCTGTTGGCCGTAGCAGATCCCCATGATCGGAAGGCCGCTGTCTAGGATCGACTGAGGGACACGCGGACTCCCCTCATCAAGCACGCTCGCCGGGCTACCCGAGAGGATGATCCCGCGAGGCTTCATCCTTGTGAAGGCGTCCGCGGCGGACTGGAAAGGGGCGATTTCCGAATAGACCCCCGCCTCTCGCACGCGGCGCGCGATGAGCTGCGTCACCTGGCTGCCGAAATCAACGATGAGGATCGAGTCGCTGTGCTGGTTCATGGCACCCGATAGCGAGTGATCCCCTGGAATGCCAGTTCGCCCGCGCGAATTGGCCGTTTTCCGCCCATGCGACGAGCCGCGAATTTTTTGTTTCACAAAACATACGCAAATATGTCATGATTCTGTAACATCGCGATCAAGCGGTGACTTTGGAAGGATGCAGATATGATCAAGACGGTGCTTTTCTCGTTGCTTGTCGCGTCGCCGCTGGCGGCAGTTCCGGCAGCGGCGGCCTCCGATGACGGCACGACCACGGCACGGATCACGGCGCGCGACGCCGACGTCCGGTCGGCCGAAGCGCTTACCCGCGTGGCGCCCAAGGATGGCGGCGCCTATATCGAGCTCGCCCAAGCCTATGTTCGCGCCGACCGCCCTGCGGACGCCGCTGCGGCCTATCGCCATGCGCTGACGCTCGACAACGAGATGATGGAAACCAAGACCGGCGATGCGATCTGGTCGCGCAATGTCGCGCGCGCCGCGCTGGTACGTTTCCCCCAGATGTCCTCGCGCTGATTCCAGCGGGGCGCGCCCGGCCTCCACTGGAGGCCGGGTAGCGGTATTTTCGCGATATTGCCCGCTGCTCCCCTCCCGCAGGCGGGAGGGGTCGGGGAGGGCCTGTTATTTTTAGATCGGTATGAGTGGCTGCCGCTTTTTCGACATGCCCTCCCCTAACCCCTCCCGCAAGCGGGAGGGGAAAGATTCGAGGGCAGTCGCTCAGGTGAAGGTCAGGCCCTCGAACTTGCCCGACCGCGTCCAGTCGTCGAGATACCGGAAGTAAGCGAAAGCGCCGAGCGGATACCCTACCGCCAGGGCCGCTGCCGGTCCGGGATCCTTGCCTTCATTGTTGTAATAACCGGGCGTGCAGTCGGGCGCGTTGCGTAACGACGCTCCCGGCCCGGTGAGCAGCAGATCGACCCAGGCGTCCTGCGCCTCCTGCGTCACTTCGACCTCCTTGGCGCCGATCTCTTCCGCGTGGCGAACGACCGCGGCGATCGCCCGCGCGGCCTCGGTCAGATTGTGCGGGACGTTGGAGATCAGGTTCGCGCCCTGGGTCGGCGTGACCACGAACATGTTGGGATAATCATGAACGTGGATGCCGTGCTTCGAGCGCATCCCCTGCGCCCAGCTGTCGGTCAGTTTCACGCCATCGCGGCCGATCACGTCGAAGCCGAGCAAGCTCTGCAAATTGGTGCCGACGTGGAAGCCGGAGGCGTAGATGATGCAATCTACCTCGTAATGCTTACCGGCGACGACAAAGCCGGTCTCGTCGATCCGCTCGACCCCCTGCCCGTCGGTATCGATCAGGTGTGTGCCCGGGGTGTTGAACGCCTGGAGATAGGCGTCGTGGAAGCAGGGTCGCTTGCAGAGCTGACGGTACCAGGCCTTGAGCTTCGCGGCCGTTTCCTTGTCCTCGACGATCGCATCGACGCGGTCGCGGATCTCCTCCATCTTTTCGAAGTCGGAATCCTCCCATACCGACAGGATGTCGGCGAGGCTGCGCTTGTCGGGCGGCAGGGTCGCCACGCGGGCCTTGATCCGGCGTGACAAATCGGTCCAGCCGTCCTGGACCCAATCCTCCTCGATCATATTGCCCGGCGTCTGGTTGGCAGTGAAGTTCTCCAGCCAGCGGCGTTGCCAGCCCGGCGTGGCGATGCTTGCGAACCAGTCGGGGTCGATCGGGACATTGTTACGTACGTCGACCGAGGACGGCGTGCGCTGAACGACGTAAAGTTCCTTGCACGCCCGGGCGAGATGCGGGACCGCCTGGACCGAGGTCGCGCCGGTGCCGATAATCGCAACGCGCTTGTCAGCCAAACCGGTCATCAGCGCGCCCCTGGCGTCGCCGCCGGTATAGTCATAGTCCCACCGGCTGGTGTGGAACGACTTGCCCTTGAAGCTGGTGAGGCCGGGAATGCCGGGCAGTTTGGCGACGTGGAGCGGGCCGGTGCCGATGCCGACATATTTGGCGGTGAAGCGGTCGTCGCGGTCGGTGGTGATCACCCAGAGCGACTGCTCACCGTCCCAGGCGATCTCGCGGATCTGGGTGTGGAACAGCGCCTTGTCGTAGAGGTGATATTGGCGGCCGATCCGCTGGCATTGCTCGAGGATTTCGGGGCCATGCGCGTACTTTTCGGTCGGCATGTGCCCGGTTTCCTCGAGCAGCGGGATGTAGATCATCGAGGCCGTGTCGCATTGCGCGCCGGGATAGCGGTTCCAATACCAGGTGCCGCCGAAGTCGCCGCCCTTTTCGATGATCCGGAAGTCGCTGATCCCCGCTTCGGCCAGCCGCGCGCCGGTCACGAGACCGGCAAAGCCACCGCCGACAAAGGCGAAGGTCACGTGATCGGTGACCGGATCGCGTTCGATGAAGGGCGTGTGCGGATCGGCGGCATAATGCGCCAGATTGCCCTCGAGATTGAGATATTGGGCGTTGCCGTCCTCGCGCAGCCGCTTGTCGCGCTCGGCGAGATATTTGGCGAGCAGCGCCTTTTTGTCGATCGGCTTCTTGAGCGGGGTCTGGTCGTTCATGACCATACCCTATCTTTGAAAAACGGTCCGGCGCAAGATACAATACGCCGGACCGTGATCTTGGTTTAGTCGACCGGCTTCACATCGAGGCCAGTCCATCTGGCGATGAACGCCCAGTCCGTCGCGGTCTCGTCGATGATCTTGTCGGTCGGCTTGCCCGATCCGTGCCCGGCGCGGGTTTCGATCCTGACCAGGCGCGGCTTCGGACCCAGATCCATCGACTGAAGCATCGCGGTATATTTGAACGTGTGCCCGGGAACGACGCGATCGTCGGTA
This sequence comes from Sphingomonas pruni NBRC 15498, assembly GCF_001598455.1. GTDB lineage: Bacteria > Pseudomonadota > Alphaproteobacteria > Sphingomonadales > Sphingomonadaceae > Sphingomonas > Sphingomonas pruni. The sequence goes on from NZ_BCYZ01000004.1 coordinate 102,977, forward strand.
TCGGCTGTCGCCGCGAGTATCGCCGGATAGGGCTTGCCCACGCGAATGTTGTGATAGGGCGAATAGGCGTAGAGCGTCTTGAAATCGGCTTCCTTCGACGGATAGCCGTAATCGTCGACCCAATAGCGCCCGGCGGTGAAGCGGTCGAAGCGCAGCATGTCCATCACCCCGACCTGCGGCAAAGCGGCCGCGAACAGATCCGGCCGCTGGTTGACCACGGCGCCGATCAACAGGCCGCCGTTCGATCCACCCTGTATCGCGAGCTGATTCTTCCCCGTATAGCCCTTGGCCTTGAGATATTCGCCCGCGGCGATGAAATCGTCGAATACGTTCTGCTTGTTGGCGAGCCGCCCGGCGTCGTGCCAGGCTTTGCCATATTCGCCGCCGCCGCGAATATTGGCGACGGCGAGCACCCCACCCTGCTCGAGCCAGGCGACGCGCGCCGCCGAGAAGGCCGGCGTCATCGAGATGTTGAACCCGCCATAGGCATAGAGAAGAGTCGGCGCCGGCCCGGTGACGCCCTTCTTGCGCACGATGAACATCGGCACCGTCGTCTTGTCCTTGGACGGATAGAAGACCTGGCTGACTTCATAGCCCGCCGGGTCGAACGCCACCTTGGGCTGGGCCCAGACGCTCGCCTTGCCGGTCGCGACGTCATAGCGATAGATCGTCGTCGGCGTGGTGTAGCTCGTGAAGGTGAAGAAGGTCTCGGGATTGTCGGCCTCGCCGCCAAACCCGCCCGCGGCGCCGATCCCCGGCAGCGTCACCTTGCCGTCCGGCTTGCCTTCGAGCGTGAAGCGACGAACCTCGCTCTTCACGTCGACCATATATTCGCCGATCAGCTTGCCGCCGATGAGACTGGCGGTGTCGAGTACGGCCTTGTCCTGCGGGACGATCTCGACCTCCGGCGGCACGGCCGAGCGCGCATAGAGGTTGGTCATCACCACCTTGTTGCGCGGCGCATCCTTGTTGGTCAGCCAGTAGAAATTGCCGCCCTGATTGCCGATCAGACCCCACATATTGGCCATGCCGGTGAACAATTTCCGCGGCGTCGGATTGGGCGCGGTCAGATCGATGACCGTCACGTCGTTGCGATTGTCGGTGCCCTCGGTCGTGTAGATGACCAACCACTTGCCGTCGTCGGTGACGCTCGCGCCATGGCCCCATTTCGGATGATCGGGAGTCGCATAGACCAGCGCGTCGGCCGATTGCGGCGTGCCGAGCTTGTGGAAATAGACCGCCTGATTCTCGTTGGTCGACTGGAACTTCTTGCCCTCGGGCGGCGCAGGAAAGCGCGAATAATAGAAACCCGAGCCATCCTTCGCCCAGGACAGGCCGGAGAATTTGACCCATTCGACATCGTCGTCGAGCACCTTGCCGGTGTCGACGTCGAGCACCTTGACCGTGCGCCAATCGGTGCCGCCGTCCTGGATCGCATAGACCAGCTTCTTGCCGTCCTCGCTCGGCGCCCATTCGCCGAGCGCGGTGGCGCCATCCTTCGACCAGCCATTGGGGTCGATCAGCACCCTGCCCTGCCCGTCGACGCCGTCGCGGACGAACAGCACCGCCTGGTTCTGCAGGCCGGAATTGTGGAGGTAGAAATAGCGCCCGCCCTTGCGCTCGGGCTGCCCGAACCGCTCATAGTCGATAAGTTTCTTGAGTCTGTCCTTGAAAACGTCGCGACCGGGGAGCGTCGCCAGATAGGCATCGGTGACCTTGTTCTCAGCCTCGACCCAGGCAGCGACCTTGGGATCGGTGCGGACGTCGTCTTCCAGCCAGCGATAGGGGTCGGCGACCTTGACGCCGAATTGTTCGTCGATGGTGTCGCCGCGATCGGTCGCGGGATAAGTGATCGAAGACATGGTGGTTTTCTGGGTACTCGTCTGGGCAAGAGCAGGTGCGGCAAGCGCGATCAGGATGAGCGGCACGATATGGCGCATTCAGGGCTCCGCAAGCTAGCATGGGTCATCTTGTCTATCAGGCGGCGCACCGCTTTCAATGGCTGGAAATGGCGCCGTTTCGGACCCATAACGGCCGCGACGCGTTGTGCCGCCCGTAACAAGGAGAAAAAGAAATGTTCCGCTCCCTCCCGCTCGCTGCGATCGTGCTCTCGGCCGTCGCGCTGCCCACACTGCCCGCGTCGGCGCAGACCGTGTCGGAGCAGCGCCGCTGGGAAGCCGCGCAGCGCCGCTATGACAATGAAACGGCAATCTACGACCGGGCCCGCGCAGATTACGAAGCCGCGCAGCGACGCGACCGCCGCTACGGCTACAACAACGGCGGCTATAACGACCGCTACAACGGCCCCAATGACGGTCAATATGCGACCGACTATGACGCCTCGCGTTATTATCGCGACGACCCGCGATATCAGGAGCGCACGCTCAGCTCCAATGACCAGGTCTATCGTGGGTCGGACGGCCGCTATTATTGCAAGCGCTCCGACGGCACGACCGGCCTGATCATCGGCGGCGCCGCCGGCGGCATCGTCGGCAACGTCATCGATGGCGGCCGCAACCGGGTTGCCGGCACGCTGATCGGCGGTGCGCTCGGCGCGATCCTGGGCAAGAAGGTCGACCAGTCGAACAGCGAGTATAGGTGCCGCTGACGCCCCACGTGGGTTAGCAACAGCTAACCCACGAGATGGCGCGGAATTCAGCTCCGCGCCCCGCCGCGAAAAGAGGGCCGCGCTCCCCACTCGGGACCGCGGCCCTTTCTTCATCCTCGCCCGCAGTCGCTCCAAAGAAAAAAAGGCCCCGCTTTCGCGAGGCCTTCTTCGTATCGGTTGAACGCTGCGGCTCAGGCGGCGACGTCGAAATCCTCGTCGGTCATGACCGGGCCCGAATCCTGGCCCTTGGCCGACACGTCACGATCGACAAATTCGATGATCGCCATCGGCGAGGCGTCCGAAGCGCGAACACCAGCCTTGATGACGCGGGTATAGCCGCCGGCGCGCGAGGCGTAGCGCGGGCCGATCACGTCGAACAGCTTCACCAACTGCGCGTCGTCGAGCAGGCGCGCGTGCGCCAGACGACGGTTCGACAGGCCGCCCTTCTTGGCCAGCGTCACCAGCTTCTCGACGTACGGGCGAAGTTCCTTCGCCTTGGCCGTGGTGGTGGTGATCTGCTCGTGCTTGATGAGCGCGGCCGCCATGTTGCGGAACAAAGCGAGGCGATGCGCGGAAGTACGCTGAAGCTTACGACCGCCAACCTTATGACGCATGGTATTTCCTTCTCGTTCGTCAGGGGGCCGTTTGAGGTACCCCGGGCCAGGTGGGGACGGATGAGCCCACCGATTTACCCGTCACCCCGGCGAACGCCGGGATCTCTTTGTTGCCGGCCCGACGCGGGAGTAAATCCCGCGTCGTCGGACGGAGCTTTCAGCCCCGCCGGCCGGGCTGGTTTTCTCTCCGGCGCAGCTGTCGCTGTGCCGGTGGAAAATCAGCCCATAATCTCCTGCTCGAGCTTCTTGGCCATCTCTTCGATGTTCTCGGGCGGCCAGCCGGGGATTTCCATCCCGAGACGGAGACCCATGCTCGACAGCACTTCCTTGATCTCGTTGAGCGACTTGCGGCCGAAATTCGGGGTGCGCAGCATCTCGGCTTCGGTCTTGCCGACCAGATCGCCGATATAGATGATGTTGTCGTTCTTGAGACAGTTGGCCGAACGCACCGACAGTTCGAGCTCGTCGACCTTCTTGAGCAGGTAACGGTTGATCTGCTGGGTGTCGCCCGAAACGCCGGTGTCCGACGGCGCCGCGGCAACGCCGATCGGCGCCGAGCGGGTGATCGCCGAATCGTCGAAGTGAACGAACAGCGCCAGCTGGTCCTGCAGGATGCGCGCGGCGTAAGCGAGCGCGTCCTCCGGGGTCACCGTGCCGTCGGTCTCGACCGTCAGCGTCAGCTTGTCGTAATCGAGTTCCTGCCCGACGCGGGTGTTCTCGACCTTGTACGACACCTGGCGCACCGGCGAGTAGAGCGCGTCGACCGGGATCAGGCCGATCGGCGCATCGGCCGGACGGTTGGCGACAGCGGCGACATAACCCTTACCGACATCGGCGGTCAGCTCCATGTTGAGCGTCGCGCCCTCGTCGAGGTGACAGATCACCAAGTCGGGGTTCATCACTTCGATGTCACCCGACACGGCGATATCGCCGGCCTTGACCTCGGCCGGGCCGGTGGCCGCGAGCTGGAGGCGACGCGGGCCTTCGCCCTGCATCTTCAGCGCGATCTGCTTCACGTTGAGCACGATGTCGGTCACGTCCTCACGGACCCCCGCCAGCGAGCTGAACTCGTGCAGCACGTTCTCGATCTTGATCGAGGTGACCGCCGCACCCTGAAGGCTCGACAGCAACACGCGACGCAGCGCGTTGCCAAGGGTGAGACCAAAGCCGCGCTCGAGCGGCTCGGCAACGAAGGTCGCCTTGCTCTTCCCATCGCCGCCCTTCTTCTCGAGCGCGTTGGGCTTCTTCAATTCCTGCCAGTTCTTTGCATTGACAGACACGGGGGCTTCCCTCTGTTGGGCCGGGGGCTTGGGCTAAACCCTGCGGCCGTGGGCGAATGCCGGCGCAGCGCGATCAACCGCGCGCCGGCCAGACGAATTCAGACGCGGCGACGCTTCGACGGACGCACGCCGTTGTGCGGGATCGATGTCACATCGCGGATCGAAGTGATCTGGAAGCCGACCGCCTGCAGCGCACGAAGCGCCGACTCACGACCCGAACCCGGACCCTTGACCTCTACTTCGAGCGTGCGGACGCCGTGCTCGGCGGCCTTGCGGCCCGCATCCTCGGCGGCAACCTGCGCCGCGTACGGGGTCGACTTGCGCGATCCCTTGAACCCCATCATCCCGGCGGACGACCAGCTGATCGCATTGCCCTGGGCATCGGTGATGGTGATCATGGTATTGTTGAAGCTGGCGTTCACATGGGCGACGCCGGCGGTGATGTTCTTGCGTTCGCGCCGACGAAGGCGCTGCGGTTCACGTGCCATTTTTCTATCCTAACCTTCGAAGCTGGGAAGCAGCGGTGCGCAACAAGCGCGCCTGCTTACTTCTTCTTGCCGGCGATCGGCTTGGCCTTGCCCTTGCGAGTGCGCGCATTGGTATGCGTGCGCTGGCCGCGGACCGGCAGACCCTTGCGATGGCGCAGGCCGCGATAGCAGGCCAGATCCATCAGGCGCTTGATGTTCATCGCGGTCTCGCGACGAAGATCGCCTTCGACCGTGTAGCCGGCGTCGATCGCTTCGCGGATCTGCAGCACTTCCTGGTCGGTCAGGTCCTGAACGCGGCGCTCAGGCGCGATGTTCAGCTTCGTGGTGATTTCCTTGGCTTTGGCAGGGCCGATGCCGTGGATATACTGGAGCGCGATCACTACGCGCTTGTTGGTCGGGATGTTGACACCCGCAATACGTGCCATGAAATTTATTCTCCTAGCTCCACGGAGTGCGGCATGGCTGCCACGCACCCCATCTCATCGCGATGCCCGAAACGCACGACAGCGGCGGACGCAGGCAAGCGCCGCCGGTCAGCCGGTGTATCGGAAGGGCGCTCACTTAGGGTTGAGTCGTCGCAGTGTCAAGCGCAGCCCGCGCATCGAGCCAGGCGGTTCAGCGGGAATCGACGGCGGCGTATTGCATATCGTCGGGCTGGCCGCGTCCATAGCTGAGATCGCCGGTATCGGGTAGTGCGTCGTTCGGCTGTACGAAGGACGTATCGACAATCTCCGCGTCGCGACCCGATCGATCAAACGCAATGGATTGGTTGGTATAGAACGGGTTCATCGCGGCGACGGTGTCATTGGCCGCGACCATGCCGCCGGCGATTGCCGCCAAGACACCAAGACCAAGGCCTAGTGCCCAACGGTTGCCGCCATCGATGCGCATCGGCTATCCTCCTTCAACGCCCGCCACACCGAACGCCGGACCCGCAATTGGCGTTCCCGCCCCGCGCCGTTCATTTGTCGGAAGGAGGAGTGACCGGCGCGGGCGGTGGGCCTTCGGCGGCCGCCTTCAATCCGTCGAGTTGCGCGCTCAAAACGCTATCGACTGCCGGGGCCAGCTTGTCGAAGCCGGTCGGCTAGTAGCCGCCGGCAACATAGGTCATCTTGACCTTGGTCGCCTTGTCGCCCTCCGGCGACAGCTCGAAGGTCAGTGTCGCGACGATCGCCTCGCCCTGGAGCGGGCCGAAGGCGCCTTCCATCCGTAGTAGCTTGCCCTTGTCGACGAAGATCAAGCGAGCATGCTGGACGCTGCCCCTGCCAGGCAGTTTCTCGCAGAAACAGCCCGTCGCCTGACTGTCGATATAGAGATTGGCGGAATCGCCCGACCAGGTGTGCTCTTTCGACCACCAGCGTTGGGGCGCGCGTAGTGTCTCCCATACCGTGTCAGGCGAAGCGTCGATCGTGACGGTCTTTTCGACGACGAAGCCTGCGGCTTCGGCCTTCACGACGTCGGCGATGGCGGGTGGCGCTGTACCGGCCAGCAGGACGGCGGTGGTAGCGGCGATGAAGATGCGGAGCATGTCGGATCCCCCTCAGGATTTAGGGAGACTATCGTGCCATACGCTATCCGTCACTCCGGCCACTCCGGTCATCCCAGCGCAAGCTGGGATCTCAAGCGGCGGCGCGATCGCTTAGTAACCACGAGACCCCAGCTTTCGCTGGGTGACGGGAGGGTGTTTCGCTGGGATGGCGACTATTTGCCAGAAGAAGAAGGTCGAGCTCAGGCTCTATCGCCTTAGTTGCCGTCGAGAGCTGCTGCCACCGCTGCGCTGACCTGGTCGATATCCGCCATGCCGTCGACCCGCGTCAGGATGCCGCGCGCTTCGTAGATCGGGATGATCGGCGCCGTCTTGCCGCGATATTCGGCCATCCGGGTGCGGACGGTTTCCTCGTTATCGTCGGGGCGGCGCTTGAATTCGGTCGATCCGCAGACGTCGCAGACACCGGCAACCTTGGGCTGCTTGAATTTGTCGTGATAGCCCTCGCCGCATTTGGCGCAGGTGTAGCGGCCGGTGATGCGCTCGACGAGCGCATCCTCATCGACCGTCAGTTCGATCACACGGTCGAGCTTGCGGCCGCGATCGGCGAGCAACTGGTCGAGGGCTTCGGCCTGCGCGGCAGTGCGCGGATAGCCGTCGAAAATCGCGCCCTCGCCTGCCGTCATCTGGTCGAGCCGCTCGCCGATGATTCCCGACACCACGTCATCGGGAACCAATTCGCCGGCTTCCATGATCGCCTTGGCCTTGAGTCCAGTCGGCGTCCCCGCCTTCACCGCGGCGCGCAGCATGTCGCCGGTCGACAGCTGGGCCATGCCGCGATCAGCGACAAGCTTCGCCGCCTGGGTGCCCTTGCCGGCGCCCGGTGGGCCGAGGAGGATGATGTTCACGTGTGGGTGCGTCCTTCTATGCCGGAGTGACCTGGACGGAGCGGATTTTGACGCTCAGCTAGAAGCAAGGAGAGAGCGATGCCAGGGCATCGTGATCGACGCGCGACGCCGCTGTGCGCCAAAAGCCGCCCGCCCCGAAGCGGTCGCTCGCAGAGAGCCGCTGGTCTGCGTCGCTTGCTTGCGCGTAGCGCAGCTACGCGCCTGCGCTGCGCTCCTTGCCAGCGGTTCTCTGCGAGCGATCCAGGCCGCTCCGGCATAGAAGGACGCACCCTTTTGTCTCCCTGTTGACGTGCGCCTCTCTAGCGGAGACGGCCGCCCTTCAACTTCGCCTTCTTGATGAGGTCACCATATTGGTGCGCCAGCAAATGCGACTGGATCTGGGTCACCGTGTCCATCGTCACGTTGACGACGATCAGCAGGCTGGTGCCGCCGAGGTAGAACGGGATCTTGAGCGCGGAGACGAGATATTCCGGCACCAGACAGATCACCGCCAGATAGGCCGCGCCGATCACGGTGATGCGGGTCAGCACATAATCGAAATAGGCTTCGGTGTTCTTGCCCGGACGGATGCCGGGGATGAACCCGCCATAGCGCTTGAGATTGTCCGCGGTCTCTTCGGGATTGAACACCACGGCGGTGTAGAAGAACGAGAAGAAGATGATCCCCAGGCCGTACAGCGTCATGTACAGGACCGAACCGTGCTGGAGATACTGGTTGAGGCCGATAACGACATCGCCCCACCAGGTATCGCCTTTGACCTTGTTGCCCGCGAGCTGGGTGATGGTCAGCGGCATCAGCAGCAGCGACGAGGCGAAGATCGGAGGGATCACGCCAGCGGTGTTGAGCTTCAGCGGCAAGTGGCTGCGGTCCGACTGGACGCCGCGCTGGGTTTGTCGCTTTGGATATTGGATCAGGATACGCCGCTGCGCGCGCTCCATGAAGCAGATGAACAGGATGATCGCGACCACCGCGACGATGATCCCGATCACCTGAAAACTGTCCATGCTGCCGGTGCGGCTGCCATTGACCAGGTTGTAGATGTTCGTCGGCATGTTGGCGACGATGCCGGCCATGATGATCAGCGAGACGCCGTTGCCGATACCGCGGCTGGTGATCTGCTCGCCCAGCCACATCAGGAACATCGTGCCGCCGACCAGGCTGATCACCGCGCCGACGCGGAACAGCATGCCGGGTTCGACCACCGCCTGGACGCCGGCATTGGCGCCATAGGCCTCAAGCCCGACCGCTATGAACCAGCCCTGCACCGCAGTCAGCGCGACGGTGCCGTAGCGGGTATATTGGTTGAGCCGCTTGCGCCCGCTCTCCCCCTCCTTCTTGATCGCCGCCAGCGTCGGCGACAGCGAGGTCGCGAGCTGCACCACGATCGAGGCGGTGATATAGGGCATGACGCCGAGCGCGGTCAGCGACATGCGCTTGAGCGACCCGCCCGAGAAATTGTTGAAGAAGTCGAGCACGCCGCCATTGGTCTGGTTCGACAGCACGCCGAGCGCGGTCGGATCGACGCCGGGCAGCGGGACGTAGCTGAGCAGGCGGAAAACGATCAGCGCGCCGATCGTAAACCACAGCCGCTTCTTGAGGTCGGTCGCCTGGGCGAACTTGGAAAGGTTGAGCCCTGAGGCCAGACTGTCGGCTGCGGATGCCATTTATTTGATCGTCCCGAAATAAAAACGGCGGAGATGCGTGTCCCGCGCCCCCGCCGCTCATATAGGCGCCCATTCGGCCTTGTCACCTGTCGCCCGTCGCACAAGCGACGGACCGGTGTGGATTACTTCTTCGCGGCGGCCTGCTTGGCTTCCTTGTCGGCCTTGCGCTCGCGATACTTGACGCCCTTCTTGGCGGCAGCCTTGTCGGCGGCGGAGACGATTTCGATCACCTCGACCTTGCCACCCGCCTTCTCGACCGCCTCGATCGCGCCCTTCGACGCGCCGGCGACCAGGAAGCTGAGCTTGGCGGTCAGTTCACCCTTGCCGAGCAGACGGACGCCGTCCTTGCCACCACGCGCCAGGCCAGCAGCCTGCAGCGCGGTGTGATCGATCGTGCCCTTGCCGTCGAGCTTGCCGGCATCGACCGCCTTCTGGATCGCGCCGAGATTCACCTCGGCGTGGTCCTTGGCGAAGATGTTGTTGAAGCCGCGCTTCGGCAGACGCATGTGGAGCGGCATCTGGCCGCCCTCGAAGCCCGCGATCGAGACGCCTTCACGGCTCTTCTGGCCCTTCTGGCCACGACCGGCGGTCTTGCCCTTGCCCGAGCCGATGCCACGGCCGACGCGGATCTTGCGATGGCGCGCGCCCTGGTTGTCGCGCAGTTCGTTCAGTTTCATATCGTGCACTCGCTTTCGCTTTTGCCTGCCCCCGCGAAAGCGGGGGTCGTGCAACTGGGGGACGCGGTTCCCCAACTTCGTCACCCCCACAAATGCAGGGGCCCAATTCACTGCCGTCGAACCCAGATCCTCGGTGAGGAGATGGGTCCCCGCTTTCGCGGGGATGACGGCAGTATTTTATTCGGCCACGCTCACCATGTGAGCGACCTTCTTGATCATGCCGCGAACCTCGGGCGTGTCCTTGAGCTCGACGGTCCGGTGCATCTTGTTGAGGCCCAGGCCGATCAGCGTGGAACGCTGGTCCTTGGTGCGGCGGATCGGCGAACCGGTCTGGGTGATCTTCACCGTGCCAGTCGCGGCTTCCTTCTTGGCTGCCATGTCGATTACTCCGCGATCGCCAGGGCTTCAGCCTCGGCAACGCCCTTGTCGGCGCCGCCACGGCCGAGCAGGTCGGCGATCTTCTTGCCGCGCCGCTGCGCAACCGACTTCGGCGAAGTCTGGTCGCCCAACGCCTCGAAGGTGGCGCGGATCATGTTGTAGGGGTTCGACGTGCCGACCGACTTGGTCACCACGTCGGCGACGCCGAGCGATTCGAACACGGCGCGCATCGGACCACCGGCGATGATGCCGGTACCCTGCGGCGCCGAGCGCAGCGTGACCTTGCCCGCACCGAAATGGCCATTGCCATCATGGTGCAGCGTGCGGCCTTCGCGCAGCGGAACGCGGATCATGTGCTTCTTGGCAGCGGCGGTCGCCTTGGAGATCGCCTCCGGCACTTCGCGCGCCTTGCCATGACCGAAGCCGACCCGACCCTTGCCGTCGCCCACGACGACCAGCGCCGCGAAGCCGAAGCGCTTGCCGCCCTTCACCGTCTTCGAGACGCGGTTGATGTGGACGAGCTTTTCGATCAGCTCTTCGCCGCCATCGTCATTGCCCTGGCCACGACGATCGTCGCGACGTCCGCCGCGGCCGCCATCACGGCCGCCACGATTGCCGCCACCGCCGCCCGGGCCGCCACGGCCACGGCCGCCACGACCGCCACCACGGCCACCCTGCGGCGCCTCATGGGTCGTCGCTTCGGCCGCAGGAGCATCGACGGGAGCGTCGACCGTCGGGTTGGTTTCGTCAGCCATTCTCAGAACTCCAGTCCGGCTTCACGAGCCGCATCGGCCAGCGCCTTGACGCGGCCATGAAACAGGAAGCCGCCACGATCGAACACGACCTGCTTGACCCCGGCCTTCACCGCGGCTTCCGCCACGCGCTTGCCGACTGCGGTCGCAGCGTCGATGTTCGCGCCCGACTTGTCGCGCACGTCCTTTTCCAGGCTCGACGCGGCGGCAACGGTCTTGCCGTTCTCGTCGTCGATAACCTGGGCATAGATGTGCTTGCCCGAACGATGCACCGAGAGGCGCGGACGACCGCCGCCACGCGCACGGAGCGCGGTACGATTGCGCCGGCGGCGCTTCTCGAAAAGCGAAAGACCCTTGGTCATTACTTCTTCTTCCCTTCCTTACGGAAGATGTACTCGCCGTCGTACTTGATGCCCTTGCCCTTGTACGGCTCGGGCTTACGCCAGCGGCGGATCTCGGCGGCCAGCTGGCCGACCTTCTGCTTGTCGGCGCCCGAAATCTCGACCGTCGTATTGTCCGGGGTAGCGACCGTCAGGCCCTCCGGCACGTCGATATCGACATCGTGGCTGTAGCCGAGCTGCAGCTTCAGCTTCCTGCCCTGCGCGTTGGCGCGGTAGCCGACGCCGGTGATCAGCAGCTTCTTGGTGAAGCCGTCGGTCACGCCGGTCACCAGGTTCTGAACCAGCGTACGCTGCATGCCCCAGAACGCGCGAGCGCGCTTGGTCTCGTTGGCCGGCTTGACGCCGATCGAGTCGGCCTGGACGTCATAGACGACCTCGTCGGCCATCGGCATGGTAAGGGTGCCCTTCGGGCCCTTCATGCTGAGCGTGCCGTCGGCGACCGTTGCGGTGACACCGCTCGGAATCGCGACCGCTTTTTTGCCAATGCGGCTCATCAGAACACCTCCGCCAGCACTTCGCCGCCGACATTCTGCTCGCGTGCTTCGGCATCCGAGAGCACGCCGCGCGGCGTCGAGACGATGGTGATGCCCAGGCCGTTCATCACACGCGGCAGTTCCTGCGAACCGCTGTACACGCGGCGGCCCGGCTTCGAGACGCGCGCGACATGCTTGATGGCCGGCTGGCCCTCGAAATATTTGAGCTCGATACGGATGCCCTTGGCGGGCCCCATCTCTTCCTCGGAATAACCGCGGATATAGCCCTCACGCTGGAGAACATCGAGCACGCGGACGCGCAACTTCGACGCCGGCGAAAGGACCGAGTCCTTGCGCGCGCGCTGGCCGTTGCGGATGCGGGTGAGCATATCACCCAGGGGATCGGTCACTGCCATCTTCGTGTCCTTACCAGCTCGACTTCGTGACGCCGGGGATCAGGCCCTTATTGGCCAGCTCGCGCAGCTGCACACGGCAGAGTCGGAATTTGCGGTAATAAGCGCGGGGACGGCCCGTCACTTCGCAACGGTTGCGGATGCGGGTCGGATTCCCGTTGCGGGGAATCTCGGCCATCTTCAGCCGCGCGATCAGACGCTCGGTCTCGTCGGCCGACTTGTCGTTGGCCTGCGCCTTCAGCTTCGCATAGCGGTTGGCATATTTCGCCACCAGCTTCTTGCGACGCTCATTCTTGTTCACGGAACTCAGTTTCGCCATGACTTAAGTTCTCTTTCCCTTATGCCGCCTGCTTCGCTTCGCCGTCCGCCTCGATGGGGAACGGGAAGCCGAAGAGGCGAAGAAGCTCGCGAGCCTCGTCGTCGGTCTTCGCGGTGGTGGTGACGATGACGTCCATGCCGCGCACCTTGTCGATGCGGTCATAGTTGATCTCCGGGAACACGAGCTGTTCCTTGAGACCCATCGCGTAATTGCCGCGACCGTCGAACGACTTCGGATTGAGGCCGCGGAAGTCGCGAACGCGCGGAAGCGCGATCGTGATGAAGCGGTCGAGGAATTCGTACATGCGCTCACGGCGAAGGGTGACCTTCACGCCGATCGGCATGCCTTCACGCAGCTTGAACTGCGCGATCGACTTCTTCGCCTTGGTGATCACCGGCTTCTGGCCCGCGATCAGCTCCATCTCGGAAGCGGCCTGCTCGACCTTCTTCTTGTCCTGGGTCGCCTCGCCGACGCCCATGTTGAGCACGATCTTCTCGAGCCGCGGCACTTCAAGGGCGTTCTTGTAACCGAACTTATCGGTCATCGCCTTGATGATGCGGTCCTCGTAGATGCCCTGCATGCGGGGCTTGTACTTGTCAGCCATCGATCTTCTTCCCGGTCTTGACCGCGACGCGGACCTTCTTGCCGTCCTTGCCCGTTTCGAAACGGACGCGGGTCGGCTTGCCGTCCACAACATGGGCAACCTTCGACACGTGCATCGGCGCTTCCGAGCGATCGAGACCACCCTGGGGGTTGGTCTGGCTCGGCTTCACGTGACGGACGTGCACATTGACACCCGACACGACGACCTTGCCGTCCTTCGGCATCGCCTTGATGACCTCACCGGTGCGCCCCTTGTCCTTACCGGACAGGACGATCACCTGGTCACCCTTCTTGATCTTCGCAGCAGCCATTACAGCACCTCCGGAGCCAGGCTGATCACCTTCATGTGACCGCGGGCACGCAGTTCGCGCACGACCGGGCCGAAGATGCGGGTGCCGATCGGCTCCTCGTTCTTGTTGACCAGGACGGCCGCGTTCGAATCGAAGCGGATCACCGAACCGTCGGGACGGCGGATGTCCTTGGCGGTACGCACGATCACTGCGCGGTGAACGTCGCCCTTCTTCACTCGGCCGCGAGGCTGCGCTTCCTTGACGCTGACGACGATGATGTCGCCAACGCCGGCCGTGCGACGCTTCGAGCCGCCCAGCACCTTGATGCACTGCACCCGCTTCGCGCCGCTGTTGTCAGCGACGTCGAGATTGGATTGCATCTGGATCATCGATCCGGTTCCTTCTCGTTTGGCCTACCGGGACTGGCCCGGCGGTTCCGATGAAAACTGCTGACGCTTACGCGTCGACGTCGACCCGCTCCGGCGTCGCATGGGTGTCAACCCGCTCGATCACCTTCCAGGTCTTCAGCTTGGAGATCGGCGCGGTCTCTTCGATCCGCACGGTTTCACCCTGCTTGTATTCGTTGCCCTCGTCATGGGCGTGATACTTCTTCGAGCGGCGGATGATCTTGCCGTAGAGCGCATGCTTGACCTTGCGCTCCACGTTCACGACCACCGTCTTGTCGCCCTTGTCCGAGACGATCTGCCCGGTCAGCACGCGCTTCGGCATGTCCGTTTCCTTACTTTGCCGCAGCGCGCGAACGCGCGGTCTGCAGGGTCTTGATGCGAGCGATGTCGCGGCGAACTTCGCGCACGCGGCTCGGCTTCTCGAGCTGGCTGGTCGCCGCCTGGAAGCGAAGGTTGAACGCCTCGCGCTTCAGATTGCCCAGTTCCTGGTCGAGCGTCTGCTCGTCCATGCCGCTATAGTCGATCTTGTTCGCCATCTTACTCGCCTCCGAGGTGCGAGGTGTCGCCGAGGCGCGCCACGACCTTCGTCTTGATCGGCAGCTTCATCGCTGCGCGCTCGAACGCTTCGGCGGCCAGCGGGCCGGGAACGCCGTCGAGCTCGAACAGGATGCGGCCGGGCTTGACCCGGGCCGCCCAGAATTCCGGCGAGCCCTTGCCCGAGCCCATGCGGACTTCGGCCGGCTTCGACGAGACCGGCACGTCCGGGAAGACGCGGATCCACAAGCGTCCCTGACGCTTGATGTGACGCGTGATCGCGCGGCGAGCCGCCTCGATCTGGCGCGCGGTGATCCGCTCCGGCTCCATCGCCTTCAGCCCATAGGAGCCGAAGTTGAGCGTCGCGCCGCCCTTGGCGTCACCGTGGATACGGCCCTTGAACGCCTTGCGGAACTTGGTGCGTTTTGGTTGCAGCATGTCCTGTTGTCCTTAGCGGCGGTCTTCGCGCGCCGGGCGCACGCCGGAGGTCTGAGCCTCCATCATCAACCGCTCCTGCGCCATCGGGTCATGGCCGAGAATCTCGCCCTTGAAGACCCACACCTTCACGCCGCAGACACCGTAAGCGGTGTGCGCCTGCGCTTCGGCATAATCGAGGTGGGCGCGCAGCGTGTGCAGCGGCACCCGGCCCTCACGATAGCTCTCGGTGCGCGCGATCTCGGCGCCGCCGAGACGGCCGCCGCACTGCACGCGGATGCCGTCGGCACCCAGGCGCATCGCCGACTGCACCGCGCGCTTCATGGCGCGACGGAACGCGATACGGCGCTCGAGCTGGTCGGCAATGCCCTGCGCGACGAGCTTGGCATCGATCTCGGGCTTGCGGATCTCGACGATGTTCAGCGACACGTCCGAGCCCGTCATCGAGCCGAGCTTGCGCCGCAGCTTTTCGATGTCGGTACCCTTCTTGCCGATGATCACGCCGGGGCGCGCGGCATAGATCGACACGCGGCACAGCTTGGCCGGGCGCTCGATCACGACCTTCGAGATCGCGGCCTGGGGCAGCGTGTCGAGGATGTACTTGCGGATCTTCAGGTCCTCGAGGAGGAGCTTGCCGTAATCCTGACCTTCCGCGAACCAGCGGCTGTCCCAGGTACGGTTGATCTGCAGGCGCAGGCCGATCGGATTGCTCTTGTGACCCATTATGCTTCTTCCTGCTCGCGGACGACGATGCGAAGGCGCGAAAACGGCTTCAGGATGCGGGTGGACTTGCCACGGCCGCGGGTCGCGAAGCGCTTCATGGTGATCGACTTGCCGACCGACGCCTCAGCGACGACGAGAGCGTCGACATCGAGGTTGTGGTTGTTTTCCGCGTTGGCGATCGCCGAGGCGAGCACCTTGCGCGCATCGACCGCCATCGCCTTCTTGGAGAAGGCGAGGATGTTGAGCGCGTCGCCGGCCTTACGACCGCGGATCAGGCCCGCGACCAGGTTCAGCTTCTGCGCCGAGCCACGGATCTGGGTAGCAACGGCCAGCGCTTCCTTGTCGCCGACCTTGCGGGGAGACTGAGGCTTCGACATCTTAACGCTTGCCCTTCTTGTCGGCCGCGTGACCCGGGAAATACCGGGTCGGCGCGAACTCGCCGAGCTTCATGCCGACCATGTCCTCATTCACCGACACCGGCACGAACTTGCGGCCGTTGTAGACGTTGAAGGTCAGGCCGACGAACTGCGGCAGGATGGTCGAGCGACGCGACCAGGTCTTGATCGGGCCGGAGCGACCAGTCGATTCCTGAGCGACTTCCGCCTTCTTCAGGAGGCTGAGGTCGACGAACGGACCTTTCCAAACGGAACGAGCCATGAGCGGTTAGCCCTTCTTCTTCGCGTGACGCGACCGGATGATGAACTTGTCGGTCTGCTTGTTGTGACGGGTGCGGGCACCCTTGGTCGGCTTGCCCCACGGGGTGACCGGATGACGGCCGCCCGAGGTCCGGCCTTCACCACCGCCATGCGGGTGGTCGACCGGGTTCTTGGCGACGCCGCGGGTCAGCGGGCGGATGCCCTTCCAGCGATTGCGGCCAGCCTTGCCGAGGTTGGTGTTCTGATTGTCCGGGTTGGACACCGCACCGACCGTCGCCATGCAGTCCGCCGGGATGTAGCGCTGCTCGCCCGAGTTGAGGCGAACGATCACCATGCCGCGGTCGCGACCGACGACCTGGACATAGGTCCCTGCCGACCGCGCGATCTGGCCACCCTTGCCTGGCTTCATCTCCACGTTGTGGACGATGGTGCCGACCGGCATCTGGCCCAGCTCCATGGCATTGCCCGGCTTCACGTCGGTCTTCTTGCCGGCGACGACCTTGTCGCCCACGGCCAGACGCTGCGGCGCGATGATATAGGCAACGCGATCCTTGCCGTCCTCACCCGCACCATAGTTCACCAGAGCGATGAAGGCGGTACGGTTGGGATCGTATTCGATCCGCTCGACGGTGCCGTCGACGTCCCACAGGCGGCGCTTGAAATCGATGATACGATAACGCTGCTTATGACCGCCGGCGATGCCGCGCGATGTGACATGGCCCTTGTTGTTGCGACCGCCGGTCTTGCGCTTGCCTTCGGTCAGCGCCTTGACGGGCTTGCCCTTGTACAGCGCCGAACGGTCGACGAGGATCAAGCCACGGCGGGCCGGGCTCGTCGGGTTGTAATGCTTGAGTGCCATTACGCCTTGACCCCTTCGGTCACGTCGATCGACTGACCTTCCTTGAGGGTGACAATCGCCTTCTTCATGTCAGAGCGCGTATAGGGAGCGCCCTTCCACTTCTTGGTCTTGCCCTTCTGGACGATCGTGTTGACGTTCGACACGCTGACATTGAACAGCGCCTCGACGGCAGCCTTGATCTCCGGCTTGGTCGCGTCGCGCGCAACCTTGAACACCACCGCGTTCTGCTCGCTGACGAGCGTCGACTTCTCGGTGATGTGCGGGGCGACGATCACGTCATAGTGACGGATGTCGACCGCGCTTTTGGTCGGCTTCTTAGCCATTGAAACGCGCCTCCAGCTTCTCGACCGCAGCGCGCGTCAGCACCAGCGTGTCATGCTTCAGGATGTCGTAGACGTTCGCGCCGGCAGCCGGGAGAACGTTGATCTCGCGAAGATTGCCGGCGGCGAGCGCGAAGGTGTTCTCGACGGCGTCGCCATCGATCACCAGAGCGGTCTTGCCGAAGCCGAGCTTGGCGATGTCGCCCTTCAGCGTCTTCGTCTTGCCGCCATCCACCGCGATCGAGTCCATGACGATCAGCGACCCGGCCTTGGCGTGGGTCGACAGGGCCATCTTGAGACCGAGCGCACGGATCTTCTTGTTCAGCGACGGATTGAAGTCGCGAACGCGGGCGCCGTGAGCCTTACCACCGCCGATGAAGACGGGAGCGCGGCGATCGCCGTGACGAGCGGTACCGCCGCCCTTCTGCCGACCGTACTTCTTGCCGGTGCGGGCGACGTCGGCGCGCTCACGCGTGCCGCGCGCCGTCGGACGACGCTTTTCGAGCTGCCAGGTAACGACGCGGTGCAGGATGTCGGCGCGCGGATCGAGGCCGAAGACCTCGTCGTTGAGCTCGATGTCCGCGGCCTTCGCCTTGGCGTCGAAGGATTGAACCTTGACCTTCACGTTCAGCCCTCCTGGCCGTCGGTCGCCTCAGGGGCGTCCACCGTCTCGGCGGGCGTCTCTGCGGGAGCGTTGTTGCTGTTGGCAGCCTGCTTCAGCCCGGCCGGATACGGCGCGTCGGCGTGGCGGGCGACCTTGACGGCATCCTTGACGAACAGCCAGCCGCCCTTCGAGCCGGGCACGGAGCCCTTCACGAAGATCAGACCGCGCTCGACGTCGGTGCCGACGATTTCGAGATTCTGCTGGGTGCGATACTTGTCACCCATGTGGCCGGCCATCTTCTTGTTCTTGAAGACCTTGCCCGGATCCTGACGCTGGCCGGTCGAACCGAGCGAGCGGTGCGAGACCGAGACGCCGTGCGTCGCGCGCAGACCACCGAAGCCCCAGCGCTTCATACCGCCCTGGAAACCCTTACCCTGGGTCTTGCCCTGGATGTCGACGATCTGACCGGCGACGAAATGGTCGGCCGAGATTTCGGCGCCAACGTCGAGCAGGCCATCTTCGTCGACACGGAATTCCGCGACGATCGCCTTGGGCTCGACTTCCGCCTTGCCGAAGTGACCGCGTTGCGGCTTGGCGACGTTCTTCGCCTTGGCCGTACCGGCCCCGAGCTGAACGGCGGTGTAGCCGTCCTTATCCATTTCGCGACGGGAGATAACCTGCAGCCCTTCGAGCGACAGGACAGTGACCGGCACGTGGCGGCCATCGTCCTGGAACAGGCGGGTCATCCCCAACTTCTTCGCGATCACGCCAGTGCGCATGATCCGTTCACTCCATAACAGAGGCACCCAAGGGACCATCCCAAGGGTGCTTGTGGAAACCATCCATGCCTGAGCATCGATGACCTCCTCGGCCCGGAAATGCGAAGCGTGCCCCCGTCCCGGGCCGGTTGCCTTCTAGCAGAAGGCGTGACGGGAGACGCTGTCCCAGCTGCCGAAGCGGCTGGCGGTATCTCATATCTCTCAGATTTTCCCTCGCTGAGCGGGGGTCCGTCTGGGCTTCCAGCCGAAGCGGAAGCACAAGTTATTGTCGCGGGACGATTCGTCAGACCGCGACGGGATGCGGGCCCTTAAGCCAGCTTGATCTCTACGTCAACGCCCGCGGCGAGATCGAGCTTCATCAAAGCATCGACGGTCTGCGGGGTCGGCTGAACGATGTCCAGCATGCGCTTGTAGGTGCGAACCTCGAACTGCTCGCGCGACTTCTTGTCGATGTGCGGGCCGCGGTTCACGGTGAACTTCTCGATGCGCGTCGGCAACGGGATCGGACCACGGATGAGGGCGCCAGTGCGGCGGGCGGTGTCGGCGATGTCGCCGGTCGCCTGATCGAGCACGCGATGATCGAACGCCTTGAGGCGAATACGGATATTGCTGTCCATGGTTCCTACCGATGCCAAAGAGCGGGGCAGCTCCCCAAAACGGGGGCAGCCTCTTGCTGTTCAAACTAAACTGGAGGCGCGCGGATACAGGCGCTTCCTACAAAAAGCAACCGCCCCGGCGCCCTTTTTTTGGGCGCCGGGGCGGTCGTTTGGGGATCAGCTTACTTGCTGATGCCCGAGACGATGCCCGAACCGACGGTGCGGCCACCCTCACGGATGGTGAAGCGCTGGCCGACGTCCATGGCGATCGGCGCGATCAGCTTCACGCCGAGAGCGACGTTGTCGCCCGGCATGACCATCTCGGTGCCGGCCGGCAGCTCGACGGTGCCGGTGACGTCCGTGGTGCGGAAGTAGAACTGCGGACGATAGTTCGCGAAGAACGGTGTGTGACGGCCGCCTTCGTCCTTCGACAGGACGTACACTTCCGACGCGAAGTCGGTGTGCGGCGTGATCGAGCCCGGCTTGGCCAGAACCTGGCCACGCTCGACCTCTTCACGGCCGACGCCGCGGATCAGCGCACCGATGTTGTCGCCGGCCTGGCCCTGGTCGAGCAGCTTGCGGAACATTTCGACGCCGGTGACGGTGGTCTTGCGGACTTCCGGGTGGATGCCGACGATCTCGACTTCCTCACCAACCTTGACCACGCCGGTCTCGACGCGGCCGGTCACGACGGTGCCGCGGCCCGAGATCGAGAACACGTCTTCGATCGGCATCATGAACGGCTTATCGAGCGGACGCTCCGGCTGCGGCAGGTACTCGTCGACCGCCTTCATCAGCTCGAGCACGGCTTCGGTGCCGAGCTTGGCGTCCGAACCGCTGAGCGCGGCGGTGGCCGAACCCTTGATGATCGGAATGTCGTCACCCGGGAAGTCGTAAGCCGACAGCAGCTCGCGAACCTCGAGCTCGACGAGCTCCAGGATCTCTTCGTCATCGACCAGGTCGACCTTGTTCATGAACACGACCATCGCCGGCACGCCGACCTGGCGCGCGAGCAGGATGTGCTCACGGGTCTGCGGCATCGGGCCGTCGGTCGCCGACACGACCAGGATCGCGCCGTCCATCTGGGCGGCGCCGGTGATCATGTTCTTCACATAGTCGGCGTGGCCCGGGCAATCGACGTGCGCATAGTGGCGGTTGGCGGTCTCATACTCGACGTGCGCGGTCGAGATGGTGATGCCGCGCTCGCGCTCTTCCGGAGCCTTGTCGATGTTGGCGAAGTCGACCGCAGCGTTGCCCGCGACGTTTTCTGCCAGCACCTTGGTGATCGCCGCGGTCAGCGACGTCTTGCCATGGTCGACGTGACCGATGGTGCCGATGTTCATGTGCGGCTTGTTCCGCTCAAACTTTGCCTTCGCCATTTTTCCCTACCTTCTGGAAAATCGTTTTCGTGAAATCCACCACGGGACTCGCGCGAAGGCGGCCCCATAGCGGGAGTTTTTAGGTTACGCCAGCTTCGCCTTCACTTCGTCGGCCACATTCTGCGGCACTTCGTCGTAGTGCGAGAACTGCATCGAGTAGCTCGCCCGGCCCTGGGTGAACGAGCGGAGCTGGTTCACGTAACCGAACATGTTGGCGAGCGGGACCATCGCCTCGACGGTCTGCGCGTTGCCGCGCGCGTCGGTGCCCTGGATCTGGCCACGACGGCTGTTCATGTCGCCGATGACGTCGCCCAGATAATCTTCCGGGGTGACGACCTCGACCTTCATGATCGGCTCGAGCAGCTTGATGCCGGCCTTTTGAGCCGCTTCGCGCATCGCGCCACGCGCGCAGATTTCGAACGCCAGCGCCGACGAGTCGACGTCGTGATAGGCGCCGTCGGTCAGGTGGACTTCGAAGTCGATGATCGGGAAGCCGATCAGCGAGCCCGTTTCCGCCGTCTCACGGAAGCCCTTTTCCACCGACGGGATATATTCGCGCGGGATGTTGCCGCCCTTGATCTCGTCGAAGAACTGGAAGCCCGAACCACGCTCGCCCGGGATCACCGTCACCTTCACGCGGCCGAACTGGCCCGAGCCGCCCGACTGCTTCTTGTGGGTGTAGTCGATATCGACCTTCTTCCCGAGATATTCGCGATACGCCACCTGCGGCGCGCCGACATTGGCCTCGACCTTGAACTCGCGCTTCATGCGGTCGACCAGGATCTCGAGATGGAGTTCGCCCATCCCCTTGATGATGGTCTGGCCCGATTCGTGATCGGTCGAAACGCGGAACGAAGGATCCTCGGCGGCCAGACGATTGAGCGCGATGCCCATCTTTTCCTGGTCGGCCTTGGTCTTCGGCTCAACCGACAGCTCGATGACGGGGTCCGGGAACTCCATGCGCTCGAGAATGATCGGATGCGCGGGATCGCACAGCGTATCGCCGGTCGTCGTTTCCTTGAGACCCGCGATGGCAACGATGTCGCCGGCGCGCGCTTCCTCGATGTCCTCACGCGAGTTCGCGTGCATGAGGAGCATACGGCCGATCTTTTCCTTCTTGTCCTTCACCGAATTCAGGTAACCGCCCTTGGCGAGGGTGCCCGAATAGATGCGCGCGAAGGTGAGCGAGCCGACGAACGGGTCGTTCATGATCTTGAACGCGAGCAGCGACAGCGGCGCATCATCGCTCGCCGGACGCGAATCCGGGGTCTCGCCGTCGAGCTTCACGCCCTGCACGTCCGGAATGTCCAGCGGGCTGGGAAGATAATCGACGACCGCGTCGAGCAACGGCTGCACGCCCTTGTTCTTGAACGCCGAGCCGCAGACGATCGGCACGAACGCCATGGCGAGCGTACCCTTGCGGATCAGCCGCTTCAGCGTCGCGACGTCGGGCTCATTGCCCTCGAGATACTGCTCCATGACGTCGTCGTCCTGCTCGACGACCATCTCGATCAGATCGTTGCGGTACTTGGCCGCCTTTTCGACCATGTCCTCGGGGATGTCCTGATATTCGAACTTCGCGCCCAGGCTCTCTTCGAGCCAGATTATCGCGCGATTGTTGACCAGGTCGACAAGGCCCTTGAAGCCGCCCTCGATGCCGATCGGCAGATACAACACGGCCGGACGCGCGCCCAGGCGCTCGATGATCGAGTCGACGCAATAATAGAAATCGGCACCGGTGCGATCGAGCTTGTTGACGAAGCACATCCGCGGAACGCCGTATTTGTCGGCCTGACGCCACACCGTCTCCGACTGCGGCTCGACACCGGCAACGCCGTCGAAGCACGCGACCGCACCGTCGAGCACGCGCAGCGAACGCTCGACTTCGATCGTGAAGTCGACGTGGCCGGGAGTGTCGATGATGTTGATCAGGTGCTCGGGGCCCTGGCCGTCCTCGGCCTTCCACTTGCATGTGGTGGCAGCCGACGTGATCGTGATCCCGCGCTCCTGCTCCTGCTCCATCCAGTCCATCGTCGCGGTGCCTTCGTGCACTTCGCCGATCTTGTAGGACTTGCCGGTGTAATAGAGGATGCGCTCGGTCGTCGTCGTCTTGCCGGCGTCGATGTGCGCCATGATGCCGATGTTGCGATAGCGGTCGAGCGGATGGCTGCGGGCCATGGTCGTAGCTTCCTTGGAATGTGGGGAGCCGGCCGATCCGGCTGCCCGCTATGTAGGTAATTAAATTACCAATACCAGACCGCCGGCTCCACCGCAGCGGAGCCGGCCGATCCGGTTTTATTACCAGCGATAATGGCTGAAAGCGCGGTTCGCTTCGGCCATACGATGGGTGTCTTCGCGCTTCTTGACCGCGTTGCCGCGGTTGTTCGACGCGTCGAGCAGCTCGCCGGACAGGCGAGCCGACATGGTGTTCTCCGACCGCGAACGCGCGGCCGAGATCAGCCAGCGGATCGCGAGCGCCTGAGCACGCTCGGGACGCACCTCGACGGGAACCTGATAGGTCGCACCGCCGACGCGGCGGCTGCGGACTTCGATGCCCGGCTTGATGTTGTTGAGCGCCTCGTGGAACACCGCGAGCGGGTCCTTCTTGGCGCGCGTTTCGACGGTGTCGAGCGCGGTATAGACGATGCCTTCGGCGACCGACTTCTTACCGTCCAGCATCACCGAATTCATGAACTTCGACAGCACCTCATCCCCAAACTTGGGATCAGGCAGGATTTCCCGCTTTTCGGGACGACGACGACGAGCCATCTTGAACTTCCTTTACAAACTTCAGCCGATCCGGAACCCGTCCGGGGCTTACTCTGGCTGTGTGATTACTTCGGACGCTTCGCGCCGTACTTCGAACGGCTCTGCTTGCGATCCTTGACGCCCTGCGTGTCGAGCACGCCGCGCAGCACGTGGTAGCGCACGCCGGGAAGGTCGCGCACACGGCCGCCACGAATCAGGACCACCGAGTGCTCCTGAAGGTTGTGGCCTTCACCGGGGATGTAGCTGATGACTTCGCGCTGGTTGGTCAGGCGAACCTTGGCCACCTTGCGCAGAGCCGAGTTCGGCTTCTTCGGAGTCGTCGTATAGACGCGGGTGCAGACGCCGCGCTTCTGCGGGTTCTGCTCCATCGCAGGGACCTTCGACTTGGCCTTCTGCGGATCACGGCCCTTGCGGACCAACTGGTTAATCGTCGGCATGAAGCCCTTCACCTTTATGTTACCAGAGACGTCTGGCGGTTACTTTGCCGGGAGCCATTGTTAGCGAATACGAAAAAGGACCGAGGGAGCGCCTTTCGGCTTCCCGGGTCCGTGTCTTCCGGCAACGTTCAGCTCTTACCCGCACGGCAAGAATGCCGAGTGAGCGGGCGCGCCTATAGACGGGGAGTCGGAAACGGTCAACGGGGCCTGGAGCGTAAACGGCCAATGGCGTTCCGGGATTCGCGATGTTCCCGTGAGCGATGCAAGCCGCGAGGGACGACCGCTCAATTACGGTCGATGCAGTCAACGGAATTTTACGCGGTGCTAACTCACCCCCCGCTAAGGCGCGGGCGTGCAACCTCCCGGCTATTCCCTTCCTGCCATCGTGGCGCCCAGCAAGCCACTGCCCCATGCGACGATGCTGGCGCTGGTGGGGCTGGCGATCGCGGGGAGTCCGATCAACGCCACATTGCTGCCGCTGGTCCTGGGGTTCCTGATTGGGAAGCGTGCCCCGCTTCGGCTGTGGCTGGTCGCTCCCCTCACCTGCCTGCTCGCGGTGACGGCTTTCCGACTAGCCGGCCTGCCGTGGATCGATTGGTCCCACCTCTATGTCGGTCAGGCCGAAGCTTCGCCGCGGCTGTCGAACGACGCCCCCTCGATCTGGGCGATTATCCAGGCACTGCCCTGGATCAATCTTTTGCCGTTCGGCGGACTGGCACTCGCGTCAGCGATCGGGGTTGCGGCATGGCTTGCGGCGCGGTTCGCCTGGCGTCGTCCGAGCGATCGCGATCTGATCGCGAGCGGGATGGCGACGAGCCTCCTGTTGGTCGGGCTCCTGCCCGGAATGCATTGGAACAGCTTCCTGCCGGTCACGGCTCTCACTGTGTTGGTGGCGCTGCTGATCGAGAACCGCAGGTCCTGGCGCATCGCGGCGCTGACCACGTCCGGAACCTCATTGGCTCTGGCAGGGCATCTGACCGGGATGCCGGCCTGGGCAATGCTGGGCGCTGTGCCGATGATTGCCGCGACCCTGCTTTCGCTGCGTCCTATGCTCGTCTCGCCTGCCAACGACAACGGCCTGCCGCTCAACCCGGTTCGGCCCTATCCCGCCGGATGAGGAGTTGGCTAGGCTGGCGCGCGGGACTCGGGACTCGCACAAAGGGGTATGGGATGTTCAACAAGCGTGACGCCGCGCCGGCGCCAACCTATCAGCCTGCGGCCACCACGGCGCGCCGGACCAACGGCAGCTCCGGCGCCGGCTTCTCGGTAATCGGCGCCGATGTCGTCGTGACGGGCAATGTCCGCGCCTCGGCCGACCTGCATATCGAGGGACGGATCGAGGGCGATCTCGACTGCGGCAGCCTTGTCGTCGGGGCGGAAGCACTGGTCCAGGGCCAGGTCCGCGCCGAGACCGCGCGCATCGCCGGCCGGATCGAGGGCGCGGTGTCGATCCGCCAGTTGACGGTGGAAGCGGGTGCCCGGATCACCGGCGATGTCGAATACGACACGATTTCGCTCGAAACCGGCGCGCATGTCGACGGCCGGCTCAAGCATTTCTCCGCGCAGGCCACCGCGGCAGAGGTGGCTGTCACGCCGGTGTTGGGCTCCCCGCGCGAATTCAAGATGATCGACGCGCCGAGCGAAGAGCAACTCGCCTGACACCTGAGAGTCTGTTTGAAAACGCGCTGAGGGCGCGTTTCGCGGCACCGGCCCGCTCCCCCCACCCGACCTCCCAATCAGGGTATTCTATGGGAGGTCGGGTAGGGGAGCGGGCCGGTGCGGTCTAAAAACTCGCTCTTTCGCGAGTTTTCAAACAGACTCTGAGCGCGCCCGCGGTCAGATCGTCATATTGTCCATCGCCGCGTCGTAAGCGGACTGGGCACTGGCGATATCGACCGCGAAGCCGATCCACATTGCCATCAGTATCAGCACCGACACCCAGAAAGCGGGCGCGCGGACGGATAATTTGCGCAGGACGACATGTCCGAGGCTGTGGATCACGCGCAGCGCGACATAGACCCAGGCGAGCGCAACCTGAACATGGCTGGCTTGATGCGTGATCAGCAGCAAGGGGATCAGCGCGAAGAACAGCACCGGCGCCTCGAACAGGTTGCGCAGATTGTTGGCCGGCATTTCGACCGGTTGGAAATAGCGCATCGCCGCCTCGCTCGTGGCGAGGTCGTCGGGGCGCGGCGGGTTGCTCTTCATGTACCCGGCCCGTGCGACCGCGACCCACACCATCACCACGAAACTGAGCGCTGCGAGCGCGATAGCAGGCCACAAGATCGCGAAAGTCTGCATCCTCTTTGCTCCCCGTTTTTGTTAGCATCAGGCTGCCCCAAGGCATGGAGGAATGGAATGGCAAAGTGGACGTTGCCGATGGAAGGTGGATGCCGCTGTGGCGAAGTGCGCTTTCGGGTCAGCGCGGCGCCCCTGTTCACCGCGATCTGCCATTGCACGGGATGCCAGAAAATGACCGGCGGCGCCTATTCGACCACCGTGGCGGTGCCGCGCGGGGGCTTCGCGCTGACCAAGGGCGAGACGGTGATCGGCGGCCTGCATGGCGAGCGGCTGCATCATCAGCATTGCGACTATTGCAAGAGCTGGGTCTATACCGATTTCGAGCCCGATATGGGTTTCGTCAACGTCCGCGCGACGATGCTCGACGATCCGAGCTGGGTGACGCCGTTCGTCCAGAATTACACCAGCGAGGCCCTGCCCTGGGCATTGGTCGATTCGCCGCATTCGTACGAGAAATTCCCGTCGATGGAGGAGTATCAGCCGCTGCTTGCCGAGTTCGCGCGACTTTAGCTCGTCAGGATTTCGGGATAATCGCTCGGCGCGGGCGGCAGCGTCGCCCGCGCGATGATGCCGCCCGCCACTACCAGCCCTAGCGCAACCATGCTTGCGATCAGCACGTGACGCGAGGGTCGCGCTTCGGCGACCAGCAAAACGACGCCCAGTGCCACCGCGATCATCGGCCACAGATGATAGCGCAGATCGGCGGCGATGCTGATCGCGATGAAGCTCGCCTCGAGCGCGAGCGCGGACACCACCAGCGCCAGTGCCAGATCGCGCAAGGGTGAAGCGGTGCGGCGTAATCCCTCGACCAGCGTGGCCACCGCCAGCGTCAGCCAGACGACCGGCCAGCCGATCGGCGTGTCCGCCAGCGCTGCTGTCCTGACGATCCACCACGATGCCAGCGGGCCGGGATCGTCCAGCCCAAGCTTATTGGGTTGGGATTGCGACGGGGGCCAATCGTTCATCAGCTCTCGGCCGACCAGCCAACGCTGCGTCATGTTGAAATGCGCCAGTCGATGCTCCGCATAGGCCAGAGGATGGCGGAGCGCGGCATGGGCAAGTTGCAGATACATCGCGCCAACCGGCCGCGACGCCAGATCTTCGATCGCCTCGGCGCACGGGCCATCGCCCAGCGTATCCCAGAAATACGTCTTCACGCACCGGTCGTGCCGGAGCGCTGCGATTCCCGCCGGATCTATCCCGGTCGCATCGGCATCGCCGGTCCGCACCGCGATCGCCGCGAGATCGAATAACGGTTCGGTCGTGCGCACGCCACTCGGCGCTGCGCCGAACAGGTCCGCGTCGATCAAGGGCGTCAGCACTATAATTGCCGCCATCCCGACGAGCGCCAGCGTCAACCGGACCGGCCATCTTCCACGCGGCAGCAGCATCACCGCCAGCGGCACGGTCGCGAACAGCGCATTGGCGCGGACCAAGGTCGCATAGCCCAACAGCAGGATGGCGAATGCCGTCGCCGCCCACAGCATGCGCACGCCGCGAAGGCGCCACCATCCGACGATCCCGACCGCCGCCAGCATTGCGGCAACCATCTGGATGTCCTTGAGCACGGCCCATTGCCACACCGCGAATCCGGGCAGCGCCCCGATGCCGAGCACCACCGCCGCCGCGCGCGGGCGGCCGGTGCGTGCCAATCCGCCGGCGAGCAAGCCCAACCCTAACCAATAGAGCACGATCTGCAAGACCATCATCGGCCCGGCGCCCCCACCCAGGACGCGGAGCAGGGACCAGAGCCGCGCCATGACCGGCGGATGCCAATCATCGTACCGGCCGCTCAGCACCTGCCGGAATTGCTCGCCGCTGTCATATTCCGCGAGCCCCGGCCAACCCGCCGCGACCATCGTCACGGCGAGCAGCACGGCCACCCATAGGAACCAGTATCGACCTAACGTCCGCATATCCTGAGCAATGAGCACATCATGCTCGGCGGCGCGACCTCCGATTGGCTATCGACAGGGCTTGAGGTCGACGTTCTCACGCGGCCTTCCGGCGATCGTGTAGATCCGTTCCGCAGGGAACTTCACACGCAGCCCGGTGCGGGGCAGGTCGAAATCATAGACGGCCCCCTTCAGTCCCGCCATCCTCGATCCGCACGCGGTCTTGCCGAGAGCCATGAAGCCCACGGCCAGCCCCTCTCCCATGCTGCCCGTCCAATGGCCGGCACGGACGCTGACCGGGCCGGGGTGATATTTGCCCCGGCGAGGCAGGACGTATTCGACCCATTGTCGCTTGATGCCTGTTTCGCGCTCTTCCGAGGGCAATTGATGCATCTGATAGGGCATCGGCCTGGTCACGAACCAGCCCATGATCGCGCGGGCGATCGCGGACGTGCCGCCCGAAGGCGTGTCGGTCAGGTCGATCACTACGGGCGCATGCGCAGGAACCGTCGCCATCGCAGCGTCGAACGCCTTGATCGTGTCGAGATCGCCGATCGAATTGTTGAAGCGGATCGTCGTCGCATCGCCGGCCCTGGTGACGGTCAGCGCAGGCCGATCGGGCTGGTGCGCCGACCAAGTGTAGAGACTGTCGAGCGTCAGGTCGCGCACCTGGTTGCCGCGTTTGAAGACAAGCTTACGCGGCCGGTCGCGGCGTCCCGCCACCAGCACCTGGATCGCGTAGCGCTCGGGATTGTCGTAGCGCCCGCCCTTCGCCACTTGCGGCAGCCCCAGCCGATCCCAGAACGCCTTCACCGCGACCTCCGGCGGGACGCCGTCGATCAATAGCAGATAGTCCCCCGGCTTCACGCCCGCCGACGCTGCCGGGCTCCCTTCCCGAACCGCGCCAACGACAAAGCCGCCGTTCTCGTCGATCCATAAGTCCGAATAGCTCGGTACGATCGCCCAATCGTCCTTGAACGACTTGGCGGTCAGCGCATGGCTGTCGGCCAACGCGGTGATCATGTCCTCGGCATAATGGAGCAGCGAGTCCGCATCGTGCACGTCGTCGCGCTCGGCATCGAGTTGCGGCGAGGACGGCACTTTCCCGCCGGGCAGATCGTCGAGATAGGCGTAATTGTCGCGGATCAGGTCGGGCAGCGCCTTGGCATCGGCGGCATAGCCCGCGGCGGAGAATTCGGGTGCGGGCGCGGAGGCGGTCAGGACCAACAGGCTGACGATCGCGAGTGTTGCGGTACGGCGCATCGATTCCCTTGCCCCTCCACCATTTGCTCCGCAAATGGTCCCCCTCCCCGAGACAAGCTCGGGGAGGATAAATCACGTCGTCAGATGTGCAGCGCCCTTCCGTACGCTCCCAAGACGCTTTCGTGCATCATTTCGCTCAAGGTCGGGTGCGGGAACACCGTTTCCATCAGCTCGGCCTCGGTCAGTTCCCCGGTTTTGCCGATCGTATAGCCCTGGATCAGCTCGGTGACTTCCGCGCCGATCATGTGCGCGCCGAGCAATTCTCCGGTCTTGGCATCGAACACCGTCTTCACGAAACCCTCGGGCTCGCCGAGCGCGATCGCCTTGCCGTTGCCGATGAAAGGGAAGTTGCCGACCTTTATCTCATAGCCCGTCTCCTTCGCCTTTGCCTCGGTCAGGCCGACGCTGGCGATCTGCGGGTGGCAATAGGTGCAGCCGGGAATGTTCTTCGGGTCCATCGCATGCGGATGCTTACCGGCGATCGCCTCGACTGCGATCACGCCTTCATGGCTAGCCTTGTGCGCAAGCCAGGGCGGCTGGGTCACGTCGCCGATCGCATAGAGGCCGTCGACATTGGTCTTGCACATGCCGTCGGTCACGATGTGACCGCGGTCGGTCTTCACGCCCAATTCTTCCAGCCCGATATTCTCGGTGTTGGGCAGGATGCCGATCGCGACGATGACGTGGCTGAAGTCGGCGGTCGTGACCTTCCCGTCCTTGTCCTTGATCGACGCCTTCACGCCGCTCGCACCGATCTCGAGCTTGTCGACGCCCGCCTTGGTCATGATCGTCATGCCCTGCTTCTTGAGCGCCTTTTCCAGGAAGGCGGAGACGTCGGCATCCTCGACCGGGACCAGCCGATCGAGCATCTCGACCACGGTGACGTCCGCGCCCATGTCCTTGTAGAAGCTGGCGAACTCAATCCCGATCGCGCCCGAGCCGATGACCAGCAGCTTGGTCGGCATTTCGCTCGGCGTCATGGCGTGACGATAGGTCCAGACGCGCTTGCCGTCGGCCTTGGCGAAGGGCAAGTCGCGGGCACGCGCGCCGGTCGCGACGATGATGTTCTTGGCCGTGAGGTCCGTCGTCTTGCCGTCCGCCGCGGTGACGGTCAGCTTGCCTTTCCCGGTCAGCTTGCCCGTGCCCATGTGCACGGTGATCTTGTTCTTCTTCATCAGGTGCGTGACGCCCTGATTGAGCTGTTTGGCGACGCCGCGCGAGCGCTTGACCACGGCGTCGAGATCGGCGCTGATCTTGTCGGCGACGAGGCCGTAGTCCTTGGCGTGCTGCATGTAATGATAGATTTCGGCCGAGCGCAGCAGCGCCTTGGTCGGGATGCAGCCCCAGTTGAGGCAAATGCCGCCGAGCAATTCGCGCTCGACAATCGCGGTCTTGAGCCCGAGCTGCGCCGCGCGGATCGCCGCGACATAGCCGCCGGGGCCGGATCCGAGGACGATGAGGTCGTAGGTTTCAGCCACTGGGGAGGTGTCCTTGTCTTACTGTCGAGAGGAATATGGGGAGGTGCAGGGCATCAGGCCATGTCCTGACGAACGTCGCCGACGCCGACGAACACGAACCGTCCTTCCGCGACCTTGGCCATCGCCTCGCCATGGCGGTCGCGCTTCCAGGCTTCGGTGGCGATGGTGAGCGAGGTGCGCCCCTCGCCTACCACCTCGGCCCAGACGGACAATTCGTCGCCGATATTGGCAGGTGCCAGGAATTTGAAGCCGTCGGCCGCGACGACCGGCGCGCGTTTGCCCGTGCGGCGTGAGGCGAGGCTGCCGCCGGCGAGCGACATCTGGCCGAACAGCCAGCCGACGAACGCGGTGCCATAGGGATTGGCGTCGGCGGCCATCACCGTCACGCGGATGTCGGGCATGCGTTCGGGCGGGAAGATGGGAGCGTCGTTCATTCGACGACCACCGGCCGTGGTTTGCGGTCCTGGTCGATCGCGACGAAGGTAAAGCGCGCCTCGGTCACCTTGCGATGATCATCGCGGTGGCGATCGCGCGCCCAGCATTCGACATCGATCGTCATCGAGGTGCGCCCAACCTTGGCCAGTTGCGCATAGACCGACACTTCGTCGCCGATATGGACCGGGGCGTGAAACTGCATGCCGTCCATCGCGATGGTGACCGCGCGACCGTGCGAGTGGCGCGCGGCGACCAGTCCGGCGGCCGAGTCCATCAGGCTCATCAGCCAGCCACCGAAAATGTCGCCATAGGCATTTGCGTCGGCGGGCATTGCGGTGACCCGGATTGCGGGCTCGCGCGCCGGCGGGCTGACGGAGGCCGCGTCGCTCACGCGTCGCGCCGTCCGCTACGGTCGATTCGCCAAGAGATGAGGAACGGCTTGAACCCGAACCCGATCACGAATGCCATCGCGACCAGACCGATCGGCCAGATCGCCGCGGCGCCCTGCGGATAGCCCCACGCCGCGGTCGCGGTGATGAGGTACGTCACGATCGCGCTGGCGACCATGTAACACGCCTCGGCAAGAGTCCGCGCGGACATCGCCCGTGCCTCAGGCAAGCATGCCGAGCGGTGCTTCGATCAGCGCCTTGAACGCCTGCATCAGTTCGGCACCGTCGGCCCCGTCGATCGCACGATGATCGAAGCTGCCGGTCGCCGACATCACGGTGGCGACACCGAGCGCATCGTCGATCACGTACGGACGCTTCTCACCCGCGCCGATCGCCATGATCATGCCCTGGGGCGGATTGATCACCGCCTCGAACTGCTTGATCCCGAACATGCCCATGTTCGAGATCGAGGCGGTACCGCCCTGATATTCCTCGGGCTTGAGCTTGTTGTCGCGGGCGCGCGTGGCGAGGTCCTTCATCTCGGTCGAGATGGCGGCGACGCCCTTGGTGTCGGCGTGGGTGATGATCGGCGTAATCAGCCCCGACGGCGTCGAAACCGCGACCGAGATGTCCGCGCGCTGGAAGCTGATCAGCTGGTCGGGCGTGAACATCACGTTGCACTTCGGCACCTGGATTAGCGAGGCGGCGAGCGCCTTGATCAGCAGGTCGTTGACCGACAACTTCACGCCGCGCGGCTCGAGGCTCTTGTTGAGGTCGGCGCGGAGCTTGAGCAGCGCGTCGAGACGGATATCGACCGTCAGGTAAATGTGCGGGACCTGCTGCTTCGATTCGGTCAGACGGCGCGCGATCGTCTTGCGCACGTTCGACAACTTGGTCGCCTCGTGCGGGATATCGGGGATTGCGGCGGGCTTGAGCGGTGCCGGCGCGGCGGCAGTTTCGCTCTGTGCCGGGACAGCCGCCGGAGCAGCCGCGCCGGGCTTCGCGCCTTCGACATCGACGCGGACGATGCGGCCATTGGGGCCTGAGCCCGCTACCGAAGCGAGATCGACACCCTTTTCAGCCGCGATGCGTCGAGCGAGCGGGCTTGCCTTGACCCGGTCGCCTGACGCCGCGGGCCCGGGAGTCGGGGCCGGTGCCGCGGCAGGAGCTTCGGGCGCCGGCGGCGGAGCAGGAGCAGGAGCAGCCTCGGCCTTCGGCGCTTCCGTTTTCGGGGCTTCCGCCTTGGGCGCAGCCTTCGCCGCAGAAGCGTCCTCGCCTTCAGCCGCCAGGATCGCGATGACCTGGCCGACCTTCACGTTGTCGGTGCCTTCGGGAACGACGATCTCTGCGATGACACCTTCGTCGACCGCTTCGAATTCCATCGTCGCCTTGTCGGTTTCGATCTCGGCCATCAGGTCGCCCGACTTGACGGTGTCGCCGGCCTTGACCAGCCATTTCGCCAGCGTGCCCTCCTCCATCGTCGGTGAAAGTGCGGGCATCTTGATCTCGATGGGCATTCTGCGTCCTCTCGGGCGTCCTGGGGAGGCGGACTATGAAGCGGCTCCTTCGCGCCCGACACGCTCCGGGTCAAGACCGAGGCGCTTGCGCGGGCGCGCGTTCCGCGTCACCTATCGCACGAACGAGGGGAGCCGGGCGCACATGCGCATCTATCTGGTGGTGGTCGACGACAGTCCCGAAGCGGAAGTCGCGCTGCGCTTCGCCGCCCGGCGCGCGGTCAAGACCGGGGGCGGCGTCGAGATCCTGTCGATCATGGCCCCGCAGGAATTCATCGCCTTTGGCGGCGTCCAGGCAACGATCGAGGCCGAAGCCCGGCAGCACGCCGAAGCCATCATCGCCGGTGCAGCGGGCACGTTATTCGAGGAATCGGGGCTGAAGCCGGCGATCACCTTGAAGCAGGGCGATGCGCCCAAGGTCATTCGCGAGACGATCGAAGGCAATCCCGAGATCGCGGCACTGGTGCTCGGTGCCGCGCCGAGTGGATCGCCGGGTCCCTTGGTCAGCCATTTCGCTGGAAGCGAGGCAGGCTCGTTACCGGTTCCCATCATGGTTATCCCGGGAAGCCTGGATCGCGAAGCGATCGATCGGCTCAGCTGAGCGTCCTCATCCGCCATCCCTAGTACGCAAAATAATACCGCGATCGGCCGGCGCAATTTCCACCTGATCGAGCTTGTCGAGCAATTCGGCAAACAAATCGTCGTCTGTAACGGGAAAATGGCGCGTAAACCCACCACCCAACAATTCGAGGTCCCTGTTCGTCAGAAATCCGAACGCGACTACGCGTTCCGTGGCCATAACGTGCACCTCCTGTTACTGAGACGAACGTATCTTAACTGTGTAAGTGCCAATCGTTTCGCAGGCGTTGCGTAATATTATTCATGGTGCGTCAATTCGCGCCGCCACGCGACGTTCCGCCTTCTCAGTGCACGCTAAGGTATTGCCCAACCAATTTCATTGCGCAGACAATGGGATCGAGTCAGGTTGTTGCATGCGCAAAGTCCTGATGCTCGCCCCGCTGTTGCTCGCCTCTGCCGCTCCCGCGGTCGAACAGCCCTCTCCGCTTCGGATGAAAGCAACCGTCAGCGCGCTGGTCGGGTTCGGCACGCGGCACTCGCTATCCGATCCCAACGACCCCAAACGGGGAATCGGAGCAGCCCGGGCCTGGGCGAGAGCGCAGTTCGATACAATCGGGGCGGCTTGCGGCGGATGCGTGGCGAGCGAGACGATCGCGCGTAATTTCACCGGCCCACGCGCACCCAACGGGGTGAACATCGTCGATGTCCTGGGAGTGCAAAAGGGTTCGGATCCCAATCGCGTGATCATAATCGGCGGGCATATCGATTCGATCGTCGGCGACGTCATGGACGCGAAGGCTGACGCGCCAGGGGCCAATGACGATGCGTCGGGTGTCGCCGTCGTTCTGGAAGCAGCGCGAATCCTGTCGAAGCGGAAGTTCCGCGCGACGATCGTCTATGCGGTGTTCTCGGGTGAGGAGCAGGGATTGTGGGGCGGAAAACTCCTTGCCGACACCGCCCGAGAGCGCGGCTGGAAGGTGACCGCGATGCTCAACAACGACATTGTCGGCAATTCCATCGGCAAGGGCGGCGTGGTCGCCAACAAGAGCGTGCGGGTATTTTCCGAGGGCATTCGCGAGAGCGAGGATTTGAAAGGCGATCTCGCGCGGCGGATGAATGGCGGTGAGGATGACGGTCCCAGCCGCGCGCTGGCCAAGACGATCGATCAGGTCGCGGCGGGCATTCCAGGCGGGCTCGATGCGTTCGTCGTTCGCCGTCCCGACCGGTTCGGACGCGGCGGCGATCACTTGCCGTTTCTCGAACTCGGCTATCCGGCGGTACGCTTCACCGTCGCCGCCGAGCGCTGGGACGGCCAACACCAATATGTCCGCACCGAGAATGGCGTCGCTTATGGCGACACGATCGACAAGATGGATTTCGCCTATCTGGCCAAGGTGGCGGCGATCAACATCGCGACGATCCGCCGGCTCGCCGCCGCGCCTGCCGCGCCAGAGGGAGTGACGGTCCAAGGCGCCCTGTCGCGCGACACGACTGTCCGCTGGCAGCCGGTCGACGGTGCCGCGAAATATCGCGTGCACTGGCGCCGCGCCGATACGCAGAATTGGACGAGCAGCCGCGACGTCACCGGCACGACCGAATTGGTGCTCAAGAACGTGCCGATCGACGACAATTTCGTCGGCGTCTCAGCGGTGGCGGCGGACGGATCGGAAAGCCTGGTAACGTTCGCCGGGCCCGCGCCACGGCGATAAGCAGAAGCGTATTGCGTTCATTGACTTGATCCATTC
>NZ_BCYZ01000005.1 GCF_001598455.1 Sphingomonas pruni NBRC 15498
GGGGCCCGCCCGGCGCAGCCGGGTGGGAAGGGTGAGGGTGAGCCACGGCTGGTATGCGGCGGGCCGTTGGAAGGCCTGCCCCGCCGCATCGAAACCTGGCTCAAGCGCCGCGCCTTAGCCGTCCTGTCCGAAGAAACCGCCGAGTTCGCCGCCAAGGCCGGCGTCGCCGTCAGCCGCGTCACCGTCGCTGACCCGAAAGGCCGCTGGGGCAGCTGCGCCTCGACCGGCGCCATCCGCTACAGCTGGCGGCTGATCTGCGCGCCGCCGCACGTCCGCCGCTCGACCGTCGCGCACGAAGTCGCGCATCGGCTGCACATGGATCATTCGCCCGCTTTCCATGCCGCCTACCGGCAATTGCTCGGAACCGATCCGGCGCCGGCGCGCGCGTGGCTGCGCCGCCACGGCGCGGCGCTTCACTGGGTCGGGCGCGCCTGCTGAACTTCACGCGGGCGATCGGCCGGGGCCGATCCGTTCGGAACGACGCGCTTGGGCCGGTTGGGATCGGCGCCCGGACTGCCGGTCATGCGGTCGATCCATTTGCGATCGAGCCGTTCGTCGGGGCGTCGCGCGGGATCGTCGGTAGCGTCGGGTGCCGTCTGCGGCTGATCGTCCTCTGACTGAGGAGGCATGCCGGCGTCACCACCACCGATCGGCGCGTCGGGCGCGATCTGGTCGGGCGGAATCGGATTGCCGTCGGGATCGACGAACAGGCCATTGTCGGGCTGACCGAAATCGCTTTCGTTGTCGAGCTGCCATTCCGGCAAGGTCACCTGGGTGTCGAAGGTCTCGACCGGCCGCCCGGCGGTGGCGATCTTCATGAATGCCGCAAAAGCGCGCGCGGGTAAGGTGCCGCCCTGCAGGCCGGGGATCGACTTGGCATCGTCGCGACCCATCCACACGCCGGTGGTGAGGCCCGAAGAGAAGCCGAGGAACCAGCCGTCCTTGTTCGAGCTGGTCGTGCCGGTCTTGCCCGCGACCGGACGCCCGATCTGCGCCGCCTTGCCGGTGCCGGTGGCGACCGCGGTCTGCAACAGGTCGGTCATCTCGGCGGCGACATAGGGCGCGACCAGCACATGGCTGCGGTCGACTTCGTGATTGTAGATCGTCTCACCCATCGAGGTGACCTTGGTGATCCCGTACGGGGTCACCGCGACGCCCTTGTTGCTGACGCTGGCAAAGGCGCGAGTCATGTCGATCAGATGGACGTCGTTCGATCCCAGCACCATCGACGGCACGGTCGAGATCGGGGTCGAGATGCCGAAGCGCCGCGCCATGTCGGCGACCGTTGAAAAGCCGACTTCCTGGCCGATTTTGGCGGCGACGGTGTTGACCGAATAGGCGAACGCCGTGCGGATATCCATCTCGCCGGCATTGCGGCCCGACGAGTTGCGCGGGCTCCAGCCGTTGATCGTGATCGGCTCGTCGACGATGCGGTCGCTCGGCCGATGGCCCGCTTCTAGCGCCGCCAGATAGACGAATAATTTGAACGACGAACCCGGCTGACGCAGCGCGGTCACGCCGCGATTATAGTTCGACGTCACGTAATCCTTGCCGCCGACCATCGCCCGCACCGCGCCGTCACGGTCAAGGCTGATCAGCGCGCCTTGCGCATTCCTGGGCGCATAGGCGGCGATCGCGGCGTCGGCCGCTTTCTGCATGCGGATGTCGATCGTCGTCCACACTTCGAGCGGACGGGTCGGCTCGTCGATCAGGTTTTCGAGCTGAGGTAGTGCCCAGTCGGTGAAATAGCGCACGCTGTTCTGGTTGGGCTCGGGCGCCAGCTTGACCGTCCTGGGATCGACCGAAGCGGCTTCGGCGGCGGAGATCTTGCCGGTTTCCTTCATCAGCCCGATCACCACGCCGGCGCGGTTGACTGCGGCCTGGGCGTCGGCAGTCGGCGAATAATTGGACGGCGCCTTGACCAGCCCGGCGATGATCGCGGCCTCCCCCAGCGACAGCGTGCTGGCGCCATGGCCGAAGAACTTGCGGCTCGCCGCGTCGATGCCATAGGCGCCGCCGCCGAAATAGACCTTGTTGAGATAGAGTTCGAGCACCTGATCCTTGCTGAACTTGCGCTCGAGTGCCAGCGCCAGCACCATCTCGCGCGCCTTGCGGCCGAACTTCTTGGTCGACGACAGGAAGATGTTGCGCGCCAGCTGCTGGGTGATGGTCGAACCGCCCTGGCGCCAATGGCCCGAGGTAATGCGCACCTGAAACGAGCGCGCGATACCGATCGGATCGACGCCAGGATGGTCGCGGAAGCGGCGATCCTCCACCGCGACCATCGCATCCTTCATCACTTGCGGAATCTGGGCGTAGGGAAGCCATTCGCCGTAGCTCGGCCCCAGGCTGACGATGGGGGTGCCGTCATCGGCCAGCACGCGGATCATCTGGCCGTTGGGCGAGGATTTCAACTCGTCGAAGCTCGGCAGCTGCGATTCGGTCACATAGACGGTGACGACGAGCGCAATGATGCCGAGCAACGCGGCGACGCCGGTAAGGCGCAGGCCCAGCACGAGCCAGCGGCGCCATCGGGGGACAATTTTGGACGCCTTGGCCATCGTTATGGGCGAGGGCTTAGAGGGTTAACCGAGCCTCGACAAGCGCGGCTGCACGCCGTTCGCCGCGCCAATCAATCCGCACGCGGATGAAAATCGAGGCTGATCGAATTCATGCAATAGCGTAGGCCCGTCGGCGGCGGCCCGTCCGGGAAGACGTGGCCGAGATGGCTGTCGCAGCGCGCACACCGCGTTTCGGTACGCGTCATGCCATGGCTGGTATCGGTGTGGTTGGTGACGTGATCCTCGGCGATCGGCTGGGTGAAGCTCGGCCAGCCCGATCCCGAATCATATTTGTCGGAGCTGTCGAACAGGTCGAGGTCGCACGCGGCGCAGGCATAGATGCCGTCGGCCTTATTGTCGTTGTAGATGCCGGCAAAGGCGCGCTCGGTCCCCGCCTCGCGCAGCACATGATATTGCTCGGGGGTCAGGCGCTTGCGCCATTCGGATTCGGAGAGCGAGAGATGTTCCATGTGGAGGAAGATCGTTACGCTGCGATCACGCGTCAAGCGGCTTGTGGCTGATCCGGGTTAGGCGGGCGGCGATTCCGGCGATTCCGGGCGCCAGCCGCACCGCAACGGTCAGCGCGTTCGCCCAGGCGGGACGCTCGGCGGCGGCGCGGATGCGGCTGGCGATCGCGAATGGCGTCGTCAGGTCGCGGGCGAGCCGCTGCTGATAGGTGATCGCGCCGCTGGGGCCGTGGCGCAGATACTCTGCCGCCGCCCGCGCACCGCTTTCGATTGCGATTCCCATGCCTTCGCCCGCCAGGCTGGGGATGCACGCCGCCTGATCGCCCAACCGGAACAGCCCGGTCGTGCCGTTCTGCATGCGCCAGCCATAAGGGACATTGGCGACGGCATCGATCGACGCGGAGCCGGCGCGACCGGCCAGCCGCTCGCCCAGCTGCGGCGATTCGAGCGCCAGCGCGGCCAGCAACTGGTCGGGCGATCCCGCTGCGGTCAGCCGCGACCGGTGCACCGCCATGCACAGATTGACCGCGCCGTCTTCCTGCCGCGCGATCCCGGCATAGCCGCGATCGAACAGATGGAGCTCGATCGTGTCGCCGACCATCCGGTCGAGCGCCTCGCTCGGGCCCAGTCGCACCCGCAGGCCCAAAGTCGGGTCGTCGCTGCGCTCGGCACCGCGCGCCAGTCCGCGCAGATCGTGCTTTCCCGTGGCGAGGAACAAGGCGTCGGGAGTGATTTCGCTGTCGTCGGCCAGGCGCACGCAATCGCCTTCGAGCGCGCGCACCGCGACCCCGCGCTCGACCGCCGCGCCAGCGGCGACCGCGTGACCGAGCAGCAAGGTATCGAGCCGTCGGCGCGACACCGCGAGCGCGGGGCGCGGCAGCCATGCTTCGGCCAGATGGGATCCCGCGAACAACCGCAGCCGGCGTATCTCGTCGCGGTTGAGCGCGTCGCGGCGGATGCCCAGGCGATCGAGTGCCTCGAGCGTTCGCCAGCTCAGGAAACCGCCGCACAAGGCATCGCCGGTCTCGGCGCTGCGTTCGACCAGCAGATGCGGCGCACCGGCGCGTGCCAGCAGCAGCGCCGCGACTGCGCCGGCCGGTCCGCCGCCGACGATCAGCGCAGGCGTTCGACGCACAGGCGAAACGGGAAGGCGCGATAGACGCGCGCGTCGGTGATACCGGCTTCGGCCAGGATCGGCGGCCATTCGCCGGGGCGATAGGAGCGGGCGATCGACAAGGTGCCGTCGAGCCGGACGATGCGGTGCCAGCCGAAGCTGCGGGCGAGCAATGGGAATCCCCAATGCGCGAAGCCGTGGCGGTGGAGGTCGTTGACCAGCCACCCCAATCGCGCCTCAGCCTGCATGAAGCGCAGGAAGGCGACGAGCTGGTCGTGCGTCATGTGATGCGCGACCAGGCTGGAGATCACCATGTCCCAGTGCTGCCCCGCGAGATCGGCATAGTCGCCGGTGATCCAGCGGATTCCCGTGTCGGGCGCGCTGTGCTGCCGCGCAGCCGCCTCGCTGCGCGGATTAAGGTCGACCCCGACCAGTTCCGCCGCGATACCGCGCTTCGCTGCCCAGCGCGCGATCGTGCGCAGCATATCGCCATCGCCGAATCCGACATCGAGCAATTTGAACGCCTTACGGCCGCGGAGCGCACGCTCGATGAAGGACAAGGTCGGGCGTGCGGCCATCGTCACGACATTGACCTTGGCGAGATCGCCGACCACGGCGGCGTAGGTCGCCGTATCGAGGTCGTCGGCGTCCATCAGCTCGTCGGCGATGGCGCGCTGATGGAGATTCACGCCGCGCTCCGGAACCCGAACCCCTCGGCCGCCAGCCCCGGTCCGAACGCCAGTGCGATGCCCTGATCGATGCGCGGCCCCTCGAGCATCTTGCCCAGCGAGAACATCAATGTCGCCGACGACATGTTGCCATAATCGTGCAGCGTTTCGCGCGACGCCCAAAGCGCGCCCTGAGGCAGATGGTAAGCGGTCTCGACCGCGTCGAGAATCGAGCGCCCGCCGGCATGGACCGCCCAACCGTCTATCTCCTCGGCATCGCGTCCGCCAAGCGCGGCGGCGGCGAAATCGGGATCGGTCAGCCCTTGCGCGATGCGCTGCGGGACTTCGCCCGACAAATGCATTTCGAACCCCTTGTCGGTGATGTCCCAGCGGATCAGGCGGTCCGAATCGGGAAGGGTCGTCGCGAACGGCGCTTCGAGCTCGAAGCCGGTGGCGTCGCTCGTCACCAGCGCCGCGCCCGCGCCGTCGCCGAACTGGAGCATCGCCAGCAATTTCTCGATCTCGCCGGTATCCTGGAGGTGGAGCGAGCAGAGTTCGACGCAGACCACCAGCACGCGGGCGCCGGGCTCGGACCGCACGATGTGGCGCGCGCTGCGCAGCGCCGCTACCGCGGCATAGCAGCCCATGAACCCGACCAGCAGCCGCTCGACCGAGGGTGCGAGGCCGAGCCGGCGCGCGATGATCTGGTCGACGCCCGGCGCGACGAACCCGGTACAGCTCGCGACCACCAGATGCGTGATCCGGTCGATGTCGACCTGCTCGGCAAGCCGGTCGATCGCCGCCAGGCTCAGCTTCGGCGCCTGATCGGCATAGATTCGCATCCGGGCATCGGTGCCGGGCATGAAGCCGTTTTCGTAGAAGCCGCCGGGGCCGATCGGCGACCCGCCATCGTCGGCGCGTGGCAGCACGGTCCAGCGATGCTCGATCCCCGACCGTGCGACCATCCGGCCGAACACTTTGGCCAGGCGCGGGTCGGCGATCTTTGGCTGCGCCCAGCCGATGAACGCGCTGTGCGCCTCATGGTCCGGCACCGCGGTGCCGATTGCGTTGAGATAGACGTTGCCGGGCAAGATGGGCGACCTTTTCGGACAAGGGACACCGGGTTAGTGCCTCGACCCCTGTACACCGGTTTAACCGATGCCGCGCCCTTTTGCTCCGCCAGCGCCGCGCCGCTATCAAACTCGCATGAATCCGATCTACGCCCGCATGGGCACCACGATCTTCGAAGCCATGTCGGCGCGTGCGCGGGCGAGCGGGGCGATCAACCTGGGCCAGGGCTTCCCCGAGGCGCAGGGGCCGGCCGATATCATCGACGCGGCGGCCAGGGCGCTGGTCGAGAAATCGAACCAATATCCGCCCATGGTCGGCTTGCCCGAACTGCGTCAGGCAGTCGCCGCGCATTATGCAGAGCATCAGGGGCTCGATCTGTCGCCGGAAGAAGTGGTGGTGACGTCGGGCGCGACCGAGGCGATAGCGGCGTCGCTTCTCGCCCTGGTGTCGCCGGGCGACGAGGTGATCCTGTTTCAGCCGCTTTACGACGCCTATCTGCCGCTGGTCGAACGCGCCGGCGGCGTCGCGAAGCTGGTCCGGCTGAGTCCGCCCGATTGGCGCGTGACGGCGGAGATGCTCGAGGCGGCGTGGTCGCCCAAAACGCGGCTGCTAGTGCTCAACAGTCCGCTCAATCCCTCGGCCTCGATGATCGGCGCGGAGGAACTGGCGGTGATCGCGCGCTTCTGCATTGAGCGCGACCTGACCGCGATCTGCGACGAGGTATGGGAAGAACTGGTGTTCGATGGCGCGCGCCACGTTCCGCTGATGGCGCAGCCCGGCATGCGCGAGCGCACGGTCAAGATCGGATCGGCGGGCAAGATGTTCGCGCTGACGGGGTGGAAAGTCGGCTGGATGTGCGCCGCGCCCGAGCTGGCGCGCGGTCTGGCCAAGGCGCACCAGTTCCTGACCTTCACCACCCCGCCCAATCTGCAATGGGCGGCCGCTTACGGGCTGGGCAAGGACAAGGCCTGGTTCGACAAGGAACGCGCCGACTTCCAGCGCTCGCGCGACCGACTGGCGGCGGGACTGCGCGAGGCGGGCTGTGTGACGTTGCCGTCGGCGGCGACCTATTTCCTCTCGATCGACCTGACCGCCTCGGGCATCGCGCTCGACGACGTCACCTTCTGCAACCGCCTGCTCGACGAAGCCGGCGTGGCGGCGATCCCGGTTTCAGCCTTTTATGCCGAAGACCCGGTGACCAATGTGGTGCGGCTGTGCTTTGCCAAGAGTGACGCGACGCTCGACGCCGCGATCGAGCGGATGGCGGGGTTTCGAGAGGCGCTTGGTCAAGAATAAGGCCCGCGGATCGCTCCGCAGGCCTTGTTTCCTCTAGCTATGCCGTCGCGGCAAAGCCGCGACGTCGGCCGGGCTTCGCCCGCCGGCCGAGGTTTCGGCTTTTCAGAGATTAGCGAACGCTAATCTCTGGCCTCAACCGTCGTAATCCCCGCCCAGATTCTGGTTGCGCGGCGGCGCGGCGGCGGTGAGGCGGAGCGCCTCGGCCGACTGCGACAGCGAGCCGATTTCGTCGGGCGTGTCGTCGTCGTCGACCTGAACCTTCTGCATGCCGCTGATCACCGCATCCTGCAGATGATCGGGGCGCACCGTCTCCTCGGCGATTTCGCGCAGCGCCACGACCGGGTTTTTATCGCGGTCGCGATCGATGGTGAGGTCGGCGCCGCCCGAAATCTGGCGGGCGCGCTGGGCTGCGAACAGCACCAGATCGAAACGGTTCGAAACCTTGTCGACGCAATCTTCGACAGTGACGCGCGCCATGAAACGCTTTCCTTCAGCAAAACACCAAGATGGGAAGCGTGGGCGCTTAGGGCAATGGGCCGCAAAGAGTCAAGAAAATCGGCTTTTTCGCATATTGTCACCGCGGACGGTGCCGATTGCTTGCCCCGCGCCGTGCCCCGCTCCAATAGGCAAGAGATGGCCGGCGAACCCAGCTTCACGATCGACGGCGACACGCTCCGGCTCATTACCGAGGGCCCCGAGCGGCTGACCGCGTTGCTCGACCTGATCGCGGGCGCCCAGCGATCGTTGCGGATCCTCTATTATATCTATGTCGACGACGATGCCGGAGCGAAGGTCCGGCAGGCGCTGATCGACGCGGCGCGGCGCGGAGTCGACGTCAAGCTAATCGTCGACGGGCTGGGCAGCGAGCATGCCGAGAATCATCGCTTCTTCGATCCGTTGAAGGACGCCGGGATCGACGTCTGCCGCTTCGTGCCGCGCTGGGGACGACGTTATCTGTTGCGCAACCACCAGAAGCTCGCGCTCGCCGATGAGCGCCGGGTGATCATCGGCGGGTTCAACATCCAGGACAGCTATTTCGGCACCAATGAAGAGCAAGCGTGGCGCGACCTCGGTTTCTATATCGAGGGCCCCTCTGCCGGGCATCTGACCGGCTATTTCGACGCGCTCGATCGCTGGGCGAAGCAGGATCAGGCGCCGCTCAGGTCGCTGCGTGTCTTGCTGTCGAAATGGAGCGAGCCCCATGGCGCGACGCGCTGGCTGTTCGGCGGGCCGACGCGCAAACCTTCGCCCTGGGCCAAATCAGTGCGCGCCGATCTCGAACGGGCGATGCGGGTCGACCTGATCAGCGCCTATTTCGCGCCGAGCCCGGGGATGCTGCGCCGGCTCGACCGGATCGGCCAGCGCGGTGTCGCGCGTGTCGTGCTGGCGTCGAAGAACGATCATGGCGCCGCGATTTGGGCGTCGCGCTTCACTTATGCCGGCCTGCTCAGGAAAGGAGTCGAGATCTACGAATACCAGCCGACCAAGCTCCATACGAAGCTCTTCGTGATCGATGACACCGTCTATGTCGGCTCGGCCAATTACGACATTCGCAGCCTGTTCCTGAACCTCGAACTGATGCTGCGCGTCGAGGACAAGGCGTTCGCCGACCACGTCCGGACCTATGTCGACGGCGAGATCGCCGAATCGGAACGGATCACGCCCGAGCTTTACCGGTCGCGCACCGGCTGGTGGACGCGGATCAAGCAGGCGGTGGCGTTCTTCGTGATGACCGTGCTCGACTACAACGTCACGCGGAGCCTGAATTTCGGACCCGAGCGCCGATTGCGGGAATAGAATGGATACGGTTGGCACCATTCGTCGCCCCGGCGCGGGCCGGGGCCGCTGGGTTCGATGAGAGGCATTAGCCAGATAACTCTCAGGCCCCCGCCTGCGTCGGGGCGACGAATCGGCCCTTAGTCCTTCCAGGCGAAGAAATTGTGCGAGGGCGGGATGTTCCACCATTCGATCGAATAGTCGATCCGGTCCCAATGCGGCTCGAGAAAGTCGCGCACCTTGGGGCGGAATTGATAGACCAGGAACGCACCGCCGGTCTTGAGCACGCGGTGCGTCGCGGCGGCGATGGCGGGGGCGACGCCCTTGGGCAAGGTCGAGAAAGGCAGGCCCGACAGCACGTAATCGGCT
This sequence comes from Sphingomonas pruni NBRC 15498, assembly GCF_001598455.1. Classification (GTDB taxonomy): domain Bacteria; phylum Pseudomonadota; class Alphaproteobacteria; order Sphingomonadales; family Sphingomonadaceae; genus Sphingomonas; species Sphingomonas pruni. The sequence continues at coordinate 9,323 of NZ_BCYZ01000005.1, forward strand.
TGCTCGAAGCCATGTTCGGCAACGATCTGTTCGACGTCGGCGGCCGACCCATGGACCGGGACGAAGCGCGAATCGGTGAACTTGATTCGCAGATACTCGATGAAGTCCGGATTGGTGTCGATCGCGATATAGGTGCCGTCGGCAGGCAGGCGATCGAGAATCGCTTGCGTGAAGGTGCCGACGCCCGGGCCATATTCGACGAACAATTTGACGTTGGGCCAGTCCGGCACCTTGAGCATCGCGTTGATCTGCGCCTTGGACGAGGCGATGATCGAGCCGACCATCACCGGCCGCTTGAGGAACCCGCTGAGGAACATGGCCCAGGGAGAAGGGAGTTTGCGCGCGCGCGTCTCCGCATTGTCGAGAGCGAAGCGGGGCTGGGACATGATATTCCTTGTAGCTGTGCGCCAAATCTCGCGCGACCGGAAAACCCCTGTCGCAAAGCTGTAACGCGCGATCAAGTCTTTAGGGAGCATAGTCATAACCGACAATGCCCTGGACGGAGTGGATTTTGGTGCAGCGCGAGGAGCGAGAAGGGAGCGATGTCGATGCATCGTGACCGACGAGCGACGATGAACAGGTCGCCGTGTCCCCCGGACACGGCTAAAACTGCCGGGGGCAGTTTTACCTGTTCATCCTGCGCCAAAAGGCGCCCGCCGCTTCGCGGTTGGGCTTGGAGGCGCGCCGGCGTTGTCGCTTGCTTGCGCGTAGCTCAAGGCTACGCGACTGCGCTGCGCTCCTAGCCAGCGCGCCTCCAAGCCCAATCCAGGGCGTTGCCGGTCATGACTATGCTCCCTGGGTGATTCCGACGGGTTGCGTCGTGCCGCGCGCCGGTCCATCGACGCGTCATGACGACGTTCGCCCCCGGAACAATTGCCGTGATCTTCGTGTCCGAAGTCACCGGCGAGGATCCGGAAGGCTATGCCGCCGCAGCGGCCGAAATGGTGGCACTGGCCGCCACGCAGCCCGGCTATCGCGGCGTCGACAGCGCGCGTGGCGCCGACGGAATCGGCATCACTGTAAGCTATTGGGCGGATGAGGACGCGGCCATTGCCTGGCGCCGGAATGCCCGGCACGGTGAGATTCGCGAAGCCGGACGTGGGCGCTGGTACCGGTGGTATTCGCTTCATGTCGCTGCGGTGACGCGTAGCTACGATTGGGAGAAGGAATGACGGCGAGGTTCGATCGCGACTTCGCCTTGTTGTTCACCGTGATGCTGACGATCGCGGCCGGGAACACCGCGTTGCAATCGGTCCTGCCCGCGATCGGACGCTCGCTCCATGTCCGCGACAATGCCGTCGCCGCCGCCTTTTCCGTCTCCGCCTTGTTATGGGTGATCGCCGCGCCGTTCTGGGCGAGCCGATCCGACCGGCGCGGCCGGCGGTCGATGATTCTGCTCGGCGTCGGCGGGTTCACCATCTCGCTGACCTTGTGCGGTATCTTCCTCGCGGCGGGGATCAACGGCTGGATCGGCGGAACCGCGGCGTTCATGCTCTTCATCGTCGGACGGCTGATCTACGGCACGTTCGGTGCCGCTGCGCCGCCGGCGGTGCAGGCGATCGTCGCCGGGCGCACCACGCGCGACGAGCGGACCAAGGCGCTGACCCTGCTCGGCTCGGCCTTCGGGCTCGGCACTATCCTAGGACCGGCGATCGCTCCCTATCTCCTGCTCGGCAGCGTGGAGGGCGTCGTGATCGGCCTGTCCGGCCCGGCATTCCTGTTCGCCTTATTCGGGGCGGGCATGTTCGTCGCGGTGCTGCGCATGCTGCCCAACGATCGCAGCGAGGCGGCAATGGATGACCCCGCCGCGCACGGCGCGGTCAATGCCTATCCGTCGATCGGTGGGCAATCGTCGGGCGCCAGCATCACCGCCGCGACCGGCCAGCATATCGAGGAGGTCGGCTTTCTCGACCCGCGCGTTCGCGCCTGGATGATCGCGGGGCTGGTGTTCGGCCATGCCCAGGCGATGACCGGCCAGGCGATCGGCTTCCTGGTGATCGACCGCCTGCATCTCCCGCCCGCGGAGGCGCTGCAGCCGACCGGAATCGTGCTGATGATGGGCGCGGGCGCGGCATTGCTGGTACAATGGGGGCTGATCCCGTTGTTCAACCTGACGCCGCGTGTGATGATGCTGGTCGGGCTCGGCATCGCGGCGGCGGGGTGCGCGCTAACCGGACTCGCCACCTCGCTCTACGGCCTCGCGACCGCTTATGCCCTGGCGAGCATCGGCTTCGGCTTCACGCGCCCCGCTTTCACCGCGGGGTCGTCGCTCGCGGTCGGATCGGCGGCACAGGGCTCGGTCGCGGGCAAGGTCACCTCGGTCAACGGCGCCAGTTTCGTTCTGGGTCCGTCGATCGGGGTCGGGCTGTACGAGTTCTGGCACTCCTTGCCCTATCTCACTGCCGGCGCCGCGTGCGTGGCGCTGCTCGTATATTGCTGGATCGCGTTACAGCCGTCGGCGCGGGCGAGCGAAGCAGCTTGACCCAACCAAAACGCAGTCCCACGAAAGCGGGAGCCCAGGGTAACAAGCGATATCGCCGATCCTGGGCTCCTGCTTGCGCAGGAACGCGGGTTTAGTCCGTCCCCTTCGGCCCATGCGGCCGTAACTGCCCCGGCGAGATGAAGCCCAAAGGCTGCAGCGACGCCGCATCCTGCTTCATCGTCGCGGCGAGTTGCTCGTAGTCGCGCTCCATCTCCGCGGTCACCGACGCGCGCGAATCAGTCAGCGCGTCTTCGAAATCGGCAATCGTCACTTGTTTGACGTCGATATTCTTGCGGAGCGCGATCAGGCCGGCGCGCCGGGTGAGATCCTCGAGATCCGCGCCAGTGAAGCGGTCGGTGCGCGCGGCGATGCGATCGAGATCGACATCGTCGGCCAGCGGCATCTTCTGGGTCTGGATCGCCAGGATGCGGCGGCGCCCCTTCTCGTCGGGGACGCCGACATAGATCAGCTCGTCGAACCGGCCCGGACGCAGCAGCGCCGGGTCGATCAGATTGGGTCGGTTGGTTGCCCCGATCACGACGATCGACTGCAATTCCTCCAGCCCGTCCATCTCGGCCAGGATCGTGTTGACCACGCGCTCGGTGACTTGCGGCTCGCCCAGGCCGCCGCCGCGCGCGGGGACCAGGCTGTCGAGCTCGTCGATGAAGATCACGGTCGGCGCGACCTGGCGGGCACGGGCGAACAATTTGGCGATCTGCTGCTCGCTCTCGCCATACCATTTGCTGAGCAGGTCGGACGATTTGGTCGAGATGAAATTCGCCTCTGCCTCGCGCGCGACTGCCTTGGCGAGCAGGGTCTTGCCCGTGCCGGGAGGGCCATAGAGCAGGAAACCCTTGGCCGGGCGGATGCCCAGCCGACGGAACGCGTCGGGATCCTTGAGCGGCAGTTCGACGCCTTCTTTCAACCGCATCTGCGCGTCGTCGAGCCCGCCGACATCGTCCCAGCGGACGCGCGGCGCCTCGACCATCACTTCGCGCATTGCCGACGGCTGCACACGCTTCAACGCGCCGAGGAAATCCTCGCGGGTGACCGCCAGCGTTTCGAGCACGTCGGCCGGGATGGTGCGGTCCTCGAGATTGAGCCGCGGCATGATCCGCCGCACTGCCTCGATCGCGGCTTCGCGCGCGAGCGCGGCGAGATCGGCGCCGACGAAACCGTAGGTCGTGCGGGCCAGCTCGTCGAGATCGACATGGTCGCCCAATGGCATGCCGCGCGTATGGATGCCCAATATCTCGCGGCGGCCACGCTCGTCGGGAACGCCGACGACGATCTCGCGGTCGAACCGGCCGGGTCGCCGCAAGGCCTCGTCAACCGCCTCGGGCCGGTTGGTCGCGGCGATCACCACCAGGTTGGCGCGCGCTTCCAGCCCATCCATGAGGGTCAGCAATTGCGCGACCAGGCGTTTTTCGGCCTCGCCCGACACATTGCCGCGCTTGGGCGCGATCGAATCGATCTCGTCGATGAACACGATCGACGGCGCGTTTTTGGCCGCTTCCTCGAATACCTGGCGCAGCTTCCCTTCGGATTCGCCATAGGCCGAGCCCATGATCTCCGGGCCGTTGATCAGGAAGAATTGCGCGTCGCTCTCATTGGCGACGGCGCGCGCCAGGCGCGTCTTGCCGGTGCCGGGCGGGCCATGGAGCAGGACGCCCTTGGGCGGCTCGACGCCCAGCCGTTGAAACAACTCCGGATAACGCAACGGCAATTCGACCATCTCGCGCAATTGGTCGATCGTGTCGGCCATGCCGCCGATATCGTCATAGGTGACGTCGGCGCGCCGCGCGTCCTTGGGCTCCTCATATTCGGGGCGGAGCTCGATCTCGGTATTCTCGTCGACCAGCACCACGCCCTTGGGAACAGTGGAGATCACCGCGAGGCGGATTTCCTGCAGCGCATAGGCCGGCGCGCGGAGATACTGCGCGACATTGGGCGGGACGCCGTCGGGGTCTATGCGCTGCTGCCCGGCGGTCGCGACGACGTCGCCGGCGCAGAGCGGACGGCCGAAAAAGGTGCGCTTGAGCGCGGCGGTCGATCCCTGCAGGCGCAGATTCTGCTGCGCGGGCGCGAAGACGACGCGCGTGGCGGGCTTGGCCTCGGCCTTACGCACGTCGACATAGTCGCCCGACCCCGCCCCGGCGTTGGCGCGTTGCAGGCCGTCGATTCGGATCAGTTCGAGCCCTTCATCCTCGGGATAGGGCGCGACTGCACGGGCAGGCGTCGTCGACTTGCCGACGATCTCGATGATGTCGCCTTCGCCGATGCCCAATTGCGCCATCAGTGGACGCGGAATGTGCGCCAGTCCGCGGCCGCTATCCTCGGGTCGCGCATTGGCGACCTGGAGCTTGCGTTGGGGGGCATCGTCGCCGTCTGCCATTGAGGTCACCTTGTTTCGCTAACGGAAGAATCGAGAGCGCGTGAGATAGTGACCCGGTTCCCGATACGCGAGAGGGCGGCTATCAGGCGGCCGCGAATCGCGACAAAAAAAGGCCGGACCCTAGGGGCCCGGCCGGGAAAGTTTTTAGGAGAGGATGCCTGAAAGGCCCGCTCTATGTGCAGCGCAGCACGTTATTGTGCAAGTGCGAAATGAAACCGGTAACATGCATTTTTCGCAATCGACCCTTTCTTTCTGCGGAGAGGGGATGGTACGGTTCCAAGCATCGGTATGTGACGCGATGCACAACCGCCCGCGCCAAAAGAGGGGAGGCCCATGCGCCGTTTGCCACCGCTGACCGCGATTGAAGCCTTCGTCCAGGTCGCCCGCACCGGATCGGTCAAGGCCGCCGCGCAGGAGCTCGCTTTGTCCGCGCCCGCGCTCAGCCGGCGAATCCAGGCGCTCGAACGCTTCATCGGCAAGCCGCTGTTCGAACGCCGCCATCAGGCGGTGGCGCTCAACAGTGACGGCGAACGGCTGTTGCAGCAGATCGCGCCGGTGCTCGACCGGCTGACCGACGCGGTCGAATATATGACCAGCGGCGTCGAGGTGTTGCGCCTGCGGTTGGGCGTGTTGCCGCTGTTCGCGTCGCAACGCATCTTTCCCCACCTTGGCGACCTGCGGGCGCGCTACCCGCAAATCCATCTCGATATCGATACCGCCGGGCACAATATGGCGCGGGTCGGCGACGGGCTCGATGCCGCGATCGCGCTGGCGCGCGACCCCGACCCCAGCCTCTATGCCAAGCGGCTCGACACCAACAATGTCTACGTGATCGGCGCGCGGACGATGCTCGAAGGGCCCGATCCGATCACGCGCCCCGAGCAGATCGAGAAGTTGACCGCGTTGATCCACCGCGACATGCCCGACACGTTCAGCGCTTGGCGCCATGCGGCGGGGCTCGACGAACTCGAGCCGCTGGCGATCGATCATTTCGATTCGGGCGCGCTGATGCTCGAGGCGGCGGCGCAGGGCCTGGGCATCGCCTTCATGCACGAAAGCCATTTCGACGAGGCGCACGACCCGCGGCTGGTCAAATTGTTCGATATCGAAGTGGCCAGTCCGTACAGCTACTGGTTCGTCTGCCGCCCGCGCGCGATGCAGCTGCGCCAGGTCAAATGGTTCCACGACTGGCTGGTCGAGGTGTTGGAAGCGTAGGGCGGAGCGCGGCGCCCCCAGGCGTCTCAGTTCTCAAGCTCCCCTCCCTGCAAGGGAGGGGTTAGGGGGTGGGTGCGCGCGTCTGCGCGCTCAGAAGACTCGTCACCGATAGCCACAACAGCGTCGAGCGAGGCATCGAGCCTCGCTCGACGCTCAACCCACCCCTTGATCCCCTCCCTTGCAGGGAGGGGAGTCGTGAAGTCCTTACGCCGCGCGCGCCTTCAGGATCTTGCCCGGGTTCGCCGGCGGCTCGCCCTTGGGCAGCGCGTCGATATGCTCCATGCCTTCGGTGACTTCGCCCCACACGGTGTACTGACCGTCCAGGAATCGCGCGTCGTCGAAGCAGATGAAGAACTGGCTGTTGGCCGAATTGGGGTCCATCGTCCGCGCCATCGACGCGACGCCGCGGACATGCGGCTCGCGCGAGAATTCGGCCGGCAGGTTCGGCTTGTCCGATCCGTGCATGCCGGTTCCGGTCGGGTCGCCGCCCTGTGCCATGAAGCCGGGGATGACGCGATGGAACACGACGCCGTCGTAAAAGCCTTCATTGGCCAGCTCGGCGATGCGCTCGACATGCTGCGGCGCGAGATCGGGGCGCAGCTTGATGACGACATCGCCGCTATCCAGCGTCAGGGTCAGGTTCTCGGGGGTGTCGGCCATCATTTTGCTCCATGAATCGGGGAATTTGCGCTTGCCCTAAACTGCTCGGTGGGTGCTGGCAAACCGCGCGGAAACCGCGTACGGCCCCCGATATGGATATCCCGGTGCCCGAAAAAAGGTCAGACGATGAGCGAGACCGATCTGGCGCCCGTGGAAGGCGCCACCGAACTCGATGACGTCGCGGATCAGCTGGACGAGGACGACCGGCTGAAACCTGAATTCGTGCGCGCGGTGCTCGACGCGGTCGAGGCTGGCGACAATGACGCAGCGCGCGCGCTGGTCGAGCCGCTCCACCCCGCCGACATTGCCGATCTGTTCGAGCTGGCGCCGCACGAGGATCGCGGACCGCTCGCCAAGGCGCTGACCGACCTGCTCGACGCCGATGTGTTCGCCGAGATGAACGATTATGTCCGCGAGGACCTGATCGACAGTCTCGAGCCGCAGGAAGTCGCGGACATCGCGTCGGAACTCGATACCGACGATGCGGTCGCGATCATCGAGGACATGGAGCCGGCGGATCAGCGCGAAGTGCTCCGTGCGCTCGATCCCGACGACCGTGCCGCGATCGAGGAAGCGCTTTCCTATCCGGAGGAATCGGCCGGCCGCCTGATGCAGCGCGAGCTGATCGCGGTGCCCGAACATTGGACGGTCGGCGACGCCATCGATTATCTGCGCAGCCAGGACGAGCTGACCACCGATTTCTGGGAAATCTTCGTGGTCGATCCCGGACACAAGCCGATCGGCACCTGTTCGCTGTCCTGGATTCTGCGTGCGCCGCGAACGGTCGCGATCGCCGACGTGATGAAGCGCGAACAGACGCTGATCCCGGTCGACATGGACCAGGAAGAAGTCGCGCTGCGTTTCCAGAAATACGCGCTGATCTCCGCCGCGGTGGTCGATCTGACGGGACGGCTGGTCGGCATGATCACGGTCGACGACGTCGTCCACATCATCCAGGAAGAAGCCGGCGAGGATACGCTGCGCCTGGCCGGCGCCGGCGACGGCGACATCAACGAGCCGATCGCGATGACGGTCCGAACCCGGCTGATGTGGTTGCTGATCAACCTGCCAACGGCAATGCTCGCGGCCTGGGTGGTCAGCCTGTTCGACGCGGAGATCGCCAAGTTCGCCGTGCTCTCCGCGCTGATGGGGATCGTCTCGGGAATGGGCGGCAATGCCGGCACCCAGACGCTGGCGGTGGTGGTGCGCGCGATCGCGACCAATCAGCTGACCGATTCGAATACCGGGCGGATGATCTGGCGCGAATTCAGCATCGCCGTGTCGAACGGCGCCGCGCTCGGCGTGCTGATCGGGATCGGCACCTATTTTATCTTCGGGCGGGGCGATCTGGCGACGGTGTTCGGGCTGGCGATCCTGATCAACAATATGGTTGCCGGCCTGGCCGGGGTGTTCGTGCCGGTGACGCTCGACCGCTTCCGGATCGACCCTGCGATCTCGTCGTCGGTGTTCGTGACGATGTTCACCGATTGCATGGGCTTTTTCTCTTTCCTCGGCCTCGCCTTCTTGTGGGGCCTCGGCCGGTAACCCAGATCGTCCGGATGCCGCTTCATCTGACCAAGGTCGCGTTCGGCGTGGCGAGCCTGGAGGCGTTCGTCGCGCGCTGGGCCGCGCGCGAGGGCGATCCGCCTTACGAACTCGGCACGCGCTATCTGCCCAAACGCTGGGAAGAGATTGCCGGCCAGGGATCCTTGTTCTGGATCCTCAAACACCAGTTGGTCGCGCGCTCGCCGATCGTCGGGTTCGGCGAATTGCCGGGCGGCCGCACCGCGATCCGGCTCGATCCCCGCCTGGTGCTGGTCGAAGCGCGCCCCAAACGCGCGCATCAGGGCTGGCGCTACCTTGAAGGCAGCGATGCGCCGCGCGATCTGGGCGCGGGCGGCGAAGGGGTGGCAGACCTGCCGGCCGATATGATCGGCAAGCTGGCCGAGCTGGGACTGCTCTGACCTGCCACTGGGGCCGGGTCCGACCGATGTTGGTAGGCAGCGGCTGCTCAACCCGTTCGACGGGCGCGGTTGGTCTTGCCAATTGCGGACGCTCGCCACGGCGTGCGATACGAAGACATGAAGCCGACGCGACGATCAGTCTTAGGTGGCCTCGCGGCGACCAGCTTGGCTGTCACGGCACGATCAACTCATGCTGATCAGGCGTCACTTGATCTCTCTCGTCTTACGCCAGAACAGCGAGCCAAATATGAGGCGATGCAAGCTCGGACGATGGCAGCCCTCAAATATGAACGGATCACGGTTCCTGGCGCTGGCGCGCTTCTCGAATGGGAAAAACTCAAACGCGCGGGACGCGGCTGGCCAGTTATAATCGGAGGCAAGGACGATCTAGAGCGCATTGAAGACCAATTCACGATGGCGGACCCCAATGTGTCCGGGCTTCCTGGCATGGAATTACGTTCACCAAAGGACATTCTCACTGCGGCATCTAAGCTGAGTTTTCCACGCGATCTCAGGAATTGGGCGGGGGCATATCAGGCGGGGGATCTCAGAGCGCCAGAAGGTGATTGGCCGGGAAATGTCGGCGTGGATCCTCGCGGCCCGAGTGTTGCGACCGACATCATGACGGGCAAGTTGCTTGAGCACGTGCACATTCTTCTAATCCCAACGACACACGGATGGGAGGTTCCCGCCTATTTGCGATGGGGCGATTGGAATGCATGCCCTCCACCCGAATATCACGTCGCCGCTTTGCGGGCGTGGCACAGCGATTTTGGCGCCGAACTGGTTGGAATGAACGGCGACACCATTAATCTGCGTGCGGCCAATCGACCGAAAACCCGCGCGAATGCGATGAAGCTTGCAAGGGAGCAGTATGGCTATTGCCCCGATATCGTAGATCAAGGCGTCGGGACAATCTCTGCTCTCGCTGCCACGCTCATGGCGTCGGAATGGTGGTATCTCTGGTGGGATTAAACACAGCCGCTAGACGTGTGCTTATCCCGATAAGGAGACCGTCGGCAAATCACCGGTGATGGATTCGAAGCTGGGATGGCGCTTTACCCGCTTCGTCACGGCTGGGGGTCGACGCCGCACTCGATCGGACCGACCGATTGGCCGCGGACGGTGCATTTTGGTTTGCCGGTGACCGCGATCAGGCCGAGCCCTTTGTTGGTGAGGTCGGCGAGATAACGTGCGCTTGCCCGCGTTTCGCCAGCACCCTCAAGCGTGACGACGATCTCGCCCGCGTCGAGCGCCGTCGCGGCGATCGAGCCGCCGCCATTGGTCGAGAACCGCGCCCGGGCGGTGCGTCCGGCAAGCGCGACATTGCCGTTGCCGATCACGGTGACCACGACGTCGTCGGCATCGACGCCGCGCGCGTCGATCACCCCTGCACCGGTGACCTGGAGATCGAGCCTGGTCGTTCGGAGCGTACCGGTCAGCGCCAGTCTGGCGCCGCCGACCACGGCCGCGCCACGCACCGCCGGCGTGCGCAAAGTGATCACCGGTGGCGGGCCGCTCGCCTTGCCGCGCTCGCCCCAGCCCTGGCTACCCTTGCGGACGGTCAGCGTGTCGCCGTTGACCGAGATGTCGAGATCGCCGAGCGCCCGGTCGTCGCCCGATGCGCTGGCGGCGGCGCCACCGGTGCCGACCTCTACTTGTACCGAATAGGGGCCATCCACCCGCACGCGGTCGAAATTGGTGACGACATAGCTGCGGTCGGCGGCATGCGCCGGCGCGGCGAACGCGATCAGGGCGAGAATGAAGGGGCGGCGGAGCATATCTGCGAGCATCGCACCGCCCCGCCGCTCAATGCAAGCTGCGTTAAGCTCTTGCAGCCGGGTGCCGCGACCGGTTCAGCATCGCCGAACCGAAAACTCAGCTGCAGCTGACGTCGCCCGATCCCATTTTCGACGTGGTGCATTTGGCGCCACCGGTCAGGGTGACGTCGCCCGATCCCATCACATTGACGTTCGCCGGACCGTTGACCGCCGCGGTGACCCCGCCCGAGCCCATGACGTTGACGCTGGCCTGGCCGAGCGACAATTTGGGTGCGGTGATGTCGCCCGATCCGGTGACCGAGAAGGACCCGGTCTTCGCGCTGCCGGCGGTGCCGACGCTGCCCGATCCGGTGACCGACAAAGCGACAGCCTGGACGCTGAGCGATCCGATATTGAGGTCGCCCGATCCCGTCGCGCTGGCCTGAAACTTCTCGCCATCGACATGGTCGACCGCCATGTCCCCCGATCCGGTGGTGCTGGCGGCGGTCATGCGCGGCATGGTGATGTAGATCTTGGCGCCCCTGCGCTCGCCACCCCAGCTGAAGCTGCGCTCCTTGCGGCGCACCTTCAGCGTGTCGCCTTCCTTCACGATCTCGAGCTTGTCGAGGATCTTGGGATCGCCCTCGGCACGGACCGAGAAGTTCGACCCGACGCGGACATCGACATCGTCCGGCCCGGCGGCGTCGACCCCGGTGAAGCCGTCGACGGCGAAGGTGCGGTTGCCGCCGGTGCCGCTGGGTGGCGTGCCTTCCGACCTGGCCGTGCCCGAACAGGCGGCGAGGGGAAGCAAGGCGAGCAGCATGTAGCGGTTCATGAGATCCTCCATTGTGTGTTGCGTGTGTAACACACCACCGGCGGGCCCGCAACGAAAAAGGGCGGCCCCGCAGGGCCGCCCCTTTTTATCAACGACTTGGTTCGGCGTTAAGCCGGAACCTTGTCCTTGTTGTGGATCGCCGCGGCCTTGCGCAGGATGTCGAGGATCTTCTCCAGCGCACCCTTTTCGTCGGTCTCTTCCATCGCCGCGAGTTCGCGGGCGAGGCGGGACGCGGCAGCCTCGAAGATCTGACGTTCCGAATAGCTCTGCTCGGGCTGGTCTTCGGCACGGAACAGGTCGCGGACCACTTCGGCGATCGACACCAGGTCGCCCGAATTGATCTTCGCTTCATATTCCTGTGCGCGGCGCGACCACATGGTGCGCTTGACCTTGGGCTTGCCCTTGAGCGTGTCGAGCGCTTCGCGGAGCGTCTTGTCCGAGGACAGCTTGCGCATGCCTACGCTTTCGGCCTTGTTGGTCGGCACACGGAGCGTCATGCGCTCCTTCTCGAACCGGAGCACGTAAAGCTCCAGCGTCATGCCGGCGATTTCCTGCTTCAGAAGTTCAACGACACGGCCAACACCGTGCTTGGGGTAAACAACGTAATCACCGACGTCGAAGGACAGCGCCTTGGCAGCCATGTAACTTCAACCTTTCACTTGGAATGTCGCCCGAATAAACGCACGACGCCCGGACATGGCGCCGGCAGGGCTTGATTGGATGTGTGTGTCTCCACACGAGAGACTCGGAAAGGGGCTCTCGTCCTGACCTATTTAACACACTCGTAATAAAATTACCACCCCGACGTCGTTTTCATACGACGGAGGCCCGACCTAAAATGGGTACGGCCCCGTCCCATTGCTGGGCGGGGCCGATATGATCTCGATTGATTGGCTTGTGAGTTTCAGTCGCCCTGGCCGGGTTCGGGCGAGAAATACTTGTCGTATTTACCTTCTTCGCCCTTGTGCTCGTCGGCATCGGCCGGGGTCTGGTCGTTCTTGCGCGTGACGTTGGGCCATTGGCTGCTGAACGTGTTGTTGAGTTCGAGCCACTTTTCCAGGCCGCTCTCGGTGTCGGGCAGGATCGCTTCGGCCGGGCATTCCGGCTCGCAAACGCCGCAGTCGATGCATTCGCTGGGATTGATGACGAGCATGTTCTCGCCTTCGTAGAAACAGTCGACCGGACACACCTCGACGCAGTCCATATACTTGCAGCGGATGCAGGCGTCGGTCACGACGTAGGTCATTTCTGGCTCCCCAGGAGTACGATTTGGGCCGTGCTATGCGCGTGTTCCGCGCCCGTCAATCAATCGTGGCTTTCTGCGAGACGTTTTCAACTTGTCGGATCGCTGCCGGCCTGGAGGTCTTGGTAGCAACGCTGCGCCTCTGAAGGCGGGCCGCGGCGGATCGGCAGCACCTCGATCCGGATGGTCCGCACCTCGCCGCGATGCGTGACGAAGGTCAGGATGTTGCCGATGCGGACCGGCGCCGCGGCGCGGTCGATCGGGCGACCGTCGATCCGCATATGCCCCTGTTCGGCGAGCGCCTGGGCGAACGGGCGCGTCTTCACGATCCGCGCGAACCACAGGAAACGGTCGAGCCGCATCGTTTGATCGGCCGACCTGTCAGCCATCGAGCATGCCGGCGAGCGCGGCGAAGGCGTTGTCGCGCGGCGGCGGCTTGCGCTTGGCGTTGGGCGTCAGGCCCTGCCACATCCAGCGCGGCTTGCCGTCATCGCCCGGCCGCGCGGCCCGAAAGCCGAGCTGCGCCATCAGCCGTGCGAGCGTCTCCGGCTGCAAGCCCATCGACGTCGCCAACGCGGTGTCGAGCGGGAACGGCGCGCGCCCCTTGCGGGCATCGTGCGCGGCGCGCGCGATCCGTTCGACCAGATCGACCCGTACCGCTTGCTGACCGAGCGGACGGAAGCCGAAGGGCAGGTCCGCGCCCTGGGCGTTACGCGGCAGCACCGTCGCGCCTTCGCGCGCGCCCTCGCCGAGGCGCATCAATATCTGCCGCCAGCGCGCCGGGCCGGGCTTGAGCAAGGCAGGCGCGAACAGATCGAGCGTACCGATCGTCACGCCCATCCTGTGCAATTTCTTGCGTGCGGCCGGGTCGAGCGCCTCGATCTGCGCGCCTATCGCGCGGCGCGGCAACAATCCGCCAGCGTCGAGCAGCGCGCCCGCTACCGCGCGAAGCGGCGCACCGGCGGCGGCATCGCGCAGGCAGGCGTCGAGCGCGCCGAATACCGGCAAATGACGCGCCAGCTGATCGGCGACCCAGCGGTCGATCCGCGCTTGCGCCGCTTTGCGCAGCGCCGGGTCAAGCGTCTCGACCGCGCGATCCAGGAGGACGCGCGGCTGGGCGAGATTCGTCCCCGGGACGAGATTGGCGACGTGCACGCCACGCCAGACGATCTCGATATCGCCGCTTCCCCGGCGAAGGCCGGGGCCCAGTCGCAACGCATTTTCGGATGGCGCTACGCCCTTGCCACTTTGTTCGGTGGAACTGGGCCCCGGCCTTCGCCGGGGAGGCGTCGGGCGTCTGCTGTCGACGGCTTCGTCGATCGAAATAGAGAAGGCGTCGTCACTCGATTCCGCCAATTCGCGGCCACGTTTCGCCAGCTCGGCGCCGAGCCTTTTCTCCACCGCCGCGAGCAACAGCCTCTTGTCGGCATGCCGCGCGTCGGCGGCGACGGTGAAGCGGAACCCCTCGAGCGTGCCGATCGCATGATCCTCGACCAGCACCTCGCCTTCCTCGCCGATCACCACCGGCAGCGCCCCGGCATCCTTGCCGATCTGGCGCAGCAACGCGGTCGTGCGCTTGTCGACGAAGCGCTGGGTCAGGGATGCGTGCAGCGCGTCGGACAGGCGCTCCTCGACCGCCGCCGTGCGCGCCGCCCAATGCGCCGGGTCGGCCAGCCAGTCTCCGCGATGCGCGATATAGGCCCAGGTGCGGATCGCCGCGATGCGTCCGGCGATCGTCTCGACATCACCGGTGACGTCGTCGAGCCGCGCGACCTGATCGGCGAACCAGGGCGCGGCGATATGGCCATTGCCGGTGCTCAAATAGTCGTAGAGACGCGCGACCAACCGGGCGTGCGGATCGACCCCCAGCTTGCGAAAATCGGGCACGCCGCAGGCCGCCCATAATCGTGCGACTTGGCTTGGCGATCGCGCGCGATCGCGGACCGTATCGTCCTCGGTCAGCCGCTTGAGCACCGCGAGGTCGGTCGCGACGGGCGCGGCGCGCAAGACGCGATTGTCCGGCTTGGCCTCCAGGCTGGCGATCAGCGCGTCGACCGAGCTGCAATCGGGTTCGCCGTCGCGCCAATAGAGGAAGTCGAGTTTGGGGAAGTGGTGATGCTCGATCGCGTGGATTTCCTCGGGCGTGAACGCGCCCGGGCCATCGGCGGTCAGCGCGCCGAACGTGCCATCGCGCTGATGCCGCCCGGCGCGCCCGGCGATCTGGGCCATCTCGCTCACCGTCAGCCGGCGCTGACGATGGCCGTCGAACTTGGTCAGGCTGGCAAAGGCGACATGGTTGACGTCCATGTTGAGCCCCATGCCGATCGCGTCGGTCGCGACCAGGTAATCGACCTCGCCGGCCTGGAACATCGCGACCTGGGCGTTGCGGGTGCGCGGGGACAGCGCGCCCATCACCACCGCGGCGCCGCCGTGCAGGCGGCGGATCATCTCGGCGACAGCATAGACTTCGTCGGCACTGAACGCGACGACCACCGATCTCTTGGGCAGTCGCGACAGCTTGCGCGCGCCGGCATAGGACAGGGTCGAGAAACGCGGGCGATTGACGATCTCGGCGTCGGGCACCAGAGCCTTGACCATCGGCCGCAGCGTCTCGGACCCCAGGATCATCGTCTCCTCGCGCCCGCGAGCGCGCAACAACCGATCGGTAAAGATATGGCCGCGTTCGGGATCGGCGCCCAGCTGCGCCTCGTCGAGCGCGACGAACGCCAGGTCTCTTTGAAGCGGCATGCTCTCGGCGGTGCACAGGAACCAGCGCGCATCGGGCGGAACGATGCGCTCCTCGCCGGTGATCAGCGCGACCTGCTTGGCGCCCTTCAACTTGACGACGCGGTCATAGACTTCGCGCGCGAGGAGCCGCAGCGGGAAGCCGATCATCCCGCTCGAATGCCCGCACATTCGCTCGATCGCGAGATGCGTCTTGCCGGTGTTGGTGGGCCCGAGCACCGCGGTGACCGGGAACGAGAAGGCACGCATGACCGCCTATAGATCGGCGCCCCGGGCAGCCGACGCAAGCGCGAGTTGACTGAGCGATGATAGTCGCGCCCGTTTGAAAACTCGCGGTAGAGCGAGTTTTAAGCCGGCACCGCGAAATGCGCCCGCGGCGCATTTTCAAACAGACTCTTGCGAGTCCGTAAGTAATCGCCCCTAAGGCAAGGTACCGCAGCCAAAAGTTCTCGTATTCGCCGATACTTGAAATAGTTCCGCGGCAAATGGGATTTATCCCTCGCGCTGCACGGCTTGCCGCACGGATTGGCGCTCAACAGGGCGGTTAAATTGACTTTAACATCCCATCGGCAGAGTGATTCGACAGCGCCGGGGGTGGATCGGCGATTACGTAACGGGGTCGTTTCGTCGTGTTTCTGCGCAGTGAGCATTATGAGCAATCGGGTGGCGCCGCCCCCAGCTCGTCCGGCAATGCGCTCGTCCTCACCACCGACCTCTCTTTCGCCGACCGCCTGCGCGCGACCATGGCGCAGATCGACTGGACGCCCGATCTCGGCGCGCGGATCGGATCGCGCGACTGGTTCCGCGGGCTTGCCACTTGCAGCGCGCTGATCGGCGCGTGCTGGGCACTGTCGCCGGGTATCGGCCAACCGCTGGTCGCCGCATCCGCTTTGCCGCTCAAGGGCAAGGCATGGGAAAATGCCCGTGCGCAATCGATCGCGCCGCTCGCTTTCGGTGCCGATACCGGTCAGCGCATGGCGGCGACCGATCTGGTGCGGCCGCTTGCCGAAACTCCCGACCGCCCGACCCAGGCCTTTGCCTCGGCGATGAGCGATGGCGACAGCCTGGCGGCGGTGCTGCGCCGCGCGGGCGCCGCCAAGACCGATATCGCGCGCGTGAACGATCTCGTCGCCGGCGCGCTGCCGCTCGATCAAATCCGTCCGGGAACGCGGTTCGAAGGCGTGCTTGGCCGCCGCGCGAAAAAGAGCGATCCGCGTCCGCTCGAGCAATTGAGTTTCCAGCCGGCGTTCGATTTCCGCCTGACGATCAAGCGTACCGCCACCGGCCTGACGATGGATCGCCAGGCGATCGCGGTCGACGACACGCCGCTGCGCATCCAGGGCCTCGCCGGATCGAGCTTGTACAAGTCGATGCGTGCCGCCGGCGTGCCCTCGACCGTCGCCGCCGATTACATCAAGGCGATCGCGACGCGCATCTCGATCGGCGGCGATGTCGCGTCGGACGATACCTGGGACGTCATGCTGTCGCAGCGCCGCGCCGCGACCGGCGAAGTCGAACTCGGCAAGATCCTGTTCGCGGGGCTCGATATGGGCCGCCGCAAAGTCCAGCTGGTCAAGTGGAGCCGCAACCAGGACGAGGATGACGACGGCGGCAACAGCCATGGCGATTGGTACGACGCCAGCGGCCAGACCGAGCGCCAAGGCTTCATGGGCCTGCCCGTCGCCGGCCGGATCAGCTCGTCATTCGGCATGCGGATGCATCCGATCCTCGGCTATTACCGGATGCACAAGGGCATCGACATCGCCTGCGCTTATGGGTCGCCGGTCTATGCGGTCTTCGACGGCATCGTGAATTGGGCCGGCTATAAGGGCGGCTATGGCAGCTTCGTGGGCATTCAGGCGCAGGGTGGCGGGGTCGGCACCGGTTATGGCCATTTGAGCCGGGTGCTGGTGCGCAACGGCCAGCATGTGCAGCGCGGCCAGATCGTCGCCTATTCGGGCAATTCGGGCCTGTCGACCGGACCGCATCTGCATTTCGAAGTGTATCGCAGCGGCCAGGTGGTCAATCCGCGCGGCTTCTCTTTCTCGAGCGTCGCGGCGCTGACCGGCGCTGCGTTGCGCGCGTTCAAGTCGCACGTGTCGGAACTGCTGTCGGTCCATCCGGGCACGGCGCGCAAATCTTCCTGACCAGCATAGCTGGCAGCTCCTCGATCAAGATCCACTCGCGGTGGCAGACGCAATCTTGGAAGCCGGAGAGCGAGGAGGGTTCCATGCCGTCACCCCAGCGAAAGAGCGCCGGGTTGAGCATGCCCCGCATGCTCAAGGATCGTCCGGGGGACGATCCGACCCGGCGCCGGTCTCAAGCCTATCGCGCCTCCGCCTGAGACCCCAGCTTTCGCTGGGGTGACGGTAAAAAAACGCAACACCGACGCTACGCACTTGCTAACTAAGGGCGCCGACGCCGGCCCGGCCCTCGCTGGGGAGGTGCGCTACGCTGCTATCGGCAATCGACTTCGCGGCCTGCCCGGTCAGCGTCCCTGCGAACGCCAGCGGCGGATGGTGCGGCCGATGATCTGATCCTCGCCGCCGGTCTCGCGCCACAAGTCGGAGAATATCGGATCGTCCGAGGCCGGGCGCTTGTTGTTCTCCAGCCCGTCGAACGCGACGCGGATCGGGATGGCGACGCCTTCGCCGCAGATGATGCACTCGCGGTTGCGCAAAGCCGGGATCGCGTCGAGGAAGCCGCGCGCGCCTTCCGGCATCGCCGCGCGGACGAAGGCCTGGTCGCGATCGTTGTTCAGGCGCATCGAGATGATCGTGCCGCATTGCGACAGCACGCCTTCCGCCAGATCCGACGGACGCTGCGTGATCAGGCCGAGGCTGACGCCATATTTGCGGCCTTCCTTGGCGATGCGGCTGAGGATCTTGCCGACCGACGATCCGTCGGCGTTGCGCTCGTTGGGAATGTAGCGGTGCGCTTCCTCGCAGACGAGCAGGATCGGGCGCCGCGCCTCGTTGCGCGACCAGATCGCGAAGTCGAACACCATGCGCGATAGTACCGCGACCACCACCGAGGTGATTTCGCTCGGCACGCCCGACACGTCGATGATAGAGATTGGCTTGCCGTCGCCGGGCAGACGGAACACGCGGCTGATGAAATCCTGCATCGTGTCGGCGACGAGCATTCCCGAGAACATGAAGCTGTAGCGCGGATCGGCCTTGATCTCGTCGATCTTGGTCTTGAGCCGCAGATAGGGCGCGGTGTCGCCGGCGCGGTCCATCTTGCCCATTTCGAGCTGGATCAGGTTGGTCAGGTCGCTCAGCAGATACGGCACCGGAGCGTCGACCGTCAGCTTGCTGATCTCTTGGCCGAGCCGTCCCTTCGCGCGCGCGGCGAGCAGGCATTTGGCCAGGATGTCGGCGTCGATCTGACGTTCGGAGTTGGACGTCGTCAGGAACACTTCGCAATGTTCCTCAAAATTCATCAGCCAGTACGGCATCTGCAGGTTCGACACGTCGTAGATCGCGCCGGTGGTCTGGAACGCCGCCGAATATTCGCCGTGCGGGTCGACCATCACGATATGACCCTGCGGCGCGAGCTCGCAGATCTTGTGCAGGATCAGCGCGGCGCTGGTCGACTTACCGGTACCGGTCGATCCGAGCAGCGCGAAATGCTTGCCGAGCATCGCGTCGACATAGAGCGAGGCGCGAATGTCCTTGGTCGGATAGACTGTGCCGATCTCGACGTTGGCGCGATCGTCGGCGGCGTAGATCTGCTTGAGGTCGGCGGTCGATACCGGAAACACCGCCGCGCCCGGAGAGGGATAGCGCGTGACGCCGCGGCGGAACTTGTAGAGCTTGCCGGTCAGCCGCTCCTCGTCGCCTTCGCCGAGAAAGTCGATCTGCGCCAAAATGCCCGCCTCGACCAGGCGCAGCGAGCGGATGTTGGCAATCATCCAGCAGGCGCCGACGCGGACCTTGACCTGCGCGCCGACCGAGCCCGCCGATGCCAGCACCGGATCGGGGTTGCCGGCGTAGCTGGCGATGGCATCGGAATCCAACAGCACCTGGCCGCCCGAACCGGCGATTTCGATCAATCCGCCGATCTCGTTGCCGAGGTTCGGAGCGGGGGTCGGCGCGGCGGCCTCATCGGTCGCCGTCCGCGCGAACGCGCTACCGCCCAGCATTTCGGTCATCGCAATCCCCTGGTCACTTAGCGGGCCGCTATGACAGGTCAGGAGTAAATATTGGGTTTGCTATCGTTCACAAAGGAGGGTGGGAGTGCTGGCCTCGGTCGACCTGTCACGTCATGCCGGACTCGTTCCGGCATCCGACGTGCCGGCAAGCGAGAAGCAAGAGGCGCGAATGCTTCCCGTACCGCACGTTGGATCCCGGCACGAGGCCGGGGTGACGGCGGGAGATATCAAACCCGACGGGCGATATACCCCGCGCCCCAGCCGAACAGCACCGACAGCGCCACCGCGACCAGCCCGTAGGCGATCGAACTGCGCTGAGCCGACCGCGCGACGAATCGCTCGAACCCCGATTTGCGGATGTCGATGTCTCTGGTCGCCACCGCCAGCACGTGCCGGTCGCGGATCAGGAAGGTTTCGGCGGTGAAACGGCCGACCGGCACGCGCGCAGGAATGTTGACGCGGGCACGGTACAGCACGCCGTCGCTGATCTCGACCGCATTGGGCTGCTCGTAATAGAGGCCGGACCGTCGCTTGAGGTCGACCAGTCCGCGCGCGAAGCGATCCTGCTCGTCCTGCGCCGCGCTCGACGCGGGCGATAATTGCAGGCTGTCGAGCCCGAGCTCGTAGATCGCGCGTGTTCGGCCATCGACCACCTGATCGATCGGGCGCGACGATACCATGCCGTAGAAACTGGGCGCCGAGCGATAGCGCAGCCGCGACGCGTTGACCCAGATGCCGGCGATCTTTTCCTTTTCGCGCACCAGGATCGACTGAGTCGGGCCCTTGACCACCACGACGATGTCGGTCGGCGCATCGTCGTCGGGCAATCGCCCGCCCGGATAGAGGATCGCACCGAACAGCAGCAGGTCCGCACCGGTGAACGAATAGGCGATCTCGATCTGACGCTGCGAGACGTCGGGAACCAGCACCGGCTTCGACGCCGGTTTGGCCTGTCCCATCAGCAACGGCGCGACGGCCAGCGCGACGGCGCCGCGGACCTTCAAGACAGCTCTACCGAATAGATTTCGTCCGGCCGCCAGCCGAGGCCGATCGCGATGCGCAAGCCGACCAGCAGCACGAGCACGGCAAGCGCGAGGCGGAGATATTCGGGCTTTACCCGCGCCGCGAAGCGCGCGCCGAGTTGCGCGCCGGTCACCGACCCGATCAGCAGCAGCACCGCGAGGACGATATCGACGGCCTTGGTCGTCGTGGCATGGACCATCGTCGCCCAGGCGGTGACGAACAGGGTCTGGAACAGGCTGGTGCCGACGACAACCTGAGTCGCCATGCCGAGCAGATAGATCATCGCCGGGACCAGGATGAAGCCGCCGCCGACGCCGAGCAGGATGGTGAGGATGCCGACGCCGAAGCCGAGCAGCAACGGCGCGAGCGGCGAGATGTAGAGTCCCGAGCGATAGAAACGCATCCGCAGCGGCAGCGCGGCGACCAAAGGATGGTGACGCCGCTTGCGCGCGGGCGGCGGCGCCCCGCCGCGCGCGGCGAGGATATATTGGATCGATTCCCTCGCCATGGTCGATCCGATCCAGCCGAGCATCAGTACGTAGATGACGGCGATGACGGTATCGATCTGCCCGGTGCGCTGGAGAATGCGGAAGATCCACGCGCCGACGCCCGACCCGACGAACCCGCCCGCGACCATTAGGCCGCCCATCTGGAAATCGACCCCGCGCCGCTGCAGGTGTGCGAATACGCCGGAGACGCTCGCCCCGGTCACCTGGCTCGCCGATGAGGCCGCGGCGACGGTCGGCGGGATGCCGTAAATGATCAGCAACGGCGTCGTCAGGAACCCGCCGCCGACCCCGAACATCCCCGACAACAGCCCGACGAAGAGCCCGAGCGCGACGATCACCAGCCCGTTGACCGACATGTTGGCGATGGGGAGATAGAGATCCACAGGGGCACGTTAGACGCTGCTTGTGGCGGGTGGAAGGCGGTTGGCGGTGGAGCAAGGCATCCCGGGCCGGGGGCGTCACGGCGGGCGCGGACAAATTGCTCCTGCCGGGTCCGATGCTGCCTGCAGCGACCCGATGACGATCCGCATGCGGACGGCAGCTTTCGGAATTGCCGTCGATCGGCCGAGGGCTGGGCGGCCGGCCAATCTTGTCCTTGTCATTCGCTTCGGTCGGGCGCCAGATGTCGCGGATGCGCGCTAACGACTTGGTCGCCGGCTTATGCGTTGCCGGCCTGATGCTTCCGGAAGGTGTGGCCTATGCGGGCATCGCCGGATTGGCGCCGCAGCATGCGATCTTCGCGGGGATCGCCGGATGCCTGGCCTATGCGGCCGCGGGGCGAAGCCGCTTTGCCATCGTTTCCGCGACCTCGTCTTCGGCCGCGATACTAGCAGCGACGCTGGCGGCCCTGCCGGTGTCGGGCGCGGATCGCGCCGCGCTTGCCGCGATCGTCGTGGGGATGGCGGGGGTGCTGTTCCTCGCCGCCGCCGCCGCCCGGCTGGGCGGGTTGACCGGCTTTATTTCCCGCCCGGTATTGCGCGGTTTCGCCCTTGGCATCGCCGTCACCATCATTCTCCATCAATTGCCGATCATAACCGGCGTCGCCCTCCCTGCGTCCGGCATTTTCGCTTTCTGCCTGGCGTTGGTCAGGTCCGCTCCAGCCTGGCATATCGCGAGTATCGCGACGGGTGTGGCGGCGTTCGTCCTCCTCGTGGCGCTGCGCCGCTATCCCGCAATTCCTGGTGCCTTTATCGTGCTCGTTGCCGGAATAGCGGTGGCGCGCTGGCTAGGCCTCCAGGACCATGGGGTCGCGGTGGTCGGTGCGGTCGATACCGCCCTGGCATGGCCGTCGCTGCCGCGATTGGGGTGGGGCGACTATTCCCGACTGGCGCAATTCACGCTTCCGCTCGTGCTGATCCTGTTCGCCGAGTCCTGGGGCACCATCCGGACGATGGCGCTGCGCCATGACGACGCGGTCGACGCCAATCGCGAACTTGCCGCCCTCGGCATCGCGAACCTCGTCAGCGCACTTGTCCAGGGCATGCCGGTCGGGGCCGGCTTTTCGGCCGGTTCGGCGAGCGAGGCGGCGGGTTCGACCAGCCGGATGACGGGGGTAATCGCCGCGATAGGGCTCATCCTCCTCATCCTGTTCGCGATGCCGCTGATCGCCATGCTGCCCGAGCCCGTCCTGGCGGCGGTAGTGATCGCAGCCCTGATCCACGCGCTGGACCCGGCCCCGATCCTTCGCCTTTGGCGGCTCGATCGCGATCAATTCGTCGCCTTGGGGGCGGCGGGTGGCGTGCTGGTGCTCGGCGTGCTCAACGGCATGTTGCTGGCCATCGCCCTGTCGCTTGCGGCATTGATTCAGCGCCTGTCGACGCCCCGGGTCGCTCGGCTCGGTCGGCTCGAAGGAAGCCGTGATTATGTCGATGTCGCCCGCCATGCCGACGCTATCGCGCCGCCGCGCATAGCGATCTGGCGCCCTACTGCGCCGCTCTTCTTCGCCAATGCGGACCGCATGTTCGGTCTCGTCGTAGCGGGCACGCGCGCCGATCCCGCGATCCGCGCCGTAGTGCTCAGCCTCGAGGAAAGCTATGATCTCGACAGCACCGCGCTCGATGCATTGATCGAATTCGACGACGAGATGGCGCGCATCGGCCTTCGCGTGCAACTGGCCAGATTGCACGATCGCGCGCGCGACCTCATCGTGGCGGCCGGTAAAATCGACCTGGGCCAGCGCAGCAGCTACAGCGTCGATGACGCCATTTGCGCCGTGGAAGCGGCGATGTCCGGACAGGAGATCAAGGCGTGAGAGAGGATTTCGCACCAGCGCTGCATCCCGTGGAGATCGCGGCACTGCGGCCGACGCAGATGACGGTCGGATTGCGCGAGGTGCAGCGCAAACGCGCGGACTGGCGCAAGCGCGCCGAACGCGATGGCCCCGATTTCCTTGGCAGCCATATGATCCCGGTGATCCTGGGGCCAAAGTCCGTGCCCTATGTGATCGATCACCATCATCTCGCGCGGGCACTGCATGAAGAAGGGGTCAGCCACGTCTTGGTCAGCGTCGTCGCCGACCTCCACACTTTGAAGAAGACCGCCTTTTGGACCTTCATGGACAATCGCAATTGGCTGCATCCGTTCGACGCCGAGGGCGTCCGTCAGCCGCTCGACAAATTGCCGAAACGGATTGGCGCGATGAAGGACGATCCCTATCGCTCGCTGGCCGGCGAGGTCCGGCGATCAGGCGGTTACGCCAAGGATAGCACGCCCTATTCCGAATTCCTCTGGGCGGATTTTCTGCGCCGGCGCATCAGCAAGAAGCTTGTCGAGAACGACTTCGAGCGGGCGGTCGACAAGGGTCTGGAGCTGGCCGGGCAACAAGCGGCGTCGTATCTTTCCGGATGGTGCGGGCGTTCCGACGACACGAATCGTTGAAGCATCACGGACTTCGGAACATGACCGCTTCCGACCAACGGCGGACTTTCACTTCGCGCTAGGCGGCACGCATTTCAGTTTAATGCCTTGCTCTACCCAAGGACGGGCAAACGCGGCAGCGCGTGCTCTCGCAGCCTCCAAATCAAGTGGACGATCTTCCGTGGCCGCCAGCTTTTCCTCTTCGAAGGTGTAAGCCTGCTGGCAATAATCTGCCGCAGCTAAACCCGGCTCCTCGTGCGGGAAGTTCCCGGCCGCGATCTCATAAGAGATGCGGATCAGGCACTCTTGCGTTCTGGCTTTTTGCCCACGCAGTTTTGGAGCCCAATACCCATTCGACGCCGGGTAATAGCAATTTTTGCCGGGCGCGCGCTGTGCAAGCGGCGCAGCAATGCTAGCGGAGGCGCAAATGCACCCAAAGCCGAATACTGAGCGCACTTTCCCATTCATGACGGCAGTTTGGCGGGAAGAGGTTACCGTGCCCTGAACGGCAGCTAGTCACCGAATAGCCGTCATCTGGGCAAGGGTCGAGCAAACGGCGGCTATCAGGATCAACGCTTGGCGCCGTGAACGGCGACGTTTGGTACCTACCCGGCACTCCCGGAAACATTAGCCGACCTGACGAGCCGGCAATCGCGGTGCCCACACGAAATAACGCCACTTCGCCCTCCGCCGCACTGACAGGCCTTTTTCTCGCACACTGCGATGCCGGCCGAATCAAGCTGGGCGACCGTCATCCGTTCGCAACCGAAACGACGCGAAATTGGCATCATGCGGAGGCACAGGCGCCTCGTTCTGCACTGCAGCAACGTCACATCAAAAGGGGCCGCCGTGATCCGTTCGACTACCAGCCTGTTCGCGCTTGCCGGCGCGCTGTTTTGCGCCAATGCGGCGTTCGCCCAGACCGCTGTGGCGGACGCGAATGCTACCCAACCGGACGATACGCAGGCCGGCGCCGCACAGCCCGACACTGCCCAACCCGACGACGCCTCGACGATCGTGATCACCGGCCGCTCGACGCGCTCATCGACCGAGCTTCCCGGCACCGAAATGCAGAAGATCCTGCCTGGCGTCTCTCCGCTCAAGGCGATCCAGACCTTGCCCGGCGTGCTCTACATCACTGCCGATCCCTGGGGCTATAACGAGCAGAACGCGCAGATCTTCATCCACGGCTTCGCCGCCAACCAGCTCGGCTACACCATGGACGGCATACCGCTGGGCGACCAGAGCTATGGCAATTATAACGGCCTCTCTCCGCAGCGCGCGGTGATTTCGGAGAATGTCGGCCGCGTCGTCGTGTCGACCGGCGCCGGCGATCTCGCCACCGCGTCGAACAGCAATCTCGGTGGCACGGTTGAAACCTATTCCTCGGCGCCGCTCGACAAATTCGGCATCCAGGCGGCGCAGACCTTCGGCAGCTATGGCACCTCGCGCACCTTCGTCCGGATCGACACCGGCGCGTTCGGCGTCGACGGCAACACCTCCGCCTACCTCTCGGCGGCGCGCCAGCACGCTCGCGCCTGGGATTTCAACGGCATCCAGGGCGGCTGGCAGGCGAACGGCAAGTTCGTCAACGACGGCAAGGCCGGCAAGCTGACGCTCTATTTCGACTATAACGACATGACGCAGCCGAACGAGGATGCGACGACCTTCTTCAAGCCGTCCGTCGGCGGCGCGCCGGCGACGCCGGTGCAGCTCTATACGCCCTATACCAAGCCGTTCTTCTATCCCGACCTGGCGACCTATCGCACGTCCTACCTCAATGCACTGGGCAATTCGCCGGCGGCGCAGGGCGGCAATTACCGCAATTATTATTCGGACGCGCAGCGCACCGACTATCTCCTCTACATGCGCTACGACGCGCATCTGTCGGAGCGTGTCACCTGGTCGACCACCGGCTATTTCCATCACAATGACGGCGTCGGCGTCGTTGCCGGTCCGCTCGGCCAGTCGATCACTACCGCGCAGCCCTATCTCGATCCGGCTTATGCCAGCCTTCCGGCCAATTGCCGCTTCGGCGGTAATGCCAATGGCGTGCGCCCCACAGCCTGCACCGCGCTGACCGATGCTCAGGCGGCCGCAGCCGGCGCCGCGCTGGTCGCGGCGACCGGCGGTTCGGGGCTGATCACGCGCACCACCGAATATCGTATCGACCGCGGCGGCATCATCTCCGCGCTCAATCTCAAGCTGGGCAATCACAAGATCGAGTTCGGCGGCTGGTTCGAACGCAACAGCACGACGCAATATCGCCGCTGGTACGCGGTCGACATCACCAATCCGGACGCGAGCACGCCCTATATCCGCCCGCTCGACGCCAAATCGCCCTTGTTCACCCAATATCAGGGCGAGGCGCGGATCAACGAACTCCAGCTCCATCTGCAGGACAGCTGGCAAGTCACCGACAAGCTGCTGGTCAACGCCGGATTCAAGACCAGCGCGCAATGGGCCAATGGCTGGTTCCCGGTCCAGCCCAAGGCGGGGTCGCTATCGGGCCTGGCCGGCGGGCTGCCCCAGGGCAGGATCGACACCAAGAACTGGTTCCTGCCGGCGATCGGCGCGAGCTACAATTTCAACGGCCACGATCAGCTCTATTTCAACGTCCAGAAGAATTTGCGCCAATATCAGGCCTATCTGGCTGGCGGCGGAGGCCCCTGGTTCACCGGCAGCCAGGCCGCGTTCGACGCCTTTGCCAACCAAGGCAAGCCCGAGAGCAGCTGGATCTATGAAGGCGGCCTGCGCACCAGCCGCGGGTTCGGCAACGGCATCGGGTTCGACGCGCAGGTCAATTATTATCACGTCGTGTTCAACAACCGCCTGCTGGCGATCTCGACCAATCCGGGCGGCATCGCCGGCAGCGGCATCACCGGCGGCACCTCGATCCTGGTCAATGTCGGCGACGTCCATACCGACGGCGTCGACGCCGCCTTCACGTTCCGGGTCGGGCGGACCTTCTCGCTCTACAATGCGACGTCGTACAACCTCTCCAAGTACCAGAGCGACTATAGTTCGACCGCGACAGGGATCGGCGCCGCGACGGGGACGTGCATCGGCGGGTATATCGTGACCGCCGGCGTCGTACCGACTTGCGGCAAGCAACTGCCCGGTACGCCCAAGTGGATGAACAAGACCGTCGTCACTTTGTCGGGCGGCCCGTTCGAGGCGCAGGTGATCGCCGATTTCGTCGGCCGCCGCTTCGCCACCTTCACCAACGACACCAGCGTGCCGTCCTACTTCCTGACCTCGCTGCGCCTCGCCGCGAAATTGCCGGAGAATATCCTGCCGCTGCGCAAATTGGAGGTGTCGCTCAACGTCACAAACCTGACCGACCGCAAGGGCGTGTCGAGCCTGTCGATCGGGTCGGCGACGAACAGCTATTCGGCCTATCCAATCGCGCCGCGGCAATGGTTCCTGACGCTGTCGGCGGCCTATTGAGGCGGCGCCAAAGCCGGGTCAGGGCGGGGCTTTCGTTAACGGAGCTCCGCCCGACCACCGGCTCCCAGCGAGCGAAAATTGCGTTGCTCGACCGCCACACATCCTGAAGGTTATGTGTGGTGAGTGGCGGCTGAAGCTTTTGTGCTTGCGCCTTGTCCCGATTTGGCCCCTTTTGCCGTCACAGGGGAGCGATGCTTGAGGGCCGTAAAGGGAGACGGCTCAATGAATCGCCTACGCATCACACAACGTACCTCGGTCGCCAGCCTGGCGCTGATCGCGGGCCTGTCGGCAATGCCGGCATTTGCCCAGGACACCGCCGGCGCCACACCGGTAGCAACGTCATCCGCCGCCAGCGACGAAATCGTCGTCACCGGATCGCGCATTCGCCGCAGCCCCCTGGATAGCGACAAGCCGGTCGTCACCGTTGACGAGGCGGCGATGGCCAAGACCGGCCTCAGTTCGGTCGCCGACGTGCTCCAACGCCTGCCCAGCGCGGGCGGCGGGTTGAACACAAAGGTCAACAATGCCGGCAATATCGGCGGTCCCCCCGACGGCACCGGCGTCAGCTCGGGATCGGCGGAAATCGATCTGCGCTATCTCGGCGCCAAGCGCACGCTGGTGCTCGTGGATGGATTGCGGTTCGTCAACGGGTCGGCCGCGGGCGGGATTCCCGCCTCGGTCGATCTTAACGAGATCCCGACCAATATGATCGAACGCGTCGAAGTGCTCCAGTCCGGCGCCTCCCCGCTTTATGGATCGGACGCCGTCGCCGGGGTGGTGAACATCATAACGCGCCAGGCCCAGAAGGGCCTCAAGGCGTCGGCGCAATTCGGCACCTATCGCGAAGGCGATGGCCATACCACCGACCTCCAGTTGAGCTACGGCATCCAGTCGCCGTCGACCGGCACCTCGCTGGTGTTCGGTGCGACCTATACCAAGCAGGAAGCGGTCAGCACCGCCAACCGCGCGATCTCGCTGTTTCCGACCGCGGGGATCACCTCCTGCGCGGTGGCGATCAGCGGCTGCAGCAGCGCGATCCCCAATGGCCGGTTCGACGTGCTCGGCCGGAGCCTGACGCTGGTCGCCCCGGTGGTCGGCCGCAAACCGGTCTATCCGACCGATTTCCGGGACTATACCAATGCCGACCGGTTCAACTTCGCGCCCTATAATTACCTGATCACGCCGAACGAGCGGATCGGCGGGTTCTTCAACTTCAAGCAGGAGCTATCGAGCTCGGTCAATTTGCGGGTCAAATTGGTCTACAACCATCGCCATTCGACGACCGAGGCGGCGTTCCTGCCGCTGTTCATCGGGCCGGACGCCGGCAACGGCAACCTGCTCGACACGATTTCGGTCGATGCCACCAACCCGTTCAATCCGTTCGGCGTGACCTTGTCGTCGGGCGCCGACGGCACGCCGGCCAATTATTCGACCATCCGGCGGCGTTTCGTCGAAGGCGGCCAGCGCGTCTTCACGCAAGACGTCAACACCTTCTCCGGCACCGTCACGCTCGACGGCTCGTTCTTCCTCGGCAGCAAGAAATGGTATTGGGACGCCAATGCGGTGGTGGGCCTGAACGATGCCCATCAGCTGTTCACCGGCAACCTCAACGCGGCCAAGCTGGCCAAAGCGCTGGGGCCCGTCGCCAACTGCACCGGGGACTGCGTGCCGTTCAACATCTTCGGCGGGCTGGGCTCGATCACCCCGGCGATGCTGAATTACGTGACGTTCGACGAACGCGACAAGAGCTTGCAGCGGCTGTACGATTACACCGCCAATCTGTCGGGCGAGCTGTTCGATCTGCCCGCCGGCCCGGTCGGCATCGCCATCGGCTACGAACATCGCGTCCAGAAAGCGAGCTACGATCCCGATCCGGTGATCGTGGCGGGTCTCGGTGCCGACGTGCCGACCAGCCCGGCGCGCGGCGGCTTTCACGTCAATGAAGTCTATGGCGAGCTTCGCGTGCCGATCCTGGCCAATACGCCGTTCTTCTATCGCCTCGAACTCGACGGCGCGGTCCGCCATTCGGACTATTCGTCGTTCGGCAGCAGCACCACGTTCACCGCCTCCGGTCTGTGGAAACCGGTCGCCGACCTGCTGTTCCGCGGCGGCTATGCCGAGAGCCTTCGCGCGCCGAGCATCGGCGAACTCTATGCCGGCCTGTCGCGCAGCGACGCGACGATCAACGACCCCTGCACCAGCGGCGCGGGCGGCTTGTTCCAGACCAACGCGACCGTCCGGGCCAATTGCATCGCCAATGGCGTGCCGGCGAACGGCAGCTATGCTGACCCGACCGGCGGGCAGCTCGGCGTGTTCTCCAAGGGCAATGCAGCGTTGAAGCCGGAAACCGCCAAGACCTGGACTGCGGGCGGGGTGTACAGCCCATCCTGGGCGAAGAGCTGGTCGTCGGCGCTCAGCTTGGAGGTCAATTACTACAATATCAGCCTGAAGAACGCGATCGACTCGGTGCCGGCATCGCTCACCTTGTCGCGGTGCGCGTTCAACGCCGATCCGGTCAGTTGCGCCGCGATCAAGCGCACCGGCAGCGGCACGATCGCCGGCATCAGCGCCGGACTGCTCAACCTCAATGCGATCAAGACCGACGGGCTCGACGCCACCTTCATCTATCGCTCGCCCAAGATCCATGGCGGGACGATCGGGTTGTCGGCCAATGCCGCCTATCTGCTGAAGTACAATGTCGCGCCGCCATCGGCGCCGCTCCAGGTCTGCGCCGGCACCGAACGTTGCCTGGCGACCGACCAGGCGTTTCCGCGCTTCAAGCTGAACAGCACGATCGACTGGTCGATGCCCGCGTTCGGCGCATCGTTCACCGCGCGCTACATCAGCGCGGTGACCGAGGGGAACGGGCACGTCATGTCCGCGACCTTCTATGGCGACGTGCAGCTCTTTTACTCGCCGGCCTGGATGGATCATAATATGCGGCTGACGGTCGGCGTGAACAATGTGTTCAACAAGAACCCGCCGGTCTGCGCCACGTGCGACAGCGCGAACTTCGATCCGACCACCTACGACATCCCGGGTCAGTTCGGCTATGCGCGTCTGTCCTACGGGTTCTGATCGCGATTGATGGTGACGGGCGGGTATGGCTGAAGAAGGTTCGGCAATCTCGCCCGTCACCGATTCTCGGATTGGGTAAGCGCTTGCGCGGCACGATACTCCCCTCACCCCCGCAAATATCGTAACTGATACGTTACGATAAGGGGCTGGGAGGGAGCTTCCATGGCAAGCAGGGCGCGGCCGCCGGCGTCGGCGAACGACTGGCTGAAATTTTCCTTCTTCGCGCTGATCGCCTTGTGCTTTCTGGCGGTGCTCTGGGTCGACGATCGCTTCTGGTTCGATCCCAGCGATCCTCATGCGCGGCGCGTCCTCGCCTTCCGATCGCTGCTGATGTTCCATGGCCTGATGGGGCTGACGGCGTTGACCGCGGGTACGGCGCAGATGTCGAGCCGTATCCGGACACGCAAACCCGCGCTCCATCACGCGCTGGGCAAGGTCTATATCGTCGCGGTCTGCCTTTCGGCGCCGGTCGCGATTTACATCGGCGTCAGCGCGCTGGAACCGGCCAGCATCCATGTCGAGCAAGTGTTTCAGGGCGGACTGTGGCTGATATGCGCACTGGTGGCCTGGATTTGCGCCCGCCTCAGGCTGATGCAGCAGCATCGCGACTGGATGATCCGCAGCTACGGCTTCACGCTCGTTTTCGTTCTCAGCCGCGTGCCGGACATCTTCGTCAACCATTATAGCGATCAGTTCCTGTCCGACATGCTCTGGTCGCTGATCGTCTGCGCGTTGATCGCGCCGGAGAGTATCGCGACCGCGTCAGCGATCAGGCGCGCCTCGGCGCGCAAGCGGCCAGCATAGACGGCCCTCCCGCCGCACGGTTTGATTGCGGGTAGCGCCGCTTGCGGCAGCTCCGTTCAACCCAGCGGAGCGGTGGAAACGTGGGAGATCGAAGCTGGGGGCGAGCCCATGGCTCTTGCAACCAGCATGGGGTGAATTACGTTTGCAATACACCCTATCAAGGAAGACCGCATGTTCCGTAAAGTCGCTCTCGTTGTTGCATTGGTCGCCGGTACCACGACCGCCACGCCCGTTCTCGCCAAGGGATGCATCCGAGGCGCCATCGTCGGCGGGGTTGCCGGTCACTATGTCGGCCGTGGGCATGCCCTTGCGGGGGCGGCCGCGGGATGCCTTGTCGCCCGTCACCACTACGCGCAGCAGGCCAAAGCCAAGAAAGCCGCCGCGCGGCGTTGATGAGTGGCGGTCATCGATAGCGCCCGCGTCGGGGCCAGCGAATAGGACTTGTTTTCGCGGCGACCGGCGTAAAGATCGACGCTGCCGATATCGCCTGCCGGGATGGATCGACGTTCGGCATTTCCCAATTCGTCATGCCGGGCCTGTCCCGGCATCCACCGTGCCGCAAGCGCGGGACAAGAAGGTCGAGGACAGGCTCAGCTTCCCGGTGGATGCCGGGACGAGCCCGGCATGACGGCTATTGCTTAGGCGCCTCGGGTAACGACGTGATCGATTACATTGGTGCTCTTTTCACGCGGACAAAAGAAGCCATTGAGCCCCGACGGCCGAACATCGAATGTTGATCCGTCCTTGACCAAGGTTTTAGCTTCAGGCTGCGGGCTTTCCACCCGCAGCCTGTAGCTCAGTCCCAGCTTAGCGGAACGACCCGCTGAGCATCACGCCGACCACGCGCGGATCGTTGTAAATGCCCGCCCGATAGTTCGACGTGTCGATCGCGCCGATCAGGTTCTTGGTGTTGGTCAGGTTGCGGGCGAACACCGCCAGTTCGTACTTGCCCCAGGCGTAACCGATCTTCCCGCCCAGCTCGTAATTGCCGTCGGTGGTGTATTCGACCGCCCGATACAGGACCAGGCTGGTCTTGCCCTGGATGTTGAAGTCGCCGGCGACGAACAGCTTGCTCTCTCCGCCCAGCGGCAGGTCGTAGCGAGCGCTGAGGTTGATGTTGTAATCCGGCGCGTTCGGGAACGGATTGCCGTTGATATTGGCGTAATAATTGTTGCCGATCCGCACCGTCGGGTTGAGCACGGTCTGCGACAGCACGCCGCCCGCCGCGCCGACCTGGGCATAGACGTTGGGCCCGTTGATCTCGGTGTGCAGCAGGCTGAGGCCGAGATTGACGTGGAGGTTGTTGACCGGCCGCGCCTCGAGCTCGGCCTCGACGCCGTATCCCTTGCCCTTGTTGCCGTTGAACAGCACGCCATTGCCGTTGCTGTCGTTGCCGTTCAGCTGGATGTTGTCGATATTGTAGTAAAAGCCGGCGACGTTCAGGTGAACGCGGCCATCGGCGAATGCGGTCTTGATCCCGGCTTCATAGCTGGTGTTCTTTTCCGAATTGGCCGTCGAATAGGCCGATGTGAACACCGCCGAGCGGCCCTGCACGGTCGGGCCGCGGAAGCCGCGGGCGTAGCGTGCATAGAAGCTGACATCGTGGTCCGCGCGCCACAACAGGCTGACGTCCCAGCTGGGCTGGGTATCGGACAGCCGGCAATAGGTCGCGGCACCGCACGCATAGGACGAGGTCGGCGCGGTGGCGGGCACGGTCAGGTTGGCGAAGTTCGGGTGGAGCAGCAAATTGGTGCTCTTGGTGTCGTTGGTGACGCGCACGCCGCCGCTCAACGTCAGCTGGTCGGTGAGGTCGTAGCTCGCCTGGCCGAACGCCGCCCAGCTGGTGTTGATGTTGTGCAGCAGGACGAAGTTCTTCGGGTTCGGCGCCGTGCCGAGCGAATTGTTGGTCAGGAAGAACGAGCGCTGGTCGAACTCGGTATTGTCGCGCGCATCGAAATAGATGCCGCCGACCTGCCACTTGAAGCGGCCGGTATTCGGGCTGGCGAGGCGGAGTTCCTCGGTCCACTGATCCAGGCCGCGCAGCCGGCCCTGGGACTCGCCGCATCCGGCAGCGCAGATGTTCGGCGTGACGCCGCCGAAATTCGCCGCCGCGCCGCCATCGGTATCGCCGCGGCTATAGCCGGAGGCGTGTTCCCACGCCGTGATCGAGGTCAACGTGGCGCCGCCGAAATCGTAATCGGCCTTCAGCGACACGCCCTGATTCTTGTACGCCTGCGGGTTGTTCTGCGCTTCGTCATACGACACGACCGAGCGGTCGAACGACGCGGGCACCGCGCTGGTGCCGCGGACGATCGAGCCGCGATAGAAGATCGAGGCGGTGCCGGTATAATCGCGAACATGGCCCGACAGGCGGACGCTCAGCGCGTCGCTCGGCTTGAACAGCAATTGCAGGCGGACGTCCTTCTCGTCGAAGCCGCCCATCACGTTGTGGCCGGGCACGGTGCCGTCGTCCGACGGGCCGGTATAGACGTTGCTGATCCAGTCGTCGCGATGCTGGAACAGGCCGGACAGGCGGAAGCTGATCGTGCCGTCCTTGGTCAGCGGGCCGCCCACGCCGAGATCGGCATTGACGCTGTTATAGGTGCCGTAGCTGAGCGAGCCCTGGCCCTGCCAGTTCGCGCTCGGCTGCGCGCTGTCGAACTTGACGATACCCGCGGTCGTGTTGCGGCCGAACAGCGATCCCTGTGGGCCCTTCAGCACTTCGACCTGCGCGATGTCGAACGCCGGGTTCGACTTGAGCACGACATGCTCTTTGACCACGTCGTCCTGGATGATCGACACCGGCTGAGAGGCGCCGAGATAGAAGTCGATATTGCCGAGGCCGCGAATGTAGAAGCGCGGGAAGATGCGGCCGGTGGTCGATTCGACATACAGGCCGGGCACCTTGCCCGAAAGCGACAGCAAGGTATCGGCGCCGGCCGCCTGGAAGTCGTGCAGCGCTTCCGGCGCGATCGTCGACACGGCCACCGGCACGTTCATCGTGCTTTCCGACCGGCGCTGCGCGGTGACGATGATGTCGCCATCGTTGCTCGACACGTCTGCCGGAGTGTCCGCTGTCGGCGTGGCGGTCTGCGCGCTGGCGAACGGAATCGTCGCAACGCTGGCGGTTCCGACGAGAAGCAATGCAACAAACTTCTGATATTTCATGATTATAGCCCTTTTTTGCGGCGCCTTGCTGGTTTTTATCGCCGCTTGTGGCCGCGCACTGACCGCGAATTGTGACGACAGTGCGTCAGAGGGTGAGATTGCGGAAAGATGCCTGCGACCCTGCTCGGCCCAAAATCCGGCGCCTCGGGTGACTTGCGGCAAGAGCGTCGACGGCCAGTATTTCCGCGATTGGCTGTTGCGCCAAGTTAGCGCTCTCCTCCCTGGGAAAGGTTATGGTTTCTTCTCCGTAGATTAGTTGAGGCGCAGCGGTTATCGAATGGCATGGATAACAATATGTTAGATAGATTGCGCCGGTTGCATGAGGACATATTGGCGAAGCTCGACGAACTGGATGCACTGACCAGCTTGCCGCAACCGCCGATGGATCGACTCCCCGCGCTCCGACAGGCGCTGACCCGCAGCAGCAGGGCGCGAACGATCCTGTTGGAAGGCGCCTATGACCAGCTCATTGCTGGGGCTCCTCCGGGAAAGAAAGCCGCGCTTGAGTCGCTCAAGGCGGACGGCAAGGCCAACATGATCACCTCGACCCGGCATATCGGCTCGTGGACCTTGCGGGAAATCGGCGACCGTTGGCCTGATTATTGTTCCGCCTCGGCCACGATGCGAGCGGAGATGCGCAAGCGGATCAGGAGCGAGAAGGAATTGATCTATCCCCTGCTCGCCGAACGGCAGGGCGGCTGATCGCCGGACTTTCGCCAGGCGCGTCGCTGACATAGAGAGATCGGATGCTCGATCGTCGAGCCGCGTTGATTGGCGGCAGTGCCCTTTTGCTTACTGGTGCGTCGCGACCGTTAGCGGTCGATATGGCGGCAAGGGTCGCCGACCTGAGAGCGCTGGAGCGGCGCGCACAGGGCCGGCTGGGCGCCTATGTTCTCGACCCGGTCCGTCGTGTGTGGTTCGGCTGGCGGGCAAACGAGCGCTTCGCGCATTGTAGTTCGTTCAAAATGTCGCTCGCAGCGATGCTGCTCGCCAAGGCCGACCGGAAAGAGGTCGATCTCGCGGAAGTGCTGCATTGGACCAAGGCTGAAATGCTGAGCGTCAGTCCGGTCACCGAAACCAGGATAGATACCGGCCTCGCCGTCGAGGATCTGGCGCACGCAATCGTCGTGACCAGCGACAATACGGCGGCCAATGTCCTCCTGCGCCGGTTCGGCGGACCGGAGCAACTGACCCGCTTCTGGCGGTCGATCGGCGACAATGTCAGCCGGCTCGACCGATACGAGCCCGAATTGAACGTGACGCCCCCAGGCACCGAACTCGATACCACGACGCCTGCGGCGATGGCCGCCACCACGGCCGCATTGGTGCACGGCAAGATCCTTTCCCCCGCCAGCCGCGCTAAGTTCATGGCGTGGATGAGGGAAGTGAGAACCGGGCGGGACCGCATCCGGTCGGGCTTCCCCGCCGGATGGGATTCCGGCGACAAGACCGGCACGGGCATCGGCAAGACCAAACACACCTATGTCGATCTGGCCTTTGGCGGTCCCGCCGGTCGAACGCCGCTGATCGTTGCAGCTTACTTCGAGCCGGCGCGGCTCGTCGAACCGATGGATCCGGTCGCGACCGGAGCGCTCGCTGAAGTCGGGCGGATAGCGGTCGCGAGTTTGTCCGCGGTTTAGTTCGGGCCATCACGGGTCCGACCACCCGAGCTGACAGGCGCCGCCGGCAAATGGCCAGCCGCTGGCGCCGTCCTATATGGGCGGTACCATGGTGGTCCGTGATCGGGCCTCGCGTCGAGTCGGAGGCGGTCGATGACTGTTCGAGCGAAAGAACCAGGGCGACACCGCGTCGTTGTTGTCGGGGCGGGATTTGGCGGTCTGTGGGCGGTGAAAAGCCTCAAGGGCGCGCCGGTCGACATCACCCTCGTCGATCAGCGCAACCACCATCTGTTCCAACCGCTGCTCTACCAGGTCGCGACAGCATCGCTCGCACCGTCCGAAATAGCGTGGCCGATTCGATCTATTCTGCACGATCGCCGCGACGTCACGACGATCCTCGCAGCCGTCACAGGCGTGGATGTGGCAGGCCGCGCCGTGCAACTCGCGGATGGTAGCCGGATAGCCTATGACACTCTCATCCTCGCGACCGGCGCGCGGCACGGCTATTTCGGCCATGAAGAGTGGGAAGCGTTCGCTCCCGGCCTCAAGACGATCGAGGACGCTACTGCCATCCGGGGCCGCATCCTTGCGGCGTTCGAGGCGGCGGAGCGCGAAACCGATCCCGTTCGACAGCAGGCCTTGCTGACCTTCGCGATCATCGGCGCCGGCCCCACCGGCGTAGAACTCGCCGGCACGATCGCCGATCTCGCCCATGACACGCTACCGCGCGACTTCCGCGCGGTCGACACGCACCGGACAAAAGTGCTGTTGGTGGAAGCGGGGTCGAAGGTGCTCAACGGCTATCCCGACGCGCTTTCGAGCTACGCAAAGACCGCGCTGGAAAAGCTCGGCGTCGAAGTCTGCCTGGGCGCACCGGTGACGCAGATCGAGCGAGGCGCCATCACCTTCGGCGAGCGGCGCGTCGAGACGCGGACGATCGTCTGGGCCGCGGGCGTGCGCGCCTCGCCTGCCGCGCAATGGCTGGGAGCGCCGGCCGACCGCAACGGCCGGATAATTGTCGAACCCGACCTCACCGTGGCCGGTCATCCCGAGATTTTCGCGATAGGTGATACAGTCTCGGTCACGGCGCCCAATGGCTCGCCGGTGCCGGGGATCGCGCCGGCGGCGAAACAGGAAGGGGCCTTTGTCGGCGAAACGATCCGACGGCGGCTCACTGGAAAAGCCGACGCTACGCCCTTTCGCTACCATCACCAGGGCAGCCTCGCGCAGATCGGCAAGCGCAAGGCCGTGATCGATTTCGGCCGGATCAGGCTGCGCGGCGCGATCGCCTGGTGGCTGTGGGGAATCGCCCATATCTATTTTCTGGTCGGGGTACGCGCGCGGCTGAGCGTCGCACTCAACTGGCTATGGATTTACACGCGGAATCAGCGTGCTGCCCGGC
Source organism: Sphingomonas pruni NBRC 15498 (assembly GCF_001598455.1). GTDB lineage: Bacteria > Pseudomonadota > Alphaproteobacteria > Sphingomonadales > Sphingomonadaceae > Sphingomonas > Sphingomonas pruni. The sequence continues at coordinate 46,687 of NZ_BCYZ01000005.1, forward strand.
TCATCACTCAGCCGAAAGGCGAAGCCGCGATCGATTGATGCCGCTTTCATACTAGACTTCCCCCTAACCTTCGATACCCTCCGCCCGGCGCACATGAAGCCACGACAGAAGGGGGATGTATGAAGCTCGCGGCCCGTCTCGCGATCCTTGCGCTGGCGCTGTCACCGGCGCTCGCATTCGGCGATAATTCCCCGCACATCACCGTCGCCACGCCGGGCGTCGGCAACGGCTCGATCGAGCGTTTCACCGCGCGGTTCAGCCAGCCGATGGTGGCGCTGGGCGATCCGCGCGCGCCGTCTCCGTTCGACGTTACCTGCGTGGTCAGCGGGCAGGGGCGCTGGGCCGATCAGCAGACCTTTGTCTGGGAATTCACCAATCCGCTGCCGGGCGGCACCAAATGCGAGTTCAAGGTCAAGGCCGGGACCAAGAGCGTGTCGGGCTATGCGCTCAACGACAGCAACACTTACACGGTCGATGCCGGCGGGCCGATGGCCAAGGCGATCCTGCCGGGCGAGAATAGCGACGAGATCGAGGAGGGTCAGGTCTTCCTGATCGCCGCCAATTTGCCGGCGACGCCGCAATCGGTCGGCGCCAATGCCTATTGCTCGGTCGCCGGGCTGGGCGAGAAGATCCCGGTCGACGTCCTGCCCCCCGACACCGCGGGCAAGCTGATCGCCGAGATGGGCACCGACGACAATTATGCGGTGCAGAGCTTCCTGGAAAGCGGCGACCTGCCCGCGACCGTCCCGGCGAGCGAGGCCGATCGCGCCAAGGCTTATGAAGGCGTGACCGCGCTCCGCTGCCGCCGGCCGTTGCCGCCGGGGCACGATATGTCGCTGGTCTGGTCGGGTAAGATCGCCAGCGCGAGCGGCAAGCCCGCGGGCACCGATCAGCGCTTCGACTTCACCGTCCGCAAGCCGTTCGCGGCGCGCTTCGAATGCAGCCGCACCAACGCCCAGGCCGGCTGCAACCCGGTCGAGAAAGCCTATCTGCGCTTCACCGCGCCGATCCCGATGTCGCTCGCCAAACAGGTGAAGATCACCACCGCCGACGGCACGGTGATCGCGCCGGTGTTCGACAAGGACGAGCAGAAATCGGCGACGATCAGCGACATCAAGTTCGCCGCGCCGATGCCCTACGCGACCACCGCAAAGGTCTCGATCCCGGCGGACGTGAAGGACGAAAGCGGGCGGCCGCTGACCAATGCCGAGCGCTTCCCGCTCGATATTCGCATCGACCAGGCGCCACCTCTGGTGAAGTTCGCCGCGGGCTTCGGCATATTGGAGGCCAAGGAAGGCGGCGTGCTGCCGGTCACGGTGCGCAACGTCGAACCTTCGCTGCAGGGCCAGAACCTCAATATCGGCGGACAGACGCTGCGGGTTGAGGGCTCGGACGGCAAGATCGCCGAATGGCTGCGCACGGTCAATTCGGCCGACGACACCAATATCGAGGATATCAAGAAGGGCGACGAGGTCGTCGGCCATATCCAGAATACCGGCGCGACCCCGATCCTGACTGGCGCCAATGCCGGCGCGTCGATGAAGATCGGCCTGCCCGGCAAGGGCAAGGATTTCGAAGTGGTCGGTATCCCGCTGACCAAGCCCGGATTCTATGTCGTCGAACTGGCCAGCCCGGTGCTGGGCCAGGCCCTGCTCGGCCGCAAGGCGCCGCGCTACGTCGCGACCGCCGCGCTCGTCACCAACATGGCGGTCCATTTCAAATGGGGGCGGGAGAAGAGCCTGGCCTGGGTGACCAATCTCGACACCGGCCTGCCCGTCGGCAATGCCGCGGTGGCGGTGACCGACAGCTGCTCCGGGCAATTGCTCGCCAACGGCACCACCGACAAATCGGGCGCGGTGTTCATCCCCGCGGGCCTGCCGCAGCCGGAAACCTATGGCGGCTGCGACAGCGATTATCAGAACCACCCGCTGATGGTGTCGGCGCGCGCCGGCGACGATTTCAGCTTCACCCTGACCGATTGGGGCGAGGGCATCCGGCCGTACGATTTCGACCTGCCTTATGGTTATTCGGCGCAGGGCGACGTGTTCCACACCGTGTTCGACCGCGCGCTTGTCCGCCAGGGCGAGACGATCCACATGAAGCACATCCTGCGCCAGCCCAACGGCGCCGGGTTCGCGCTGGCGCCGGGCTTTACCGGCACGCTGCGCCTGTCGCATCGCGGGTCGGACACCAATTTCGACTTGCCGCTGACGATCGACGCCAATGGCATCGGTGAGACCGAATGGACCGCGCCGCAAGGCGCGCCGATGGGCGATTACGACATTTCGGTGATCGACGGCGACAAGACGCTGTCGACCAACCAGTCGTTCAAGGTCGACGAATATAAATTGCCGACGATGCGCGCGACGGTGACGGGTCCGAAGGACGCCGCGATCCGGCCCAAGTCGCTGCCGCTCGATCTGTTCGTCGGCTATCTGGCGGGCGGCGGCGCGTCGAACCTGCCGGTCGAAATGCGGGTCGGCTATTTCGGCCGCACCGCGACTCCCGACGGCTATGACGGCTACACGTTCGGCGGAACCGACGTGCAGGAAGGGACCAAGCCGCTCAACGGCGATGGCGAGGAAGAAAGCGCGCCGCTGCCGCCGACCCAGACCTTGCCCGCGACCCTGGGCGGCGACGGCACCACGCGAACCACGGTCGACGTGCCCCAGGTCGACCAGGCGACCGACATGCTGGTCGAGATGGATTATCAGGACGCCAATGGCGAAGTGCTGACCGCGTCGAAGCGCATCCCGATCTTCCCCTCGGCGGTGCAATTGGGTGCCAAGACCGACGGCTGGCTGATGAAGCAGGACGATCTGCGCCTGAGCTTCGTCGCGCTCGACACCGACAACAAGCCCAGGAAGGGCCAGGCGATCAACGTCGCGCTCTACAGCCGCCAGGTGCTGACCGCGCGGCGGCGGTTGATCGGCGGCTTCTACGCCTATGACAACCAGATGAAGACGACCAAGCTCGGCGGGTCGTGCAGCACCACCACCGACGAGCTCGGGCTCGCCAAATGCACGATCGATCCCGGCGTGTCGGGCGAAGTCTATATCGTCGCGACCACGCGCGATGCCGACGGCAACGTCTCGCGCGCGGTGCGCTCGGTATGGCTGGCGGGCGATGACGATTGGTGGTTCGGCGGCGACAATGGCGACCGCATGGACGTCGTCCCCGAGCAGCAGACCTACAAGGCCGGAGAGACCGCGCGCTTCCAGGTGCGCATGCCGTTCCGCGAGGCCGAGGCCCTGGTCACGGTCGAGCGCGAAGGCGTGTTGTCGAGCTTCGTGACCAAATTGTCGGGCGCCAATCCGGTGGTCGAGGTCAAGATGCCGGGCAGCTATGCGCCGGACGTGTTCGTCTCGGTGATGGCGGTGCGCGGGCGCGCGCAGCCTGGCGTGTGGAGCTGGTTCCAGGGGATCGGCAAGGCCCTGGGCTTCACCAGCGCTCCGAGCGAGGCGCAGGAACCGACCGCCTTGGTCGACTTGGCCAAGCCGAGCTATCGCCTGGGCATCGCCAAGGTGAAGGTCGGCTGGGAAGCGCATCAATTGGGCGTGACGGTCAAGGCCAACAAGGAACGCTACGCCGCGCGCGACACCGCGACGGTCGACGTCTCGGTCAAGGATCCCGACGGCAAGCCGGCAAAGACCGCCGACGTCGCGTTCGCCGCGGTCGACCAGGCGCTGTTGCAATTGGCACCCAATGACAGCTGGAACGTGCTCGACGCGATGATGGGCGACCGGCCCTTGTCGGTGCTGACCGCGACCGCGCAGACCCAGGTGGTCGGCAAGCGCCATTACGGCAAGAAAGCGGTCGAGGCCGGCGGTGGCGGCGGCGGCGATCTGTCGGGGCTGAACCGCGAGAATTTCCAGCCGGTCTTGCTGTGGAAGGGCCGCGTGGCGCTCGACGCCAATGGCCATGCCCAGGTGCCGGTCCCGCTCAACGATGCGCTGACCAGCTTCAAGCTGGTGGCGATCGCGACCGACGGCGCGCAATTGTTCGGCACCGGCAGCACCGACATCCGCACCGCGCAGGATCTGTCGGTCTATGCCGGCCTGCCCAGCCTGGTCCGCACCGGCGACCAATATGCCGCCGGCTTCACGCTCAGGAACGGCTCCGACAAGCCGATGACGGTGACCGCGAATGTCGCGCTCGAACCGCAGATCGCCAAGGGCAATCCGATCACGGTGACGATCCCGGCGGGCGGCGCGGCGCCCATCGCCTGGAACCTGACCGCGCCGGCGCAAGGCGGCCAGCTCAAATGGACGGTCAGCGCCAAGTCGTCGGACGGCAAGGCGGTCGACAAGATGACCACGGTGCAGGACGTCGTGCCCGCGGTGCCGACCGAGGTCTGGGCGGCGACGCTCGCCCGGGTCGGGCCCAACACCTCGATCGCGATCACCCCGCCCAAGGGCGCGCTTCCCGGCTTCGGCGTGGTCGATATCAAGCTCGACGACAGCCTGGCGCCGCCGCTCGAGGGCGTGCGCCGCTTCATGGCGGCCTATCCCTATGATTGTTTCGAGCAGCGGCTCAGCCGGATTGTCGCCTTGGGCGATTCCGCCGGCTGGATCCAGCTCGCGGGCGAAATCCCGACCTATCAGGCGGACGACGGCCTGCTGCGCTATTGGCCGCAGGCATCGCTCAAGGGCTCGGAAGCGCTGACTTCCTATGTCCTCGAACTGACCAGCGATGCCGGGCTGCCGATCCCCGACGCCGCCAAGACCAGGATGGTCGAGGGGCTGAAGGCCGTGCTCGACGGCCGCTTGCGGCATGAGGATTATGGCGATGTCCGGCTGCAGCGGTTGAACGCGTTCAACGCGCTCGCCCGCGCCGGAGCGGCGACCCCGGCGATGCTCGGCCAGATCGGCATCACCCCGCAGGAAATGCCGACCTCGATGCTGTCGGACTATATGGTCGCGCTCGACAAGGTGTCGGGGCTGGCCAATGCAAACGCCCTGCGCGGGACCGCCGAGAACGTGCTGCGCACGCGATTGGTCTATGAAGGGACACGGCTCGATCTCTCGGATCAGTCGAATGCGCCATGGTGGCTGATGTCGTCGGGTGACGAAGGGGCGATCAAGGCGGTGATCGCGACGCTCGGCCGGCCGGGCTGGAACGACGATGCGCCCAAGATGATGGTCGGCGTGTCGCTGCGCCAGCAGCGCGGGCGTTGGGATACCACCACGGCCAATGCCTGGGGCACGATCGCGGCGAAGAAGTTCGGCGGGCTCTATCCGGCGAGCGCGATCATGGGGACGACCAGCCTGAGCCTTGGGCAACAATCGGTGCTGAAGTCCTGGCCGCTCGCCGCGGATGCTCGCAAGGCGAGCTTCGCTCTGCCCTCGGTCCAGACTCCGCTGTTGCTGCGGCAATCGGCCGGGGCCGGGCCATGGGCGACGGTCCAGGTCTCGGCCGCGGTGCCGCTGACCCAGCCGTTGTTCGCCGGCTATCGCGTCTCGAAGAAGGTCGAGCCGGTCAGCCAGCGGGTGAAGGGCCAGTATAGCCGCGGCGACGTGCTCAAGGTGACCTTGCTGGTCGAGGCCACTGCCGAGCGCAACTGGGTAGTGGTCAACGACCCGATCCCGGCGGGCGCGACTCTGGTCAGCGATCTCGGCGGCCAGTCGCAGATGCTCGCCGGACAGGAGCAGGCCGGCGGCGGTTCGCGGTTCAGCGTGACCGACAAGGACGGCAAGGTGTGGGACGTCCAGGCCGGGGTCTCGCCCGCGTACATCGAGCGGCGGCGCGATTCGTGGCGCGGCTTTTTCGACTGGGTCCCGCGCGGCAATTTCGCCGTCGTCTATCTGATGCGGCTCAACGGCGCGGGCACGTTCAGCATGCCGTCGACGCGGGTCGAGGCGATGTACTCGCCCTCGATCAACGCTCAATTGCCCAATGCGTCGATGACCATCGCGCAGAAGTGATGGGTGGCGGCGTGGTCCTTTTACTCCCCTCCCTGCTTGCAGGGAGGGGCAGGGGGTGGGTGCGCGCGTCTGCGCGCCCTGGAAGACTCATCCACCGCTCGCCAAAACAGCGTCGGACGAGGCATCGAGCCTCGCCCGCCGCTCACCCACCCCTTAATCCCCTCCTTGGAAGGGAGGGGAGATTTGAATGCCGCCTCGCTCTAGGCGTCATGCGATGAGCCGATGGCGAGAAAGGGTGCGCGCCGCCTGGAACGGCGCGCGCGCGATCGAAGCACGAGTCGACGACGGTATCGCCGCCGCCGGGCGCTGGCTGGTCGACCACCGCCCCCGCACCCGCGCGCATTGGGTCGTCGCGGCGCTCGGGCTGCTCGTCGTCGCGGGCGGCGTGGTCGATTATCTGACCCTGCCCCCGCCGATCCCGAGCTATCGCGATACCCGGGCGAGTTGGAAATCGTCCGAGGCGTGGCTCTACGACCGCCACGGCGTGCTGATCGATTCGTCGCGGGTCGACTATGCCCGGCGCCGGCTAGCCTGGGTCACGCTCGATAAGGTCGCGGATACGACGAGGACGACCCTGGTCGCGGCGGAGGATCATCGCTTCTACAGCCATTGGGGAGTCGACTGGCTGGCGAGCCTGGGCGCGCTACGCGACCGGATCGAGGGGCGAAAATCGCGCGGTGCCTCGACGCTCAGCATGCAACTCGCGGGGTTCCTGTCGCCCGACCTTGCCCGGCCGGGCGCGCGCGGCTGGCTCGACAAGATCCGCCAGATGCGCGCGGGCTGGGAAGTCGAGAGCGACTGGAACAAGGACGAGATCCTGGAAGCCTATCTCAACCTCGCCGGCTTCCGGGGCGAGGCGCAGGGAATCGGCGCCGCCGCGCTCGGCCTGTTCGGCAAGACGCCCGACGCACTCAGCCGCGACGACGCGCTGATGCTGGCGGCCTTGCTGCCCGATCCGCAAGCGGGGGCGGGATCGGTGGCACGGCGCGCGTGCCTGCTCAGTCACGAAAAGGATTGCTCGCGCTTTGAGGGCGAGGCCTATTCGATGCTCGGCCCGGCGCGCAGCCTGGCGCTCGACCCCGGCCTCGCGCCGCACCTCGCCAACAAATTGCTGACCAAGGCGGGGCTGCGCGTCACCACGACGCTCGACGCCGATATCCAGCGGACCGCGATCGCCGCGCTCAAGCGCCAGCTCGAGGGGCTCGGCGGCAGCCGCGCGCGCGACGGCGCAGTGGTGGTGCTCGACAACGCGACCGGCGATGTGCTCGCTTATGTCGGCGGGATCGGCGGCAATTCGACCGCGCCCTCGGTCGACGGCGCCGGATCGTATCGTCAGGCGGGATCGACGCTCAAGCCGTTCCTTTATGCCGAGGCGATCGAGAAGGGGTATCTCACCCCCGCCTCGATCCTCGACGATTCGCCGGTCCAGCTCGACACCGCGTCGGGGCTCTACGTGCCGCAGAATTACGACAAGGGGTTCAAGGGTCCGGTCTCGGCGCGCTCGGCGCTGGCCGGATCGCTCAACGTGCCCGCGGTGCGCACGCTGTTGCTGATCGGAGTCGATTCGTTCCGCGATCGGCTGTGGGACACCGGCTATCAGGGCCTGGTCGAGGACGGCGATTATTACGGCTTTTCGCTTGCGCTGGGATCGGCCGAGGTGACCTTGCTCGAACAGGCCAACGCCTATCGCAGCCTGGCCAATGCCGGTCGCTGGGCCCCGGTGCGGATGACGGCGAACGATCCGGTCCCGGCGTCCAAGCCGATCACCACGCCGCAAGCCGCGTGGATCGTCGCCGACATGATGGCCGATCCCAATGCGCGCGCGGTCACCTTCGGGCTCGATTCGTCGCTGCGCCTGCCATTCTGGGCGGCGGTGAAGACCGGCACGTCGAAGGCGATGCGCGACAATTGGTGCATCGGCTTTTCGGATCGCTACACCGTCGCGGTGTGGGTCGGGAACATGGAAGGCGACGCGATGCGCGCCGTCTCGGGGACCAGCGGCGCGGCGCCGGTGTGGCGCGACGTGATGCTGGCGCTCCACGCCGACCGCCCGAGCAAGGCCCCGCCGATGCCGAGCGGAGTCGAAGCGCGATCGATCCGCTTCGCCGACAATATCGAGCAGCCGCGGCGCGAATATTTCCTCGCCGGGACGGGCATGAACGTGGTGACCGCGGCCCCCGACACCTCACGCCGCCCGCGCATCACCAATCCCGTATCGGGCAGCGTCTACGCGATCGACCCCGACATCCCGATCGACCGCCAGCGCCTCGCGGTCGCGGTGTCGGGCGACGCGGTCACGCATCGGCTGGTGCTCGACAAGAAGGATCTCGGCGACGCCAGCACCGCGCCGCTGATACTGCCGGGCCCGGGGCGGCACCGGCTGGCGTTGCTCGATCTGTCGGGGAAGGTGGTCGACCAAGTGATGTTCACGATGCGGTAAAGAATCCCTCTCCCCCTGGGAGAGGGAGGGAGCCGCCGAAGGCGGCGGAAGGGTGAGGGCAGCGCAGGCTCCCTTACCTGCCCTCATCTTCCCACTCGGCTACGCCGAGTGGGCCCCTTCCTCTCCCAAGGGGAGAGGAGATTGGCTTCACGATCGCGGTGATCGATACGATATAGGGGGAGCGGCAACTAACGACCCCACTAGCGGATATCCGCTGCTTCCTTGTAATCCACCATCAACGGTAGGAGGAGGCTACGATGCTTGGGAAGATATTCAAGTTGAAGCGTGAGCAAATCGCTCCGATCGCGCTGGGTCGAGGTGGATGCCTCTCAACGGATCGGATCGTCGTTGATGGCGAGCCCGTTGGCTACATGTATCGCGAGGCACCGAATAACGAACTGGATAGCGGTTGGCGGTTTTTCGCGGGAGACGAAGATGCAAGCTATATGGCGAACAGCCAGCGGCATGGCGTCTATGACGTAAACACCATCGTCAACTATGATCCCGACATTTTGCCGTTTCTCGATGCAGCGGTAGGTAGTCGTTACGAGCGCGCGAAAGGGACGTTTCGGCTTCTCGGCGACGGCGAGTAACGAAGACCGCTCTCCACCCAGCACCTGCCGAATTGCCGATCGGCATCAAAAGCCGACGCAAAAAAAACGAGGCGTCCGGGCGGGCATTGAAATCGCCCGGACGCCCCGCCTTCCACTGGGAGCTTACCAGTAGAAGTTGTGGATCACGCGCAGCACCACGCCGCGGCGCGTGTCGATCAGCAGGACATCGTTGTAGTGACGCACCCAGCGCTGGCCCCAGCCGGCCGGTGGCAAGCGATAGCGCCAGGGATCGTTGATCCAATAGGCCGAGCCCCAATAGGTCGGCGCGATGCGCACGCCGGGGCGGAAGGCATAATAGCGGAACGGCGCCCGCCAGGTGCCGCGGGCATAGATGCCGCGGTTGCGGTTGCGCCAGTCGCGCCAGTCATTGTCGCCCCAGCGATGGTTACGGTCCTCGCGCCAGTCGCGGCGGTCCTCGCGCAGCTCGCGGCGATCGCGCTGCAGGTCGCGACGGTCTTCCCGGATTTCCCGGCGGTCGTGACGAATCTCGCCGCGGGATTGCGCTTGTGCGGCAACCGGCATGGCGGTCGCCGCGATCAGCGCGGTGAGGATCAATTTACGCATGATCGTCTCCCTTCCTTTCCGGACGGCGCGTCTTCTGCGCCGCCATGTCGGGAAGGCTTAGGACGCCGACGCTGAACCCGTCGCGAACGCGTCGGTCAGGTTACAGCAAGGGTTTGGATGTCCTGCGGGCGGTAATTCTTCCTCGTCACGCCGGCCCTGTGCCGGGGTCCAACCCTCCCCAGACGATATCGCCCGCGGCTCCCTGGATGCCGGAACGGGTCCGGCATGACGAAATAGAGCGGAGTCCGAGGGGACCTTACGGCTGGCTGTCGTCGCCGCCGCCGGTGCCCGCGCCCGCCGCGCCGACCGAGCCGATATTGCCGAACAATTCCTCGAAGAAGCTGCGCTTGCGGCCCAAGGTCGGGGTGGTCTTGCGATACGGCCGGATCGACGCGACCTGATCGAGGCCGGTGCGCGTGATATTCGACACGACCCCCTTCTGGTCGAACGCGATCTTCAGCGTCACCTGGCTCCGCGCCTTGGGGTTCATATAAGCGAGGTTACGGCTGTCGCGCGCGATATAATACCATTCGCCGTTGTTGAACTGGCTGGCGAAGCTCGGCTTGCCGAGCGTCTGGATCACCGAGGCGCGGTTGTCGACGCCCGGCTGGACCGAATTCACCAGGTCGGCATCGATGATATAGCCCTGGTGCGAGCGCAGCGAGGTGCAGCCGCCGGCGAGCGCCACAACCGCGATTGCCGCGGTCAGGCCGCCAAACCGACCAACCATCCGGACTGCCTTCACCATTCGATACTCTCCGTGCGCCGACGCCAATCACCCGGCGCATTTGCATCGCGCGCCGTTCGCCTCAATATGCGGGGCGGGCGGACGGCACAAGGCCGGTGCCGCAAAGCCCCCGCATGGGGGCCCTAAAGGCGAGAATGATGGGTTTTTTCGACAGGTTCAGGGCGAAACGTGACGAAACCGCGGCGCTGTACGCGGCTTTGGTGGCGCGCGCGCGCCAGCCGCATTGGTTTCTGGACGGCGCGGTCGCCGATACGGTCGACGGCCGCTTTGACATGATCGCGGCGGTGCTGGCGATGGTCATGCTGCGGCTCGAGGCCGATCCCGCCGGAGTCGCGGCGGCCGCGCATCTGTCCGAAGCGTTCGTCGACGACATGGATCCGCAATTGCGTGAAATCGGGATTGGCGACCTGCTGGTCGGTAAGCATGTCGGGCGGATGATGGGGATGCTCGGCGGCCGGCTGGGCGCCTATCGCGACGGGCTGGCGGCGGGCGACCTCAAGCCGGCATTGATCCGCAACCTCTATCGTGGCGAGGCGCCCGATCCGGCGGCGCTGGCGCATGTCGAGCGCAACTTGCTGGCGTTGCGCCAGGGCCTCGATGGCATCACACTCGATGCGCTGGTGGCGGGCCAGCTGCCGTGAGCGTCGAATTTGCGCGGCCGCAGCGCGTCGATACGATCGGCGACGATGCGCGCACGGTCGAGATCGACGCCGATGCGCAGGAACGCGCCGCGCTGGCCAAACGGTTCGACCTGATCGGCATCGAGCGGCTGACGGGCAGATTCACGATTCGCCGCGATGCCGCCGGGATAGTCGCGGAGGGGCGCGTCGCGGCGGCGGTGACCCAGGCATGCAGCATCACTGGCGATCCGTTGCCCGCGACGGTCGACGAGCCGGTCGCCCTGCGGTTCGTGCCCCAACAAGACGCCGGCCAGGACGAGGTGGAACTCGGCGACAGCGATATCGACGTCATTCCTTACGACGGTGGTACGATCGACCTGGGCGAAGTCGCTGCCGAAACGATGGCGCTGGCGCTTGATCCCTTTCCGCGCGGACCCAACGCCGAAGCGAAGCTGAAGGAAGCCGGCGTGCTGAGCGAGGAGCAGGCCGGCCCGTTCGGCGCGCTCGCGGCTTTGAAGGATAAGTTGGGGAAAAAGTAGAACCCCGGCGCTTACACCGGCCGAATTGAAAACACCTCCCCGGCGAAGGCCGGGGCCCAGTCACTATGCGTTATCGATGGCGGCGCACCATCTCGACCTCATCGAAACTGGGCCCCGGCCTTCGCCGGGGAAGCGTCTTCGGGTGAGTACGGACCCTAATCCGCGTCCGGCCCCAGGCCCGGGTCGAGATCGCGCGGACGGACGAAGGTCGTGAGCATGCAGTTGCCCGCCACGACGTCGGCCCAATTGTCGACCTCGCAGGTCATCACCGCCAGGCTGGCGGTCGGGAATTTGATCTCGACCTGGTCGCGCTTCGCGTCGCCGTCGGGGACCAGCCACAGAATTAAATCCTCCAGCCCGGGATTGTGCCCCGACAGCAGCAGACTGTCGGCACTTTGCGGCGCCTCGTGGACCAGTTCCAGCAGAGTCGCGGCGGAGGCCAGATAAGCGCGGCGATCCCAATCGGGATCGATACGTCGGCCATAGCCTTGCGACACTTGCTCGAGCGTCTCGACCACGCGCGCCGCCGGTGAGGCGATGGCATGGTCCCAGCTCACGCCGATGGATCGCATATGCCCGCCCATCGTCCGCGCGGCGCGTTCACCCTTGGGGTTGAGACGCCGATCGAAATCGCGGACGCCGTGATCGTCCCAACTCGATTTGGCGTGCCGGAGCAGGATGAGCGTCTTCATGGCGCCTTCTGGTTGATCGGACTGTCGACTGTCCCTTGCCCGACCTGCGCGACAGAAGAAAGACGCGATCTGACCCGCGCGACCGCTTCGTCGAGCGGGACGCGCGCGATCGGCACGCCGGCGGGAAAGGCCGAGAGCAGCCGACTGGGCATCGCCGCGGACAGCAAAACGAACGCGCCGCGATCGTCGGCACGGCGGATCAAGCGGCCGAACGCCTGGGCGAGCTTGGCGCGGACGATGCGGTCGTCATAGGCAGAACCACCGCCCGCCAGCCGCCGCGCCGCGTGGAGCACGGTCGGCTTGGCCCAGGGCACGCCTTCCAGGATGACCTGGCGCAGCGATTCGCCAGGAACGTCGACGCCGTCGCGCAAGGCATCGGTGCCGATCAGCGAGGCGCGGCGATCGTCGCGAAACATATCGACCAACGTGCCGGGATCGATCGGGTCGACATGCTGGGCATAGAGCGGCAGCCCGTCGCGGGCGAGACGGTCGGCGATCCGGGCATGGACCCCGCGCAACCTGCGTATCGCGGTGAACAGGCCGAGCGTGCCGCCGCCCGCTGCCTCGATCAGCCGGGCATAGGCGTTGGCGAGAGCGGCCAGGTCGCCGCGTTTGACGTCGGTGACGATCAGTACTTCGGCCTGGCTGGCATAATCGAACGGGCTGTGCGCCTCGAACAGGCCGGCGCCGCGATCGAGATGGGGGACGCCGGCGCGTGCCTCTGCGGTCACCCAGTCGGGGTCTCCAGCCTTGAGCGTCGCCGACGTCACCAGCACGCCATGCGCCGGCTTGAGCACGGTTTGGGCGAGCGGGCGGGTCGGGTCGAGCCAGCGGCGGTGGAGGCCGATATCGATTTCGCGCCCCTCGATCCGCTCGACCGCCAGCCAGTCGACGAAATCCGGATCGGCCGGCCCGCCGATTCGCGCGAGCAGGCCGATCCAGGCGCCGACCGTGTCCGTCCGCCAGCCGAGCGAGGCGATCGCGCCCTCGACCCGCGCGCGCGCCTGGCCGTCCATCCAGTCGGGCGCTTCGGCCAGCACGGCTTCGAGCCGCTGACCCAGCGCCATTAGCGGGCGGAGCAGAGCCTCCAGTCCCTGCGCCGCTTCTGCCGCGGCCTCGATCAATGCGCCATCGGGCTCGGCGAGCTCGGTTTCGAGACCATAGCCGGCATCGCCGTCCTGCGCCGCCCGCGCATAGGTCAGCCCGCGCACCGCGGCGAGCAGGCGTTCGACCACGCCGAACGGCTCGCCCTCGGCGACGCGCTGCAGCCAGCCGTCGCTGGCCAATGCGCGCGCCGCTTCGACCGCATCCTGGATCGCGCGGCCGCCGGCTTCGTCATAGCTGGCGACGTCGCTCAATCGCGCGGCGAGTCCGCGGCGCCGCCCGCGCGACGTCGATTCGGGCCCGACGATCCAGCGCCTGAGCTCGATCGATTCCTGGCCCGACAAAGCGACCCCGAACATCGAATCGGCGGCGTCGAACAGATGATGGCCTTCGTCGAACACATAGCGGGTCGGTCGGCTGTTGGCTTCCCGACCGCGCGCCGCGTTCACCATCACCAGCGCATGGTTGGCAATGACGATATCGGCCTCGGCGCTGGCGCGCGCGGCGCGCTCGATGAAGCACTTTCGGTAATGCGGGCAGCCGGCATAGACGCACTCGCCGCGCCGGTCGGTCAGCGCGGTCGATCCGTTGCGGCGAAACAACGTGGGCAACCACCCGGGCAGATCGCCGCCGATCATGTCGCCATCGGCGGTATAGGCCGCCCAGCGCGCGACGAGATGCGCGAGCACCGCCGCACGACCGGCGAACCCGCCTTGCAGCGCGTCTTCGAGGTTGAGCAGGCAGAGATAATTCTCGCGTCCCTTGCGCGTCACCACGCGGCGGCGGCGCTCGGCGGGATCCGGGATTAGCCGCGCCGTCTCGTGGTTGAGCTGGCGTTGCAGCGCCTTGGTGAAGGTCGATATCCATACCGGCCCGCCCGCCGCTTCGGACCAGAGCGAGGCCGGCGCGAGATAGCCCAAAGTCTTGCCGATCCCGGTCCCCGCCTCGGCCAGCACCATATTGGGATTGTCGCGTAGGGTGCGCGGCGCGAAGGCGGCGGCGCACGCTTCGGCGAAGGCGCGCTGGCCGGGGCGCTGTTCGGCGCCGGTGCCGGTCAGATAATCGAGCCGCGCGGCGATATCGGCGTCGTGTAACGTCACCGGGCGCGGGGCGGGGCGCGGCGCGGCCTCGTCCCATTCGGGCAATTTGGTGAACAGCCAGCGTTCGTGCTCGCGCGGTTTGGCGATGCGCTCGGCGACCAGCGGCGACCACGGCCAGCGCAACCGGGCCAGGCTCTGTGCGGCGGTCCAGGCGCCTTCGCGCTCGGGCCAATCGCCCTCGGCGAGCGCCAGCAATGCGGCGGCGGCGTCGCGCAGGAACGGCGCGACGCGATCCTCGCTCTCGGGCTCGGTCAGGCCAAGCGCGCGGGCAAAACCGCGCGGGGTCGGGGCGAGAAAGGTTGCGGGTTTGAGGAAGGCGTAGAGCTCGAGCAGATCGAGTCCCGACAGATCGCCATAACCGAGCCGCTGACCGATCAGTGGCGCGTTGAGTACGATCATCGGCGTGTCGGCGGCGCGCCGGATCGCCTCGCCCCGGCTGATCGCGCTGCACCCCTCGGCATCGGCGATCCAGACGCCGGCGTGGCTAGCGTGGAGTGCGGGATAGGGAAGTTCGGGGGGCACGCCGACCTTGTGGCGGCCCCCGAACAAAATGGCAACGTCGTGGATCAGCGATGCTGCGCGAGATACGCATCCAGCTGATCGAACGAGCCGGTCCAACCGCCGGACATCGAGTCCATCATATTCGCGAAGAACGCCTCTTCCTCGGGCGATGCGTCGATCGGTACCCAGTCGACGGTGACACGCGTGCTATCGCCGGCCTCGACGAACCTCACCGTCGTCCGCAGTTCGAGCGGGAACAAGGGAGCGAAGGGCGCGCGGATGCGAGCGCCATGTTCATCGGCGAAACCATGAATCCACGCGAGCCTCGACGGCGGGTCGACCTGCTCGAACACGAACTTGCTGAACATCGCCGATCCGTCCGGGGCATCCATGCGCCCGCGCCAGACGCCACCGGGCCTGAGGTCGTATTCGAGGACAGTGCCCTTGGTCTCCTTCGGGCCGAACCACGCCGCCAGCCGCGCGGGGTCGGTCCAGGCCGCCCAGACGCGCTCGCGCGATGCATCGAACACGCGCGTGATGGTGAAGCTTGGTGTGGTCATTCGGCTTTTCCTTCTGTCGCTTTGAGAAAGGCATCGAGCTGGTCGAAACTGTCGCTCCACAGGGTGCGCAGCCCGTCGATCCACTGGCGCGCATCGTCGAGCGCGTCCGCCTTGAGGCGTCGCGGCCGCGCCTGCGCTGCTTTCCCGCCTTCGATCAGTCCGGCCGATTCGAGCACTTTCAGGTGACGAGAGATTGCTGGTTGGCTGATGCCGAACGGGCGCTGCAGCTCGCCCACCGTCGCCTCGCCCCGCGCCAGCCGGGCGAGGATCGC
Source organism: Sphingomonas pruni NBRC 15498 (assembly GCF_001598455.1). Lineage (GTDB taxonomy): Bacteria > Pseudomonadota > Alphaproteobacteria > Sphingomonadales > Sphingomonadaceae > Sphingomonas > Sphingomonas pruni. Next base: position 62,365 of record NZ_BCYZ01000005.1, read on the forward strand.
ACGGCGAGTGGGATCGGCAAGGGCCGAGAACTGACGATCGAGCAACGAGTCCATAGCAAGAGTGTTATATAACTATCATGTTATATGCAAGCTGCGTCGATGCGATCGGAATCGGCCGTTCACGGGGCACGGCAAGCGCCGGTGGGTTGCGGTGCGCGGCTAGATCGTCTGACGGCGGGCTGGGCTCGTGCCCACACCCGGTTCCCCCGGAGTTCTGCCAATCGCCACAAGGTTGCAAAAAGCCGGCGCATCGCGCACTCGGCTCTCCGTCATGGTAGCCGAACTCGAACAGATGCAAGCCCTGCGCGCCGCCGCGCTCGAATCCAAGGCCTGGCCGTACGAGGAAGCGCGCAAATTGCTCAAGCGCTATCCGAACGGGAAACCGGGCGGCGAGCCCGTGCTGTTCGAGACTGGCTACGGCCCCTCGGGCCTGCCGCATATCGGCACCTTCAACGAAGTGCTGCGCACGACGATGGTCCGCCACGCGTTCGAGACGTTGTCGGACATCCCGACCCGGCTGATCGCCTTTTCGGACGATATGGATGGGCTGCGCAAGGTGCCCGACAATGTCCCCAACAAGGAGATGCTGGCCCAGTATCTCGGCAAACCGCTGACGAAAATTCCCGACCCGTTCGGCACGCATGAGAGCTTTGCCGCGCATAACAATGCGATGCTGCGCGAGTTTCTCGACCGCTACGGCTTCGAGTATGAATTCGTCTCGTCGACCGATTATTATACCGGCGGCAAGTTCGACGACGCGTTGCGCAATGTCCTGCGCCATTACCAGGCAGTGATGGATATCATGCTGCCGACGCTGCGCGCCGAGCGGCGGGCGACTTATTCGCCGGTGCTGCCGATCAGCAAGAAGTCGGGGATCGTCCTCCAGGTGCCGGTCGAGGTGGTCGATGCCGAGGCCGGGATCGTCCGCTTCGAGGATGACGGCGAGACGGTCGAGCAATCGATCCTGTCCGGCGGCGCCAAGCTGCAATGGAAGGTCGATTGGGCGATGCGCTGGGTCGCGCTCGGCGTCGATTACGAAATGGCGGGCAAGGACCTGATCGATTCGGTCATCCAGTCGGGCAAGATCGCCCGCGCGCTCGGCGGCCGCCCGCCCGAGGGCTTCAACTACGAGATGTTCCTCGACGAAAAGGGCGAGAAGATCTCGAAGTCCAAGGGCAATGGCCTGTCGATCGACGAATGGCTGACTTATGGCCCCGACGAGAGCCTGGCTTTCTACATCTATCGCGAGCCGAAAAAGGCGAAGTCGCTCCATCTCGGGCTGATCCCGCGCGCGGTCGACGATTATTGGCAGTTCCGCGCGAATTATGCGGGCCAGCCGATCGAGCAGCGCCTGGGCAATCCGGTCCACCACATCCATAACGGCCCGCCGCCGGCCGAGACGCTGCCGGTGACGTTCGGGTTGTTGCTCAATCTCGTCGGGGTGATGGGCGGCGACGCGACCAAGGAGCAGGTCTGGGGGTATCTCGGCAATTACGTCGCCGATGCCTCGCCGGAAAAGTATCCGGCGCTCGACCAGTTGATCGGCTATGCGCTGGCCTATGCCCGCGATTTCGTCGCGCCGACGCTCAAGCGCCGCGCGCCCGAGGGGGTCGAAGTCGAGGCGCTGAAGCGGCTCGACGTCGACCTCGCCGCACTGCCCGCCGGTGCGAGTGCCGAGGACATCCAGAACATCGTCTACGAGATCGGCAAGAGCGGCGGGTTCGCCGAGCTGCGCGACTGGTTCAAGGCGCTGTACGAAACGCTGCTCGGATCGAGCCAGGGACCGCGCATGGGGAGCTTCATTGCGCTGTACGGGGTGGAGAATACGCGGAAGCTGATCGCCGAGGCATTGGCGCGATGAGGTGGTCCTAGCCCCTCGCCTCCAGGGGAGGGGTAGGAGGTGGGGCCTTTTCACAGGCGACACGGCTTGGGGCACCGCCCCACCCCAACCCCTCCCCCGAAGGGGAGGGGCTTGGTATGGCCGGCATGACGAAGGAGGTGATCGTGAGCCAAACCAAACGCGGTTCCATCCTCCGGGACTTCCTCAAGGACGAAGCCGCCGGCGGGATCGTCCTGATCGTCGCGGCCGTGCTCGCGATGATCGCGGCCAACTCGCCGCTCGCCGCCGACTATTTCCATCTGCTCCATATCGAAACCGGCCCGGTGCTCGCGCCCAAGCTCGGGCCGATGACGGTGCATCTATGGGTCAACGACGCGCTGATGGCGGGGTTCTTTTTTCTCGTCGGGCTCGAGATCAAGCGCGAGCTGATCGACGGCGAGCTATCGCGGCCCGCCGACCGCACCTTGCCGGTGATCGCGGCGGCGGCCGGGATGGCGGTCCCGGCGATCGTCTATCTCGCTGTCGTCGCCGGCGACCCCGCTTTGGCGCGCGGCTGGGCGATCCCGGCGGCGACCGACATCGCCTTCGCGGTCGGGGTGATGGCGCTGCTCGGATCGCGCGTGCCCGCCCCGCTCAAGCTGTTCCTGACCACTGTCGCGATCGTCGACGATATGGGCGCGGTGGCGATCATCGCGGTGGCCTATAGCCATGGCCTCGACCTCATCTCGCTGGCCGGCGCGGCGGTCGTGCTTGGGGTCATGATCGCGATGAACCGCGGCGGCGTCGTCCGCCTGCTGCCCTATATCGTCCTGTCCAGCCTGCTGTGGTGGCTGGTGCTGCGATCGGGCGTGCACGCGACGATCGCCGGCGTGCTCGCAGCGATGACGATCCCGATCCGGACCTCGCCGGGCGCGCCCGACAACGCCGAATCGCCGCTGCATCGGCTAGAGCACGCGCTCAGCCCGTGGATCGCGTTCATGGTGGTGCCGCTGTTCGGGTTCGCCAATGCCGGCGTGTCGCTGGGCGGCCAGGGGCTCCATGTCCTCGCCGAGCCGCTGGTCATCGCGGTCGCCGCGGGCCTGTTCGTCGGCAAGCAGACCGGCATGCTCGGCGCTGTTGCGCTCGCGGTAAGGCTGGGCTGGGCGGAGCGGCCGGGCGGGGCGTCGTGGACTCAGGTCTATGGCGTATTGCTGCTCGCCGGGATCGGCTTCACCATGAGCCTGTTCATCGGCGGGCTCGCGTTCGTCGATCCGGCGCTGATCGACCGGGTCAAGGTCGGGGTGCTGGTCGGATCGATCCTGTCGGGACTGGCAGGGTTCGTGGTGCTGCGCTGGGTGGCGCGGCCGGTGCGAGAGGCTTGATGCGCAAATTCTTCGATCCCCGGCAATTGCTCCACGCGCCGGCGCGTGAGCTGCACAATGGCGGCTTCACCGATTATGCCGAGACGCCGGCGCGCGCCGAGGCGATCCTGGCGGCGATCGGCGGAGCGGAAGCCCCTGAGGATCGCGCTGAGGCGCCGGTCCTGGCGGTGCATGATGCCGATTATGTCGCCTTTCTGAAGACCGCCGCGGCGCGCTGGGCGGAGGCGGGTCGGCCGGGTGATGCGGTCGGCTATGTCTGGCCGGTGGTCGGACGGCGGCCGCTCCGGCTCGATCGAATCGACGCGCTGCTCGGCCAGTATAGTTTCGACGCCTCGACCCCGATCACGCCGCACACCTGGGACAGCGCTTATTGGAGCGCGCAATCGGCGCTCGCCGCGACGCAGGCGGTGCTCGATGGCGAACGCGCCGCCTTCGCCTTGTGCCGCCCGCCCGGCCATCATGCCGGCGTCGATTATTATGGCGGCTATTGCCACCTGAACGCTGCGGCGATCGCGGCGCAGGCGGCGCGACATGCGGGCAAGCGCCGGGTCGCGATCCTCGACATCGACTATCATCACGGCAATGGCACGCAGGATATCTTCTGGTCGCGTGGCGATGTGTTCTACGCCTCGCTCCACGCCGACCCGGCGACCGATTACCCCTTTTACTGGGGCCATGAAGACGAGGTCGGCGCGGGCGACGGGCATGGCTCCACGCTCAACCTGCCATTGCCGCAAGGGACGACGCTCGATGCCTTTCGCCGCGCACAGGCCCGCGCGTTGCAGGCGATCGCCGATTTCGGCGCCGAGCTGCTGGTGGTTAGCTTCGGAGCGGACACCTATATCGGCGATCCCATCTCCGCTTTCAGGATCGAGACGCCCGATTATGCCGTGCTCGCCGCCGATATCGCCGCCGCGGGATTGCCGACCGTGATCGTGATGGAAGGCGGCTATGCGGTCGACGCGCTCGGCGAGAATGTCGCGAGCCTGTTGAGCGGCTGGTGAACGAGGCCGGGATTCTTAGGGACATCTTACGGGTCGATCACGCCGGGGAGGTCGGCGCTATCCGCATTTATCGCGCGCAGATCGCGATTGCCCGGCGCCGAGCACCGGACCTTGTCCCCGTGTTGCTCGAATCGCTGGGTGATGAGGTCAGTCACCGTGATTTCTTTGCGGCCTCGATGAACAAGCGGGGGATCGTTCCGTGCCACATGCTGAGCCTGTGGTGGAGCGGGGGAGTGATCCTGGGCGCCGTCACCGCGCTACTCGGTCGCGACGCCATCCTGACATGCACCGAAGCGGTCGAACGCACCGTTCACCGCCATATGAACGATCAAATCCTTTGGCTCGCCAGCCGGGATGCCGACCTGGCCGACGGGCTGGCAGCTATCCGCGATCAGGAAGTGGGTCATCTATTCGCTGCCCAAGCGGCTGGCGGCCGGCGACCGCGTTGGCTCGATGGTATGATCGCCGCGGTGACCGAGATGCTGGTATGGACATCGACCTATGGTGCATCGGCCCGCCTCGCGCGTGAGGTGCGCTGACCATGCCGCTGGCCAAGGGCAGCGCCGATTATCGCCGGTTGACGCTGGCGATGTTGTTCGCCGGATTCTCGACCTTCTCGCTGCTCTATTCGGCGCAGCCGTTGCTGCCGCTGTTCGCGCATGACTTCCACCTGAGCGCCGAAGCCGCGAGCCTGGCGGTCGGGCTCGCGACCGGGCCGCTGGCGGTTGGCATCCTGATCGCGGGCGCCTTGTCCGACCGCTGGGGACGGCGGCCGATGATGGTCGCGGCGATGTTCCTGGCTGGCGGGTTCAGCCTGGCGACCGCCGCGGCGCCGGGTTGGCCGGCATTGCTCGCCTTGCGCTTCCTGACCGGGGTGGCGCTGGCCGGCGTGCCGGCGGTGGCGATGGCCTATGTCAGCGAGGAGGTCGATCACGCCTCGGTCGGCTCGGCGATGGGCCTCTATATCGGCGGCAGCGCGATCGGCGGGATGGCCGGGCGGCTCGGGGTCAGCCTGTTGACCGATGTCGCGGGCTGGCGCGGCGCGGTGGCGTTGGTTGGGGTGGCGGGGATCGCGATGGCGGAGGCGTTTCGCCGGCTCGCCCCCGAATCGCGGCATTTCGTTCGCTCGGCGCCGCCGCTGGGCGAGGTGGCGCGCGGCTTCCTCGATCTGTTTCGCGACCGCGCGATGCAGCTGCTGTTTCTCGAGGCGTTCGTGCTGATGGGCGTATTCGTCAGCATCTATAATTATGCCGGCTTCCGGCTGATGGCGCCGCCCTATTCGCTGGGCCACGCCGCGGTCGGCGCGATCTTCCTGCTTTATCTGCTGGGGTCGTGGAGCTCGGCCTGGTTCGGCGGCGTCGCTGGGCGGCTGGGGCGCCGGCGCATCTTCTGGATGCCCGTCGTGCTGTTGATCAGCGGCGTGGCGCTGACCGCGGCCCGGCCGCTCGCCCTGATCGTGGCGGGGATCGGCGTCGTGACGATCGGGTTCTTCGGCGCGCATTCGATCGCCAGCGCCTGGGTGGGCCGCCGCTCGCTCGCGCAACGCGGACAGGCAGCGGCGCTCTATCTGTTCTTCTATTATGCCGGGTCGAGCGTGCTGGGGTCGTTGTGCGGGATTACCTGGACGCGCGCGGGATGGCCCGGGGTGGCGTGGTTCTGCGGGGCACTCGGCGCGATCGCGTTGATCCTGGGGCTGATCCTCAGGACGATCCCGCCGCTGCCGCAGAACGAGGTGACGCCGCCCAAGCCGCTCGGCACCGATTGAAATAATTTCGTCACGAGCGGGAACACGGCGCGACACGGCGCGTTTTTATCCAGCTTGAACGAAAGAGAGAGCATTTCGACGATCAGACGCTTCACGCGTAGGATCGTCTTAGGGAGCCCCGCCGCACCATGTGCGACGGGGCTTACTCTTTTGGGGCTGCTAGTTGATCCCGTTTGGTTGGTCCGGTGCCGTCGAAATTGGTTGGGACGGCACCTCTCCCACACGGCAACGACGCGGAAGCAAGTTCCGCGTCGTCGGTCGGCGCTGGAGCGCCGCCGGCCGTGCCCGCGCGTGCGCTCTTCGCCTTGCTCGTTCGCACCGGCGCGTAGCCTTGGGCTACGCGCCTCGCGCGGTCAGAGTTTCGACGTCAGCTCCGGCACGATCTTGAAGAGATCGCCGACCAGGCCGATGTCCGCGACCTGGAAGATCGGGGCGTCCTCGTCCTTGTTGATCGCGATGATCGTCTTCGAGTCCTTCATGCCCGCCAGATGCTGGATCGCGCCCGAAATGCCGATCGCCATATAGACTTCGGGGGCAACGATCTTGCCGGTCTGGCCGACCTGATAGTCGTTGGGGACATAGCCCGCATCGACCGCCGCGCGCGACGCGCCGACCGCGGCGCCGAGCTTGTCCGCGAGCGGCTCGATCACCGCGTGGAAGTTCTCGCTCGAGGCGAGCGCGCGGCCGCCCGAGACGATGACCTTGGCGCTGGTCAGTTCGGGGCGCTCGAGCTTGGCGATTTCCGACCCGACATAGGTCGACACCGACTGCTCCAGCCCGGCGCCGTCGGTCGACACGATTTTGGCGCTGCCACCCTCGGCCGCGGCCTTCTCGAACGCGGTGCCGCGCACGGTGATGACCTTCTTGGCATCCTTGGTCTGGACGGTGGCGATCGCGTTGCCGGCATAGATCGGGCGCGTGAACGTGTCCTCGCTCTCGACCGACAATATGTCGCTGATCTGCATCACGTCGAGCAATGCGGCGACGCGCGGCGCGATGTTCTTGCCGTTCGACGTCGCGGGCGCGAGGAACGCGTCGTGATCGCTCATCAATTTGACGATCAGCGGCGCGACGGTTTCGGCCAGCGGATGTTCGAGCGCGGCATTGTCGGCGGTCAGCACAGTGCTGACCCCGGCGATCTTCGCTGCTTCGGCGGCGACGGCATCGACGCCTGACCCGGCGACCAGCAGATCGACCTCGCCGAGCTTGGTAGCGGCGGTGACCACGGCGAGCGTGGCGTCCTTGACGGTCTTGCCGTCATGTTCGACCCAGACGAGCGTCTTCACTTGGCAACTCCCATCGCCTTGAGTTTGGCTACCAGCTCATCGACATCGGCGACCTTGACGCCGGCGGTGCGCTTGGGTGGTTCGACGACCTTGAGCGTCGTCAGCCGCGGCGTGACGTCGACCCCGTAATCGGCCGGCGTCTTCTGATCGAGCGGCTTCGACTTGGCCTTCATGATGTTGGGCAGCGACGCATAGCGCGGCTCGTTGAGGCGAAGATCGGTGGTGATGATCGCCGGCAGCGACAGCTTCTCGGTCTCCGACCCGCCATCGACTTCGCGCGTCACGGTGACGCTGTCCGACGTGAGTTCGACCTTCGATGCGAACGTTGCCTGACCGACGCCGAGCAGGCCCGCCAGCATCTGGCCGGTCTGGTTGTTGTCGTCATCGATCGCCTGCTTGCCCAGGATGACCAGATCGGGCTTCTCGGCGTCGACGATCGCCTTCAACAGCTTGGCGACGCCCAGCGGCTCGACCTTCTCGTCGCTGACCACCAGGATCGCGCGGTCGGCGCCCATGGCGAGCGCGGTACGCAAGGTTTCCTGCGATTTGGCCTCGCCAATCGACACGGCGACGATCTCGGTCACGCCCTTGTCCTTGAGGCGGATCGCCTCTTCGACCGCGATCTCGTCGAACGGGTTCATCGACATCTTGACGTTGGCCAGGTCGACCCCCGTCCCGTCCGCTTTCACGCGGGGCTTCACGTTATAGTCAAGCACGCGCTTGACCGGCACCAAGACTTTCATTCCATCCACTCCTGTGGTCCCAACTCCTTTCCCGGGGAGGAGAGGAGGAGGTAGTCCAAACCTTCTCCAGAGGGAGAAGGATAGCGAAGCTTGGTACCCCGGCCTTCGCCGGGGTGCCTGGCGGAGCTTGGATGAGGGGATATGCTCTCGATAGGGTGATCCCCTCACCCAGCTACGCCTAGGGCCTTGCTGCGCAAGATCCAAGTCTACGCAACCCTCTCCCGACGGGAGAGGGGAATATCAAGCCGCCTTCTTCACCTCGGCGACGATCTTCTGTGCCGCGTCGCCGAGATCGTTTGCGGGAACGATCGCCAGGCCGGAATTGGCCAGGATGTCCTTGCCCTGCTGGACGTTGGTGCCTTCGAGGCGGACGACCAGCGGCACGCTGAGGTTCACTTCCTTGGCTGCCGCGACGATGCCCTCGGCAATGATGTCGCAGCGCATGATGCCGCCGAAGATGTTGACCAGGATGCCCTTCACCGCCGGATCGCTCAGGATGATCTTGAACGCCGCGGTGACCTTTTCCTTGTTGGCGCCGCCGCCGACATCGAGGAAGTTGGCCGGAAACATGCCGTTCAACTTGATGATGTCCATCGTCGCCATCGCCAGGCCGGCGCCGTTGACCATGCAGCCGATATCGCCGTCGAGCTTGATGTACGCGAGGTCGTATTTCGACGCCTCGAGCTCGGCCGGATCTTCTTCGGTTTCGTCGCGCAGCGCGAGCAGGTCCTTGTGGCGGAACATCGCGTTCGAATCGAAACCGACCTTGGCGTCGAGCACCATCAGCTTGCCGTCGTCCGTGACGGCGAGCGGGTTGATCTCGATCTGGCTGGCATCGGTGCCGAGGAACGCATCATACAGCTTGCCGGCGACCGAGGCGGCCTGCTTGGCGAGGTCGCCCTTCAGGCCCAGCGCGGCAGCGACGGCGCGACCGTGATGCGGCATGAAACCGGTCGCGGGGTCGACGTCGAATGTGTGGATCTTTTCCGGCGTGTCATGCGCGACGGTCTCGATGTCCATGCCGCCTTCGGTCGAGACGACGAACGCGACTCGCCCGGTGACGCGGTCGACCAACGCGGCCAGGTAGAATTCCTTGGCGATGTCGACGCCGTCGGTGACGTAGAGACGGTTGACCTGCTTGCCGTGTTCGCCGGTCTGGACGGTGACCAGCGTGTTGCCGAGCATGTCGGCAGCGGCGGCGCGGACTTCGTCGAGCGTCTTGGCGAGGCGGACGCCGCCCTTGGCGTCAGGCCCCAATTCCTTGAACTTGCCCTTGCCGCGGCCGCCGGCATGGATCTGCGCCTTCACGACGTAGAGCGGCCCGGGCAGCTTCTTGGCGGCCTCGACCGCTTCGTCGACACTCATCGCGGCATAGCCCGCGGGCACCGGTACGCCGAATTTCGCGAGCAGTTCCTTGGCCTGGTATTCGTGGATGTTCATGAAGGGCCTTCTCTCGGGTTTTCGAAGAAAGGGAATGGAAAGGCCTTAAGCACAGCGGGAACGATGAATCCACCCCCGCTCGCCATGTGCGGGTAGGAGTTCTATAGCGAGCGCGATGACCTGGCTGTTCGGTATCCTGTTGTTCCTCGCCACCGTGATCGCGATGGAGGGGTTCGCCTATGTCATGCACCGCTGGGTGATGCACGGTCCCGGCTGGTTCCTGCACGCGAGCCATCATCGGCCGCGAACCGGGCGGTGGGAACTCAACGACCTTTACGCGGTGATCTTCGCATTGCCCTCGATCGTGCTGCTGCTCGGCGGCGTGCAACTCGGCTGGTGGTGGGGCAGTACCTGGATCGGCGCGGGAATCGCGGCTTACGGGGCGATCTATTTCGGCTTCCACGACGTCATCGTCCATCGCCGGGTCGCGACCCGCTATCTACCGCGATCGGCCTATATGAAGCGGATCATCCAGGCGCACCGACTGCACCATGTGGTCGAGACGAAGCGCGGCACGGTCAGCTTCGGCTTCCTCTGGGCACCGCCGCCGGAGGCGCTCAAGGCCGAACTCAAGCGCCGCGGCAATGCCGGGGTTCGCGCGCCGGCCGGCGATATCTCGCGCTAGAGACTGGCATAGCCGCGCGGTGATCCTCGACTGGCATTTCTATGCGCTGGCGATTCCGGCGGTGCTGATGCTCGGCCTGTCCAAAGGCGGGTTTGCGGGACTCGGCGCATTGTCGCTGCCGATGCTCGCCTTCGTCATTTCGCCGGTCCAGGCCGCGGCGATCCTGTTGCCGATCCTGATCGTGCAGGACGTGGTTGGGGTCTGGGCGTTCCGCCGCACCGTCGACTGGCGATTGCTCGGCTGGATGATGCCGGGGGCGATCCTGGGGATCGTGCTTGGTTATCTGTTCGCCGCGCGCTTGTCGGAAAGCGCGGTGCTCGGCGCGGTCGGCGCGATCTCCTTGCTGTTCGGCGCCTATCGCCTCTGGGCCGATCGCCACGGCCCGCCGCAAGTGGCCAAGGGGCTTCCGGAGTGGCTCGGCGCGCTGTTCGGCGTCGCGTCCGGGTTCACCAGCCAGATCGCGCATGCCGGCCAACCGCCGTTTCAGGTCTGGGTGTTGCCGCGCCGCCTGTCGCGCGACGTGCTGGTCGGGACGACCGCTATCTTCTTCGCCGCGGTCAACTGGATCAAGGTGCCGGCCTATATCGCGCTCGGCCAGTTCACCCATGCCAATCTGCTGACCGCGGCCGTATTGCTGCCGGTCGCGGTCGTCTCCACCTTCGCCGGCGTCTGGCTGGTGCGCCGCGTTTCCGCCGAGCGCTTCTATGTCGCGATTTACCTGTTGATGGTGCTGGTCGGCGCGAAATTGCTGTGGGACGCCTTCGCCTGACGGTATATCGGACCGGATCGGCCGGTCTTTGCCAAATGTTAAGAGCGGCTAAGCATAATGTGCGTCATGGACGCGCATATGTCCGGATCCGATCGAGCGGCTGAAGGCGACGACGATCATCGCCAGCAAGAGCGCGTGCCGATCGCCATACCGGCGCGATTACGCGATCGGCACTCCAACAAATATAATGTCCGCCTACTCGATCTCTCGGTCACCGGGTTCCGCGCGGAGGCGCATTATGCGCTCGACGCGGGGCAGATCGTCTGGCTGGCGATCCCCGGCATGCAGGGACTGGAAGCGACGGTCGCCTGGCGCCACGGTCTGGAGATCGGCTGCAGTTTCCGCCAGCCGCTCTATCCGCCGGTGCTCGATCACATCGTCAAGACGCTGGGGCATTAGGCCGTAGACTTCGAAAAAGCGGCCTGTCTGCTTCCGACCCCTAGCCGACAAGCTGGCGTCGCATTGATCCAATACGCTGACCCTTTCGTGACGATACCGATTGGGTGCCAGAATTTGGCCGGACGTGCCGATCGGCGAAGGGGAAGCGACGTTGGCAACAATGGCGAGCCCCGGCGCGACGCGGCTTACGGACGAACGCAGGTTCTTCGGAAGGGGGCCGGGCCTAATCGGGCCGGGATCGAAACAGGGGAGAAAAATCATGGCGACAGTCGCAGACGCTCAATTCGGGGAGCGCCGCGATGATCATCCATCGGGCATGCCGCGCGCAAATTCCGTCGACCGTTGGATATTCGTCGGTATGGCGCTCTGGTTTATCGCCATCGTCCTGGTGGGCTTCGTTCCGGATTCGATGATGAAGGTGGCGATGATCAAAGCTGGAGCGAGAGCGCCTTTTCCTTTCATTCTGCACGTTCACGCTGTGCTGATGGGCAGCTTTCTACTGCTCCTGCTTTCGCAAACGGTCATGGTCGCGACGGGACGCGGCGCGCTACACAAGCAAGTCGGCATCGCGGCCTATATGCTGGTACCAGCCCTGATAGGCGTTGGATTTCTCCTGGCGCCGACCATGTACTACCAGGTCTGGGGCGGGGCGAAATTCGGCCCGCCTAATGTCCGGTCAGCATTGGCGCCGATCGTGCCGATCGTGGAGAATATCCTGTTGCTTCAAATAAGCGCGGGCGTGCTCTTCGGCATTTTCATGACAATTGCACTGAAAGCGCGCGCAACGAACGCGGGACTGCACAAGAGGATGATCTTCCTCGCAACCGCGGTACCGCTCGGTGCAGCAATCGACCGGATGTCGTGGCTGCCCTCCAGCATGCCCGGGAGCCCATGGGCGAGTTACGTCTACGTGTTGGCCAGCCTTGCCCCATTGTTCGTCTGGGACCTGGTTCGTCACCGTCGGGTTCATCAGGCCTATTGGGTGTTCCTCGCGTTTTACATTCCTGCGACGACTTTGGTCGTCATGGCTTGGGACAAGCCTTGGTGGCATGCGACGGCGCATCGGATAATGCGCGTGTAACAAGCCTCCTATCGACCCGAAAGCGGTCGGGCTGGTGACGGCCCAGTTGCGGTCATTCGATCCAAATGGAACGGCAGAAAGTGTGCCGTCAGCGGTCCGTCAGCTTATGGTCGCCGCCTATTTGAAGCTGACGTTGCTCGAACGACGAGCAGGTCCACACACCGGGCCCAAGCGGCACCCGATTGCGTGCGACAAACGCCGCCAATAGGCTAGGCCGTTCTCTGGGTATCAGGTGGCAGATGCACGTGCCGGGACATGATCGCTAAATCGGCCTTCGCCACCATCGCGCCAACGCTGTCTCACAGCTAACAAAGGGGCCGCGCATGATCGCACTGACCGGATGCACATGAATGCGGCAGGATGCGGGAGAGGGACTGCGCGTGGCGCAAAACCTCGCTGGCGCCCAGCGGACCGCCGTGGCCCATATAAAAGCGTTTGGCGCCGCTCTCGACCAGGCGTTGCAGTTCGCGCGAGACTTTTTGGGGATCGTCTTCGAATGGCGGCCGGATGGCGTGCCCGTTGAACGCGATGCCACCAATCAGGATACCCGATGCGACCAGATCGCCGACGAGCGCATCTTGCGAGGACAGTTCGACGGCAATCGAGCCCGGCGTATGTCCGCCGGTGTGACGAACGACGCCTTCCGCGCCGAAGTCCCGCAGGTCCACGATGTCCCCGTTGCGCATCATGATGTCGGGCACGAAGCCTTCGTATGATTCGTGTGGCAAGGGGGTCTTGAAGAAGAGCTTGCCGACCGGGCCGGTCGGGCAGAACGTCATCGGTTCCTTGCGGCTGTAATAGCCGGCATCGTCCTCATGCGCCATGATCGGCGCGCCGGACAACTCGCGCAGCCGCGCAGCCCCGCCCGCGTGATCTGTATGGGCATGCGTCACGATGATGAGCTTGATGTCGTCGAACGACAGGTTGTTCTGCCTCAACACGCGCTCGAACTTGCGCTGCGAACCGGGGGTTCCAGCATCGACGAGGATACACCCTTCGTCGGTCTTGATCAGGTGTGCATTGACCATGTTGAAGGGGAAGATCGGAATGCGGACGATAGTCGTGGCAGACATTGGAATTTCCTTCATGATGTTGATGACGCACATGGCCTGACGCATGGCGCGTCAATCGTGCGGCGGGTGGCTGCTTTGATACCTTGCGGCTGCGGCGAGCACCGTCCCGCAGCCCGGACAGCGAAGACGGATTACATCCTTGCCGACCGGCGACACCGACGCGCCCGCATCGATCGTCGCCAGCGCGAAAGCTCTGACGAGATCGGCGATGTCGTCGGGCGCCTCCAGCGGCGAGAGGTGTCCAATATCCGGCAGCACATGGAGTCGTGCCTGCGGAATGCGCGTAAGAAGTTCGCGGCGCAGCACCTCCGGTGGATCGACCCGGTCATTCTCTCCCGATATCGCGATCACCGGCACGTCGATCTGCACGACCGCGGTGGTGATGTCTTCCTGGCTCGCGCACAGCGGCCACGCGCGTTTGGCGACGGCGGCCCCGGCCAGGCTATCTTCAATAACGACCTCTAGATCCGTAGCAGCAAGGCCGTTCGGCGCGAGAACCTGTTCGACCGTGGCGATGATGCTGTCGCGCGAACCGTAAGCGCCGACCATGGCCTCGCGAACATCGAGCGGGAGGCCCAGCGGCGATGGCGGCGAGGGCGCGACCAGGGCCAGTCCCACCAGCCCGCGCAGCCGGCGGGAGGCCATCAACTGGGCAACCTTCCCGCCCATAGAATGTCCGACGAGGATGTAACGCTCCAAATCGAGCGCCTCGACGACACCCTGCGCGTCGTCGGCCAAATCCGCCAAGGCATAGCCGCTCGCTGGCGCATCGGATCGTCCCCAGCCGCGCTGATCGATCGCGACGGTGCGGAAGTCAGGGGTCAATGCATGGATCACGTGCCGCCACGTGCGCGACGACCCGCCCCAATAATGCAGGAACACAAGCGCCGGGGCGCCGGCACCTTGCTGCGACACCTCGAGATTGATGCCGTTCGACCGGAGCATCATGACAATATCCTTTCGTGGACGCCGTGAATTGCCAGGACCATCGGCTGCGCCGCGTCGTGGCGGCGCGACCGGCGCCCGTCTTAGGCGGCGGCCTGGGCGATGAAGTCGGCCACCGCGGCGGGGTGCGAGAGCATGGGAACGTGGCCGCTTTCGACATGGGCGACGGTGGCGCCCATGCGCGCCGCCATCTTCTCCTGTTCGGCCGGCGGGATCGCGCGATCCTGCGTGCCGACCAGATAGAAGGCCGGCCGGCTTTTCCACGCGGCCTGGGTCAGCACACCGCCGAGCGCGGCACCGTTGATCGGTCCCTGCGCCGCGTCGAGCACGGCCTTTTCCGTCTCGTCTACATCCTGTGCAAACAGATCGAAGATGCCGGTACGGGTCAGCTTGAGAAACCCTTCCGCGTCCGGCTTGATCTCGGCGCCGAGCGGGGCAGCTTCGAACTGCGCGAACAGCGAGCCGGCGGATTCGCCCGCATCCGGAGCGAAGGCGTCGATATAGACAAGACGCGCTACCTTGGGGGCGTTGCCCGCCTCGCCGATCACGGCGCCGGCATAGCTGTGCCCGACCAGGACGACATCACCGTCAGTCAGCGCGATCGCGCGCCGCACGGCCGCCACATCCGCCTCGAACGTCGTCAGCGGTAGCTGGACGGTCGTCACCGAGAGCTCCTTTTCGACAAGAAGCGGGATTACCTTGGACCAGCTCGAGCCATCGGCCCATGCGCCATGTACCAGAATCACGTTCGAAATCGCCGTCATCGTTCTTCTCCATCTTTCAATCGGCGGGCTTTGGCCGTTTGCGTCGATGGATCTGATCTAGGCTTTGTCGGGCGCGGCAGAAATGACATATATCCGGCTTATTCTGCCAAAGGAGATTCGCCAGAATGCCAAGTCCGGAGGTTAACCGTTCCATTTGGTTTATCGTCTTCCCGGGCTTCGAGCTGCTCGATCTCGGCGGGCCACTATGTGCCTTCAACCTGGCGATCGACTTCCACCGGGCCGCTTACGACGTTCACGTCGTTT
The DNA here is from genome assembly GCF_001598455.1 of Sphingomonas pruni NBRC 15498. Taxonomy (GTDB): domain Bacteria; phylum Pseudomonadota; class Alphaproteobacteria; order Sphingomonadales; family Sphingomonadaceae; genus Sphingomonas; species Sphingomonas pruni. The sequence goes on from NZ_BCYZ01000005.1 coordinate 77,724, forward strand.
CGACATCGGGCGGACTCGTTCGGGGTTCGTCAGGCGTCGCCATCGACACCGTAGCCCCGCCATCGCCCGACCATTTCGATACGCTGGTTGTCGTGGGTGCGGCGGCAGCCGAGACGCTTTATGCTCAATCCGAGACTGCAGCGCTCGTTGCGGCACTGGCGCCGCGTGCGCGTCGCAAGGCGAGTGTCTGCACCGGGGCCTATCTTCTCGCGGCCGCCGGCGTGCTCGACGGGCACCGCGCCACGACGCACTGGCGTTATGTCCCGGAATTTCAGCGGCGCTTTCCCGCGATTAAGGTCGATGCCGATCGGATATTCGTTCGCGAGGATGATGTTTGGACCTCGGCCGGCATCACCGCCGGCATCGACCTCGCGCTGGCGATGATCGAGGAGGACTGCGGCGTGGAGGTGTCCAAGGCCATCGCCCGCGATCTCGTCGTGTATCATCGCCGCAGCGGAGGGCAGTCACAATTCTCGACGATGCTCGATCTGGAACCGGGTCCGGGCCGAATCCGCGAAGCACTCGCCTATGCCCGCGCGCATCTGACCGAACGCTTGTCGGTCGAGCAACTGGCGGGTGTCGCCATGATCAGCCCGCGCCAGTTCGCGCGCCAATTCGCCGCCGAGACGGGTGAAACGCCGGCACGCGCGGTCGAGCGCCTCCGGTGCGAAGCCGCGCTCCCGCAGATTGAAGGCACGACTGAACCGCTTGACCAGATCGCGTTGCAGGTCGGCTTCGGCGACGTGGAACGGATGCGCCGTGTCTGCCTGCGCATCTACGGACAACCCCCGCAGGCATTGCGCCGCAAGAGCCGCCATCGGGAGGCATAAGTACCGGTCGTCGTGCGCATTTCTGGGCTTGCGGCGCCTTTCATTCACGTCGCCAGTCGAACAGGACGAGCGAAGGAGGTCGGCGTCAGGGCTCTCCAGCTTTCCAATGTGAATGTGATGGAAGAGAACCTCCGACTCTCAGACTGCCGGGGGAAACCCTACCGGCAGCAAAGTCTCCGATGTCGACTGTTCCGGCCGATGGGGCGAGCAGGTTGAACGAGGGGCAGGTTTCGGGCTCGCGCGTAGCGATGCTGAATGGCTGGGATTGGGGCGCTTTGCAGGCGATCCCATATGCGCTGGGGCGAAGGGCAGGTGCCAACCCCAATTGCAGATTCACGAGTCGGCGCTTCCCACGCTATGTCGAGCAAATGGCAATGAAGCGCTTCTTGTTTGTTTGCAGTCAAAATCGACTACGCAGCCCGACCGCGGAACAGGTTTTCTCTCAGCGATCCGATATTGAGGTCATGTCCGCCGGAACCAACAACGACGCCTGCAACCCTCTGACAGCCGAATTGGTTGAGTGGGCAGACTTCATCGTAGTTATGGAGAGGACGCATCGTAACAAGCTCCAGAAGCGATTCTACAGTGCGCTGAAGAGCAAGCGGATCATTTGCCTCGATATCCCCGATGAATATGAGTTCATGGACCCCGGCCTGGTTCGACTGCTCCAAGCACGCATGATGCGGCACTTACCCGCATCCTCGCCGGTCGAGGCTGATTGACCGCCCCCCCCAAACGCGCACGTTAGGTGCCGATGCGAATGAACGGCGGCTTTCGGGGTTATCAAGGGAAGCGCTGAACGGCTGAGTTTGGGGCGCATAACGGTCACTGGATCGAATGAGATCGCATGACCGCTTCCCACCCTAGTCGGCCATTCAGTCCTTTTGCCAATAGCGGTCGTTATAGGCTCGCGACCCCGGGGCCGCGCCGAACGGCGCCGTGTTCCTGCGGAAGCAGGAACACCGGGGTTACGCAAGACTGCGCGGGCTCTTGGCTCCGGCCTTCGCAGGAGCACTGCGGGATTGGCTGCCGCCTCAGTCGAACAGGCTGGAAACCGAGCTCTCGTCCGCAATCCGCCGGATCGCTTCGGCGAGCAACGGCGCGATGGTCAGGTGGCGGACCTTTTTCGCGGCGGCGATCGTCGCGTGGTTGCCGATCGAATCGGTGATGACCAGTTCTTCGAGCACCGATCCCTCGACCCGCGCGATCGCGCCGCCCGACAGCACGCCGTGGGTGACATAGGCGACGACGCCCGCGGCGCCCGCTTCCTTCAGCGCGGCGGCCGCGTTGCACAACGTGCCGGCCGAATCGACGATGTCGTCGATCAGGATGCAGAAGCGTCCCTCGACATCGCCGATGATGTTCATCACTTCTGATTCGCCGGCGCGTTCGCGGCGCTTGTCGACGATCGCCAGCGGCGCGTTGTCGAGCCGCTTGGCGAGCGCGCGGGCGCGCACCACGCCGCCGACGTCGGGTGACACGACCATCAGATTCTTGTCCGAATGCCGCGCCAGGATATCGGTCGACATGACCGGAGCGGCGAACAGATTGTCGGTTGGAATGTCGAAGAAGCCCTGGATCTGGCCGGCGTGCAGGTCGACCGACAGCACGCGATTGGCGCCGGCAACGGTGATCAGATTGGCGACCAATTTGGCCGAGATCGGGGTGCGCGGGCCAGGCTTCCGGTCCTGGCGGGCATAGCCGAAATAGGGCAGCACCGCAGTGATCCGCTTGGCCGACGCGCGCTTCAGCGCATCGATGCAGATCAGCAATTCCATCAAATTGTCGTTGGCCGGGAATGCCGTCGATTGCAGGACGAAGACGTCCTCGCCGCGGACATTCTCGTTGATCTCGACGAAGATCTCTTCGTCGGCGAACCGCCGCACGAGCGCATCGGTCAGCGGCAGTTCGAGATAGCCGGCAATCGCCTTGGCCAGTGGCAGGTTCGAATTGCCGGTCATCAACTTCATTGGTGCTCGCCCTTTCGAGGTTTGCGCGCCTCCTTAGAAGGGAGTCTGCAGCCGGTCCAGCACCCCGCGTTCGGTGATGTAGCCGGTGACCAGCCGTGCGGGCGTGACGTCGAAAGCGGGGTTATAGGCATCGGACTGAGTCAGCCGCACCGTTTCCAGCCCGTGATCGGTCGCGCCGGTGATCTCGGTCAGTTCGGCAGGGGAGCGCTCCTCGATCGGAATCGCTTCGCCGCTCGGCGTCGCGGCGTCGAAAGTGGTGTAGGGCAAAGCGACATAGAAGGGCACGCCGGTGTCGTGCGCGGCAAGCGCCTTCAGATACGTGCCGATCTTGTTGCAGACGTCGCCATTGGCGGTGACGCGATCGGTGCCGACGATCACCGCGTCGACCTGACCGCGCGCCATCAGCAAACCGCCGGCATTGTCGGCGATCAGGGTGTGCGGGACGCCATGGTTGCGCAGCTCGAACGCGGTCAGCAGCGCGCCCTGGTTGCGCGGCCGCGTCTCGTCGACCCACACGTGCAGGGGCAGGCCGGCGTCATGCGCGAGATAGATCGGCGCGGTCGCGGTGCCGTAATCGACCGTCGCCAGCCAGCCGGCATTGCAATGCGTCAGGATGTTGAGCGGGCGATCGGGATTCTTCGCATGGAGGTCGCGCAGCAACGCCAGGCCGTGCTCGCCGATCGCTCGGCACAAACGCTCGTCCTCATCGACGATCGCCTGAGCGCGCGTGAAAGCGGCGGCGGCGCGGTCCACGAGGGGCAGCGGGCGCACTGCGGCGGCGACCTGATCGAGCGCCCATTTGAGATTGATCGCGGTCGGACGCGTCGCGTTCAGCCGGGCATAAGCGGCGTCGATCGCGGCGTCGCCCGGATCGGCGGCGATCGCCATCGCCAGGCCATAGCCGCCGACCGCGCCGATCATCGGTGCGCCGCGCGTCCACATGTCGCGGATCGCCACCGCCGCCTCGTCCTCGGTCCTGAGCTCGACCCAGCGCACTTCCCAGGGAAGCTGGCGCTGGTCGAGGATGCGCGCGCCCTTGCCGTCGGCGGTCGGCGTGATCGACCGCGTGCGTTCACCGCCCAGGATCATGGCAGTATCTCGGCAAAGCTGGCCACGTCGCCCGGGCCGGTATCGCGGTCGATCAGCAGCGCGGGCAGGCCGGCCGATTTCGCCGCATCGGTCTCGGCGGCGACATCGGACACGAACAAGATATCGGCGGGGTCGAGTTCCAGCGCGGCGGCGATTTTGACGTAGGATTCGGCTTCGCGCTTGGGCCCTGTGGTCGTGTCGAAATAGCCGGAAAGGTAGCCGGTCAGGTCGCCTGCCTCGCTATGTCCGAAGATCAGCTTCTGCGCCTCGATCGATCCGGACGAATAGATGCACAGCCTGATCCCCGCCTCGCTCCAGCGTTTCAGCGCCACGGGCGTGTCGGGATAGACATGCGCCTTGAGTTCGCCCGCTTCATAGCCTTCGCGCCAGATGCGCCCCTGAATGTCCTTGAGCGCGGTTTCCTTGGCGTCGATATCCATCCAGCCGAGCAAGGTCGCGACCGGATCGCCCGGCGGCATCGCGGCAAGGACCGGCGCGATCTCCTCGCGATGGATCGGCACCCAGGCGGGAATGCGCGCCCGGGCATAAGGGAACAGCACATCGGCGACATAGGCGATGCTGGTGGTGGTCCCCTCGATATCGAGCAGGATGGCCTTGGGCGGGGTCGGGGTCACGCTGTTTCCATCGTTCGTATTTGGTGATCCGGATCGCCGGGGCGAACGGACTGGATAGGCTGTCAGCCTGACGCGCGCTCGTGGCGCGGGAAGCGGTCGGCGATGGAGTCGCCAGTGAATTTCGCGACCCAGCCGTCGGGATTCTCGAACAGCCGGATCACGGTGAAATCCGGCTCGGGACCCATGTCGAACCAATGGCGCATGCCGGCCGGAACCGAGATCAGGTCGCCGGCGGTGCACAAGATCGCGTGGATGCGGTCGTCGTCGGTGCGCAATGTGAACAATCCTTCGCCGGCGACGAAGAAGCGTACTTCGTCCTCCGAATGGCGATGCTCGGACAGGAATTTCTCGCGCATCGCCGCGCGATCGGGATGATCGGGGGTCACGCCGATGATGTCGACCGACTGATAACCCTGTTCGGCCTTCAATTTGGCGATCTCGGGCGCATAAGTGGTAAGCACGGCGTCGGTGTCGGCGCCGGCGGTGTCGCGCAGCGGCCAGCGTTCGTAGCGCACGCCGATCCGCTTCAGCGCATCGCCGATCCATTTGGGGTCGCTGGTGTCGAGCACCGCAGTGTCGCCGTCATCGGCGGTAAAGACGCGAAGGCGAGTCATGACGCGCTATCCCTGAAACTGCGTTCGGCCAGTTCGGCGGCGATCAGCCACTCGACGGCTTCGAGCACGCGCTCGGCTTCGTCAAGGTCCTTGCCCCAGGCATAGAGGCCATGGTCGCGGATCAGATAAGCAGGCGCTGCGCCGGACCGTGCCAATGCCGGAGCGATTGCCGCTTCGATGACATTCATGTCCTGGCTGTTGTCGACGATCGGCAGCGCGATTTCGGTTTCGTGCGTGGTCTGGCCGGGAAACACCTTGAGCAATTCGTGGCCGGCGAAATGCCAGGCTTTCAGGTCGCGAAAGGCGCGAGTCAGCCCGACCGCTTGCGGCGAATGGCCGTGGAGCACAGCCCCGGCTGCGGGAAATTGGCGATAGATCGAGAGATGGAGATGCGTCTCCGCCGATGGCCTGCCCGCGCCGACGACATGACCCTCCCTATCGAGGCGCAGCACGCCGTCTTCGCTCAGGCGCCCCTTGTGCCAGCCCGACGCGGTCACCGCGAAGCCGTCGTCGAGCCTGACCGAATAATTGCCCGCCGTCGCCGGAGCCCAGCCGCGCGCGTCGAGGCGGCGGCCGACCGCGATGATCCCCGCCCGTGCGGCGTCGAAGCTGCTCGTCGTCATGCCGGCCACTTACGGCGACTCGCGGCGACGCGCCAGCACGCGGCTCCGGCAAAAAAATCGGGCGCCGCTCCGGGTGAAGCCGCGCCCTTAGGGGAGGAAAGTGTATCGGCCGACCATGAACGTGTCGGAAGAGATCGACCAGCAGGAATGGTAACCGGTGTCAGTTTTCGGCGCAAGCACGTTGACTGCTTGTCAATGACACCGGTTTCCCATAATTTCGCCGGACCGGATGCAATCGCACGGTCCGGGCAGGGACGCGAAGGCAGAGGGGCAACAGATCCCACCAGCGATGTGCCGGTGACAGAAGGAGGGGATCGCGCGAATGCGACTGAATCGACGCGAATTGATCGGTACGGGCGCCGCCGCAATGTCGCTGCTGGCTTTGCCCGGTTGGGCGGCGATCGCCGATCCCTGGGTTGGCGCGTCCGAGATCCTGGCGCGGATTCGTCCGCCGCGCATTCCGGCGCGCTCGGTCAGCATCGTCGAACATGGCGCGAAGGGTGATGGCGTCACGCTGAATAGCCGCGCCTTCGCGGCGGCGATCGCCGCGCTGTCGAGCAAAGGTGGCGGACGTGTAATCGTTCCTGCGGGTCGCTTCCTCACCGGGCCGATCCATCTTGACTCGAATATCGAGCTCCATGTCGGCGATGGCGCGACCATCCTGTTCAGCACCGACCCCGCCGACTTCCCGATCGTACTGACGCGGTTCGAAGGCGTCGAGATGATGGGGCTGTCGCCGCTGATCTATGCGCATTGCAAACGCAACGTCGCGATCACCGGCACGGGCACGCTCGATGGCCAGGGCAGCGGGCAACATTGGTGGTCGTGGAAAGGGCCATGGAAAGGCACGGTGGATGGCGGCTGGCGCGACGGGATGCCCGACCAGCGCGCCGCGCGCCGCCGGCTGTTCGACATGGCCGAGCGCCGCGTGCCGGTAGAGAAACGCATATTCGGCGCGAGCGACTATCTGCGCCCCGCCTTCATCGAACCCCATGGCTGCGACAACGTGCTGATCGAGGGCGTCAAGTTGCGCGGCGCCCCGTTCTGGCAAGTCCACCCGGTGCTGTGCCGCAACGTCATCGTGCGCAACCTCGATATCCTGGGGCATGGCCCCAACAACGACGGCTGCGATCCCGAATCGTGCACCGACGTGCTGATCGAGAACGTGCTGTTCGACACCGGCGACGATTGCATCGCGGTCAAATCGGGCCGCAACGAGGATGGCCGGCGAGTTGCGGTCCCGAGCCGGAACTTCGTCATCCGGGACTGCACGATGCGCGAAGGTCATGGCGGGATCACCATCGGCAGCGAGATTTCGGGCGGCTGCGGCAACGTCTTCGCCGAGCGTTGCACGATGGACAGCCCCAATCTCGATTACGCGATCCGGTTCAAGAACAATGCGATGCGCGGCGGGCTGCTCGAAGGATTCCATTATCGCGACATCGCGGTCGGCGAGGTCAAGCGCGCGGTGATCGCCTGTGATTTCAATTATGAAGAAGGCGCCAAGGGCGCGTTCACGCCGGCGCTGCGCGACGTGACAATCGAGCGGATCGCCGCGCGCCGCTCGATAATGGCGCTCGATGCGCAGGGGCTGCCCAATGCGCCGATCGAGCGCGTGCGGCTAAGCGATTGCGCGTTCGACGGAGTCACCAGGCCGAGCAGGATCGCCTATACCAACGGACTGGTGCTCGATCGCGTGCGCGTCAACGGCGCTCCGGTCACGCAGCTCTGAAGGAGCGGCTCAAATAAGCGGCCGTAAAGGGCCGAATAATCGGTATTGATACCGGTGTCATAAGTTTCTATCGATTGGTCGCCCGCAAGGGCTTGGGAGAGTCGGCCGCCAATGAGCGGCCAGATGCGAGAGAGAGCGGCATGGCGGGCAACAAGCGGGTGGCATTGCTGGCGGCGGTCTGTGCCGCGGCGATGATCGGGTCGGGCGCGAGCGCGCAAGAAGCGCCGCCCAAGCTTCTCTTCCACGTCTCCGCCGACACAACGCTCAATGCCGATACCGCGGGCGGCGAGGCCGTGCCCAATTTCCAGTCCAAGGTCGCGATCGTCCCCACCGGCAAAGCGGGTGGTGCGATCGAGTGGCAGGACGATGGCTATGTCGCCTGGAAAGCGCCGGGCAATATCTATGCGCGGCGCGGCACGCTCTCTTTTTTCTGGCGGTCGCGCACCCCGGTCGGCGAGGCACCGTTCGTCCTGTTCCGCGTCGGATATGCCGATCACACCAGCTGGGACATGGCGTTCCTCAGGATCGACTGGAACGGCCACGGCTTCGATGCCTTCGTCACCGACAACAACCTTGCGCGCGAACGCGTGTCGTTCCGCATGGATACGCTTCCCAGCCCGACCGAGTGGCATCACATCGCCTTCGCCTGGGACGAGGCGGTCGGCGTGCGCCTGTTCGTCGATGGCAAGGAGGTCGCGCGCAAGGACCAGAAGGCGGTGCTCGACAGCGGGCTCGACCAGTTCGGCCTGGCCGGGCGGATCATCTCGCCGCACCAGGTGCAGAGCCGGTACAGCTTCATGCGCGGCAGCGATGTCGATGAGATTCGCGTCTATGACCGGATGCTCGATGCCGGCGCGGTCGCCGCGCTCGCCAACAACAGCGCCCGGGCCGACGACAAATCGGTCGCGAGCGACGAGCGCGCCGCGTTCCTCCACCGCTATGGTTTCGACGGCGCGTCGCCGCCGCTGCTGACCGCCGACAAGACCAGCATCCGCAAGGTCGAGTTCGCCGACGCCAAGGACCTGAAGGAATGGATGTGGAAAGGCGTCGACGGCATCGCCGAGACGACCTGGCCGGGGGTCTACAACCGCTCGCGCCTGCCTGGCCGGGACGACTATTTCGAGCTGCCCGACTGGAACGTCTATGTCGAAGGCGGCAAGAGCTACGAACTGACCGTGCCGGCGACCGAGACGGTCAACCGCGTCGAGATCCGCGGCGCCGCTTATGGCGCGCTCGATTACTCGGCAGACGGCAGCAAATATTCGTCGCTGGCGAAGCGGCCACAGGGTGTTGAGAAAACGATCACCAGCTTTGGCGACAAGACCGGCGGCAGATTGCGCTTCACCAATGTCGCGCAGGAAACACCGATCCAGGAAATCTGGGCGTACGACGTGAAGGAAGGCGCCGAGCCCAAGGGCACGCTCAAGCTCAGCTATGCCGTCGACTCGAAAGCCGCGCCGGCCTTCGCCAACCTATCGGCACTCAACAGCTATATCGCCGGCCGCTTTCCGGCCGACGAGCGCGCAACGGTCGTCGCGTTGCCGGTAAGCGCCGGCCATGCCGCGCCGGGTGCGGGCAGCGCGACCGCGGCGGGGAATGCGATACGGGGCGCGAGCGAGGCGCCGATCGTCCATATCCTGATCCCGTCCGACTTCGGCGATGCTTTCCCCGGCAAGCCGCTGGCGCGGGCGTGGAATTACACCTGGGCCAACGTCCATGACGGGCTCGACGGCATCGCGCTCGACATTCCCGCGCTCAGGGTCGCGCCGAACAAGGACGGCGTGATCCCGCTCAACATCCGGATCAAGGACCCGATCTGGCCCGACCGCGACATGATCGACGTCACCGTCTCGGTGAAGCCCGGCCAGGCACGGACCGTCTGGCTCGACCTGCGCGACCGCATCCTGACCGACGATCCCTTCTACATCACCGTCGCCAGCGCCTCGCGCGATTTCGGCGCGGACTCGCTCGACGGCATGAACGTGCGGTTGGTGTTCAAGGACCGCGACGAAGCGAAGAAGGAGCATGTCCAGGATCGTTTCAACCAGGTGAAGGACAATTGGGGCTTCCTGGTCGAGGAGCATACCGCGTCGGGCCGCGAAGGACTGTTCCGGCGCCTCAAGGGCGACATCACCGACCTGCTCCGCGTCGACCCCGACAATCTCGAAGGCCGCCGCTACTGGGCGGATATCAGCTACGGCGCGACCGGCATGCCGCCCTTCACCCAGCCGACGCCGCCCGCCGGCGTGCCGCTCTGGGCCTTCCGCCAGCTCGAGGGTCTCAAGCTCACCCGCCAGTTCGTCGACTGGTGGATCGATAACCGCCAGGTGCCCTATGGCGATTTCGGCGGCGGTATTTCGGACGATGTCGACTTGCTCGAACAATGGCCGGGCCTGGCGCTGATGGGGGTCGATCCCGACAAGATCAACGCCTCGCTGCGGGCGCTGTCGGACTCGGTCTATACCAACGGCATGCGGGTCAACGGGCTCGGCTATATCACCACCGACGAGCTCCATGCCTATGAGGAAGGGCTCAATTCCGACGCCGAGCGGCTCTATCTCAATTGGGGCGAGCCCAAGGCGATCGAGCGGCTGATGGCGACGGCCAAGGCGCTGTCGGAAAAGATCATCCTGCGCAATCCTGCGGGCCACCTGCATTTCGCCACCAACTGGTATGGCGGGCGCAAGGTGTATCGCGAGGGGCCGTGGGAATGGCAGAAGCCCTACAGCTTCACCGTCATGCACGCGCCGATCCTGATGGGCGTCTACAATGCCAATCCCGTCGCGACGGGGCTGGTGACGGGCGTCGTCGACGGCTGGATGGCGCACGGCAAGAAGGGCGCCGACGGCATTTGGACCTATCCCAACGAGATCAACTGGCGGACCGATGCCGAGCGCGCCGGTGACGGCGGCGGCATCCCGACCCCTTACCAATCGGTCTGGGCGGCGTACCGCTTCACCGGCGACCAGAAATATCTGACCCCGATACTCAGCCGCGAAGCGAAGAGCGGGCCGGGCGCGCTCAACGACCTCAACGAGAATGTCGTCGCCAATCTCGGCAAGACCGATTGGGGCAAGGCGCTCGCCGGCATGAAGAGCGATTTCGGCCGCGTCGCCGGCTGGGACGCGACCGGCAACCGCAAATTGCTCGAGGACCAGGCCGCCGACGCGATCGCGTTCAAGTCGCAGCATATGTACATGTACACCGAAGGCCATTGGTGGACCGATCGCGTCGACATGCCCAACGACCTGCTGCAGCGGCAGCGGCTGGGCGGCATCGCTTTGGTGCGCAACCAGACCTATCCCGGCAACACCGTCAGCTGGCGCTTCGCCAGTCCCGGCGCGGCGGAAAAGGTCGCGATCCTGGTGCCCGGCGCGACCACCGGCCATTTCAAGGTCATCGCGTACAACACCAGCGACACGGCGCAGCCGGCGACGATGTCGACCTGGAACGTGACCGCAGGCACATGGAAGATGACCGCCGGAACCAGTGCGTCGGACGGCGATGCCGCCGACGGCACGCCGGTCGCCAGCGAGGTGACACTCGAACGCAGCGGGTCGGTCGAAGTCAGCTTCGCGCCGCGCACCACGACCGTGCTCGAATTCACGTTGGAGACGCCGGGCGTGCCGACCGAGCGCCGCGCCGATCTTGGCATCGGCATGGACGACGTGAAGGTCGCCGGCCGCTCGGTCGAGGTGACGGTGCACAGCCTTGGCGCGCTCCCGGCCAATGGCGGTCGCGTCGAACTGGCCGACGCCACCGGAAAGGTCGCCGCCAGCGTCGCGGTGCCGCCCCTCGACGCGCCAACCGACCTGACGCCCAAGACGGCGACTGTCCGATTGGGGTTGCCGGCCGGTGCTGGCCCGGGTTGGCGGGTGAGGGTCGCGCTGCCCGATGGCACGCCCGAAGTGACCTGGCTGAACAACGCCGTCGCGCTGCCGTCCCCGACGCGCCGGCGATGACGGCTATCGATCGGGGAAATGGGGCATGATCGGACGGCGCAGTTTCCTGGCAGGGGCGGCAGGGACCGCGACTGTTGCGGCTGCCCCTTGGGCACGCGCAGCGGACGCGGGCGATGCCGCGCTGCGCGCCGTGCTCGACGGATTGGCGAAGCTCGACAGCCCCGCCGCCAAGCTGAAGAAGCTCGCGGGGATCGACACGCATGACCTATCGCCCGGCGCGTTGCTCGAACTTGAGGCGGCGCGCGAAGGCTTGGCGATCGATGCCCGGATCGCGGCCATCATGCCGTTCGGCCGGCTGGGGCGCAGTCCCTATTCGGTCACGCCGTCGACGGGCGCATGGCGCGAACCGGCTGCGCCCGATGCCGCCGACCGCATCGCCGCCGACAGCACGGCCGTACGCAACGAGGCCGCTGCCGGCATCATCCTGCCCCGCGATGCGCTGGATCGCGCCGTGGCGGGCCTTGCCAAAGCGGCGGCCGGAGCCACCGGCGGCGTCGCCCTCGCGCTCGCCGAACAAGGCCGCTTGCTGGCGTCGCTCGCGCCGCGTGCCGGCGACCCCGGAGTCGGCCGGCTGCCGCACGGCTCCGAATATTTCGATCTGTTGATCGATCGCCAGTTCGGAGGACGCGACGCGACGGCGATCCATCGCCGCGTCATGGCCAAGGCGCGGGAAATGACGGCGGAAGCTGACGAATTGCTCGCGAGATCGGGCTATACCGGCAGGACCACGGGCCAGCGCTTCCGCGCCGCCTTTCGCGATCCCCGCTTTCTATATGCTGATAGCGAGGACGGTCGCAATCGCGCAGTCGCCGACATGAATCGCTGGCTCGGCCGCGCGCGAGGGCGACTGCCGCGCCTGTTCGAATCGCTCCCGCCGGAATGCGCCAATGTCGCCGTGCGGCGGATGACACCGGTGGAAGAGGCGGCGAAAAAGGGCGGATATCGCGTCCTGCCGTCTCGTGATGGTGCGCCCGGCAGCTATTTCGTCGACCTGTCGGACATTCGCCGCCGGCCCGATTGGAGCCTGGCCAGTGTCGTCCATCACGAGCTGCTGCCGGGCCATATGGTGCAGTTGCCCTTGGACGTGCGGGCGAATCCGCATGCGATTCGAAGCGAATACACCGCCGGATTCGCCGAAGGCTGGGCGATCTATGCCGAGGAATTGATGGTGCGGCAGGGCACTTTCGCCGGCGACGACCGCGCACGGCTCGGCTTCCTCCACTGGATGTTGTTCAGGCTGGGAAGATCGATCATTGACACCGGTGTCCATAGTGAGCGATGGTCTGTCCGGGAAGCGCGGGAGACGCTCGAGAGGATGCAAGGCGAACCGGCCTTTTTTGCGACGTTCGATCAGGACATCCAACGTGTGTGCCTGGAGCCGGGCGCGCGCGTGGGTGAAGCGCTGGCGTGGCTGGCGCTGGCTGACCGCTGCGGGCGCGGCGGGGCGACCGGCCTGCCGCGGCGGCATCGTGCTGCGATTGCCGACGGACGCCTGCGCCTGACATCGCTCGATCGTCGAATGCTTCGGAATTCAAGAGGAAAGTCAATCAGGTAGGCAAAGGCGGCCAAGGGGGAAAACACCCCTGGCCCGATCTCAGGGAGGTAGCGATGCAAAAGGGTTCTCGGTTCGAAACGTTGTTGCGGGGCGGCGCCTCGCTTGCCGTGCTGGCGATCGCGGTCAGCGCCGGAGCGGCACAGGCGCAGACCGCGCCGGCTGGGCCAAATGATGTAGCGCCACAGGCGGCGGCGACTGCCGAGGCGCCGCAAGATGCCCAGGATACCGGCAAAGATATCGTGATCACCGGCTTCCGCGGCAGCCTAGCCAAGGCTCTCGACCAGAAGAAGGCATCGGCCACCGCGATCGACTCGATTCTGGCCGAGGATATCGGCAAGTTCCCCGACCTCAATTTGTCCGAATCGATCCAGCGTATTCCGGGCGTCGCGCTGTCGCGTGACGGCGGTGAAGGCCGCTCGATCTCGGTCCGCGGCCTGGGTCCGCAGTTCACTCGCGTCCGCATCAACGGCATGGAAGCGATTGCCACCGCGGGCGGGTCAGACGCCTCGGGCGGCACCAATCGCGGCCGCGGCTTCGACTTCAACGTCTTCGCCGCCGACCTGTTCAACGCCATCACCGTGCAGAAGACGGCGGAGGCCGCTACCGAGGAAGGGTCGCTCGGCGCGACCGTCGACCTGCGCACTGCGCGCCCCTTCGACTATAAGTCGGGCTTCACGATCGCGGTGTCCGGTCAGGGCAGCTACAACGACCTCGCCGAGAAAGCCTCACCGCGCGCCGCGGCGATGATCTCCTGGTCGAACGAGGACAAGACGTTCGGCGCGTTGATTTCGGCCGCGTACACCAAGCGCAAGCTGGTCGAGAGCGGCTATTCGACGGTGCGCTGGACGACCAACGATGCCGGTGCCGCGCCCGGATTCCAGAGCGTGCTCGGCACGCCGTGTCTCACTACCGACAGCAAGTCGAATCTGGTGCAGGTCGCGCCTCTTCCGCAGGTCTGCGCCGAAGCCAATGCAGCCTTCCATCCGCGTTTCCCGCGCTATGACTATTTCATCGACGACCAGCAGCGCATCGGCCTGACCGGGTCGATCCAGTGGAAGCCGACCGACAGCACGACGATCAGCATCGACGGCCTCTATGCCGACTTCAAGGCGACGCGCGAGGAGCGCTATCTGGAGGCGAACGGATTCGCGGTGACTTGCACCAAGTCGCCGATCCCGGCCAATTGCGGCGTCCCCGATACCGACGTCATTGCTGAGACGATCACCAACGGCGCGATGCTGAAAGGCACGTTCAACGATGTCGACCTGCGCGTCGAAAATCGCTTCGACCGGCTGGACACCAAGTTCAAGCAGCTGACGTTCAACGTCGACCAGAATATCGGCGAGAAGCTGAAGCTCAACCTGATCCTGGGCCATTCGCAATCCGATCACCAGAACCCGATCCAGAATACGGTCACGTTCGACCAATATAATGTCGACGGCTACAGCTACGATTATACCGATCGCCAGCATCCGGTGTTCAATTTCGGCAACGCCAATCTGGCCAACGGCACGGGCTGGGTGCTGAGCCAGCTGCGTCTGCGCTCGGCATCCGCCAAGAACACCTATGAAACCGGTCAGCTCAATTTCACCTGGGATGTCACCGACGGGTTCTCGATCGAGGGCGGCGCCTCCTACAAGGGCTATGGCTTCCAGGCGACCGACCTCCGGCGCAGCAACGGCACCACGGCGGCGCAGGACACCAACCTGTCCTGCTGCACGCTTCCCGCCGACCTCAATCTCAACCAATACGGTCAGGTCGTGACGATCGAGGGCCAGTCCTTCTTCGACGCCGACTACCAAAAGGCCGCAGCCTATTTCGGGCTCGAGGATCCCACCGCGCGCGGCGGCACGTTCAAGCTCGGAATCGAGCCCGGCCTTGCCGGCAACGTCGCGGTCGATGAGCACGACAAGAGCGGCTATTTGCAGTTCAACTTCAATCGCGACATGGGGTTGTTCACGCTGCGCGGTAACGCCGGTGTGCGCTACGTCCAGACCTTCCAGCGTTCGCGGGGCTATTCCTATTCGAGCGGCGCCGCAGTGCCGCTGGTCGCCACTCGGACCTATGACGACTGGCTGCCGTCGATGAACGCGGTGTTCGAATTCTCGCCCAAGTTCCAGATCCGGCTGGCTGCCGCGAAGATGATGGCGCGACCCGATCTGACCAGCATCGCGCCGTCGGCCACCGTCTCGGTATCGGGCGCAAACCGGTCGGTGTCGGTCGGCAATCCGGGGCTCGATCCCTATCGTGCGACGACGCTCGATGCTGCGGCGGAATGGTATTATATGCCCGGCGCACTGCTCTCGGTCGCCTTTTTCCAGAAGGATATCGACAGCTTCGTCCAGACGGTCCAGTCGTCCGGGACTTTCTCCGATAATCCGTTCGGCCTGCCGGAGAGCCTGGCGATCGCGGCGTGCGGCACGCAATATCCGGCGACCTGCAATCCCGCCGCCGCCAACTGGACCTTCTCCGCGCCGCGCAACACGCCGGGCGGCCGCCTGCGCGGCTTCGAAGTGAATTTCCAGCAGCCGTTCAAGTTCCTGCCCGGCTTCCTGGGCAATTTCGGCGTGCTGCTCAACTACACCCACGTCGAATCGAACATCAAATACCTCAACTCCAAGGGCGTGGTCGTGAAGGTCACCGACCTGACCGGCCTGTCGCGCAACAGCGCCAACGCCACGCTCTATTACGAGGACAAGGTGGTCAGCGCCCGCGTGTCGGCGGCCTATCGTTCGGGGTATCTGTCGGATGCGGTCGGTACCCAGGGGATCGACAGCCAAGGCTACAACAAGACCCTCAATATCGACGCGTCGGTGCAGATCACGCTGACCAAGCAGCTCAAGCTGACGTTCGAGGGTATCAACCTGACCGATCAATATCAGGATCAATATAACGACAGCCGTGACCTGCTATCGGTCTATCACCATACCGGCCGCGAATTCCTCGCCGGGTTCCGGTTCAACTACTAACCAATCAGTCCTGCCTGCCGGTGCGGATAACCCCCCGCACCGGCTTTTCTTTCTTTGGGAGACGGCGCGTGCGGCATCTGAAAGCGATGATCTTTGCCGGAGCCGCGGCCGCCGCGATGATCACAGCGCCGGCCGGCGCGGCGACGCGCGCGCAAATCCTGTCGACGATGAAGCGCGCCTCCGAATTCATGGTCGACAAGGTGGCGGTGCGCGGTGGCTATGTCTGGGCGCAGCTGCCCGACGGGTCGCGTCGCTGGGGCGAGATGGAAGCCTATCCGACTATGATCTGGGTGCAGCCGCCCGGCACCGGGACGATGGGGCATCTGTTCCTCGATGCCTATCACGCGACCGGCGACGACTATTATTACCGGGCCGCGACCAAGGCGGCGGACGCGCTGGTCGCCGGACAATTGCCGGCCGGTGGCTGGCATTATTTCATCGATTTCGGCGGGCCGGCCTCGACTGCCAAATGGTATGCGACCATCGGCAAGAACGCCTGGCGGCTGGAGGAATTCCAACATTATTGGGGCAACGCCACGTTCGACGATGCGGGTACCTCGGAAGCGATGCAGTTCCTGCTGCGCCTCTATGTCGAGAGGCACGATCCCAAATATCTGCCGCCACTCAAAAAGGCGCTGAACTTCGTCCTCAAGAGCCAATATGCCAATGGCGGTTGGCCGCAGCGTTATCCGGCGACCAAATTCCCGTATATCGACCACGGCAAGCCCGACTATACGTCGTTCATCACTTTCAACGACGATGTCGCGGGCGAGAATATCCGCTTCCTGATCCAATATTATCAGGTGACCGGCGACACCCGCGTGCTCGACCCGATCCACCGCGCGATGGACATTAACGTGAAGACGCAGCAGCCCGCCCCGCAGGCGGGCTGGGGGCTGCAATATACGCTCGACCTTAAACCCACCGGCGCGCGGACCTACGAGCCGACGGCGATCGTCACGCACACCACCTATGCCAATGTCGAGCAACTGCTGAATTTCTATCGCCTGACCGGCGATCCCAAGTTCCTTGCTGGCGTCCCCGACGCGCTCGACTGGCTCGACTCGGTCAAGTCGCCGCCCGAGCTGAACAAGGATGGCAAGACCTATCCGACCTTTCTAGAGATCGGCACCAACAAGCCGATATACGTCCACCGCCGCGGGTCGAACGTGGTCAACGGCGAATATTATGTCGACGGCAACCCCGCCAGCACGCTCGGCCATTACAGCTCGTTCCGGCATCTCGACGTGCCCAAGCTTCGCCGCGAGTATGAGGAGCTGAAGGCGACGCCGCCCGAGGTGGCGAGCAAGGACTCGCCGCTCAAGGCAACCGGGCGCCGACCGCTCGATCGCTACTATCTGACCGACATGGGCGCCGGATCGGACCGCAACGCCGACCTGGCGGCGAACAGTCCGGATGCGCTGGTAAAGACGCTCAACGGCGCCGGCTGGTGGCCGGCCGAGCTCAAGATGACCAGCCATCGCTACATGCACGACGGGTCGAAGACGGTTACGCCCGGCGACTATTCGACGACGCGCGTCGGCGACGAGACCGACACTTCGCCCTATCTCGATCCCAAGCCGGCGGTCGGCATTTCGACCGGCACGTACATCGCGCACATGGAAACGCTGATCGCGGCGCTGGGCGATGCGAAATAGGCTGATCCTGCTGGGCGCGCTCGCGCTCGCCGTGCCCGCCGGGGCACAGGACAAGCCGGCCGGCCGCATGACCGTGATCGATGGCGAGTCTGTCAGGCGCGACGAACCGCCGCCGCACGGCAATATCGGGATGAGTACCGCCTATCGCTACAGCGACGCGGTGCCGGGGCGTGCGATGGAATTCCGCAAGCGCGTGCTCCATGTCGGCGCGGCGATCGGCGCGCACAAGCTGGCGCACGACGAGGTCTATTACGTGCTGTCGGGTGAAGGCGACGCGTTCTCCGGCGACCGCATCGAGCCGGTGAAAGCCGGCCAGGCGATCTATTTCTTCGCCGGCGAGACGATGGGGATAAAGCAGAAGGGCGCGAAGCCGCTGGCGCTGATCATCAGCTATCCGCTGGCGACACGGGCAAAGAACTGAGATTCAGTCTGGTTGCCAGATACCTCCCCGGCGAAGGCCGGGGCCCAGTATCGATGTGGTGGCGACGGCATCCTGCCTGGATGAGCGCGTCGCGACTGGGCCCCGGCCTTCGCCGGGGAAGCGGATTTCAATTCCATCGAATCAAGGCTTAAGCGACAGCCAGCCACCCCCGGCTCGTCGCCCAGCCAAGGAACAGGTCCGGCCAGACCTGCGCCGGCTTGCCGACGACGCCGCGCAGGCCGAAGCCATGGTTACCCTGTTCGAACAGATGCAGTTCCACCGGTACCTTGGCCGTCCGCAATGCAGCGTGGAACAGCAACGTATTTTCGATCGGCACGACCGGATCGTCCTCGGCCGCGCACAGGAAGCAGGGCGGGCTGTCGGGCTTGATGTTGCGGTCGGGCGAATGCGCGGCGATCAACGCCGGTGACGGATCGGGGCCGAGCAGGGCTTCTCGCGATCCCATATGCGCGACGGAAGCGTCCATCGACACGACCGGATAGATTGGTGCCGCGAGCATCGGCTGCGCCGACAGCGTGTCGGCGGCGTCGACCGGATCGTAGGTCTTCGCCGCGAACCGCGCGACGAGATCGGCGCAGAGATGCCCGCCGGCCGAAAAGCCCATCGCCGCGACCCGCGCCGGGTCGATCCCATATTTCGTTGCCTGTGACCGGATCAGGCGCATCGCGCGCTGCGCATCCTGCAGCGGCACATTGGCGCGGTTCGCCCAGCCCTCTCCCGGCAAGCGATAGAACAGGACGAACACGGTGATGCCGCGCGCCGCGAGCAGGCGGCCGATCTCATAGCCCTCCTTGTCGATCGCCATCCGAACATAGCCGCCGCCCGGAAAGACCAGGAGCGACGCGCCATTGGGCTTGGCCGGGCGGAACACCGCCATGCGCGGTACGGCCACGCCGGCGACCGAGCGGTCGTTGAGCTTGGCGGTATCCTTTCTGCGCTCGGTAGTGACTTCGACCGGCGGCTTGGCGGGCATGCCGGGCGCGCCTTTGGGCCACAGATCGATCGTCTCGTCGGGCTGCGACAGCACCAAAGGCGCGTTGCCCGGTGCCATGGGTAGCGCGGTCTGCGCCCCGGCGCTGCTCGCCGCGACCGCCGCGCCGAGCGTCGTCAACAAGGCGGTGCGGCGGTCGATCCCGGTCATGTCAGGTCCCCGGCTGAATGTACGGAATGCGCGCGAACAGTTCGCGCTGCCATTTGCGCGGGTCGTTCTCGATATGGCTGTCGACGTCGAACACCATCGTCGCGCGGCGCGCCAAATCGTATTTGGGCCAGACGGGCAGGCCGGGATGGTTGGGATTGCCGGTCTTGGCGAAGGCGACGAAACTGTCCTGCACCGCTTTCGACGCGGCGCGCGCATCGAGCCCGGTACCGGTTTGGGACCCTGGCGCGCCCAGCGTGCCGAACGCCAGCGGGATATCCATCGTGTGGAAGGCGCCGCGGCGCGGGTCGGTGCGCGAGCCGAAGTTTACCTGATAGACCCAGGCCGGGGCGCCGGCACGGGCGCGCTCCTCCGCCTCGATCACCTGGCCGCGCCAGCTCCGCCCGGCAGTGACCGCGGCGTAGAACACGTCGGTCGGCGACCAGGGTGGGAATTGCCTGCGATATTCGGCCACGACCCATTCGGGCAGCGCGTCGATGCGCAATTCGGGCGCGAGGCGGTCGGGCATATTGTCCCAGGTCAGCCCCTTCACCTTGTCCGAATCGGGCGAGATGAACGCGCGCGCTTCGTCATGGACATTGCCCAGGATCAGCGGGATCGACAGGCCGATCGGATTGGCGTCGGGCCAGAAGGGATGCCGGGTGAGCCATTTCATGTCGAGCACCGGGCCAAAATAGACTCCGCCGCCGAGATACGGATCTTCGGCCGACAGCGCATCGACCAGTTTCTCGGTGGGCGCCGTTAGCAATGGCCCCAGATCGCGCTCGCTCAACCCGAGCTTGCGCAGATAGGCCCGCGCGCGGTCTGTGGCGTGGAGCGGGCCGGAGGCGGTGACCTGCTGGCCAGACATCGTCACGCCGCGATGAAACAGCCCCCTGGCCGCCGGCATCCCGGTCAGCGTGGCGATCTTGGCGCCGCCCCCCGACTGGCCGAACAGCATCACGCGATCGGGATCGCCGCCGAAAGCCGCGATATTGTCGCGCACCCATTTGAGCGCGAGGATCAGGTCGAGCTGGCCGCAATTGCCGCTGTCGGCGAAGCGCGGATCGAGCCGGGCGAGATAGAGATAGCCGAACGCGTTGAGCCGATGATTGACCGTGACCACGACGACATCGCCGCGCGCCGCCAGATTGTGCCCGTCGTTGAGCGGATCGGTGACGCTGCCGTTCGAATAGGCGCCGCCATGGATGTAGAGCATCACCGGCTTCTTGGCCGCCGGATTGGGCTCTGCGGTCCAGACGTTGAGGTAGAGACAGTCCTCCGATTGCGGCTGATATCTGCCCGATTGCGGGCAGACCGGCCCATATTTCTGCACCTGCCGCACCTGGCCGCGCGCCGCATAGGGCACCGGCGCCCGGAACCGTTGCGCGACGCCGTAGCGGATGCCGCGATAGGCGATGACGCCGCGGTCGCTCTCGCCGACGAAATCGCCCGATGGCGCCCGCACATAAGGCGCCGCGACCGCACGCGCCGTGCCCGACAGCAATATCGCCGCCCCCGCGCTCGCGCCGGCGCCGATCAGGGTGCGCCGGTTCCAGCCTTCAGCGTCGGACATCCAGACCCCCTGCCAGAAATGCGTCGATATCGGCCTGGCGGAACAGGCTGGCGTCGCCGGGCAGCGAATGTTTGAGCGCGGTCAGTGCCAGGCCGGTGCGCGCGGCATCGTCGATACTGCCGCCCTTGCGCAGCGAATGCAGGACGCCGGCCGCGAAGGCATCGCCCGCGCCGATCCGGTCGACGATGCCGGCGAGCGTGATCTCGGCCGATTGCGCGTGCGCATCGCGCGTGTCGATCCGTGCCGACAATAAATGGCGATCGACATCCTCGGTGTGCCGCGCGGTCGAGGCGATCGTCTGTAGCTTGGGAAAAGCGGCGAAGGCGGCGTCGGCGGCTTCGCGCCGGCGGTCCTCGCCATCGCCCGAAAAGGGTTTGTCGAGCAGCAAGGCGATGTCGCGATGATTGCCGAACATCAGGTCGGCCTGCGCGACCAGTCGCGACAGGATTTCGCGCGGCTTGCCGTCCCAGCGCTCCCACAGCTTGCCGCGCCAATTGCCGTCGAACGAGACCGGGATGCCGCGTGCGGCGGCCGCCTCGGCAGCGGCAATTGCAACTTGCGCGGGCACAGGGCCTAGCGCGGGCGTGATGCCCGACAGATGCAGGCGGTCGACGCCGTTCAGCAGCGTGTCCCAATCCCAGGCGTCGGCGGGCGCCTCGGCGAAGCTCGAATGTGCGCGGTCGTAAATCACTTCGGTCGCGCGCATACCGGCGCCCGAGGTGACGAAATAGAGCCCCATCCGGTCACCGCGGCGTTGGATGGTGCTGGTGTCGATGCCGTGGCCGCGCAGGGTGGTGATGGCGGCATCGCCCAGGTCATTGGCCGGAACGGCGCTGACGAAACCGACATCGTGGCCGAGCCGAGCAAGCGCGGTCGCGACATTCGCTTCGGCACCGGCGACCCAAACGTCGAATTTCGGGGTTTGCAGGATCAGCTCGCGCCCGGGTGGCGAGAGCCGCAGCATGATTTCGCCGAAGGCGAGGAATTTGCCCATTACCGTCCCCCAATTCCCTCCCCGGCGAAGGCCGGGGCCCAGTTACGACGCAGCCCGAGACTGGGGCCCGGCCTTCGCCGGGGAGGCGTAACGAGGAAGATCACCGCGCTAGCCACCCGCCGTCGACCGCCAGGATATGTCCCTGGACGTAATCCGCCGCGCGGCTCGCCAGAAACACGGCCGCCCCGCCCAAGTCGCTCGCATCGCCCCAGCGCCCCGCCGGGATGCGGTCGAGGATCGACTTGTTGCGCACCTCGTCGGCCTGCAGCGCCGCCGTGTTGTTGGTCGCGATATAGCCCGGCGCGATCGCATTGACGTTGACGCCTTTCGACGCCCATTCGTTGGCCAGCAATTTGGTCAGCCCGCCGATTCCGCTTTTCGATGCGGTATAGCTCGGCACGCGGATGCCGCCCTGAAAGGTCAGCATCGATGCGATATTGATGATCTTGCCGCCGCCATTGGCGATCATGTGCCGCCCCGCCGCCTGGCACAGGAAGAACACCGATTTGAGATTGGTGTCGACCACCGCATCCCAATCCTCCTCGGTGAAGTCGACCGCGTCGGCGCGGCGGATGATCCCGGCATTGTTGACCAGGATGTCCAGCCCGCCGAGCTTATCCACCGTTTCGTCCACAATTCTTTGCACAGGCTCGATCGTCGAGAGGTCGGCCGAGACGATCTCGGCGCGGCGGCCGAGGGCGCGGGCCTTGGCGACGGTGTCCTCGGCGGGCGTGCGTCCGACCGCGGCGATATCGGCGCCGGCTTCGGCCAGTGCCAAGGCGATCGCCTGGCCGATACCGGTATTGGCGCCGGTCACGATAGCGACTTTGCCGGAAAGATCGAAGGGGTTCATTTTAGCTCCATATTCCCCTCCCGCTTGCGGGAGGGGCTAGGGGAGGGCCTGTCGAGAAGTGCGGGAAGTGGAACACGCCCTCCCCCCAGCCCCTCCCTTGCAGGGAGGGGAGTCTACGCCAGCTGGCAGATATCCAGCACGTTCATGTCGGTATAATCCTGATTCTCGCCGGCCATCGCCCAGATGAAGGCATAGGCCTTGGTCCCCGCGCCCATATGGATCGACCAGGGCGGGCTGATCACCGCTTCCTCATTCTGCATCACGATGTGGCGCGTCGCCTCGCCTTCGCCCATGAAATGCATCACGCGATCGGTGTCGAGATTGTCGAGCTCGAAATAGAAATAGATCTCGCTGCGGCGCTCATGGATGTGCGGCGGCATCGTGTTCCACACGCTGCCCGGCTTGAGCACGGTCAGGCCCATCACCAGCTGCGCACTGTCGCAGACGCCCGGAATGACGAGCTGGAAGATCGTGCGCTCGTTCGATTCCGCCAGGCTGCCCCGCTCGAGCGCATTGGCATCGGCAATGCCGAGCTTGCGGGTCTTGAACGCCTTATGCGCGGGGCACGAGGCCAGATAGAACCGCGCGCCCTGGCCGGAGAACTCGACATGCTTGGCGCCCATCGTGACGTACAGGCAATCCTTGTTGCCGAGCGTGAATTCCTCGCCGTCGACCATGACCTTGCCGTGGACCGTGCCGACATTGACGATCGCGAGTTCGCGCCGCTCGAGGAACGGATGACCGACCGCCGAGGGCGGTTCGGACTGCGCGGGCAGCGTGACCGGCGCGCCTCCAACCGCGACGCCGCCGATCACGAAGCGGTCGGCATGCGTGTAGTTGAGCACGCACTCACCCTCGCGGAACAGGCCCTGGATCAGATAGCGGTCGCGCAGTTCCTCATTGGAGACGCACTCCATCATGTCGGGATGGGTGGCGTAATAGGTACGGTCAAACATCAGGGTCTCCGTTTGGGGGATCAGGCCGCGCGCGCGGCAAGCGCTTGATGATTGCCGGCGTCCGCCGGCGGGTGGTCGTCGATCTTGTAGGCCCGGCGCACCAGGCCGGTGGTCAGGTCCTGGATCAGCTCGGCGGCTTCCCAGTCGTGGAGGCGGTGCTCGGCGACCAGCCGCGCGAGGAAGGCGCAATCGATGCGGCGCGCGACGTCGTGGCGCGCCGGGATCGACAGGAAGGCGCGGGTATCGTCGTTGAAACCGACGGTGTTGTAGAAGCCGGCGGTCTCGGTGGTCATCTCGCGGAACCGCCGCATGCCTTCGGGGCTGTCGTGGAACCACCAGCTCGGACCGAGCTTGAGGCAGGGATAATGGCCGGCGAGCGGCGCCAGCTCGCGGGCATAGGTCGATTCGTCGAGCGTGAAGAGGATGATCGACAAATCGCGCTCATTGCCGAAGCGGTCGAGCAATGGCTTCAAGGCATGGACGTAATCGGTCCGCGTCGGGATGTCGGCGCCCTTGTCGCGACCATGGCTGGCGAACAACCCGGCATTGTGGTTGCGGCAGGATCCTGGGTGGATCTGCATCACCATTCCGTCCTCGACCGACATCGCCGCCATTTCGGTCAGCATCTGTGCGCGGAACAGCTCGGCATCGGCGGGGGTCCAGGTGCCGGTGACGATGGTGCGGAACAGGCGCTCGGCCTCGCTTGCCGACAGATTGGCGGTCGCCGCGGTCGGGTGGCCGTGATCGGTCGCGGTGGCCCCGGCCGCGCGGAAATCGGCGCGGCGCTTGCGGTGCGCGGCGAGATAGCCCTTCCAGTCGTAGACGTCCTCGCCGGTCAATTCGGCGAAGCGCGCCATCGCCGGTTTGAACGCCTCATGCTCGACGTCGATCACGCCGTCGGGACGATAGGTGGTGACGACGCGCCCGCCCCAGCCCGATCGGCGGATGGCGTGATGGTGCGTCAGGTCGTCCTGCGCGCCTTCGGTCGTCGCCAGGAAATCGATCCGGAAGCGGTCGAACAGCGCGCGCGGCCGGAACGCCTCGCTCGCGAGCTTCTCCCCGATCGCGTCGAAATACGCGTCGGCGGTCGAGGCATCGAGTTCTTGCTCGATCCCGAACACCACCGAAAAGACATGGTCGAGCCACAGCCGCGACGGCGTTCCGCGGAACAGTTGGTAATGCGACGCGAACAGCCGCCAGGCCGCACGCGGATCGGTCGCAGGCACGCCGGCGCGTGACGGGATCGCCAGCGCGTCGAGATCCACGCCCTGACTGTAAAGCATGCGGTAGAGATAATGGTCCGGGGACAGCAGCAGGGTGGTCGCGTCGCTCCACGTGTCGTTATTCGCGAACCAGGCCGGGTCGGTGTGACCGTGCGGGCTGACGATCGGCGAATCGGCGACGGCGGCATAGAGATTGCGGGCGATCGACCGCGTTCCCGGATCGGCGGGAAGCAGGCGATCGGGGTGCAATTCCAGCGTGCGAGCCATCAGCTTTCTCCATCCTCCCCGCTTCTGTTGAGCGAGCATCTGGTAACCGGTGTCACCTCAGAGTTCAACCGCCCCGGACGCGTTCAGTCGATCGGCGGCGACACCGATCCGCGGCGGATCAGCGTCGACAGAAACATCGACGGCTCCTGCACGGCGGCATCGTCGTCATTGTCGGCCATCCCGGTGATCAGCTTCAGCGCGGCGGATCGCGCCATCGAGGCGATCGGCCAGCGCACGGTGGTCAGGGGCGGCCACATATGCGCGGCGATCGGCGTGTCGTCGAACCCGATCACCGACAAATCGCGCGGCACGATCAACCCGCGCTGGCACGCCGCGTGGATCACGCCCGCCGCCATCTCGTCGTTGCTCGAGAAGATCGCGGTCGGGCGCGGCACCACGTCGAGCAGGCGCTCGGCCGCGATCAGCCCCGATTCGAAGGTATAATTTCCCTCGGCGATCATGCTGCGCGGGAGCGAGATGCCCGCGTCGCGCATCGCTTCCTCGAATCCCAGCCGGCGTTCGTGCGCCGAGCGGAAGCCATGCGGGCCGGCGATCAGCCCGATGCGGCGATGCCCTTGTGCGATCAGATATTGCGTCGCTTCGCGTACCGCTTCGCGATCGTTCGAGGCGACCATATGTTCGGGCGTGTCGAGGACCGCCGAACCCATGCGGACATAGCGACAGCCGAGATCGGTGCACAATTTGGCGACCGCGTCATTCTCGCTGATCGGCGGCATCAGCAGCACGCCGAACAATCGCTGCCGCTCGAGGAACAGGCGCAGGTCGTCGAGCATCGTCGGCGAGCCGCGGTCGACCGGCCGCACGACCATCTCGAACTCGCTATCGTGGATCGCTTCCAACATGCCCTGCTGGACGTTCATCACCGTCTGGGCATTGGGGTTGTCGTGGACCAGCCCGACCAGGAAATTGCGCCGTAGCGCCAGCGCACGTGCTTGCGGGTTGGGGACGTAGCCGAGCTGGCCTATGACATCCTCGACCTTCTTGCGCGTATCGTCGTTGAGCAGCGGCGATCGGTTGATGACGCGGCTGACGGTTTTCTTCGACACGCCCGCGATGCGCGCGACATCGTTGATCGTCGGCTGGCCGGTCTTTTCCATCGTCACAGGCATAGCGAGGCACGACCTACTGGGCTAGCCTTGCATCGGAAAGGTCATCCGGGCAAAGATGACACCGGTTACTTGAGGAAGCGAGAGGAATGTCGGCAAACGCGGTTCGTATCGACCCGAGCGACAATGTCGCAACCTTGCTGGGCGATGTGGCGGCGGGCGAGGAGGTGGTGGCCGATGGCATATCGGTGACCGCCGCGAAGGCGATTCCGCGCGGGCACAAGATTGCGCTGGTGGCGATCGCGCCGGGCGATGCGGTGATCAAATACGGTTTTCCGATCGGACGCGCGACCGCATCGATCGTGGCGGGCGAGCATGTGCATTCCGACAATGTCGCGACGGCGCTAGCCGGACAGCAAGCCTATGCCTATGCGCCGGCGCCGCGCGCGAACCTCGCGCCGGGCGACGCCACGTTTCAGGGCTATCGCCGTGGCGATGGGCGGGTCGGCACGCGCAACGAAATCTGGGTACTGCCGACGGTCGGCTGCGTCGCGCGGACCGCCGAGCGGATCGCCGCGCGGGCGGGTGCGGCGCTGGCCGGAAAAGTCGATGGCGTTCACGCCTTCATCCACCCCTTCGGCTGCTCGCAGCTCGGCGAGGATCTCGACGGGACGCGAGCGATCCTGGCGTCGCTGGCGTGCCATCCCAATGCCGGCGGCGTGCTGATCCTCGGCCTCGGCTGCGAGAACAACCAGATCGCCAGATTGATGCAGGAAATCCCGGAATGGCGCCGCCCGGCGATCCGCACGCTGGCGACGCAACTCGCCGGCGACGAAGTCGCGGAAGGTGTCGCGCTGGTTGAGGAACTCGCCACGCAAGCGCGATGCGAACGGTCGGAAGCGACGCTTGCCGACCTAGTGCTCGGGGTCAAATGCGGCGGGTCGGACGGTTTGTCGGGACTGACCGCCAACCCGCTGGTCGGCAGGATGAGCGACCGCGTCACGGCATCGGGCGGGCGGGTCGTGCTGACCGAAATCCCCGAGATATTCGGTGCCGAGCAGATGTTGATGAACCGCGCCGCCGACGAAGGCGTGTTCGGCCAGGTCGTCGGCGTGGTGAACGACTTCAAGCAATATTTCATCGATCACGGCGAGCCGGTGTCGGAAAATCCCTCGCCCGGAAACATCGCCGGCGGCATCACCACGCTCGAGGAGAAGTCGCTCGGCGCGGTGCAGAAAGCGGGCCGCGCGCCGATCGCCGACGTCATTCATTACGGCGAGCGCGTCGCCAAGGACGGCCTCACCTTGCTTGAGGCGCCGGGCAACGACGCGGTGTCGTCGACCGCCCTGGCGGCGGCGGGCGCGACCGCGATCCTGTTCACCACCGGGCGCGGAACGCCGCTCGGCTTCCCGGTGCCGACGATCAAGATAGCGTCGAACAGCGATCTCGCCGTGCGCAAGCCGGGCTGGATCGATTTCGACGCAGGCATGGTGCTCGATAAGGGGTTCGAGACGATGGAGGCGGCGCTGACCAAACGATTGTGCGCGATCGCCTCGGGCGAACCTACCGCGGCCGAACGCAATGGCGAGCGCGAAATCGCGATCTGGAAGCGTGGGGTGACCCTGTGAGCCGGCTGTCGCGCGCTACCCTGGCCGGGCTGCCGACGGGGATATCCGCGCCGCGCACGCGCGGTCCGGTCGCGACGGGAATCGTCCATTTCGGCCCGGGCGCGTTCCATCGCGCACACCAGGCCGCTTATATCGACCGCCTGCTCGACCAGGATCCGCGCTGGGGGATCGCCGCGGTGTCGCTGCGCAGCCGCGGCACGATCGAGGCGCTGGCCGAACAGGACGGGCTGTATACGCTCGCCATTCGCGACCTCGAATCGAGCATGCGCGTGATCGGCGCGCATACCGAGTTTCTCGGGCCGGAAGACGCGGCGCGGACCTTGGCGGTGCTCGCCGCGCCCGATACTCGGCTGGTCACCACCACGGTGACCGAAAAGGGTTATTGCCTGGCGGCGGATGGAACGCTCGATTTCGGCCATCCCGATATCGTCCACGATCTGGCGCGGCCAGCCGTCCCGACCAGCGTGATCGGCTGGATCGTCGCCGGGCTGGCGGCTCGCCGCGCAAGCGGCACTGCCCCGTTCGTGCCGATGCCGTGCGACAATCTCGCGTCGAACGGCGCCAAGCTCCACGCCGCATTGGCGGCGTTCGCCGGACGACTCGACCCGACGCTGGGGGATTGGGCAGCGGGTGAAGTCTCGGTGCCGTCGACCATGGTCGATTCGATCACCCCGGCGTCCGACGACGCGCTCTATGCCGATGTCGCGGCCGCGTTGGGCGTCGAGGATCGCGCCGCGGTTCAGCGCGAAGCGTTCGCGCAATGGGTGATCGAGGACATTGGCGGCCTGCCCGATCTCGCCGCGGTCGGTGCGACCCTGACCAAGGACGTCGGCGGCTATGAGCGCGCCAAGCTCCGCATCCTCAACGGCGCGCATTCGACGCTCGCTTATGCCGGCTTGCTGCGCGGCCATATCAGCGTTGCCGAGGCAATCGGCGACCCGCTACTGGCGCGCTTCGTCGACGCGATGATCCGCGAGGATATCATCCCGATGCTGCCCCCGGTGCCGGGGCTCGATCTCCAGACCTATGCCGATGCCGTGCTGCGGCGCTTCGCCAACCCGGCGATCGTCCACCGGCTCGATCAGATCGCGCAGGACGGATCGCAGAAGTTGCCCTACCGCTTGGGCGATACATTGCTCGCCAATCGGGCGGCGGGGCGTATGCCGGATCATGTCGTCGCGGCGCTGGGAGGCTGGGTCGCTTTCCTCATGCAGCGCGCGCGCGCGGGCATTCGCATAATCGATCCGGCCGGCGACCGTCTTGCCGAGCTGGCTATGGCTGAAACGCCTGCCCGCGTCGTCGAAGGGCTGGTCGCCGAGAAGCTGGGTTTCCCCCCCGCGATCGGAAGCGACGCGGAACTTGTCGCGCAGCTCAAAACGGCCGCGGAAGCCGCCTTTCGCGGCGAATTGCCGCGCGCAGTCCTCGCCTGACGCGTTCGCCGGGCTTGTCATTGACACCGGTTTCCCATAGGCAGTCGACAAGGAAGAAAGCCATCAGGGCGAGGAGGGGTTCGGCGGTGCAGCCAGACGATAACGTCGACAATATCACGCGTATCGCACGCTCATTCGTCGGCGCACGCCGCGACGGCCACGCGCTGCCCGATTATCCCGGCGACATGCCGGCCGCGCTCGACGATGGCTATGCGGTGCAGGACGCCGCGCTGGCGCTGACCGATGGCAAGATCGCCGGATGGAAAGTCGGGCGGATCAATCCGCCGATCGGCACCGTCGACCGTCTGGCCGGCCCGATCTTCAGCGATCAGGTCGTCATTGCGGACGGGTCGCCGATCGCGATGCCGGTGTTCGCCGACGGCTTCGCCGCTGCCGAGGCCGAATTCCTGCTGCGCATCGGGACCGCGCCGGATCCGGCCAAACGCCACTATACGATCGATGAGGCGCGGACGCTGATCGATGCCGTCCATGTCGGGATCGAGATTGCCAGTTCGCCATTCCCCGGCATCAACGATCACGGCGCGCCGGTCACCATTTCCGATTTCGGCAACAATAACGGCCTGATCGTCGGCGCGGCGGTCGGGGACTGGCGCGAGATCGACCTCGACACCTGGCCGGTAGAATTGTGGATCGAAGGCGAGCGCGCCGGTGCGGCTACGACCGCGACGATGCTCGACGGACCCTTCGGCGCGGCGCGTTTCCTGTTCGAACTGATGGCCGCGCGCGGTATCGCGCTGGGGGCCGGACAATGGATCTCGACCGGCGCCGTAACTGGGGTACACCCGGTACGGATCGGCGACCGCGTCGCGGCCAAATTCGATGACCGGTTGACGGTCGAGTGCACGATAAAGGCCCGTTAAGAGGTCGCTTTCGAGGGAGAGAGACGATGGCGACGACCGGAATGCCGGACGCCGGACGGGTGGATATGCGGGTCGGCCGCTATCGCTGGGTGATTTGCGGGCTGCTCTTCGCGGCGACCGCGATCAACTATGTCGATCGCCAGATGATCGGCGTTCTCAAGCCGACGATTTCGGCCGAACTGGGCTGGAACGAGACCACCTATGCCGACATCGTCTTCTGGTTCCAGGTCGCCTACGCGATCGGGTATCTGAGCTTCGGCAAGATCGTCGATGCGCTGGGCGCGCGGATCGGTTTCTCGGTCGCGTTCGTGATCTGGACGCTCGGCCATACTTTGTGCGGCCTCATCACCGGGCCGTTCAAGCTGTTCGGCACGATCATGTCCCCGGCGATGCAGTTCAACGGTGCGCGGTTCGTGCTCGGCATCGGCGAATCGGGCAATTTCCCCGCCGGGCTCAAGGCGGTCAGCGAATGGTTTCCCGCCAAGGAGCGCGCTTTTGCCACCGGCCTGTTCAATGCGGGGTCGAATGTCGGCGCGATCGTCACGCCGCTGATCGTCCCGGCGATCACGCTCGCTTATGGCTGGCGTATGGCGTTCGTGTCGACCGGCGCGTTCAGCCTGATCTGGCTGGTCGCCTGGATCGCGATCTATCGCCGCCCGCGCGAGCAACCGCGCCTGTCGGCGACCGAGCTTGCCTATATCGAGAGCGACCCGGCCGATCCGCCGCAAAAGATCGGCTGGTTGAAGCTGCTCGGCTATCGCGAAACCTGGGCCTATGCATTGGGCAAGTTCCTGATCGACCCGATCTGGTGGCTGTTCCTGTTCTGGACGCCCGATTTCCTCGCCAAGACCTATCATCTCGATCTCAAGAATTTCGGTCCGCCGCTGGTCGCGATCTACCTGATCTCCGACATCGGCAGCGTCGCCGGCGGCTGGTCGTCCTCGACCCTGATGAAGCGCGGCTATAGTGCGAATGCGGCGCGCAAGGTCACCATGCTGGTCTGCGCTTTCCTGGTAATGCCGATTGTCTTCGCCCAATATGCCGCCAGCGTATGGCTCGCGGTCGGAATCGTCGGGCTGGCGACAGCGGCGCACCAGGCCTTCTCGGCCAATCTCTACACCATCCCCTCGGACATGTTCCCGCGGGCGGCGGTTGGATCGGTGATCGGCATCGGCGGCACGGTCGGCGCGATCGGCGGCATGGGGATGGCGAAGTTCACCGGCTATATCCTGCAGACCACGCACAGCTACACCTTGATCTTCGCGGTCGCCGGCAGCGTCTATCTGATCGCGATCGGCGTGGTCCATCTGCTCAGCCCGAAGCTGGCGCGGGTCGACGTACCCGCCTGATCGCGCCGCGGCCGGCACGTCCCGGCCGCTCGAGAGCGACGTATATTATCGCAGCGTGGCGACGGGCTGCGCTGCCGATCTTACAACATCGATTGCGGATATCCCGACGGCGGCCGCGATGCGGATTGGGGAAAACACACTGCTTATAGGCAAGTCTTAAACAATTCGGCCGAGAGTGCGGTGACGGGATTCTGCGCTTCCCATTCAGTGCGGAATGGCGATCGAGGACACCGTGCTAGAGATCCAGACCATCATTCTTGAGATGATTGCGCGGGGCGATACACTTTCTGACACCGCCGCGCGTATGTGCCGCGAGGTGGAAATTCTCGCACCTGGCGTGGTCTGTTCGATACTAACCGTCGACAAGGCCGGGCTCATCCACCCGTTGGCAGGACCAAGTCTCCCTCCCGCCTACTCGGATGCTCTGGATGGCCTGAAGATCGGACCTCTAATCGGTTCATGCGGCACCGCGGCCTACAATCGAGCTGAAGTCGAGGTCGTCGATATCGCCTCCGATGTTCGCTGGGCAGACTTCAAGCATCTGGCTCTTCCCCTGGGTCTAAGGGCTTGCTGGTCCAGCCCTATTCTCGACGCTGACGGAGCAGCGATAGGCACCTTTGCGTTCTATTATCGCGAGTGCAGAGGGCCTACGGACACTGAAAAGGAAATCGTCCGGCAATTCGTGCATCTTAGCGCGATCGCCCTCGACCGCCATCAGCGCCTAGTCGAACACGAAAGGCGCGCATTCACAGACGCGCTCACGGGACTTTCCAATCGGGCGGCCTTTAACGCAGCGCTAAACGCGTTGAAATGCGACGTCCCAGGCGATTGGGCGCTGTTCATGGTCGATCTCGATAATCTCAAGGTGATAAACGACACCTTTGGCCATCAAGCCGGTGACTGTCTGTTGCAGATCGCCGGCGCGCGGTTTGCCGCCGCCGTCTCGCCTGACGCGGCTTTCAGGATCGGCGGCGACGAATTTGCAGCCATTCTTCAGTCGAAAGCTGCGTTGCGCGACCTCCAGGGCACCGCGGATCAGATTCTGTCCAAGTTCGCCGAACCGGCCGATTGTGCCGGACACTTGGTCGTCCCGCGTGCCACCATAGGCGGCGCAATAGTGTCTGCCGGAGACGGGGTGGCCGAACGCGTACGGCAGCACGCCGACTTCGCGCTCTATCACGCGAAAGAAACGGGGCGCGGCGGCTTTGTCCGCTATTGGCCCGGTCTTGGGACAAACATGACGCGCCGCCTCGGCGATATTCGCGATGTTGATGCAGCTCTTCGCGAGGATCGGATAGAGGCCTATTATCAGCCCGTCGTTCGACTGGGTACACGGGAGATCGTCGGCCTGGAAGCACTATGCAGGATGCGGCATGGCGGCCGGATTGTACCCGCGGCGAATTTCCAGGAGGCGACGAAGGACGTTCATGTTGCGACCGCTCTGACCAAACGGATGATGGCGTTGGTCGCGGCGGATGTCCGAGCGTGGCTCGACATGGGTATCCCGTTCCAGCACGTGGGAATCAACGTCTCCTCAGCCGACATGCACGGCGGCATGCTCGAGCAAATGCTTGTCGGCGCGTTTGAAGGCGAAGGCGTCCCGCTCAGCCACGTCGTCCTGGAAATTACCGAAGCCGTTTACATGGGCTCGGGTGATCGCGTCGTCCAAAAGGCGGTGGAGGCTATGCGGGCCCAAGGGCTGCGGATTGCACTCGACGATTTCGGAACAGGCTATGCGTCGCTGACGCACTTGCTGACTGTGCCGGTGGACATCATCAAAATCGACAAGAGCTTCGTCGATCGGCTGGCCCCAGGCGATGCGAGCACGGCGATAATCGAAGGGCTCCTTCACATCGCGAAAGAGTTGAATATCGGTGTGATTGCTGAAGGTGTGGAGACTGAAGAACAGGCAAAACGCCTCGAAAGCACCGGCTGCATATTTGGACAGGGATATCTATTCTCCCCAGCGGTCGACCGATGGCAGACGACGACATTGCTGACTAACCATGCGCAGGATTCCGCAGCATTTGGGAGGAACGATGCTGCGGCGAGGAAGAGGCCAATCCGACGGTAGTAGAGCGTCGGCGGCAGCCCATGACCGTCTTGCCGGGGGTTGCTACTCGCTGCGCCGACGTTGGCTGCCCCAGAAGCGTTCCGTGCGGACGGACCAGAGGTGGGTCCAACCCGCAGCCTCTGGTGTTTCCGTTATCTTCAACCTCTTGCGAGGAAGATTGGTGCGGTCGAGAAGACTCGAACTTCCACGTCCTTTCGGACACAACGACCTCAACGTTGCGCGTCTACCAGTTCCGCCACGACCGCACGTGTAAGATGCCATCGGACGGGGCCGCTGGCTGGCAGGCGAGCGCCCCTAGCAAAGCGATCTGTGCGACGCAACCGGAGTTTATCCACCAGCGACATTCCGCGCACAGCCCGCGACCTATTCAGCTTCCGGTCGCGCTGCTCGAAAAGCTGAGCTTCATGTTCTTGGAATTGGCAGGCACGTCGAGCTTGCCGCTGTAAAAGTCGATCGTGCCGCCCGGCGCGATGGTCGGCTGGTCGGGCTTGATCACCCAGCTATAGACCATCCGGCCGTCCTTGGGCGCGTCGTACAATTCGACCCTTATGTCGGGGATCGGCTGGCGCTCGGCGGTCGGATTGTGGATCTGGCCTCCGACCGCGAACAATTCGCTGCCGGTCGGCAAGTCGCGGCGATCGGGCTGCTTGACGTTGACGAAGGTCAGCGGCGTCTGGCCGCCGCCGGCCGGCATACCCAGCCAAGTCGCCAGGCTGGGGACGTTGAGGAACAGCAAGGCGACGGCCGCGGCCAGCATCACCACGCCAGCGC
Organism: Sphingomonas pruni NBRC 15498; assembly: GCF_001598455.1. Classification (GTDB taxonomy): domain Bacteria; phylum Pseudomonadota; class Alphaproteobacteria; order Sphingomonadales; family Sphingomonadaceae; genus Sphingomonas; species Sphingomonas pruni. The sequence continues at coordinate 112,010 of NZ_BCYZ01000005.1, forward strand.
TCACCGCGGCGATCGTCCAGAGGCGGGCCGGGTTGCGCCGCGGCCGGAACGGCGGCTCGTGCGCGAAAGCGTCATAGTCGGGCGCGATATCGGGGCCCGGCGCCGCTTCGACGGACGACGGCGCGGCGATCGGCTGGGGAACTGGGGCTACCGGTTCAGGCGCCACCGCCGCGGCACCCGAAAGGTCGAGCGCCTCGGGCTCCTGGAACCAGCTATGCTTGCATTTGGCGCAGCGCACGGTGCGACCGTCCGGCCCGATCGCGGTGTCGGGGACGAGATAGCGCGTATGGCATTCGCTGCATTCGAGGATCATATCGGCGTCCGCAGGGGGCCAACACACATGCCCCTGTCGCAATCCCTAAGCGGGCAAGGACAGTGCGGCAAGCCTTGCCGATGCTACGCTCCGGCTTGAAGCGGGAACGGGTTACGTGCGAAGGCGCTGGCGGGGCAGCGTACAAGCAGGTAGCAAACGCCGGCATGGCGAATATCGTGCAGTTCGAGGATGTGGGGCTGCGCTATCCCGCCAGCGACGCCGATACCTTGTCGGCGATCAACTTCACCCTGGCCTCGGGCGGTTTCTATTTCCTGACCGGCCAGTCGGGGGCGGGCAAGACTTCCTTGCTCAAGCTGATCTATCTCGCCCAGCGCCCGACCCATGGCGTCATCCGCTTGTTCGGGGAGGATGCCGGCGCCTTGCCGCGCAAGCGTCTGCCCGGCTTCCGGCGGCGGATCGGCGTGGTGTTCCAGGATTTCCGGCTGGTCCCGCATCTGTCGGCGTTCGACAATATCGCCCTGCCACTGCGCCTGTCGGGCGTGCCGGAAAGCGATGTCGAGGCGCCGGTGCGCGAGATGCTGGCCTGGGTCGGCCTGTCGGAGCGCAGCGATGCGCCGCCGCCGACCCTTTCGGGCGGCGAGCAGCAGCGGATCGCGATCGCGCGCGCGGTGATCGGTCGTCCCGAAATCCTGGTCGCCGACGAACCGACCGGCAACGTCGATCCCGACATGGCGGCGCGATTGCTCCATCTGTTCGAATCGCTCAACCGGCTCGGCACGACAGTGGTTGTGGCGACACACGACTTTCACTTGCTCGGCCGCATCCAGAACGCGCACATGATGCGGATCGAGGCCGGGCGGCTGCTCGATCCCACCGGCGCCTTGCGCAACCCGCCCAAGGCGCCCGTCGCGTGAGCGTGGCGATGTTCTCGACCGCCGCCGACCGTCGCGTGCTCGACGACCGCCGCGGCACGCGTGCGATGACCTGGATCATGGCGATCATGCTGTTCCTGACCGTGCTCGCGGCGGCGTTGGGGCTGGGTACGGTCAACGCGGCAGACGCGCTCGACCGCCAACTTGCCGGGCGCCTGACTGTGCAAGTGGTGTCCGCCGATCCCGCGGTGCGCGACCGCGATACCCGTGCGGTGCTGGCGGCGCTGCGCGGGATGCCGGCGGTGTCGCGCGCCGATCCGGTCGATCCCGCCCGGCTGACCGAAATGCTGCGCCCGTGGCTGGGCGATGCCTCCACCGACGCCGATGTACCGCTGCCGTCGCTGATCGACGTCGATCTGAGCGTGCCCAGCGAGGAAGCGGCGGCGCGCGTCGCCGCCGGCGTGCGCGCCACCGCGGCGAGCGCGCGCGTCGACAGCCAGTCTCGCTGGCTGTCGCCGGTCGCCGATTTCATGCGGACCTTGATCTATGCCGCGGCGGCGTTGGTCTTGCTGATAGCCGCGGCGACCACCGCGGTGGTGCTGCTGGCGGCGCGCGCGGGGCTGGAGACGCATCGCGACACGATCGCCATCCTGCACATGCTGGGGTCGACCGACGTGCAGGTCGCAAGGCTGTTCCAGCGGCGTATCGCGCTCGACACGATGGTCGGCGGGGTGATCGGGACGCTGGCGGCGATGCTGGCGATCTGGGCAGTGACCGGACAGATGGCCGGACTCGGCTCGCAATTGTTGTCGGGCGGCGTGCTGACGCGCGGCGACTGGCTATTGCTCGCGCTGTTGCCATTGATCTTCGCGCTGGTGGCGACGCTCGCGGCGCGGATCGCGGTGCTTGGGCGGCTGAGGCAAGTGCAATGATCCGCCGCCTGATCGCCATTTTCGCCTTGGTCTATCTGCTCGGCTTCGTCCTCTATACGCTGACCCTGCCGCGGCCGCTTCAGGACATGCAGACCGACGCGATCGTCGTCCCGACCGGGGCGCCCGGCCGGATCGATCGCGGGCTGGCGCTGATCGCCGCGCATCAGGCGAAGCGGCTGCTGATCAGCGGCACCGCGCCCGGGGTCCGGCCGATCGATCTTTCGATCAAGTACAAGGTGCCGCTGGCGGTATTCGCGTGCTGCGTCGATCTCGGGCACGAGGCGGTCGACACGCGATCGAACGGCGCGGAAACCGCCAAATGGGTGGGCGATCACGGCTATAAATCGGTCCGGCTGGTCACGTCCGACTGGCATATGGCGCGCGCGCGGATGGAACTGGATGCGGCGCTCGACGGCGACGTGACGGTGGTCGATGACGGCGTCCAGGGCGACGCCGAATTGAGCGTGCTGCTGGTCGAATATAACAAGCTGCTGTTGCGCCGCGTCGCCTTGTGGCTCGGCTTCGGGCAATGAGCGCGCGTCGGTGACTTTGTTGCGCAACCTGGCCTTCTGGATCGTTTTTTACGGCGTGTCGCTGCCGATCGTGCTCCTGGTGCCGTTCTCGGCCCTGTTCGGGCAGCGCGCGCTGATCGCCTATGCCATGGCCTGGACCCGGTTCCACCGCTGGTGCGTGCGCTGGCTGCTCGGCATCCGCATCCGCTATGAAGGGCCCCAGCCCTCGGGCCAGGTCTTCTATGCCGGCAAGCACCAGTCGCTCATGGAGCCGCTCGAACTGGTCGCCGAGCTCGGCGCGCCGGCACCGATCATGCGGCGCGAATTCGCGCGCATCCCGATCTGGGGCTGGGCGGCGAAGCGTTACGGCGTGATCCTGGTCGACCGCGCCGCCTCGTCCAAGGCGCTGCGTCAGTTGATGCGCGAAGCCGAAGCGGCACGCGCGAGCGGGCGGTCGGTGATGATCTTTCCCGAAGGCACGAGGGTAAAACCGGGCGAGCAGCCCGATCTGAAATCGGGATTTGCCGGGCTCTACAAGATGCTCGGCCTATCAGTCGTGCCGATTGCGACCGATGTCGGGAGATTGTGGCCCAAAGGCGGGTTGAAGCGCGCGGGCGTGGTGACGTTCCGCTTCGGCGAGGCGATCCCGCCCGGCCTGCCGCGCGCGGAGATCGAGAAGCGCGTGCACGCGGCGATCAATGCGCTGGAGGACGAGCCTATTGCCGTCATCCCCGCGAAAGCGGGGACCCATCTCCTTCCAGATGATCAAGATGCCACCGTGCAGAAGCGGGATGTCGCACGAGACGGGTCCCCGCTTTCGCGGGGATGACGGTGTAGTCTAGCGCCGAAGCCTAATCGTGCTGCCGGCCGAAATCGGGCGCGGCGTCGTCTTGGCCCTGGTCGATGATCGATCGGCGGATCGCGCGGGTGCGGGTGAACAGGTCGAACAATTCGTCGCCCTTGCCCCAGCGGATCGCGCGTTGCAGCGAGGTCAGATCCTCGGTGAAGCGTTGCAGCATGTCGAGCACCGCCTCGCGGTTGCTCAGGAACACGTCGCGCCACATCGTCGGGTCGGACGCCGCGATCCGGGTGAAATCGCGAAAGCCGCCGGCCGAATATTTGATCACTTCGGACCGGGTAACTTCCTCCATGTCCGACGCGGTGCCGACGATCGTATAGGCGATCAAATGCGGCAAATGGCTGGTGATCGCCAGCACGCGGTCGTGGTGCTGCGGATCCATCATCTCGATCTCGGCGCCCAACCGACGCCAGAATTCGGCGACGCGCTCGACCGCGACGGGGTCGGTGCCGTCGGGCGGGGTCAGGATACACCAACGGCCGTGGAACAAGGTCGCGAAGCCGGCCTCGGGCCCGGATCGCTCGGTGCCGGCGACGGGGTGGGCGGGGACCATGGTCGCGCCGGGGAGCGCGGCGCTCAGTGCGGCGAGGACGGTACCCTTGGACGATCCGACGTCGCTGACGATCGCATCGGCGGGAAGATCATCGGCAATCGCTTCCGCCGCCGCGGCCATCGCGCCGACGGGAACGCAGAAGATCACCAGGTCGGCATCGGTCACCGCGGCACCAGCGGTGTCCGCGACATCGTCGCAGAAACCGAGCGCACGCGATGTCTCGCGCACCTGCGGATCCAGGTCGTGTCCGGTTACCCGAACGGTCGGCATGTCGGCCTTGATCGCGCGCGCGATCGATGAGCCGATCAGGCCCAATCCGATGATGGTGACGCGCGAGAACGGGAGCATCAGCCTGTCTTCCCGACCATCTCGCGCAATGCCGCCGCGACACCCTTGGTCTCGTCCTCGGTGCCCACGGTGATGCGCAATCCATGCGGCAGGCCCTGGCCGGGCAGCCAGCGGACGATATACCCCGCGTCCATCAAGCCCTTATACGCGGCTTCGGCGGTCAATTTGCCCTCGAACAGCACCAGCACGAAATTGGCCTGGCTGGGGACCGCGCGCAGGCCGGCATTGCCGAGCTGGGCGATCTCCTGCGAGAACCAGGCACGCCATTTCGCATTATGCGCCTTGGTATGCTCGACGAACTCGGTATCGCCCAGCGCCGCGATCGCCGCCGCGGTGCCGGCGATGGTGATCGAGAAGGGCAGGCGGATGCGGTGCATCGCTTCGATGATCGCGGGCGAGGCGTAGCCCCAGCCGATCCGCTCGGCGGCGAGGCCGTACATCTTCGAGAACGTGCGCGTGACGAGCACATTGGGCGCGGTCTCGGCCAGAGCCATGCCGCCATCCTCGGCATCGCCCTCGATATATTCGGCATAAGCGTGGTCGAGCACGAGCAGGATATCGGGGCGCAAGCCCGCGTGCAGCCGCGCGATCTCTTCCCTGGTCGCGTAGGTGCCGGTCGGGTTGTTGGGATTGGCGATATAGACGATCTTGGTCCGCTCGGTGACGCACGCCAGGATCGCGTCGACATCGGTGGCATAGTCATGATCGGGCGCGATCACCGGCACCGCACCGACGCGGCGGGCGGCGATTTCGTAGACCGCGAAGCCGTATTTGACGAAGATCACCTCATCGCCCGGCCCGGCGAACGCGCCAGCGGCGAGGTGAAGCACTTCGTCCGACCCGTTGCCGTAAATGATCCGCGCGGGATCGAGCCCGTATTTGTCGGCGAGCACGTCGCGCAGCTCGGTCCCGCTCGCATCAGGATAGCGTTCGAGTCGGCTCGCTGCCGACAGGAACGCCTCACGCGCCTTGGGGGAAGTGCCCAAAGGGTTCTCGTTCGACGAGAGCTTGGCGACCTTGCGGCCGTCATCGGTGGTCGATCGCCCGGGGACATAAGGCGCGATGGCCATGATCCAGGGCTTGGGTTCAGGTGCGCTCATGATGTGTGGCCTATGCGCAGGCGGCTGTTGCCTTGGCAAGATGAGTCCCCAGCCGCTATGCAGCGCGGCCAGGGGGAAAGCGGATGCGGGGACCGACGGCATTCTGGCAGGCGCTCGAGACGGCGCGGCGGGAGAATTTGCGCGAGAGCGGGGCAGCGACACCCGTGCCCGGCAGCGACGGGCAGACGCGGCGGCAAGTGCTGCTCGCGCTGGCAGCGACGGCTGCGACTGCGGCCCTGCCACGCCCGGCTCGCGCGGCAGCGAGCGGCGCGCCGGTGGTCATCATTGGCGGTGGCATCGCCGGACTGACCGCGCTCTGGCATTTGACCAAATCGGGAGTCGACGCGCGCCTGTATGAGGCGCGCACCCGGCTCGGCGGACGGATGTACACCGCCAAAGCCAAAGGCGCGCCGTCGATCGAGATCGGCGGGCAATTGGTCAATACCGACCATGCCGACATGCACGCGCTCTGCCGTGACTTCGGCGTGCAGTTGATCGATCGCAAGGCCGGCCAGCACCGCACGATGATCCTCGACGCCGCGCGCGAAGTGCCGGAAGGCAAGTTGGTCGCCGGCCTGCGCGGCATCGCCGGCCAGATCGACGCCGATTCGGTGCGGCTCGACCAGAATTACGCCAAGGTGGCCGCCGAGCTCGATCGGATGTCCTTCACCGCCTATCTCGACAAATATGCCCGACTGATCCCCGAACCCTGGGTGCGCCGCCTGATGGAAGCGACCGCGCGCACCGAATATGGCTGCGAGCCTGGTCAGGCCTCCGCGATCGAACTGGTGTTCAACCTGCCCACGATCGACGGGCGCCGGATCGACGTCCTCTCGCGCAGCGACGAACGTTACCTGATGGCGGGCGGCAGCTCGTCGCTGATCGAGGCGATGGCAGCGCGGCTGGCCAGCCGCATCACCACCTATCGCCGCGCGGTGCGGATCGACTCATCGCCCAGCGGCGCGCGCGTGGTCTTCTCCAATGGCGAGAAGATCGACGCCTCGGCGGTGATCGTGACGACACCCGCTTCGATCATGAGCCGGATCGCTTATGGCGTGCCGCTGCCGCCTTTGTGGCGACAGTTCATCGCCGAGGTCGGGCTGGGCAGGAATGGCAAGGTCCAGGCAGTGACGACCGGGCGGCCCTGGGAAAAGCCGATCGGGCGTGGCGGGGAGATCTGGCAGACCGATCATAGCGCCGGGTCATCGCTCGGCTGGGACGGCGGCGTGCGGCCGGCGACCGGGCCAGGCAGCGTGTGGACTTGGTTCACCGGGGGCGATGAAGTGCTCGCCGCCGACCAGGCCGATCCGCGCGCGCTGGCGCTCAACTTCGCGCGGCTGGCCGAAAGCGGCGTGAAGGGAATGGGCGCCGCGACCGGCACGATCGTCCGCCGCACCAATTGGCACCTCGATCCCTTCTCGATGGGCGCGTACGTCAATTTCCGTCCCGGCCAGCTGACCAAGTTCGCCGACCTGATCTGGACCGAAACCGACGGTATCGCTTCGACTCCGATGGGGGCGGGGCCGGTCCATTTCGCCGGCGAGCATCTTTCGGATGCCTATCCCGGGTATATGAACGGCGGCGCGCAGACGGGACGGCTCGCAGCGCAATCGGTGATTGCGGCGAGAGCGCCGGCGAGGCGGCTGGGGTGATCGCAAAATCCTCCCCATCGCAGATGGGGAGGGGGACCGCCGAAGGCGGTGGAGGGGAAAATCCCCAGCGCATCCCATTTCCCCTCCACCATTTGCTGGCGCAAATGGTCCCCCTCCCCAGCAGAGCTGGGGAGGATTGTAGCTGCGGGGTTCCGTCCGCCCGTTTTTCCCACTAACCGCATCACCATGACCGACGATCAGCGCTTCGGGCTGTCGCGCCACGTGACCTTGCCGGGGCCGCTCCGCCTCGACGGGGGCGTGCTGCTGTCGCCGGTCGATATCGCCTACGAGACCTACGGCACGCTCGCGCCCGACGGGTCGAACGCTATCCTTATCTGTCACGCGCTGACCGGCGACCAATATGTCGCGAGCGACCATCCGATCACCGGCAAGCCGGGCTGGTGGACGCGAATGGTCGGGCCCGGCAAGCCGATCGATCCCGCGCGGCACTTCATCGTCTGCGCCAATGTGCTCGGCAGTTGCATGGGTTCGTCGGGTCCCGCGACCGTCAATCCGGCGACCGGCCAGCCCTGGGCGATGAGCTTTCCGGTCATTACGGTCCGCGACATGGTTCGCGCGCAGGCGATGCTGCTCGACCATCTCGGCGTCGGCACCGTCACCCTGGTCGGTGGGTCGATGGGCGGGATGCAGGCGCTGAGCTGGGCGGCGACCTTCCCTGATCGTGTGACCAAGGCAGTGGTGATCGCCTCGACCGCGCGCCACACCGCGCAAAATATCGCGTTCCACGAAGTCGGCCGCCAGGCGATCATGGCCGACCCCAATTGGCGCGGCGGCGATTATTACGGCGAGGGCGACCCGCCCGCGGCCGGACTCGCGGTCGCGCGGATGGCGGCGCACATCACTTATCTGTCAGAGGCAGGACTCACCGAGAAATTCGGCCGGCGGTTGCAGGCCCGCGAGGCCAAGTCGTTCGGCTTCGATGCTGATTTCCAGGTTGAGAGCTATCTGCGCCACCAGGGGCTGAGCTTCACCGACCGGTTCGACGCGAACAGCTATCTCTATATCACCCGCGCGATGGATTATTTCGATCTGGCCGAGGAGCATGGCGGTCTGCTCGCCAACGCGTTCAAGGGGAGCCGGACGCGGTTCGCTCTGGTCAGCTTCGACACCGACTGGCTTTATCCGACGCCCGAATCGCGCGCGATCGTCCACGCGCTCAACGCCGCGGGCGCGGCGGTCAGCTTCGTCGAGTTGAGCAGCCCGTTCGGCCACGACGCCTTCTTGCTCGACGCGCCCGAGCTCAATCGTGTGGTCGACGGCTTCCTGAGGGCGGCGCTGTGATCGAGCTGGATGACGACAAGGCGCGGCTCGACGTCGAACGCGTGCATAAATGGCTGGCGTCGAGTTACTGGACGCCGGGAATCGAGCGCGCTCTGGTCGAGAAGGCGATCGCCGGGTCGCAGTGCCTCGGCGCCTATCTCGACGGCGAGCAAGTCGGTTATGCCCGCGCGATCACCGATCACGCGACCTTCGCCTGGATCGCCGACGTCTGGGTCGAGGAGCGGATGCGCGGGCAGGGGATTGGGCGCCGCATGTTACAATGGTTCCTCGACCATCCCGATCTGAAGGACATCCGGCGTATCGCGCTCGGAACTGCCGATGCGCATGGCGTCTATGCCGCGCTCGGCTTTCACCCGTTGCTGCGGCCCGACCGCTTCATGGAGCGATTGTCGCCCGATTATCAGGCGCGGCTGAGGGACATGGAGCGATGAGCCTGCGTCCGGACCTCGCGGTGATCGCCGCCAATGTCGCGCCGGGCAGCCGCGTGCTCGATATCGGCTGTGGCGACGGCGAGCTGATGGCCGCGCTGCGCGACAAAAAGGGAGTCGATGCGCGCGGGCTCGAGCTCGACGCGGACGATGTGGCGAGCGCGGTCGCGCGCGGGCTGTCGGTGGTGCAGGGCGATGCGGATACCGACCTTGCCGGTTATCCCGACAACAGTTTCGACTACGCCATCCTCAGCCAGACCCTGCAGACCACCCGCGCGCCCGACGTCGTGCTCGAGCATTTGCTGCGGATCGGGCGGCACGCTTTCGTATCCTTCCCCAATTTCGCGCATTGGCGTGTGCGCGCGTCGCTCTTGTGGGGCGGGCGGATGCCGGTGACGCGGCTGTTGCCGGTGGCGTGGTACGCGACGCCCAACATCCATCACGTCACGATCGACGATTTCCGCGCGTTGCTGAAGGAACGCGGCATCACCGTCGAAGGCGCGTGGTTCCTGTCGGGCGACCAGCGCACCAGCGCGACGATGGCAAACCTCCTCGCCGAGCATGCGGTGTTCTTGCTGCGGCGGTAGGCGGCCGCTCAGAAACAGAATACGCCTCCCCGGCGAAGGCCGGGGTCCAGTCGCAATGTGATCTCGACGGCGGGATGCCTTTTCGATGTGGGCGAAACTGGGCCCCGGCCTTCGCCGGGGAAGCGTTGAATGAAGCGGTGGAGGTTATATCTACGCCTTACCCGCCCGAAACAGCGCCATCACATTGTCGGCGAGTACCGTCAGCCCCTGCCGCTGCAGATCGGTCATCCCCTCGCGCGGTTTGCGGTCGATCACGCACAGCGCGCCCAGCGGCACGCCTTCGGCGCTGACCAATGGTGCGCCGGCGTAGAAGCGGATGTCGGGATCGCCGGTGACAAGCGCGTTGCCGGCAAAACGCGCATCCTTGGTCGCGTCGGGCACCACCATGATCTCGGTCCCGAGCATCGCATGCTGGCAGAACGACATTTCGCGCGGCGTCTCGTCGGCGTCGAGCCCGGTCTTGCCGGGGAAGAATTGCCGCTCGCGCTCGACCAGGCTGACCAACGCTATCGGCGCGTCGAACAGTTTCGCCGCGAAATCGGTGATGCGATCGAGTTGGCCGCTCTCGCGCAGGTGCACGAGATCGAGCTCGTCGATCGCCTTTTCGCGCACGACCTCGTCGATGCGCCAGCCCGACGCGCTAATGTCATTCGACATGCGTGAACGATCCTAGAACGGTACGTCGTCGTCGAGGTCGTCCGAGAAGCCGCCGCGTCCGCCACCGCTGCCGCCGCCACCGAACCCGCCGCCGCCACCGAACCCGCCGCCGCTCGACGCGCCGGCAAAGTCGTCGCGACCGCCCGAGGCGCCGCCGAAATCATCGCGGCCGCTGGAGAAGCCGCCACCGCCGCCGCCGCCCGAACCGCCGCCACCGCCCGGCGCGCCGTCGAGCATCGTCAGCACGCTGTTGAAGCCCTGGAGCACGATCTCGGTCGAATAGCGGTCCTTGCCGTCCTGGTCCTGCCATTTGCGGGTCTGCAGCGCACCCTCGATATAGACTTTCGAGCCCTTGCGCAGATAGCGCTCGGCGACATTGGCCAGGCCTTCGTTGAACACCTTGACCGTGTGCCATTCGGTGCGCTCCTTGCGCTCGCCGGTATTGCGGTCCTTCCACTGTTCCGACGTCGCGATGCGCAGCTCGACGACCTTGCCGCCGTTCTGGAACGTGCGGCTTTCCGGGTCGCGCCCGAGATTGCCGACGAGAATGACCTTGTTGACGCTGCCCGCCATTAATTTCTCCTTTGCCGGCTTACGCCGGATACCGCACCAGCCCGCTCCCCCACCCGGCCTCCCAATCAGGCTACCATATGGGAGGCCGGGTGGGGGAGCGGGCTGGTGCCGCGACAAACACTACAAGCCGGCGAAGACAGCCAGCCAGTATGTGATTCCGGCCATGATGTAGGCGAGCAGGAACAAATAGCCAACCATGAAGGCGGGCCATTTCCACCCGTTTGTCTCTCTTCTGGTGACTGCGATGGTCGAGATGCACTGTGGTGCGAACACGAACCATATGAGGAAAGCGAGGGCGGTCGCCAGGCTCCAGCGCTTGTGAAGAGTCTGCGCCATTTTGGTTTCATCGTCGCCGCCGGCCGTGTCGATCGCATAGACCGTGCCGAGCGCGGCGACAGATACTTCGCGCGCCGCCATGGCGGGAATCAGCGCCAGCACGATGTCGCGATTGAAGCCGATCGGCCGGAACGCCGGCTCGATCGTATTGGCGATCCGCCCGGCGACCGAATAATTGACCTGGCTGACATGGCTGTCCCTGGGCACCTGGGGAAAGGACAGCAAGGCCCACAAGACGATCGTTGTGAAGGCGATCGTCGTGCCGGCGCGCTTGAGGAAGATTTCCGCGCGGCTCCACAGCCCGATCGCCAGGTCGCGCACGCTCGGCAGCTGGTATTTGGGCATCTCCATCATGAAGCCCGATGAGGCGCCCTTGGTCACCGTGCGGCGCAGGACCAGGGCGACGACGAACGCGCCCGCCACGCCCATGATGTAGAGGCCGAGCATGACCAGCCCCTGCAGCCCGACGAACGGCAGCACCCGGACATTGGGGATCATCGCGCCGATCACCAGCGTATAGACCGGCAGCCGCGCCGAACAGGTCATCAGCGGCGCGATCAGGATCGTGGTCAGGCGGTCCTTCTCATCCTCGATCGTGCGCGTCGACATGATCCCGGGGACGGCACAAGCGAAGCTCGACAGCAGCGGAATGAAGGCCCGTCCCGACAGCCCGACGCTGGCCATGATCCGGTCCATCAGGAACGCCGCGCGGACCATATAGCCGCTCGCTTCCAGCACCAGGATGAAGAAGAACATGATCAGGATCTGGGGCAGGAACTTGATGACGGCGCCCACGCCCGCGATCGCGCCGTCGGTGATCAGCGAGCGCAGGATCGACTCGGGCATCACCTGCTTGACCAGCCCGGCCAGCCAGTCGAACCCGGAAGCGATCGCGTCGGCCGGCGCCGCGCCGGCGAAGAACACCGCCTGGAACATCACGAACAGCACGACGAACAACAACAGGACGCCGAACACCGGATGCAGCGCGACCGAATCGAGCATGTGCGTCCAGCGCCGCACCGGCGTCTCGGAGATCGTCGCCGCCATCGCGATCTGGCGCGCGCGGCGCTGCAACGTGGCGATATCGGCATGCAGCACCGGATCGCTCGGCCGCAATGCCGTCGCCCCCGGGGTCACAAGCTCGGCCAGCGCTTCCTTGAGGTCGTCGATGCCCCGCTTGCGCACCGCGACCGTGGGGACGACCGGAACGCCGAGCTCGCGCGCCAGCGCTTGCGGGTCGAGCTTGAGCCCGTCGCGCTCGGCAAGGTCGTACATGTTGAGCGCGACCACCACCGGCAGGCCAAGCGCGATCAGCTGGAGCGTGAAGCGCAGATGGTTGTCGAGGTTGGAGGCATCGACCACTACCACGATCGCATCGGGCAGCCGTTCGCCGGCCTGCGCACCGGTCACGACGTCGCGGGTGACGCGCTCGTCGGGACTCGACGGCTCGAGGCTGTAGGTGCCGGGCAGATCGAGCAATTCGACCGGGCGCCCGTCGGGCAGCGCCATCCGGCCGGCGTGCCGCTCGACGGTGACGCCGGGATAATTGCCGACCTTTTGGCGCGCGCCGGTCAGCGCGTTGAACAGCGCGCTCTTGCCGGCATTGGGGTTGCCGACCAGCGCCACCAGCGGGGCAGGGTTCATCCTGGGGCGCTAGCTGGTCAGCGGATCGACATGGATCGCTCCGGCGACCCGGCGGCGCAGCGCGACCGTCATGCGGCCGATCCGGCACGCGATCGGCCCGCCGCCGATCCGCGCGCGGTGCAGCACTTCGATCCCGACTCCTTCATCGAAGCCAAGCTCGCGCAGCCGCCGGCCCTCGGGCGCCGAGAGACGATCCCAGGCAATGCCCGCGACGGTCGCGCGCTGGCGCTGGGGAAGCTGTTCGAGGCTGAGCAGAGTCGTCGCCATGACGACTCACCTAGAACTACTGCGACTGATTATCAATAACCGAAATTGTGATGCTCGCACAAAGGCACAAAGCCACGAAGAGGTTTGCCGAGCCCGCCGCGTCAGCGGCGCCAATCGGCCGGGGCGATAAAGCTGCTCCGCAGCCTGATGTGAGCGCTCTTCGCGCCTTCGTGTCTTTTGTGCGAGAAAAATCAAACCGCCGGATAGCGCAGCCGCCCAATGAACCGCGACAGGCTGGGACGATGCTCGATCCGGCCGAGAAACTGCGCCTTGGCTTTCTCGAACCGCATGATCCCCTCGATCCGTCGCGCCAGGAAGGCGCGGGTGTCGGCCTGGCCATCGCTGTCGTCGTCGAGGAACACCGTCATCGTCGCGGCATAGACGGCGCCGAGCATCGCGCGCTTGGTGTAGTGATTATAGTCGGTCGCGGTGTCGCCCGCCGCGCGCCACATCAGATCAGCCGCGCGCCAGCCGAGCTTGGCGCCATGCGCGACATTGGTCGGCATCGCCAGGATCGCCAGCGCGCGCCGCAACGTCTCGCGATGCGGGGCGAGCAGGTCGAGCCGCGCTTCGACCAGAGCGGTGATCTTCTCGCGAACCTTCATCCTGCCCAATGTCTCGGGCGGCAGCGTCTCGACCATCCCACGGTCGATGCTCGCGAACCACGCATCGATCATCGCGGTCGCGTCGGGCAAAGCGAGCAGCGCGACGTCGCGGTCGATGCCGAGCTGGTCCGCCGCCATGTCGCGCGCCGCCGCCTTCCAACCGTCGAACGCGGCATTGTCGGCAACAAGAGGCGCGAGTGCCTCGCGAATTTCGTCGAGCGTGGGATCGGCAGGGAGCGTCATGCTTAGGGTCCGTACTCAGTTAGCGCGGGGATCGTGATCGCCCGGAGAAGTCCGCTGGCAAGAAACGCAGCGCAGTCGCGTAGTCGAAACTACGCGCAAGCAAGTGACGTAGTCCAGCGGACTTCTCCGGGCGACCGCAACGCGGCGGGCCAAATTTGGCGCCGGGCGGCTTCGCTGCGTCGGTCACGATGCTCTCAGCATCGCTCCCTCCTTGCTTCTTGCCCAGCACCAAATTTGGCTCCGTCACGACCCCGCGCTAACTGAGTACGGACCCTTGGCTTATGCGTCCTCGACCCCCTCGGGGGCAAGCTCGGCGGCGTCCTTGCGTTCGCCGCGGACCAGCACCAGCGCGACCGCGACGGCGACCGCGCCGATCATGTCGATGCCGTCGAGCCGCTCGCCATAGCCGATCCAGCCGATGGTCGCCGCCATCACCGGCTGGGTGAGGAGGGCGATGCCGATCACCATCGGCGACATCTGGCCGAGCGCGAAGATCATCAGCCCCTGGCCGATGATCTGGCTCGACAGCGCCATCAGCACCAACGGCGTCCAGTTATGCGGCACCACCTGTTCGCCGAGCAGATTGGCGAAGATCAGCAGCGGCAACAGGCTCGCCAGGGTCGACAGCGTCAGCGCGGGAATCGGCGCCATCGTGTTGCGCGCCTTTGCCATGGTCGCGAAATAGACCGTGTAGAGAATGCCCGCGAGCAGGCAGAGCAGGTCGCCGGCGAGGTGCGTCGGCGCGATCTGCATCGACCGCCCCATCAGCAGCCCCGCCCCGGCCAGCGCCAGCAGCAAGGCGAATCCCTGCGTCCGCGACGGCCAGGCGCGCGCGATCAGGAAGCCATAGACCGGATAGAACAGAGTCGCCGAATTGCCGAACAGGGTCGCATTGGCGAGCTGGGTCTTGAGGATGCCGATATGCCAGGCGGCGAGATCGCCGGCGAAGCACAATCCGCCGATCACCAGCGCGATCCACACCCCGCGGCCCATCGCGGTCGGCCGCCACCCTGTCGCGAACGCAGCCGCTAGCAAGACCGGGGCGGCCAGCGCGATTCGCCAGAAACCGGCGGCCACGGGCCCGACATCGCTCATCCGCACGAAGACCGGGCCCAGGCTCAACAGGATATTGGCGAGGATCAGTGCCGCGAAAGCAAAAGGATGAGCGCCGACGCTTTTGTCGTCCGAAGCTTTTCTTGTTGCGCTTTCCCGGTGCATGCGGCCCCATAACACCTATCTGCGCCGCGTCCGCAAAGAAGTCCTATCGGGAGGTTATCCAAGAATGCCTACGCTGTTCGATCCCATCCAGCTTGGCGATATTTCGGCCAAGAACCGCATCCTGATGGCACCGCTGACGCGCGGCCGCTCGACCGCTGAGCATGTGCCGACCGACATCATGATCGACTATTACCGCCAGCGCTCGGGCGCCGGCGTGATCATTACCGAGGGCACCGGCGTCAGCCGGCTCGGCCTGGGCTGGCCCAACGCGCCGGGCCTGTGGACCGATGCGCAGGTCGAGGCATGGAAGCCGGTCACCGCCGCGGTGCACGAGGCGGGCGGCAAGATCGTCGCGCAGATCTGGCATATGGGCCGGCTCGCGCGGCCCGACGTGACGGGCCTGCAGCCGCTATCGTCCTCGGTGACGCGCGCGCCCTATCACAAACCCGAAAACCCCTATGCCGAAGCGCGCGCCGCGACGCTCGACGACATCAAGCGCGCCCAGGGTGAATATGCCACCGCCGCGCGCAACGCGATCGCCGCCGGATTCGACGGGGTCCAGCTGCACGGCGCGAACGGCTATCTGATCGACCAGTTCCTGCGCGACAACACCAATTTGCGCGACGACGATTATGGCGGCAGCCCGGAAAACCGCATCCGCTTCATGAAGGAAGCGGTCCAGGCGGTGATCGCCGAAGTCGGCGCCGGCCGCACCGCGATCCGCCTGTCGCCCAATGGCGAGACGCAGGGCGCCGATGACAGCAACCCGGAAGCGGTGTTCGTCCCCGCGGCGAAAGCGCTCAACGACCTCGGCATCGCCTTCCTGGAGTTGCGCGAGCTGTCGCCGACCGGCACGTTCGGTGCGTCGGCGGTGCCCAAGCTGAGCCCGAAAATCCGCCAGGTGTTCGAGCGCCCGCTGATCCTCAACCAGGATTATACGCTTGAGGCTGCGCAGGCCGATGTCGCCTCCGGCCTGGCCGATGGCGTCTCGTTCGGGCGCAAGTTCATCGCCAACCCGGACCTGGTCGAGCGTTTCCGCATCGGCGCGCCGCTCAACGCCGACGATTTCAAGACCTGGTACACGCCGGGGCCGGAGGGCTATATCGACTATCCGGCCTATCAGGCGGAAGCGGCGGAATAGGTCCAATCTAAATCCTCCCCGAGCTTGATCGGGGAGGGGGACCGCCGAAGGCGGTGGAGGGGCCGCAGCCGCGAAGCGGCGAGGATGGGATTTTAACCC
>NZ_BCYZ01000006.1 GCF_001598455.1 Sphingomonas pruni NBRC 15498
CGGCGGGCAGAGCGTCGGCTTTGAGCGGCGCCCGCCGATCGGGCCAGGCGCGGACCAGCGTTCGCACGAGTTCGGCGTTCCAGGCGTAGAGATCCCTGAGGCCCGGTTCGGTCACGAAGGGAAGGTAAAAGCCTTCGCTCGCCCGCATCTCGACGAGCAGAGCGCCCGCCAGCCGATGCAGCGCGTCCCGCACCGGCGTCACGCTGCTGTTGAGCCGATCGGCGAGCGCTGCCGGTTCGAGCTTCGTGCCTGGCGGCAGTTCGCCCGAGAGGATGTCATGCTTGAGGGCGTCGAACACGCGCTCCGATGTCGCGCCCGGATTCATGGCGTTCGGCGTTGCTCGGCGACATAATCGGCCACCATCGCCGCCTGGTCCGGCCGCAAGGCGTCGATCGCCGCGAGATGTTCCGTCACAGGCGCTTCGAGCAGCACCGACGGGCAGCGGCCCTCGTAATTGCCGAGATTGGGGCGATGCTGCTGATAGCCGACCAGCTGCGCCAGCTCGCGCGAGAAACCGCGCGCGATCGCCGGCGGATAGGCGAGCCACTGATTCTCATAGGGCTTGAGCCAGCCCAGGCAGTAGCTGACGACCATCCCGCGCCGAACGCGGCCGGATACGTTGCCGCCGGCACCATGCAGGGTCGAGCCGAGAAAGACGAGCGCGTCGCCGGGGTCCATCTCGGCGACGACCGGGCGATGCGGCGGCTCTTTGGCGAGCGCGTTCGGGCCATGGCTGCCTGGCCAGATCACGGTCGCGCCATTGTCCGCCCGATAGTCGGTGAACGGCCACATGACGTTGACGAGATATTCGACCTCGCCGACGGTCCCGCGCCACATGTCCTGGTCGCGATGCGGCAATTGCGCCAGCGCGTCCGGGTGAAGCGCGATTGCCTGGGCGAGGTTGAGCTGGATCGTGTCGCACCATGGCGACAATATTTCCTGTGCCGCGGCGAGGATCTCGGGATGGCGCACGAAGCGTTCGGCATCGCCGGCACGCGCAAGCAGACGTCCGAAGCGCTTGGTCCGTTCGCCGTAGAAGCCGCCCTCGCAGAACGGCGTCGCGTCGAACACAGGCGCGAGCACCCGGTCGAGCGCGTCCACCTCTGCGGCAGGCAAGGCATTGCGGACGATGCAATAGCCTTGCTTGCGAAGCGTGCCGGCGAGGTCGCATCCCGCCGCGGGTATCGGGTCATGCCGCATGCGACACCTCCGCGAGCGGCGCGGAGCCGCGAATGCCGGCTCGCTCGAGCAACCTCGGCGTTCCGGCATCGATGTCGATGGCGATCGCCCCGAGCCGGGACCCTTGGATCTCTCGCAGCGTGCCGAGCAGCCGGCAATGCCAGCCAAAGGCGAGGACCTGGTCGAGCCAGCCGGGTTCGGCGACGCCCGTATACAATGTGATCCCATGGTCCAATCCGTATCGGGCGAGCGCGTGGACCAGTTCGTCGCGCGCCGCACGCCGGCCCCGCGCGCCCAACGAGCGATCGAGGCAGAATCGAGTGATCTCGAACACCGTCTCGCCTGACGGTACCGGTCCGTCGCACAGGTCGGCGAACAGGGTGTCGAGCAGATGGGGCTTCGTCGTCGGAAGCAGCCGCGCCGAGGCGCGATGGGCGCCATGCTCGTCCGCCAGGATCAGATAGATTGCCTCAGGCGTGTCGAACTGGTCGAGCTCGAAGCGCCCGGCGAGGACCGGCAGGTCCCAGCCGAGCAGATCGATGAAGACCCGCTTTCGTGCCTCGAACATGCCACGCAGCAGCGCATCGTCGGGCCCGGGGCAGGCGCTCTCTATCACGGTGAGCATCACGAACCTCCGTCAAAGGTTCGCAAAGCGTGGCGCGCCGGGCGCCGGTCCCGCTATCCCGGAAAAGGGGGATGTCAGCGCCGGGCGATGTCGGCGAAGCTGATCGTCCCGTCGAATAAAGCGTGGATGATGAGCGATGTTCGCTTCTGTACGCCGTACCGCTCACAGGCCTGCCTGATATGTTGTGCGACGGTCTCCTCGCTGATCCCCAGGATCACGCTGATCTCCCAGTCGCTTTTGCCGCGCGCTGCCCAGATCAGGCAATCACGCTGCCGGTCGGTCAGCCGCGACCCCGCGCCGGGCCTGCTGCTGCGCGCCGACGGGCGCACCTGCCAGACGCGGCGCGCCGCCTCGAAGGCGAAGGCGCCGACCAATTGCGTGAGCGCAAGATTGTCCGGCGGCGCGCGCCGGTCGGCCGCCATCGCGAACGAACACGATCCGGTCGCCTCGCCGGGCACGTTCGCCGGGATCGTGACTCCCGTGCCGATCCCATGGTCCTTGGCCCGTGCGAGGATTCCACGATCCCGCGGCGTCAGCGGGATCATCAGCGGGACGTTGTGCCAGGAAAAGCCGAGCGCTGTCTGCTGGCTGGCGCGGTGGATCGGGTCGGCGGCGGCCAGGCCTTCGCGATCGAAATAGTCGACCCAGCGATCAGGATAATTGTGCAGCCGTATCGTCGAGCCGGCCGCCGCCCTGAGGTCGACATGATGAGTGAGCGCGAAATATTCATAGCCCAACGATGCCGTGATCTCGCCGAGTATCGCTTCCAGATCGGCTGGACTGTTCGCGCCCGTGACGAACTCGATAAACCGGGCCAATGCGTTTCCTATGCCCATGAGGCACACCAGCGTCGGGAGGCGTCTCAAGCCGCCTTCGTCCCCGACGCCGTCCTTTCCCTGACCGCGCGCCCAATCTGCCGGTTCTCGCAACGGCGGAAGGACGCGGTTGAAAAGCGGGGACATTTTATCGATTCTCTGGAGGCAATCAAATCCGCTTCGGACCTAATTGGCGGGTTTCGCCGCACTTTGTGCAGCGTTCGCGGATAATGGCGCACGAAGCGGGCGAGAATGGCTGGCGAGATGCTGCGCGCTATCGCCCGCTGGCGGGCGTCGATCGTGCCGGGCTGATGTGGGAATGGCTGCGCCGCGATCCCGGCTATATTGCCTGGTATGCGCGTGCCAGCGAGGTCACTCGCGGCGTTGACGCACTTCCGCGCGGCGCGCTGGCCTGGGGGCTTCACTTTCGCCGAGGATCCGGCGATCGCCGCCCCCCAGGCGCGGCTGATCTGGCATGCCGATCTCGATCCCGGCACGTTGGCGGTCGAGGCCCGGCCCGCCGCGCGGGGTGACCCAAACGCGATCGACCCTGCGAAGCTGCGCGTCTGGTTGATCGCCGTCGCCGATAAGGATGGCTGCGAACATGCAGTGATCAGCGATGGCTGGCGCCACATCCGCTTCGATGTCGAGGCAGGCACCTTGTCGGCCGGCCCGGTGATATTGCACTATCGGATCGAGGGCAGCCTTTCGGCGCGGCCCAAATTGTTGCCGCTCAGGCGGCTGGTGGAATTTTCGCTGCACCGCCAGTTCCGGCGTTCGCTCTATCCGCCCGATCCACGTATCGCGCGCTGGCTGACCGCGCTGCAGGTCCATGACGGTTTGACGGCTGGCGCCAGCCAGCGCGAGATCGGCGAGGCGCTCTATGGCATCGAGCGCGTGACGGCGGAGTGGGACGGGGCCTCGGACTCGCTCCGCTCGCGGGTCCGGCGCCTGGCGGGCGAGGCTCGGCGACTAGCGCGCGGCGGTTACCGGCTCTTGATGCGGCGCAGAGGTCAGAGCGTATAGGCGATGCCGGCCCGCCTCCGTCAGAAACAGGGCAGCGCGATCCGTACGACCAAATCGCCATTATTATCATCCGCATAGTCGACCGTACCGCCCGAGACCGCGATCAGCCGGTCGATCAGGCCAAGGCCCTGGCTGCCGTCGCGTGAAGCGCCTAGCCGGGTTGGTTCGCGCCAGATCAGGCGAAGCATATTGTTTTCGGTTACGCCGTCGATCCCGACCGGCTTACCATGCTTGAGCGCGCCATATTTGAGGCTGTTGGTGGCGAGCTCACCAAAGGCGAGCGCGAGCGCCTGCATCGGGACCTGGGCGAGCCGGACGTCCGGAACCGTGCCGAAGCGCAGCAACGCCTCGTCGCCATAGGCCTTGGCGAGGAGCGGGACAATGTCGGGAAGACGGTTCTCGCGCGCCGGGTCAAGCAGCAGGTCCTGGACCTGGCCAAGCTGCGCGAACCGCTCAGCGACCGCACGCGCGAAGAGCCGATGCTCGGGCTGCGACCGTGCGGCCATCGTCACGATCCCGGCAGCGATGGTCATCGCGTTGCGCAGCCGGTGGCGCATCTCGGCGCCGATCGCGGCGGCGCGTTCGCGTTCGGTGGTTTCCGCGGTGATGTCCCGCGCAACCGTCAGGAAGGCGGCGGCACCGGCGGAAGCGATCGGGGCCAGCGTCACGTCCCACCAGCGCGTTTCGTCATCGGGTCCCCGGCGCGGCGCGGTAAAGCGTACCGCTGTCCCAGCGCGCGCCGTACCGAGCGCGTCTTCGAGATCTGCGCGGCGATCGGCCGGCCAGCGGTCGATCCAGCGTTGACCGACCAGCGCTGCGGGGGCACTCAACTCCATCGTCCGGAGGCTCTCGCGATTAACGAACAGGATGCGTCCTTCGCCATCGAGCAGCTCGATGCAGTCATGGGTCTGGTCGAGCAGCGCCGACAGTAACGCAGGTTGGCTGTCGACCAACGATTCGATCAGGTCTGCCATGCCTGGACCTCCGCACGATCTTGGCAATTGTCAGGACCTAGCACATCGCGCGGCGGAAAACCTCCCGGCCGATTTGCCCCAGCCCGGCGACTCGACCTTTCAGGGCGCTCGCTCGAGCCGCGGATCGTAGAGCCATTTGCGCACCTTGCACGCGGCGATGCCGACCGCATCGGGGTGGGCGGGGTTGATCAGGACGTTGTGCTCCTCGGGTACGATCACCGAAGGGACCAGCAGCAGTGCCGAACTTTTGGCAGCGGCCCAGGCGGAGCCGAATGCGATGCTGACCCGGCCGCACGGCTCGGCGTCCCAGCCCACCGCGAGCGAGCTAGCGGTTGCGACCTGTGCCGCCGCCCAGACGGGGTCGGGGATCGTGATCTCGACCAGGTAGCGGTTGAGCGGCAGGCCGCCGGCATTCAGATGGACGATCGTCTCGAGGCAGGCGAGCGCGCGGCTCGTCGCGCCATAGACCATCGCCACGCCCTTGTCGTTCCAGCGGCCGCCCGTGTTTCGGGCACCGGTGCCGGACAGGTCGTCGGCCTCATAGTCCTTTGTGTCGGTGGCGATCCGCCAGACCGACAAGCTCACGCATAGGCTCCGCTCTGGATCTGGGCGAGCGCCTGGGCGACCAGGGCCTGACCTTCCATCGTGTCGAGCAGGTCGATCGGCTTGCCGCCGCCGAGCGCCGGCAGCGGTTCGCGCAGCCAGCGCGACAGCCATTCGGGGGCATCGAAGCCTTCGGCCGATCCGGACTCCTCGATCATCGCTTCGAGTTGGCCGACCAGCTTGGCCAGGCCGATCACCCGTTCGCTGTCCTCGGTCGACAGCAGCTCGTTGCGCGCCGCCTTCTTGTTCACCGTCGCGGTCTTGAGGTTGAGCGCATCGAGCAGGACCCGCTGGTCGAAATGCAGCTCGCTGATCAGCAGCTTGGCTTTGGCGGCAGGGACACCGGCCTTGATGACGTCGATCCGGTCGCTGGGAGAGGAGCGGTAGATGTCCACATACACGAACGCGGGAGCGGTTTCCTCCTGCGGCTTGCGCTGCGCGATAGCGGGTTGTGGCATTTGCGGTTCCTTTGAGCATTTATGTGGCTCATATGAGCAGAGCTTTCAAGGGCGCCAGGTTTTCGATCGGGCAGATCGCTCACGTAAAGCATCGCGGATCGCCCGCCTCGTCGCCAGGCAACCGGCGCCAGGGCTGTGGAAGGCGCGGTGCAAGAAGGCGGGCCGACAGGGCAGGAGGCAGCGTTTCCCGCCAACGGATGGCGGCCGGAAATTCCGGTTCTTTGGATGGCGTATACGCTGGTAAGCGCGCTCGATTGTGGTGGTTGATCTTACGAAAGGCGGCGCCTCGCGCGGGAGGTTGCCCGCGCGACCGCCGCTCTATGGCTCGGGCCAGGCCCTCGCCCCCGAGCCCCGGACGGGTCTCGGCCTAGCGGTGACGATCGGACTGGCGCGGGTCAGCGGTCGCTGACCCTGGCGGTGCGGGGCTGACGACGCACACTGCCGGATCGCTATGCGACCGGACAGGGTGCGGCGCTTGATAGCGGCCCCGCGGCACACCGCCTCGCGGCCGGGCGGCGCGCCCGGTTTTCGAGCCGGACGCCATGCCCCGTCCGGATCTCGAAAGCCCGGTTCGACGCCGCTGATCCGTCCGGCTCGTTGCGGAGTACCGTATTTGTAGCGCCGGCGGCGGGCCGCCGGCGCGGTTATACGCGGACGCCGCGCGGCTGCGCGGCGGCGCTGTTGGTGGCCTCTCCCGGTCAAGCGGGAATGGGCGGCGCTTCCTGCTAGGCGCGGCCGCGAGGTCCGCAAGCCGCGTGCCGCGGCTCCTCCACTCGCGTTCCGGCCCTGCGCCACCCCGTCGCGCGGAGGCGACGGGGACCCCGGACTTGGGTGCGGGCCTCGCTCGTTGCCGCGCCTCTCCGGTCGCTCGGTGCCGCCCACCCCCGCTTTTTGCGGGGAGGCCATGAGCGGGGCGGGAAAGGAGTCACGCGTCATGCCTGCCAACCGCCGTTCCGCCCGGGGCCAGTCCGGGATTGCGACCAGGTCGACCCGGTCGATCAAGCCGATCGACCCAGGCCAGGCGATCAAGTCAACCGGGAAAGGCAGGTGCGCCAAGACCCCCGAGGCGCACGGCGCGCGCGCGTCGGGGCGGTTCGGACAGGCCCGCCACGGGACGGCGGCGCCGCGCGCGTCGCTCTATGAAGCAGTAACCGGGCGGATCATCGCCGAACTCGAGGCCGGACGATTGCCATGGGTGCAGCCATGGGGAAGCGGGGCGGCGACCGCCGGTCTGCCCGTCAACGCCGCGACCGGGCGCGCTTATTCGGGGGTCAATATCCTCATCCTGTGGAGCGCGGTGATCGCGCGCGGCTATCCCGCACAGCGCTGGCTGACGTTCCGCCAGGCCGCGACGTTGGGCGGGATGGTCCGGCGCGGCGAGCATGGCGTCACCGCCGTCTATGCCGACCGGTTCACGCCTGAGGCCGAGAAAGCGCGCGCCGAGGCGGAGGGCGACGCGCCTGGCACCGTCCCGTTCCTCAAGCGCTTCACCCTGTTCAATGTGGCGCAGTGCGACGGGCTCGACCCTGCTTTGTCGCTGCCGCCCGCGCCGGTCGATCTGTCCCAACAGGTACCCGCCGCCGAACAAGTGATCGCCGTCAGCGGGGTCACGTTCCGGGTCGGCGGCGACGAGGCCTTTTACAGTCCGGCACGCGACATGGTGGTCGTGCCGCCGCAAGCCGCGTTCTTCGAGCCGATCAATTATTACCGGACCTGTCTCCACGAACTGACCCACGCCACCGGTCATTCCGCGCGGCTGGGCCGCGACCTGTCGAACGGCTTCGGCACGCCAGGCTATGCCCGCGAGGAACTGATCGCCGAAATGGGATCGGCGTTCCTGTGCGCAGCGCTCGGCATCGTGCCCACCGTGCGCCATGCCGATTATCTTGGGCATTGGCTCGACCTGCTGCGCGGCGATGCCCGCGCGATCTTCCGTGCCGCGTCGGCAGCCTCGCGTGCCGCCGACTGGCTGCTCGCACGCGTACCGGCCGCATCACCTGTCGCGTCGTCCGATGAGTTGGCGCAGTGACCGAGGCGCGCCACCCCTTCGCGGCAGAGCCGACCAGCATCGGCCTGCAATGCCTTGTCCCGGGCGTCGCGCCGATCACGCCGTCCGACCGGCTGGCCGCGCGCGCCGCAGCACCACTCCAACCGAAAAGGCCGCAGCGCCCGTGCGACCTCGGCCTGTTCGACATGAATGCCCGCAATCAGCTCGACCTGTTCACCCCCGCGCCGCGCGACGATGCCGCGCCGCGCCTTCCCGAGGATCGATAGCCATGGACTTGCTCACGCCCGAATTGCGCGCCGCGCTCGTCGCCAACGCGCAGGCGACCAAGGAAGCACAGCGCACCGGTGCTCGCGAACCTGACCCCGCGCCGGTCGTCAAATTCTTCTCACCGATCAGCGCGGCGATGTGGCTGGCGACCGAACTCGAGCCCGATGGCGACACCCTGTTCGGGCTGGCCGATCTCGGCTTCGGATGCCCGGAACTCGGCAGCTTCTCGCTTGGCGAACTGGCCGCCGTGCGGTTGCCGTTCGACCTCCGCATCGAGCGCGATCTCAACTTTTCGAGCGACGTGCCGCTGTCGCTCTGGGTCGAGGTCGCGCGCCGTACCGGCTCGATCATGGGGGCAGCCCAAGCGCTCCGCATCGCCCGCGAGCACCTGTCCCGAAAGCTTCCGCCCGGCCCGCCGGACGGCTGACGCAGCGGGCGCGTCTCGCCCGCATCACCAAAGCCGGCCCCGTCGCAATGGAAGTGGAGTGGGACCGGCACTCGCAAAGGAGCAAGACCCATGAAACTCGAATTTCTGCCCCTCGACAAGCTGTTCGTCGACAAGACCAACATGCGTGCAGGCAAGACGGCCCCGGACGTGTCCGATATCCTGCCCACGATCCGCAAGCGTGGCGTGCTGCAGCCGTTGCTCGTCCGGCCCGCCGATGACGACCGGTTCGGTATCGTCGCCGGCAGCCGCCGCTTTCGCGCGGCCGGAATCGCCGACGCCGAGCGCCGCGCCGCCAATGACGGCCCAAGCCCGGACCCCGATCCCGAAGGCTGCCTGCTGCCCTGCGCGATCCTCGACGAGGGCGACGATGCCGCCGCGAGCGGGAGCGCGTTGCGCGGCTGTCGGCCGATGCGGCCGGGCAGGCCAAGCCCGCCCGGCCCGAAGTGACCGGCGCGCTCGGCGCCTATATCGACCTCCACCGCCATGCCGCCGCGCGCGCGGCGCTCACCGCTGAGCCGGGGGTCGCGCTCCGGCTGATGGTCGCGCACGTTATCGCCGGATCGCCGCTCTGGTCGGTGCGCGTCGAGCCGCACTCCGCGCGCGACGATGCGACCCGCGAGCGCGTCGCGGCGTCGCTCGCCGAAACCGTGTTCGAGGGGCATCGCCGCGCGGTGCTCGACCTGCTCGCCTTTGGCTGCGAGGAAACCACCGTCGCTGGCCGGTGCGGCGACGATTTCGGGCGGCAGGGCGACCGGCTGACCGCGATCTTCCTGCGCCTCATGGACCTGTCCGATGCGGCCGTGCTCGCTGTGGTGGCGGCGGTGATCGGCGAAGCGCTCGCGGTCGGCAGCCCGGCGGTCGACGCGCTCGGGCTGACTCTTGGTATCGAGATGGCCGATTGGTGGCGGTCCGATGCCGCCTTGTTCGACCTGATCCGCGACAAGCAGGTGCTCGCCGCGATGGTCGCCGAGGTCGCCGGACCCGAGGTCGCCGAGGCCAATGCGAAGGAAAAGGGGGCGGCCTTGAAGAAGATCGTCACCGACCATCTGGCCGGCGCCGAGGGCCGCGCCAAGGTCGAGTGCTGGGTGCCGCGATGGCTGGCCTTCCCGCCCGCTGCTTATACCGATCGCGGCGGGGTGGGGTCGGTAGCCGCCCATGCGCGGGTCGCGTTCGTGCTCGCCGAGCGTGCGCGGCCCGCGCCCGATCCGGTGCCGCTACCGGACGGCGAGGACGTGTCCGCGTCCGGTGAGCAGGGTGGGAAGACGAGGCGATTTCGCCCGATGCGGGCGCGCCGGGCGAGGACGAGGGTGCGCTGCCCGATCAGCTCGCCGCCTGATCGCGGGCAGCCGGCCCCGCGCGGAGGGGGAAGTGCCTCTCCGCGCGGGGTCTTGTCTCTTTTTTAGGGGTCGAAAAATTCGGCCGCGCGCCCTTGCCGCTGGCGCGGGCATCGGGCGCGCGGCGGCCGCTGCGCGGCAAGCAGGAAAGGCAGCGGCTGGGGCCGGCGCGGCAACCGGCGTCGCACGATGTCGCCAGCGACTCTTGCCATATGTTCCCTTTTTGTTCTAACTCGTTCTTCGCCGTTCGGGCGGCGATTCGACAATTATGGAGAGACTTGTGCGGCATGATGCGCTGCTGCGCGCGGCGGCGCGTGCGATTTACGATGCCTGTCATCCGGGTGAGGATTGGGCGCCGGTCGGCTTCGACGAGGCCGAACGCGCTCGCACGGTCCATTACCGCCAGGCGGTCGATGCTGCGCTCCGGGCAAAAGGCATCCTCGCGGCCAGCCGCGAGCAGCTCGCGTTGTTCTTGGCCTGATGTTCCGGCCCGAACGCCCGCACTGGAATCCCCTGCAGGCCGTCGCCCAGGCGATCGCAGCAGGCGAGCCGTGGATCCTTGCCTGGACGCTGCAATCGACCACGTCCTACCGGCTGCTGTCGCGCCAAACCGGCATTCCCGAGCATCGTCTCGACCAGATCTATCTCGGTGCGAGCGTATCGCGGAGCGAGCTTGCGGCGCTGGCAGGTGCGTGGAGGATCAATGTGGACGAGGTCATGCTGACCTTGCCGCCGGGAGCGTTGGCCGTATGAGGCTGTCGCGTGCCGTGGTCGGGCCGGCGCTCGCGCCCCGGCCCGGACTGGTCGCTCAGACCGGCTTGGCGCCCGGCGTGCCGCATTTCGCGAACTTGCCGTTGGCGGTCTTGCAGCGGACGACCTTCTTTGGTGCGGGCGGACATTTGATGAACTTGCCCTTGGCGTCGCGGCAATGGGTCGCGGCGCTCACGGGTGCTGCGAGCATCGCGCTGGCGGCCAGGGCGAAGGCGAAACGGTACATGAGCGACTCCTCTCCGGTGAGGGCGGAAGACTGCGCCCGGATCGCCTGGGCCGCAAGATCGCGTCGGCGTCCGGCGCCACGTCATCCGTCCTCGATAGCGCGGTGCCATCGACATTCATGCGATTTCAGGAAATAGGCTGTTCGATAAATCCATGCCACACCGATCCAATATCTTGTTTCTTCGTCCGCGCGTCCGCCAGCCGGCCATGATCCGGCGCTACGGCCCGGTAACCGCGATCGGCCTGTTGGCCGGCGCTACCTTGGGGCTGGGGCTGATCCGGGTTCCAGCCGGCCTGCTGTCGGCCGCCACGTCGAGCGATGACGTCGGCTGCACCGATCCGCGCGTCGTCGATGGCGACACGCTACGTTGTGGTAAGACCCGCATTCGCCTGTCGGGGATCGATGCGCCCGAACTGCCCGGCCATTGCGCGCGCGGCCGGGCTTGTACGCCGGGCGATCCGTTCGCCAGCACCGACAATCTCCGCGCGCTGGTCAGCGGCGCGGTGATGACCTGCCGCCAGACCGACACCGATCGCTACGGCCGCACCGTCGCGCGTTGCTCGGTGCGCGGCCGCGATCTGTCCTGCGCCCAGGTCGCGGGCGGGTTCGCTGTCCGCCGCTACGCGCCATTATCCTGTCCGTAAGATCGTCGCCTGTGGGCCCTTGGTCCGCCGAACTCATCAGCGGTTGCGGCTGGTCCGAAATCCCTAGATCGATCGACGTGTTGTCGGTTTCGTGATGCCGCACAGGACGCAGGCGTCGCGTCGTCGCTCGAACTGGCTGGTGCCCGCGAGTTCGTTCGCAGCGATGCCGGCGTCCTGGCGATCTGCCAGCTCCAGCCGGTCGGCGATGCAATCGTCGCAGACGGGGTCGGGAGCGAGGCGCTCGATCAGCTTGCGGACGGCATCGGACATCGCTCGTCCGATGGTCGTCCGCCGCGCCCCGGTCAAGCTGGTGGACTCGACGCCTGATATCGCTCGCCTGCCGCGCGGCGATTGGTAATAGCGGCGGCCATGTGTGTCCTTGCTCTCGCCTGGAAAGCGCATCCGCGCTGGCAGCTTGTCATGATGGGCAACCGTGACGAATTGCATGAGCGGCCCGCCGCGCCGCTCGCACGCTGGGCGCAGCCGGACCATCTGATAGCGGGGCGAGACTTGCTGTCGGGCGGCACCTGGGCGGGCATATCCGAACAGGGCCGGTTCGCCGTCGTCACCAATCTGCGCGGCTACGGTGCCCCGCAGCCCAATCGTGTGTCGCGCGGGAGCCTGGTGACCCATCTCCTCGCCGGTGAGGGACGCTACGCCGATGCCGATGCTGCCGACCTTGCCGATTTCAATCCGTTCAATTTGATCGTTGCCGACCGCGACCGCGCGTGGTTCCTGTCGAACCGGCCCGAGCCGGTCCGTAGTCCGCTCGCGCCGGGCCTCTATGGTCTGTCCAACGGCGCACTCGACGAACCTTGGCCCAAGACTTTACGCGTCAAGGAGATGCTGCTCGACTGGATCGTCGCCGGGGCGACGCGCCCGGCCGTACTGCTCGATCGGCTCGTCGAAGACCGGCTACCCGACGCGGGACTTGCGCCGGCATCGCCATCGGATGCGCCGCTGGAGCCGCTTCTATCGCCGGTCTTCATCCGCCAACCCGTTTATGGAACGCGGTGCAGCACTGTGGTGGCAATCGACGTCGAGGGGCGCGGCGAGATCATCGAACGCCGCTATTCGGCGGATGGCGCAGTGACGGGCGAGACCGGGCTCGACTTCGGCTGGCCAGTGTAACATCGCGTCACCGGCGATCTCACCGCGCCGGACGAGGCGGAGTGACTCATCGCCTGGCCGGGCACACGATTCCCGCTGCCGTCACTCTGATCTTGAATGTAGGTCCGATCCGGAGCGTCCCGCTCCCAGTAAGGATTGAGCCCGCCCTGCTGGCGTTCCCGTCGGCGGGTGGGAACGACGTGCGGCTGGCTTCTCCTCCCTGCTACCCACCGGAATAGCCGGCTCCTTGGGCTGGTGACCTGGGCCGGTCGCGGCCCGGTCGAAACCATCGCTGGCGACGCTTATTTCCCCGCCAGGCTGCGCCGGCCTCCTCGCGGCCGCTGCGCTCTCAAATAAGCCTCTGGCGCCGATCCTCCGCTGATCGCTGCGGCCCTCCGGGTTCGCCGTTCCGCTGTTCCCGTCCCTTTCGGTCGGCCCATCGCCCGGCATTCCGCTGGGACGAGGCAAGAAGGAGAACTACCATGGCCGCCATCGGCTACGTCGCCCGCGAGGGCAAAGGCTTCAAGGGCGAGCTCAAGACCCTCTCGATCCGGGCCGAGGTCCTGATCGTGCCCAATGCCAGCAAATCCGGCGAAAACCAGCCCGACTATCGCGTCACCTCGGGCGGCGTTGAGGTCGGCGCCGGCTGGGTCCGGCGCTCCGAGACCTCGGGTAAGGACTATGTGTCGCTGAGCCTCGCCGCGCCCGAATTCGGGCCACGCCGGCTCTACGCCAATCTTGGGCGCGCCGCCGGCCAGGATGACGACGACACTTTCGCCATCATCTGGAACCCGGTCGACTGATCGCCGCAGACCCCGCGCCGTCGGGCGCGGGGTCCCACCATTTTCGATCGATCCGCCGGTTGTGCTCAGGCACAACCCCGTTAGGATTCACGCGAATGAAAACCGACCTCGACCATCTGCCCGACCGCAAACGCCGCGACCTCGATCGCATCGTTGAGATCCTGTTCGCCGAGTTCGAGGACGCGACCAGCCTCGCCACCCAAAAATGGAAGAAGCAGGGCCGGATCCTCAAGGTGATCCTCTACGGTTCCTATGCGCGCGGCGATTGGGTCGCCGATCCGGTCGGCGGCTATTTCTCGGACTATGATCTGCTCGTCGTCGTCAGCGACGAGCGGCTGACCGATACGCTCGATTATTGGGCCAAGGCCGACGATCATCTCCGCCGCGAATATGGCATCGCCAAACGACTCTCGGCGCCGGTCAATTTCATCGTCCACAGCCTGAAGGACGTGAACGACCAGCTCGCCCGCGGGCGGCCGTTCTTCGTCGATCTCGTGCGCGACGGGATCGCGCTTTATGAGCTGGACGGCCATCCGTTCGACAGGCCTCAGCCACTCGATGAGGCTGCCGCGCGCGCCGAGGCGCAGACGCATTTTGATCAGTGGTTCGAAAGTGCAAGTACGTTTCTGGGTGTGGCGAAATTCGCGATTTCCCAAGGTAAGCACAACAACGCCGCCTTCCAGCTGCACCAAGCTGCGGAGCATTCCTACCACACGATCCTGCTCGTGCTGACGCTCTACAGCCCCAAATCGCACAAGCTCAATTTCCTGCGCGACCAGGCCGAGGACGTCGCGCGCGATCTCATTCCGGTCTGGCCGCGCGACACCAAGTTCGCGCGGCGCTGCTTCGAATTGCTGCAGCAGGCCTATGTCAACGCTCGCTATTCGCCGCACTACAAGATCACACGCGAAGAGCTCGACTGGATCGTCGAGCGCGTCGAATTGCTCCAGGCGGCGGTGAAGGCGATCGCGGAAAAAGCGACTCGCCGCTGACCCGACGTGAGGCACCACTACGTTCCCCAATTTCTGCTGCGCCGATGGATCAACGCATCTGGCAAGCTCCACACCTTCACGATCCGCAACGACGGGCTCGTACGCAGCCAGTTGACACCTAAATATACCGGCTACGAATCTGGACTGAATTTCCCTGGATACGGGTCTTTGCCGTGGGCTTGGATGACATCGATTTTGAAGATCCGAACCCTCGCGACTTTCGGGCCCTGCAGCTCAAGAAGATCGCGAATGCCGCTGCAGCCATGCTGATCGCTATCCAGAAGAACGCTAAGCCCTCGCCTGTGTCGGACGCCGCCCTGGCCGCTGCGATGAAGCTCCTCAGCACCACAAAATGACCGGCTCCTGTTTGTAAAATGGGGAAAAGAGGTCGAATTCGCCTATAGGCGTTTTCGACCCTCCCGGCGCGGTGACCACTGCGACAGATGAAGTGCCGCGTGAGGCGGCATCGGGTCGTCTCCGACGCGGAGCCGACCTTCATGGACAGTCCCCACGATATCGAACGGGCGAACCGCGCCAAGCGTGGCTCGCCCTTCCTCAACACCGACCAGGCGGCCGCCTATCTCAAGATCTCAAGCCGGTTGCTAAAGCGCCTCCGGGTGACGGGCGAGGGGCCGGTTTTCCGGCGCCACTGCCGCTTCGTCCAATATCATATCGACGATCTCGACGCGTGGAGCCGTGAGCATAGCGCTCGCGGAATAGCGCGATGAATACGCGCCGGACCTCGTCCGGCGATACGCCGCTTTTCGCCTGGGGTGACGCGCTGCGCGCTGCCCAACGCCGGGCCCGGGTTCGCCGATCGGTCACCGGCTTCGCGTTCGGTGCCGGCGCGCTGATCGCGACGGCCATCGTTCCGCCGACGCCGCGGCTAGTGTGGAATGCCAGCGCCAGCGCGCCGACCGGCCTTTATTGGGTCGCGCCTGACGTGTCGGTCGGCCTCGGCGATATGGTGGTTGCGCGCCTCACCGCACCATGGCGCGAATTCGCATCAGTGCGGCATTATCTGCCTGCCAACGTGCCCTTGGTGAAGCGTGTGGCCGCCGTCGCCGGCAGCACCGTCTGCGCTCGCGACGATGCGATATTCGTCAATAGGCGGCGCGTCGCCACACGGCTCGGCCATGACGTGCACGGGCGGACTCTGCCGTGGTGGACGGGATGTCACCGCCTGTCCGGACGCCAGGTGCTGCTGCTCACGCCCGCGCCGGACTCGTTCGATGGGCGATATTTCGGGGTGACCGATGGTGCTGACCTGATCGGCCGGGCGAGGCTGTTATGGCGCGGCTGATCCATTTTGCGGCGATCGCCGCCCTCTTCGTCGCGGCGCCTGTACGGGCCGATGCCGTCGATGCGTGGCAGCCCTATATTGCCGAAGCATCCGCCCGGTTCAGCGTGCCAGTGAGCTGGATCGAACGCGTCATCCGCGCCGAGAGCGGCGGTTATGACCGGCTGAACGGGCGGCCCATCCGCAGTCTGAAAGGTGCGATGGGATTGATGCAGTTGATGCCGGCGACCTGGGCATCGGTGCGATCGACACTCGGTCTCGGGAGCGATCCCGACGACCCGCGCGACAATATCCTCGCTGGCACTTTCTATCTGCGGCAGATGTACGACCGGTTCGGCTATCCAGGCTGCTTTGCCGCTTATAATGCCGGACCGGGCCGCTACGCGGCCGCGCTCTCCGGGCGCCAATCATTGCCGCGTGAGACGATCGCCTATCTTGGGAGCGTCGGCTCGGTGTTGACTGAAGGTCCGTCGTCCGAGCCTCGGATCGCCCCGCCGGGCTTGTTCGTCGCGCGGAACAGCGGGGACGATCGGCCCGCCGCTGGGGCTCCGCTGCCTGCATCTGCCGGCTCGCTCTTTGCGATCCGGCGCGGGGCGGAATGACGATGGGGAGGGAAGGGGCTCGTCTCGTCAGTCCGAGCATGACGGGCGGCGAAGCGGCTATCAAGGCCCGCGGGTGCCCCCCAATTTGCTGCGCAAATCGGCTCCCCCCACGGCCGCTTCGCGGCGCCTGCGCTGGCGCTTCGGCGGCCCTGACAGCCGCTCCGCCGCCCGTCTTTCGACTGTGGTCCTCAATCGGGAGGACGATAGCAAAGGACATCATCATGACCTGTTTTCAGCCTGTTTCGACCGCCGCCGAGCGCGTGATGGCCACTCTGGTTGCGGGGCTCGAGATCGAGTTCGGCCGCGGCGCCGGTGAGGCATTGGCGCATCGTTTTCTGGAAGCGGAAGAGGTGGATTTTCACTGGGATGCGAGAGTTCAGGAGCGCTGGATCGGCAGCTACGTGGGCATGGACGACGATGAAATCGAGCTCGATCAGGCGCGGATCGTCGGACGGTTGGATGGCCGCTGGTTTGTCGCGGTGATGATCGTCGATGGCGACGGCAACGCGCACGGCATGATGGGCAAGCGCAGGTTCGGGCGGCGCGGGGATGCGTTCAGGGCATTCGCGGATGCGTGACTGTCGCGTCCGTTCAGGCTGGGATGCGGTTCCGGACAGGCATGGTGTCCCAGCTTTCCTTTTGGGCCGAGGGGAGGGGACGGAAGAGGAGAAGGGAATGCAAGAGAAAGGCAATGCCTCGAGGGCATTGCTATGTGATTGTCTGCGCATCGTTTTTTCGCGAGACATGGCTTTCGGACCTCGAGACACGGCGGTGCAAAATGGCGGAAATGCGCCATTTATCTTCGGGAATTACGAGATTCCTGGCGTTGGGCGGGCGTCATGAACGAGGATGACGACTTCACCCCCCGGCTCGGCAAGCAACGCAGCCTTGGTGGCGGCAAACGCGCACGCCGCTATCTCGCCACCGTGGCTGCCGCCGCCGTCCGATCGGCGGAGAAGGGGGCGATCCGCAATTGCCGATTTGATGGCAGCCGCATCGGTCGCGGCGCGAGCATCGGTCGGCTGCTCTCCAGCCGCGATCGGCTGGCTGCGTTCCGCGCGCGGCGCGCGATCGTCAAGACCAGGCTGGTGCGGCTTGGGGGCAAGGGCCTAGCCGCCGCGCGGGCGCATCTGCGTTACATCCAGCGTGATGGGGTTACTCGCGAGGGCGCGCCCGGTCAGCTCTATTCGGCTGGGCGCGACGACGCCGACGGCAGGGCGTATCTCGAACGTTGCTACGGCGACCGCCATCAGTTCCGCTTCATCGTCTCAGCCGAGGACGGGCCGGAATATTCCGACCTCAAGCCTTTCATCCGCCGGCTGATGGGCAAGATGGAGGAGGATCTCGGCACCAGGCTCGACTGGGTCGCGGCGGATCATTTCAACACCGCCCATCCACACAGCCACATTATGCTGCGCGGTGTCGATGATCGCGGCAAGAATCTGATCATCGCCAGGGAATATATCGCGCATGGCATCCGCGAGCGTGCCGCCGAGCTAGTGACGCTCGATCTCGGCCCTCGCACCCGGCAGGAAATCGAAGCATGGCTGCGCCACGATTTCGGCGAGGAGCGCTTGACCGCGATCGATCGCCAGCTGATCAGCTCGATGGACGCAGGTCGCATCGTCAGCTCGGCCGACCGCGATCCATCCCAGCAGTCGCTGCGCGCCGGCCGTCTGCAGAAGCTGGCGAGCATGGGACTCGCCGAAAATGTCGGCGGCGGAAATTGGCGGCTTGCCGATGATCTGGGGAAGACGCTTCGCGAGATCGGCGAGCGCGGCGAC
Source organism: Sphingomonas pruni NBRC 15498 (assembly GCF_001598455.1). GTDB lineage: Bacteria > Pseudomonadota > Alphaproteobacteria > Sphingomonadales > Sphingomonadaceae > Sphingomonas > Sphingomonas pruni. The sequence goes on from NZ_BCYZ01000006.1 coordinate 17,970, forward strand.
ATCATCCGCACAATGCAACGCGAGCTGACAGTGCGGAGGTTAGAGCGACCGTGGATCGGACGCAGCGCAATCAGCACTGGGGAGGCCGATCCTGAACTAGTCGTCGGGCGCGTCATCACGCGCGGGCGCGCTGACGAATATCATGACCGCCACTATCTGCTGATAGATGGCCTGGATGGGCACGCTCATTACGTGGACATTGGCAGGGGCGACATGGTCGACCCGATTCCTGAGAACGCTATAGTCCGGGTGACAGCACGCACCGTTGCCGTTCGCCACACTGACCGAGTAGTGGCTGAGGTTGCCGCGGCCAATGCCGGACGCTATTCGATCGATCGGCATTTACGACATAATCCATCTGCGACTCAGGCGTTAGCCGAGATGCATGTTCGGCGGCTGGAAGCATTGTGGCGCGCCCGGGCAGGTGTTGAACGAGAACCGGACGGCACATGGTCGATCGCCGCCGACCATGTCGATCGTGCTGCTGCTTACGAGGCACGTCGGCATCGCGATCGGCCGGTGAAAGTAGAAACGCTGTCGGCGTTGCCACTCGACCAGTTGCACCGCGCCGATGCCGTCACCTGGCTCGATCGCGAGCTGGCGTCGAGCAATCCCACGCCAATCCGTGACGCCGGCTTCGGCCGCGAGGTGCGCGATGCGCTGGCGGCGCGTCGACAATTGTTGGTCGACCAGCAGCTCGCCGAGAGCGAGAGGGGTAGCGGCCGGCTTCGGACGAGCGCCTTAGCCACACTCCAACGTCGGGAATTGCTTCGCGTCGCGGGAAAGCTTTCCGACGAACTTGGGAAGAGCTTTGCCGAGGCTAAAAGCGGAGACAAGATCGAGGGCCGGCTGGTCCGTCGTCTTGATCTGATCAGCGGGAGGTTCGCGCTCGTCGAGAAAAGACACGAATTTACGTTGGTGCCGTGGCGGCCCACTCTGCAAAACCAGCTAGGTCATGAAGTCGGCGGTATTGTGCGCGCGGATGGAATCAGTTGGAGCTTCGGTCGCCAACGAACTGGCCCCGAAATTTCATGAACGGAGTTGGCCGGGTCCGGACGGGCGGCTTTTGGAGTAATTGCCTCCGGCTGCGCTAGAATGCATGCAAGACGGCTTGATCTTGCTGCATCCCTGTGTTTCTACGACACTATCTGATAAGGAGACAGGTGGCGGTGAAGATGCGCTCGGACACGATCGAAAAGTTATACCTGTTCGCATTACTGCCGGTTGTGGCCATCGTAGGGACTATAGTCTGGACGTGGTTCTTGGAGCAGCAATGACATGGTCCAGGTATTAAAAAGTGAAACCCCGGTTTCGATGCTCCGACACATCGCCGAAGTGGCGACGCGGCGGCTGATCTGGAAGTTGCATCTTCCTAGGCGATACGGGCGCCTTCCAATCTATGTCTCGCCCGCCAACGCACTGAAATTCCTGAAGCCAGGGGATGGGAAATTCGATCCCTTCTTGCTGTGGCTCGCCGATAATTTCGTCAAATCAAATTCTGTGGTGTGGGATATCGGCGCGAATGGCGGAGTATTTTCGATGCTCGCGTCCAGCAAGGCAAAGGCCGTAGTTGCTTTCGAGCCGGACCCATTCAACATTTCGCTGATCCGCCGCACGATAGGAGCCAATCCTCAGAGCGCGATCCAGCTAGTACCAAAAGCCCTATCGGAGGCGGCGGGCGAGACCGTGCTTAATATCCCTTCTCGCAGCCGAAGCGTTTCCTCAATTGGTGAAATACCGATGGGATATATGTCGGGCGGCTTGCGCGAATCGATGCGAGTTGAAATGACCACCGCCGACGCATGCCTTGATAACTACCCTGCACCGACCTTCATCAAATGCGATATCGAGGGTGCCGAGGCGATGATGCTCAGGGGTGCCCAGAGGCTGTTGACCGAGGCGCGACCGACTGTCTGCATGGAGGTACGGCTTGGAACACGCGAGGAGGTAGCAAATCAGTTCACACGCCATGGCTACCGAATGTTCACGGCCGATGATGCGATGACGCCATTATCCAGTCTGACCGATATAGAGGAAGTTGTCGCCGTTCCACAGGATTGAACGAGTCCAGCGATTTGTATAGGGCGTCGTACGCTGGCTAAGGGTTGATTCCACCGGCGAGCTTGGCCGCGAAAGGGGCAGCCAGCTTGGCCGCATCGGTATGGAGCGGCTTCGCGAAGCGTGAGGGACGTGCCGGCGTGGTGGCCCGACAAGGCAGCTTGACACTGTTTAAATTCCAACCTCAAAAGCAGTGCGGCTCCTGTGACGTGGGGCAGGCTGCTATAGCGGTTTTGATCGGATCTGAATCGTTTTCTGACTCAGGGGGTGCGATTTTCTGAGTCAACCTGCCCGGTGGACAGGAGGACAGCGATTATGGGCAAGGCCTGTGCGAACGATTTGCGCGAACGCGTGGTGACGGCGGTGGACGGCGGAGCGCCATGTCGCGCGGAGGCGTTGCGCTTTGGCGTGGCGCAGATTCCAGTGATCAAATGGGTGGCGCGCTATAAGCGGGGGGATGTGTCAACGGGATCATCCCGTGGTCGGAGACGCTCACCGCTTCATGCGCATTGCCAGTGGCTGCCAAGACACCGGGCTGACGCTGGCCGATATGCTTGAGCGGCTGCTGGCGGAACATGGGCTCTCGGCCGGCATCAGTGGGATCTGGCTGTGCTGCCAGCGTGAGGAATCGGCTCAAAAAAAACGCTGCTACCATCCGAGCAAGCCAGGCGCGACGTCGCGCGCAGGCGAGCGAGTTGGCAGCGGTATCGGGGTCGGATCGCCGCTGAGCGACTGGTCTTCATCGACGAAACATGGGTGAAGACCAACATGGTGCGTACGTATGGCTGGGGCGGCAAAGGCCAGCGCGTAGATGCGCGGTCTTAGCGGCGGAAAAACTGATCGGTGATATTCAGAGTGTCCCCTTGCGCATGTTAACTCTCCGGCCTGTTTGCCGCTGATCCGCGCGGGCGGTTTTAAACGCCAGTCTAGTTCCGCGCGCAGAGTCGCAGGAACGTGACAAGCGGGATTGTCGGGCAAATCCGTCGCCGCCCGATGTAGCGCCTCCAGACGGCTTGCGTCGGCCTCCTGACGGGGCACGCGGATACGGTTCAAAAATACGATCGGCGATCTGGCCAGATAGGCGAATCCAACGCTGCGATGGATAAGCTTGCGCCCGGCGACGCTCGCGGGTCCCGCGGCGTGATTCAAGCCAGTCCCGGTGACTTCTGCTTTCCTGCGCGCCGCCGGCACGCATGCCTTTCGCAACGCGACCTACTGTCCGGTTCGTGTGCTTGCGGTGATACGCCGCGCCGCGACGCCCGCCGTTTCTCGAAGATATTGACGAGAGGTTGGTGGCGAAATCGACGCGACCGTCGTCGTTGATTTGGCCGACCGCAACGGCATCAACTCCGCGGCCCGACCAATCACACCAATCGGCATCCGGTTGCCCCGTTTCGCGGTTTGACGTGAGCCGCAGGCGTCATCATTGTGACGGCAAACGGCGAGCTCGTTGGGCGCCTCGGCGCCCTCACAGCCAAATTGTATGCCAGGAGCCGTATCCAAGGACGGAGATTCCACTTCGTTGGTCAAAAACAGCCTTCGCCTCGGTGGCGCGAGCGCCAAACGGCACCTACCATTACTTGGGCGCAAGGCGGGGGTAATTGCCGCATGGTGTCTGGTGCGCTAATCGACTGCAATGGGATCGGCGAAAACTAAATTGCGGTCGTCTGGATCGCGGCCGCGATCGCACTCCGCGCGAGGACGCTCATCACATCGCTGGGCTCCAGCAGCCTACAGGCCTGTAGGCCTTGAGCGGCGAAGCTGGGAAGGCCGTTGGCCTAGCGGCGACCAGCATAAAACCAATTTAAGCGGAGATGCCGGTGAGCGAGCGCGCGACAAACCCCGAGGCGAGGGCGGCTATCTCTCCGCATTTCGTACGGGGGCTCGATAGTTTCCGGTTCATCGCCGCAAGCGTGGTCGCCGCCAGCCACGGCGGTTGGATTCCGTTCGACAGAATTTTCGGTGCGGTTCACGGCCCGCTGAAGGGCGTTGCCGGCATCTGGAATAGCCTGCCGAATGGCACACTTGCGGTATGTGTGTTCTTCTTCATCTCCGGCTTCTGCATCCACTACCCGAATATCGGCAAGGAGAAGGTGCCGGTCGGATCGTTCCTGATCAAGCGATTCGTCCGAATCTGCGTGCCGCTCCTCGCCGTGATCGCGCTCGCTCACGCCGCGGGCTCGCAGTATGTCGACGGGTTAGATGCGGTCCTATGGAGCGTCTATTGCGAACTCGCCTATTACGCACTCTACCCGCTGCTTTTCGGGGTGATCCATCGGCGGATGCTCCGGGCGACCGCGGTGAGCATGATGATCAGCGCCTTGGTCCTTGCCTTGCGACCGTTAGCAGCCCGCCCGTCGGATTTCGGCATCCTTACTTTTCTGTTCTGCGCGCCGCTGTGGCTCCTCGGCGCCCATTTGGCCGAGCGCTACCGGGACGGATCTCTGTTCGTCGCTAAGTTGCCCTCAGTGTGGCTGCTCAGGGCCGCCTTGCCGGTCTGCGCAGTGGCAGCGACGTTCCTCTTTTATCATGCGCCGATCCGCGTTCCATTGACTTGGTCGGTCGTCGCATTTGTGCCGGCAGGCTATTTATGGTTGGCTGTCGAACTGCAGCGCCTCACCAGTCATGGTGTCAGCGAGCAGCTCGAACGGCTCGGACTCGCGGCTTATTCGATGTACTTGACACACCGCTTTGCGCTCACCTTTTTTGCGGACCACCTCACGTGCCGGTCGACTATTCTATCCTATGGTTTCCAAGCAATTGCGATTAGCATCGCGACCTTCACTTTCTACCGGCTTGTCGAGAAACCTTCGCATCGGCTGGCCAAGAAGCTCGGCGCGGCGTGGGATGCAGCAGTCGGATACAGAAACATCCCGATCGGCAAGCAATAATGAGCTCGGCTCTTAACCGCCAAGATCCTGACCCGGCACCTTTTCTGCAGATTAGGTGTTATCGGCGCTCTGGTCGCGTCGCGGACCCGATACGGAGATAGGCATGCTCTTCGTCTGCCCTTTGGGCCGCCAGCCGACATTTTGCTATTTCTTCCGTCGGAACGCCCAGACCAGCGACTACAGGCCACCGATGAGCGTTGCCAAGGCGAGCGGCAGCGAGGGATCGAAGACAATCATCCGAATCTCCCGGAGAGGGGCTGGGTACCTGTTTTGTTTAAGGTGACATAGCGCGCTTCGCGGATTGCCGCGCGACCAGATCGACAAAGATGGGCCGATCCGCTCTGCAGGATTGCCAGAGCTGCACCGTGCCACATTGTTTCACGTCGAAGATCCCTGCGTGCGAGGTGACCCCGCTCGATCCATCGGGGCCCCTGCGACACGGTCGGTAATTTAGGTAATTTCGGTAATTTCGCTGCCAGCGACGCCTACCCTATATCCTGCCGCCAGCGGAAAACGTCGAAAATGTTGTCCGCTCACGTCAAGCGCACCCTCAAACTCGATCGCTCGCGCCTACTCGGGCCGAATGGAACACGATACAAGGTCCACCTCGTCACCCCGCAGGACCTCCGGAAAATGACGAAGATGACACCGATGCGAAGGCTTGCACTCGCCTGATCCAAAGCCGGAAGCCGCTCGCCAGCCAATCCAAGCCCCAGATAAATCGTCGCCGATTGGGCCTCCTTCAACAAAATGGGGGCGTAATCCAGCCATTGAGTCGTACCGAAGTCCCCAGAAGCGTCGCGCGCGGCATTAGCGATGCTCTCGCGCAAGCGGGTTAAACAGGCGATTTTGGTTCTCGCGTTCGCACCTCGATTTTGTGCCGGCGGGAGATCCGCATGACCCCTACCAAACTCCTTATCGGCCAGACCGTTATTGTCTTCGCCATCGTGCTGGCGGGCATCTGGTTCGCGACGCAATGGGCAGCCGGAGCGTTGGCCTATCAATCTGAACTAGGCTCGCCATGGTTCCACGCCTTCGGCCGTCCGGTATACTGTCCTTGGGCGCTGTTTGGCTGGTGGTTTCATTACGATGCTTATGCGCCGAAGGTATTCAATGACGCCGGGTTGATTGCCGCTACCAGCGGCTTCGTTGGCTGCGGCTCTGCGGTGTTTGGCTCGCTCTGGCGCGCGCGCCAACGTCGCGACGTCACGACCTACGGGTCCGCACGCTGGGCGACAGAGGCCGAAATCCGGCGCGCTCGACTATTCGACCTGCGAGGCGTCTTCCTCGGGTCGACCGGTCGACGCTATCTTCGTCACGACGGTCCCCAGCATGTCATGGCATTCGCTCCGACCCGATCGGGCAAGGGCGTGGGCCTTGTCGTGCCGACTCTGCTCGGCTGGACCGGCTCGGCGGTCATTCACGACATCAAAGGCGAGAACTGGTCCCTGACCGCCGGCTGGCGGTCGCGATTTTCACATTGCCTGCTATTCGATCCGACCGACGCTCGGTCGGCGCGGTACAACCCGCTGCTCGAGGTTCGCCGCGGCGAGCATGAGGTGCGCGACGTACAGAACATCGCCGATATCCTGGTCGATCCCGAAGGTGCGCTCGAACGGCGCAACCATTGGGAAAAGACCAGCCATTCGTTGCTGGTAGGCGCGATCCTCCACGTTCTGTACGCGGAAGAGGAGAAGACGCTGGCGCGCGTCGCGACCTTCCTGTCCGATCCGCAGCGCCCGTTCACCGCCACGCTCCGGCGGATGATGGAAACCAATCATCTCGGCACGCCGGACGCGCCAGTCGTCCATCCGGTGGTCGCCTCGGCGGCGCGCGAAGTGCTCAACAAGTCGGAGAATGAGCGCTCGGGCGTGCTGTCGACTGCAATGAGCTTCCTCGGCCTTTATCGCGACCCGACCGTTGCCGAGGTTACCTCGCGCTGCGATTGGCGGATTGCCGATCTTGTCGAGGGGCGGGCGCCCGTTTCGCTCTACCTCGTCGTGCCGCCCTCGGACATCAGCCGTACCAAGCCACTGGTGCGGCTCGTGCTCAACCAGATCGGCCGGCGCCTGACCGAGCAACTGCATGCGGAACGCGGTTTGCGCCGTCACAAGCTGCTCATGATGCTCGACGAGTTTCCGGCGCTCGGCCGGCTTGATTTCTTCGAGACCAGCCTCGCCTTCATGGCCGGCTACGGTGTCCGCGCCTTCCTCATCGCACAAAGCCTCAACCAGATCGAGAAAGCGTATGGCGAGCATAACTCGATCCTCGACAATTGTCATGTGCGCGTCGCGTTCGCGACTAATGATGAGCGCACCGCCAAGCGCATCTCGGAAGCTCTTGGTACCGCGACCGAGCAGCGTGCGATGCGCAACTATGCCGGCCATCGTCTCGCGCCGTGGCTCGCACACGTAATGGTCAGCCGTCAGGAGACGGCGCGGGCCCTGCTGACGCCAGGCGAAGTGATGCAGCTCCCGTCTGCCGAAGAACTGGTCCTGGTCTCCGGCATGCCGCCGATCCGTGCGCAAAAGCTGCGCTATTTCGAAGACGCCAATTTCAACCGGCGTGTGCTGCCGCCGCCCGCTTTGGCCGCCGGCGACTATGCCGATCGTCCTGAGCCACGGAGAGACGACTGGCGCGGGTGCCTGGCGGCGGCGGACGCGCGCCTGGCGGGCGAGGACGAACACGCCGACAAGGGCGGGCCGTCCGGCGGGCTCGAACAGGCGCGCCATCCGGGACAGGAATTGCCCGCGCCGGCGGTTGAGGCGCCGGTCCTCGACCCGCTCGGGCTCGGCGATGACGAGCCAGATGCGGCCGGCGACAAGCGGGCGATGGATCAGGCGCGCGCGCTCGGCACGGCACGGACCGTCTACGCCATCGATACCGGGGCCATCCGTCCCAACGACCTGCAGCTGGACTTCTGACGATGGTCGGGAAAGTCCGCCACCAATTGTTCCTCGACAAGCCGCTGAGCGACCGGCTCGAAGCGCTGGCGTCCAAGCCCGGCGCCTCCAAATCGGCGATCCTCGCCGACGCGGTGACGGCCTGGCTCAATCGCCGCGCCGTTTCCGAACTCGAGGCGAGCTTCGCTGTCCGTCTTGATCGGATGACCGCCACGCTGGGGCGGATCGAGCGCCATGGCCATGTCCTGCTCGAGACTTTGGCCTTGTTCGTCCGATACGAACTCGCAATTCACCCGCCGCTCGCCGAGAACGATCAGGCCGGCCGCGCGATGGCGCGGCAGCGGTTCGAGGCCTTTGTCGAGCAGGTCGGTCGCCAGATCGCCGCAGGGCGTCGCACCATCGCCGACGCGGAGGACGGGCGATGAACGGCTCACTCTCCGCCGAACGCCATCGGGCGATGCTGCGCACGGCCATGGGACCGGCGATCGCCGCGGCGATGGCCGACAGCCGGGTCGTCGAGATCATGGTCAATCCCGATGGCAAGCTGCGCGTCGATATTCTCGGCGAGGGCAGGGTGGACACCGACGTCCGGCTCGAGGCGGCCCAGGTCGAACGGATCATCCGGCTGGTCGCGAGCCATGCCCGGGCCGAAGTCCATGGCGAGGCGCCGATCGTCTCGGCCGAACTGCCCCCGCATATCGACGGGCGGGCGGGCGAGCGGTTCGAAGGCGTCCTGCCGCCGGTCTCGACCGGTCCGTGCTTTTCGATCCGCAAGCCCGCCGAACGGCTTTACGGACTCGACGATTATGTGGCCGACGGGATCATGACCGAAGCGGCCGCGGACCGGCTGAAGTCAGCGGTTACCCAGCGCTTCAATATCCTCGTCGCCGGAGGCACCAGCTCGGGCAAGACCACGCTCGCCAATGCGCTGCTCGCCGAGATGGCCTGGGTCGACGAACGCGTGATCCTGATCGAGGACACGCGCGAGCTGCAGAGCCCGGCCCCCGATACCGTTGCGCTGCGCACCCGGCCGGGCATCGTCAGCATTTCGGATCTGGTCCGTTCAACCCTCCGGTTGCGCCCCGATCGTATCATCGTCGGCGAAGTGCGCGGACCGGAAGCGCTCGACATGCTCAAAGCATGGAATACCGGCCACCCGGGCGGAATCGCCACGGTCCACGCCAACAGCGCGATGGCCGCGCTCTACCGCGTCGAGCAACTCGTCCAGGAAGCCGTAGTCACTGTGCCGCGCCGGCTGATCGTCGAGGCGATCGACATCATCGTCTTCATTTCCGGCCGCGGCGTGCACCGGCGCGTCACGCGCATCGCGCGCGTCACCGGCATCGATCCGGACGGCGGCTACGGGCTCGCCGACCTTCTCAATCCTTCCGCCTCTCAAGGAGAATGATCATGCGCTCTTATCGCCTTCCCCATCATTGGGTCGTCCGCTCCGCCCGCATGCGGCTCGCTTTGGCTCTTGCGCGCGCCTCGGTCCTGCTCATCACGATCGCGGTTGCCCTGGTCCAGAAGGCTCAGGCCGCCGGCTCGGGCATGCCGTGGGAACAACCGCTCCAGCAGGTATTGGAATCGGTGCAAGGGCCGGTTGCCAAGATCATTGCGGTGATGATCATCATCGTGACCGGCCTGACGCTCGCATTCGGCGAGACAGCGGGCGGCTTCCGTCGGCTCATCCAGATCGTTTTCGGGCTGTCGATCGCTTTTGCCGCCTCGAGCTTCTTCCTCAGCTTCTTCAGCTTTGGTGGCGGAGCGCTGATCTCGTGACTGGCACGAGATCGCATATGGCCGGGTTCGAGGTGCCCATCCATGCGAGCCTCGGCTCGCCGATCCTGCTGGGCGGCGCGCCGCGCGGGATCGCTATCGTCAACGGCACCATCGCCGCGGCAGTCGGTCTTGGCCTGCAGCAATGGCTGGTAGGGATCGCGCTCTGGGCGATCGGCCACAGCGGCGCGGTGTTCGCCGCGCGGCGCGATCCCGACTTCGCGGCCGTGCTGCTCCGCCACCTCCGTCAGAAAGGGTATCTTGCGTGTTGAACCTCGCCGAATATCGCAGCCGTGCCGATCGGTTGGCCGACCATCTGCCTTGGGCCGCTCTGGTCTCGCCCGGTGTGATCCTCAACAAGGATGGCAGTTTCCAGCGCTCCTTCGCTTTCCGCGGGCCCGATCTTGAATCCGCGACCGAAGCCGAGCTGATCTCAACATGCGCGCGAGCGAACAACGTATTGCGGCGGTTCGGGAGCGGTTGGGCCTTTTTCTTCGATGCCGAGCGGCGCGAAGCAGCGACCTATCCCGAAAGCGATTTTCCCGACGCGGCGAGCTGGCTGGTCGATCGCGAGCGCCGTGCCGGCTTCCTCGCCGAGGGGGCTCATTTCGAAAGCCTTTATCGGCTGACCCTCGCCTGGTTGCCGCCGATGGACAAGGTGGACGCCGCCGGCCGCTCTTTGGTGGAGCGGCCGGATGGAGAGCAGGGGCGCGACTGGCATGCCACGCTGGCTAGCTTCGTCGCGGAAACCGATCGCGCGCTCGACTTGCTGTCGGGATTCATGCCCGAAATACGCGCGCTCGACGATGCGGAAACGCTGACTTATCTGCATTCGACCATCTCGGAGCGGCACCATCCGGTCGCCGTGCCCGATATTCCGATGTACCTCGACGGACTGCTGGCAGATACGCCGCTGGTCGGCGGTCTCGAACCGAAACTGGGCGGGAAGCATATCCGCACGCTTACCGTGATGGGTTTCCCCAATGTCAGCCGCCCGGGCATCCTCGATACGCTCAACCATCAGGATTTCGGGTATCGCTGGGTCACCAGATTCCTGCCGCTCGACAAGAGCGACGCGGTCAAGGTGCTGACCAAGCTCAGGCGGCAATGGTTCAACAAGCGCAAATCGGTTACCGCGCTGCTCCGCGAGGTCCTCTACAACCAGCCGGTCCAATTGATGGACAGCGACGCCGACAACAAAGTGGTCGATGCCGATCTCGCGCTGCAGGAATTGGGCGGCGATCATGTTGGCTTCGGCTATCTCACCACGACTATCACGGTGGCGGACGACGATCGCCAGCGTGTCGAGGACAAGGTCCGTGCGGTCGAGCGGATCGTCAACGGGCTCGGCTTCACCACAAAGCGCGAAAGCGTGAACGCGGTCGAAGCGTGGCTGTCATCGCTGCCGGGGCATCTCTATGCGAACGTCCGACAACCGCTAGTCCATACGCTTAACCTTGCCCATCTCATGCCGCTGTCGAGCGTCTGGGCCGGCCCTGAGCGCAACGCGCATCTCGACGGACCGCCTTTGCTCTACGCGAGCACCTCCGGTTCCACGCCGTTCCGGCTCTCGACGCACGTCGGCGACGTCGGTCATATGCTCGTGGTGGGGCCGACGGGCGCCGGTAAGTCGGTGCTCCTGGCGCTGATCGCGCTGCAGTTCCGGCGCTATGCGCGTTCCCAGGTCTATATCTTCGACAAGGGCTTCTCGGCGCGCGCCGCAGTGCTGGCGATGGACGGTGCCCATCACTCGCTAGGGCTTGGCGGCGATGCCGGCGACACGCTCGCGTTCCAACCGCTCCGGCGGATCGACGATCCGACCGAGCGCAGTTGGGCGGCGGAATGGGTTGCCGCATTGCTGGCGCACGAAAAGGTCGCGGTGACGCCCGAGGTCAAGGATGCGGTCTGGTCCGCGCTCAACAGCCTTGCGTCAGCGCCCGGCGAGGAGCGGACGCTGACCGGGCTGGCCTTGTTGCTCCAGTCGAACGCTCTGCGAGTCGCGCTCGGCGCCTATACGCTCGATGGTCCTTATGGTCGGCTACTCGACGCCGCCGAGCAGAACCTCGCCTTTGCCGACGTTCAGTGTTTCGAGACCGAGGCGTTGATGGGCCAGACCGGCGTGGTCGCGCCGGTGCTGACCTATCTGTTCCATCGGCTTGAGGAGCGGTTCGACGGGCGTCCGACGCTGCTGATCCTTGACGAGGCCTGGGTCTTCCTCGACCACCCGCTCTTTGCGGCACGCATCCGCGAATGGCTTAAGGTTCTGCGCAAGAAGAACGTCTCGGTCCTGTTCGCGACCCAGAGTTTGGCCGACATAGCGTCGAGCGGTATCGCGCCGGCAATCATCGAAAGCTGCCCGCAACGCATCCTACTGCCCAACGACCGCGCGATCGAGCCGCAGAGCCGTGAGGCCTACGCGCGGTTCGGGCTCAACGAGCGGCAGATCGAGTTGATCAGCAGGGCGGCGCCCAAGCGGCATTACTATCTGCAATCCGCGCGCGGTAATCGCCTGTTCGAGCTGGGGCTGGGACAGATTGGCCTGGCGCTGTGCGGCGCGTCGGACCCGGCTTCGCAAACCATGATCGATGGTTTGTTGGCTAATGGAGCAGTGGACGATTTTGCTGCCCGGTTCCTTGTGGCGACTGATCACCCATGGGCCGCTCCACTTCTCGAAGCAGCACCCTTTGTCAGAGGTTGAAACTGCCGCGTGCGTTATAACACATCGTCCCATCGTCGTTCGAATTGGGCGCCAGCGAGGTTGGGATGTCCGCGTCGCGCCCCAATTCCGGTGGCCCGCTGCGCGCTCGACCGACCCCAAAAGCGGCCATTGGACCGACCGATCAAGGATGTGCGCTAATCGGTGGCGGGTTCAAAGGGTGGCAGGAACGATGTTTCGATCAAAGGCATAATGCAGGCGCACGCAGCCGCGATCGAGCGCCTCGGCGGACAGCAGCCGCGGGTGCGCTCGGACCCCGGTGGCGGGGAATAAAGGGCGCCCGCCGCCAATCAGGTCCGGCATAACGTAGATCTCGATCTCGTCCAGCGCGCCTCGCTCAATAAAAGCCATCTGCAATTGCCCGCCACCGAGGATCCAGACGTCGCCGTCACTCAATGCCCGGAGTTCTTCGACAAGCGCGTCCACGTCGGTTCGAACTGTGAGCGGGCCCTTCGGCGTCACAATGGGTCGCGATGTGACCACGAGCACACGCTGGTCTCCATACGCCCATGGCGTGCCGTCTTTCTCAAGGAAGTCGTAGGTGCTGCGGCCCATGACCACGGTCCTGATACGCTGAAGAAAGACGCGATAATCGTGCTCGCCGAGGTCGAGCCCCTCGTGCGCGAACAGCCAGTCGAGCCGATCGTCCACGGTCGCAATATATCCATCGAGGCTGGCTGCTATATAACCCAAGATCCTCGCCACCCAGCAACTCCTTGAATATAAACGAACGATCATTTATAAATTTAATATGGGAAGAAGCAAGACTGTTTCGGATGTCGCCCTGCTTGACCTACTGCTGCCGGTATTGCGGAACGGCGGGCCGGCGGGGCTGACCTTTGCAAAGGCGTCGAACGCGGTGGGGCTGGCGGCCGCAAGCCTCGTCCAGCGCTTTGGAACGCGGGAGGCCATGATCGTCGCTGTGCTGGGGCATGCTTGGGACAGCCTGATCGCGAAGACAGCGACGCTCGACGCGGAGCTGCCGTCGACGCCACAAGGGGCCATCGAACTGCTGCTGCAGCTGCTCCCCGGAGACGAAGCGGACTATGCCGTTGACGACGGCCTGATGCTGTTGCGCGAGGACCTCCGCAACACGGTGCTGCGCGCGCGTGGGGCCGCTTGGGGAAAATCGCTCGCGACGGCGCTCGGGCGACGCCTTGCCGATGAACATTCCGAGGCGCAACGCCTGGGATGGCAAATGGCGAGCATTTGGCAGGGTGCGCTCATCTGGTGGGCGTTCATGCGCGGCGCCCGGGTCGAGGAGGCCGTCGCGCACAGTCTGGAGGGTTGGTGCCGGAGCGTCGGCGTGCTCCCTGACGCGTGAATGGCGTTTGCGTTAGGTCGTTTGACGGCCGCAAAAGCGATCCGAACGGCGGCAATCGAGCCCTTCGCCTCTAAAGCGGCCAGTCTGGAAACCGCCCAAAAGTGCCGTGCCGAGGATTCTGGACGCGGTCACAAGTCCTGCTGGGCGGCCTACTTCAAACAACGAGAATCTAGCCGTCCCCATATTGGTTGGCTGAGGCACCAGACGCGGACTCACGGAATTTCGCCAACTTGCCATTCTTGAAAGCGCTTCATCGGCTTCAAGGAATCGTCTCATGCCACGTCTCGTAGCTCGCTATCGCCATCGCAAATATCTGGTCGCCGCCGTTCTCGGCGCGGGCGCCATGGGATCGTTGGGTGGCGCGCTGATCACCGCTACGCCCGCGCGCGCTCAGTTCACGGTGTTCGACCCAACCAACTACAGCCAGAATCTGCTCACGGCAGCCCGCTCGCTCCAGCAGATCAACAACCAGATCCAGTCGCTCCAGAACGAAGCGCAGATGCTCACCAATCAGGCGAAAAACCTGACGCGGATCGACTTTCCGGAGCTGCATCAGTTGACCGCAACGTTGCAGCAGATCGACCGGCTGATGGGGCAGGCGCAGGGAATCGATTTCCGTGTCACCGGCCTCGATCAGCAATTTCGCAACCTCTATCCGCAGCAGTACAATGCCGCGCTCACCGGCGGCCAGCAGGCGCTGAACGCGAAGGCGCGCTTTGACGCCGCGATGGCGGCGTTTCGGCAGACGATGTCGGTCCAGTCCCAGGTGGTGGAAAACGTCGCCGCCGACCAATCCGCGCTCACCTTGCTGGCGGCAAGAAGCCAGGGCGCGGAAGGCGCGCTTCAAGCGCAGCAGGCAACTAACCAGTTGCTCGCACTAGTCGCGAAACAGCAGTTCCAGATCCAGAACCTGATGGCTGCGCAATACCGCGCCGAGACGACCGATGCCGCCCGGCACGCGCAATCCGAACTCGATGCCAGAGGCCGTACCCAGAAATTCCTCGGTTCCGGCACCGCCTACACACCCCACTAGGCGTGGCCGGCTTGGCGGCGGTGCGCTCCGTCGTCGCCGCGGGGCGCGGGCCATGCTCCCCACGTCCGCGCCCCGTGGCATGCCTTCAAGCGATGAGGAAACCTGGCAGTGAACGACCTCGGCGTGATCGATCGCTTCATGCAGGCCTTCACCCGCTACATCGATAGCGGGTTCGGCCTGCTAGGCGGTGATATCCATTTCCTCACCGTCACGCTGATCGGCATCGACATCACGCTGGCCGGGCTGTTCTGGGCGATGGGCGGCGAGGACAATGTGCTCGGGCGCCTGATCAAGAAAATCCTCTATGTCGGCGCGTTCGCGTTCATCCTGAACAGCTTTTCGACGCTCGCCGACATCATTTTCAAGTCGTTCGCCCAGGCCGGCCTGACGGCGGGCGGGGGCATGCTGTCGGCAGACGATCTCCTTCGCCCCGGCAAGGTCGCGTCGACCGGCTTTTCCGCTGCCTGGCCACTGCTCCAGCAACTCGCCAACTTGACCGGGTTCGTCAGCTTCTTCGACAATTACCTGACGATCGCGGTGCTGCTGCTCGCCTGGGCGATCGTGATCCTCGCTTTCTTCATCCTCGCCGTGCAGATGTTCGTCACGATCATCGAGTTCAAGCTGACCAGCCTCACAGGGTTCGTGCTGGTGCCGTTCGCCTTGTGGAACCGCACCAGCTTTCTTGCCGAGCGTGTGCTCGGCAATGTCGTGAGTTCCGGCGTCAAGGTGATGGTCCTCGCCGTGATCGTCGGGATCGGCTCCAATTTCTTCACCGAGTTTACGACCTCGATGCAGGGGCAGGACGTCGATCTTGCCTCTGCGATGAGCTTGGCGCTCGGCGCGCTCACGCTGTTCGGTCTTGGCATTTTCGGCCCTGGCATCGCCAGCGGCCTTGTGTCGGGTGCGCCGCAACTCGGTGCCGGAGCGGCGCTAGGCACGGTGGCCGGCGCCGCTGGCGTCACGATGTTGGCGGGCGGCGCCGCCGTCGGCGCGGCGGGCGCCGTGGGAGGGGCGGCGCTTGGTGCGGTACGTGCGGCCACGAGCATGGGGTCGGCAGCATCGACTGCCTACACGCTCGGTAAGGAAACGGCCGCCTCGCCGACAATGGGCGCAGGCCTAGGCGGCGTCGCTCGCGCCGCCGGCAACGCCGCTCGGATGCGAATGTCGACCGCCCTCGGTCTTCGCGACGCCGCCCGCAGCGGCCGGCAAGCTGCCTGGCACGCACTCAACGAGACGAGCAAGCCGGCGTCGAACGGCGCCGGCGCGGACAATGCGCCAGCCTGGGCGCAGTCGCTCCGCGCCGAGCAGGCGGCACAACACCATCAGCAAGTCGCGGTTCATGCCCTCCAGCAGGGCGATCGCGGCGGCGCTTCTGCCACGCCCGACATCAAGGAAAGGGACGAGTGATGATCTTCAAACGCGCGGTCCAGCGCTACGGACGAACGCCTGCGGCGGTGACGCCATATCAACGGGCCGGCCAATTGTGGGACGAGCGGATCGGAAGCGCACGCGTCCAGGCACGCAACTGGCGGTTGATGGCCTTTGGCTGTCTATCCCTCGCCGCCGGTCTCGGGGGCGGTGTTCTTTGGCAATCGCTGCAGAGCAGGGTCGTGCCCTATGTCGTCGAGGTTGACCGGCTCGGCGAAGCGCGGGCGGTGACCGAGGCGGAGGCAGCGTACCACCCGACCGATCCGCAGATCGCCTGGCATCTCGCACGCTTCATTCGCGATGTTCGCGGCATCTCGCTCGATCCCGTCGTGATGAAGGAGGACTGGCTCGACGCCTATGCCTTCGCGACCCAGCGCGGCAGCCAGTTTCTTGGCGACTATGCTCGTAGCGCGAACCCTTTCGCGAGGATCGGCGAGCGCACCGTCACCGTCCAGGTGACGAGCGTCGTTCGTGCCTCGAACAAATCCTTTCAGGTCAAATGGACCGAGTCTGCGTTCGAACGTGGTTCGGTTGTCGGTCGCTCCAATTGGACCGCCATCCTAACCATCGTGACCAAGACGCCCGCGAACGTCGAGGTCCTGCGAAAGAATCCGCTCGGCATCTATGTCGATGCCGTTGACTGGAGTCGCGAGCTCGACGTGCCGACGTCGTCGTCGTCGCCGCCCGCCTCGACGCCGCCACCCGATCGCACTGTTCCAACCGGCTCGCCGCTCGACTCGGGGCTAGCGACCGCGCCTACGACCCCGACGAGCCTGGAGAACCAGCAATGAAACGCCTCAACGTCGCGCCGCTATGCGGCTTGTGCCTGGTCGCGCTTTGCGCCGCGGCCGAACCCAGTGCGCAGATCAAATCGGCCGAGATAGTGAAACCGGCAACCATAGCCGATGTGAAAGCACCGCCCGTCACGACGACGACGACGGTGGCGCCTCCCGCTTCCCGTCCCGCACGGCACACGCATCGGGCGAATGCGGCGGAGACGAGCGTGGCGCTCGCCAACCGGGCGGCAACGCTCCAGCCGGCAGCGCCTGGGTTCGTCAATGCCGTACAGGTCTATCCCTTCGCAGACGGTTCGCTCTATCAGGTCTATGCGGCGCCGGAGCGCGTCACCGACATCGCCATGCAACCGGGCGAGGCTCTCATCTCAGTTGCTGCCGGGGACACCGTGCGCTGGGTGATCGGTGACACCAGCAGCGGCAGTGGTTCGGACAAGCGCACCCACATCCTGATCAAGCCGTTTTCGGCAGGGCTTTCGACCAATCTCGTCATCACGTCCGACCGCCGAACCTATCATCTGGCACTCGCCAGCACCTCGGCGACCGCGATGGTGGCATTGTCCTGGACCTATCCGCAGGATGCGTTGATCGCGCTCAAGCGGGCGGAGGCGGAACGGCAAAAGGCAGTTCCGGTGGCGACGGGAATCTCCCCCGACCAGCTCCATTTCGACTATGCGATCATCGGCGATCGCCCGGCATGGCGGCCCTTGCGCGCCTTTGACGACGGCCGTCAGACGTTCATCCAGTTTCCCACCAGCCTCGCCGTCGGCGAAGCACCGCCGCTGTTCGTGGTCGATGCGAAAGGACAGGTGCAACTGGTGAACTACCGGCTGCAGGGCCGATTCTATGTCGTCGATCGGCTGTTCGATGCAGCCGAACTCCGCCTCGGCCTCAAGCATCCAAACGTGGTTCGCATCGAACACGCGCCTACCGCCGGCAGCGAGGGGAAGCGGTCGTGACCGGCGAACCCGAGGCCCCCACGGCCATGCCGAAGGCCGATCCGGAGTCGTTCGCGATCCACGCGCGGCCGCAGCGGGCCATCCGTTTTCGACGCGGCGTCATCATTGCCGCCGCGGCGTTTGGCTCGATCAGCGTAACCGCCGTGACCTTGATGGCCTTGAAGCCGACTGTTTTTCGACACCTCGCACAGGAAGAGGACCTGTCCCAACCAAGCAACACGGCTCCGCCGGATGCTTTGGCCGGTTTGCCGTCGAGCTATGGCGATGTGCCCAAACTGGGGCCGCCGCTTCCGGGTGACCTCGGTCGACCTATTCTTGAGCGCGAGCGTCAATTGGCTATGGAAGGCCCGGCTCCGGGCGCTGACCCAGCGGCGCAGGCCGCAGCTGCTGAGCGCGAGCGACTGCTGGCTGAGCGAAGGGCAGCGCGGGAGTCGGGCCTCTTGGCCACGCAATCGCAAGCGCCTAACCTAGCTGCGGCCGTGCCTTCACCCGCCCCGACCAGTGCCACAGCGGCATCGGCTGCAAAACTGGCGCTCGATCCGGCCAGTGATCCCAACGACCAGCAGCGCAAGGCCGATTTCGTGTCGGAGCTCGATCCGCGCGGCGACGTCAATCCACATCGGGTGACTCGGTCGCCGTCCCCGTACCTGTTGTCCGCGGGCAGCGTCATTGCGGCCAGCCTGATCACCGGGCTGCGTTCCGATCTGCCTGGATTGGTGACGGCACAGGTGACCGAACGGATCTACGATTCGGCGACCGGCCGAATTCTCCTCATTCCGCAAGGAGCCAGGCTTATCGGGAGCTACGACTCGGTCGCAGCTTTTGGGCAGAAGCGGGCCTTGATCATCTGGCAGCGCATCATCTTCCCGGATGGCAGTTCGATCCGGATCGACAATGCGCCTGCGACTGATCCCGCGGGCTATGCGGGCCTTGAGGACAAGGTCGATTTTCACACATGGTCGCTACTGAAGGGTATCGCGCTTTCGACGGTACTCGGTGTCGGCACCCAATTGCAGTTCAGCGGCGACACTGACCTCATCCAGGCCTTACGCCAATCGTCGCAACAGAATGTCTCCCGCGCCGGCGATCAACTGACGATGAGAAACCTGCAGATACAGCCGACCATCACCATCCGCCCGGGTGCTGAAGTCCGGTTGCTCGTTCATCGCGACCTCGTACTCGCGCCGTGGAAGGAAGGACAATGACCGAACTCAAGCTAGCGCAGCTGCCGGATCGCACGCCGATCAAACTGGCGATTGCGGTATCGCCCCACCTCAACGATGCGCTCGGCGATTACGCCGAAGCTTATAAGGAAACCTACGGCCGGTCCGAGACGGTCCCCGACCTGATCCCATTCATGCTGCAGGCGTTTCTCGAAAGCGACCGCGCCTTTGCTAAGCGGCGGGCGACGCGGTCATGACAGCTCGCCCGCCTGCAGAGTGCGCCGAACTGGAGCCGCTCACGGTCCGTGTCTCGACAGCCGTGAGGATCACCGGCATCAGTCGTTCGCGACTCTATGAACTTATCGGGTCCGGTGACCTCGATATCGTAAAGGTCGGCCGTTCGACGTTGATTTCATACCAGAGCTTGCGCGCACTCACGCGACGCTGAACAGATTTCGGACGAGTGGCCAAGCACATTCCTCCCGCCAACACGACACTCGGCGCTTCGCGAAACTACGCTGCAATCCTCGTGGCATCTGAGCTCGAAGCGGCAGAAGGTGCGGGCCAATTCACCTGCCTTATTGATACATTACGACACTCTCATTGCGCGCAATTGACGGTCGATCCATCGTAGATGGATCGGGATCTATCGCCCGGTGTTTGTTCTGGGCGGCCTATCGCACAGGCGAGTGACGCTCCTCAGGCCGCCTCCGCCCGCCGCTGCCTCAGCTCGTCGTTCAGCATCTCGGCCAGCAGGAACGCCAGTTCCAGGCTCTGCCCGGCGTTAAGCCGCGGATCGCAATGCGTGTGATAGCGATCGGCCAGGCTTTGCTCGGTCACGTCGACCGCGCCGCCGGTGCATTCGGTGACGTTCTGCCCGGTCATCTCGGCATGGATGCCGCCGGCGAAGGTGCCCTCCGCGCGGTGCACGGCGAAGAAGCCGCGGACTTCAGCCAGGATGCGGTCGAACGGGCGCGTCTTGTAGCCATTGGCGGCCTTGATGACGTTGCCGTGCATCGGGTCGCAGCTCCAGATCACCGGATGGCCCTCGCGCTTCACCGCGCGGACCAATTTAGGCAGCCCAGCTTCGATCTTGTCATGGCCGTAGCGCGTGATCAGCGTCATGCGGCCGGGCACGCGGCCAGGGTTAAGCGTGTCGAGCAGCCGCAGCAGCACGTCGGGCTCCAGGCTCGGCCCGCATTTGACGCCGATCGGGTTGCCGATGCCGCGCAGGAACTCGACATGCGCCGATCCGTCGAACCGCGTGCGATCGCCGATCCACAGGAAATGCGCGCTGGTGTCGTACCAGTCGCCGGTCAGGCTGTCCTGCCGCGTCATCGCCTGCTCGTATTGCAGCAGCAGCGCTTCGTGGCTGGTGTAGAATTGGGTCTGGCCGAGCTGTGGCACGGTATCGGGATTGATCCCGCACGCCTCCATGAACTCGAGCGCCTCACCGATCCGGTCGGCGGTCTCGGCATATTTCTTGGCCCAAGGGCTCGAGCCGAGGAAATCGTGCGTCCAGCGATGGACCTGATGCAGGTTCGCATAGCCGCCCTGCGCGAAGGCCCGCAGCAGGTTCAGCGTCGCCGCCGACTGCGAATAACCCTGGATCATGCGCTGCGGATCGGGAATGCGGCTTTCGGGCGTGAAGGCGATGTCGTTGACGTTGTCGCCGCGATAGCTTGGCAGCTCGACGCCATCGATCGTCTCGGTATCGGCCGATCGCGGCTTGGCAAACTGCCCCGCCATGCGGCCGAGCTTCACCACCGGCAGCTTCGACGCGAAGGTCAGCACCACCGCCATCTGCAGGATCACGCGGAACGTGTCGCGGATGTTGTTGGGATGGAATTCGGCGAAGCTCTCGGCGCAATCGCCACCCTGAAGCAGGAACGCCTTGCCCTCGACCACGCGGGCAAGGTCGGTGGTCAGATTGCGCGCCTCTCCGGCAAAGACCAGCGGCGGATAGCTGGCCAATTGCTTGGTCGCGGCGGCCAGCGCGGCGGCGTCGGGGTATTTGGGCAACTGGCGTGCTTCGTAATTGGTCCAGCTGTCGGGGGCCCATTTGGCGGCCATGATCGTCACTTCTTTTCGGGTAAAACGGGCAAGTCCCATGCGCCGAAACGCCCGATGCCGCAACAAAGGAAAAGTCGATCACGCTGATCGCGCGGCTTTGTGCCGCTCTTCCAATATGGGGAAGATGGGGAGCCACTGGTTATCGTCCATTAACCATGTCGACGCGATTAGGTCCGGATGGTACCGAATGGAGAAGGCGTTATGGCATGGCTTAAAGAAGTCCTCGGCTCGCTGTTCCAAGCCCAGCACCCGGAAAAAGGTCCAGACATCGACCGCATCCGGGAAATGCTCGATTACCTCAAGGATGTGCCCTACGTCCCCGCACCCAGTCGCCCGATTTCCTGAAGCCTTGCAGCGTGCGTCGATCGCGGCATCTCTTGCACGTTCCCCGATTGTTCACATATCGAAAGAGTGACCGCCGACCTATTCGATACACCCGCCGTGCCCGGCTTGGGCGCCCAATCCGACGTCCTCACACGATCCGAGGAGCGCGCGCTGATTGCCGCGATCGACTCCGTCGATATGGCACCGTTTCGTTTCCAGCAATGGACCGGCAAGCGCCTAACCCACAGTTTCGGCTGGCAATATGATTTCCAGTCGGGCGAACTCGGCCGCGGTGCGCCGATGCCCGACTGGCTGCTGCCGATCCGCGACCGTGCCGCGGATGCCGCCGGGCTGGCATCCGACGTGCTCGTCCAGGCGCTGCTGCTGCGCTACGACGCCGGCGCGGGGATCGGCTGGCATCGCGACCGGCCCATCTACGATCAGGTCGTCGGCATCTCGCTGGGTGCTCCTGCGACAATGCGGTTCCGCCGCAAAGCGGGCGAGCGCTGGCGCCGCGTCAATGTGCTGCTCGAGCCGCGCTGCCTCTATCATTTAGCGGGAGAAGTCCGGCACGATTGGGAACACAGCATCGCGCCGATGGATGAGACGCGGTGGTCGATCACTTTCCGGTCCTTCTCCGCCCAAGGCTTGAGGATCGCTACGGCGGCCTGATTGCGACCGCCCAACGCGCAGGGATGCATGTGGCGATCACTTCTGCCATGACACAAAAATGTCATGGAAATGTCATCTGGCGATCGGCGCCTTAGTGCTCATGCTGCTGCCTTCGGCCGCCCAGGCCGATGACGGCCAAATTTGGCTCGGCGCCAACGCCCGCGGTCCAGTCGCTGGCCGGGTGGAACTTGGCGTCGAGACGATCGAACGGTTCGGCCGCGACGACGAAGGCGGTCTCTACGAGAGCGAGAATAGCGCGATGCTCGGCTTTCGCTTCGAGCATGCGACGCTGGCCGCGGGATATGTCCGCGATATCGTCTATCGTGGCGGTGGCGCGGCGATCGAACAGCGTGCGCGTCAAGACTTCAGTGTCGATCACCTCGCTGCGATCGGTCCGCTCGCCATCGGCGCACGGCTGCGGGTAGAGGAACGCTGGCGCGACGGATCGAGCGGGACGGGCGTGCGGATCAGACCGTTCGTCCGGTTGACCTTGCCCGTCACCGGCGAACTGCACCTGCTCGCCAGCCACGAAAGCTTCGTCAATCTGGGCGGGGGCGCCGGCCAGCGCGGCGGCTACGACCGCGCGCGCAACTTCATGGGGTTCGGCGTGCCGCTGACCAAACGGGTCGGCGTCGAGATCGGCTATCTCAACCAATGGACTCGCGCTGCGAGAACGGTCGGCGCGGCGGCGCTAACCCTGGGCTTGCGCTGGTAGGCTCTACGTCCCGTTACCTTAGCCGTTCGCCACCCAATTGCCATGGAAGCCCGGCGGCACGCGGTGCGGGATGCGAATGCTGGCGACGGGCGGCTCAGCGAACCGCGTCGCGTCCAGGATCACCAGATCGGTGGTTTCATGCGGCAGGTCGATGACCAGCCCGACCATCCAGCCGTCGCCTTCCGGGGCCTCGTCACTGCGCGGCACGAACACGAACTCGCCGGGATAACGGCCCTCGCCGAACTCGTGGACCTCGCGGGTGCCGGCTTCGAGATCGTGCTTGTAGAGCCTGGTGGCGCTGATCGCGAAGTCGCCTTCCGGCAGCGCCATCGTATAGGCATAGCGATAGAGCTGGCCGAAAAAGCGCTCGTCGGGACGGGGAAATTCCTGCGGCGCGGCGTCGATCGTGCGGCGATCGACCGTTTTCGCCACCGGATCGATCGTCCAGCGCTCCAGCCCCAGCGACTTGCCCGACGGTCCGCCCGTCGCCTCGGCGAACATCGTTTCATAGACGCAGGCGTCCATCACGACCTTGCCGTCCGGCGCGTCATAGGCGTTGGCGACGTGGAAAATGTAGACCTGCGGGCAATCGACCCAGACGATGTCTTCCGGCTGGCCGGCGCGCGGCAGTAAGCCGACCCGCGCCTGATGCTCGGGGTTCCAGCGATACGGGAAACTGTGTCCGCCGATCAGCGACTTCATCGAAAAGGTGACCGGCAGGTCGAGGATCAGCGCATAAAGATCGGTGATCGCGCAATCGTGGATCGACGGGCCGTGCTCGACCTTGATGCTCAGTTCGCGGGTCACCTTGCCCTCGGGCGATAGCACCACGTGCCGTACCGCGTCGGGATCCATCGCCTCATAGCAGATGGCATGGTGCTCACCGGTCTTCGGGTCGAGATGGGGGTGCGCGGTGAAGCTGCCGGCCAGCGTGTCGTCGAACGGATTATAGGTCTGTTCGTCCAGCGTGTCCGAGAGTTCGACCGGATAGCTTCCCGCCTCGACCAGCGCCCAGGTACGGCCGGCGATGCCGAGCACATTGGTGTTGACCGTGTCGAACCCGCCATGACGCGGCCCGGGGGCGTGCTTCATCCCTGTGTCCGCCTCGACCGTTTTCGATCGGATCCAGCGGTTGCGATACCACAGCGCCTTGCCGTCGCGGAGCGCGATGCCATGGACCATCCCGTCGCCGGTGAACCAGTGATAGCCCTTTGCCTCGGGCTTTGCCGGGTTGGGCCCGATGCGCAGATAGCGGCCATCGAGTTCCGGCGGGATCGTTCCGGTGACGGTGAGGTCCTCTAGCGTGATCTCGCTGTCCATCGGCCGATGGATGCCGGTCAGGAACGGATGATCCTGATCGGGCATGCGCTTGCGGTTGAATTCGGCGACTACGCCGATGCCTTTGGTGACGGTGCCGCGGATTGCATTTTCGATCACGCTCGCCATGACTGGTCTCCGACTCGATGTTTATGGCGTCAACATAAAAGCTATGGTAACAGTGTCAACATGTTTTGGAACGTGACGTGACGGAGCGGGGGGTGAAGGCCAAAACCTCCTATCATCATGGCGATCTGCGCGCGGCGCTGATCGCTGAGGGATTGCGCCTGCTCGCCGATCGCGATGCCGAGGATTTGTCGCTGCGCGAAGTGGCGCGGGGCGTGGGGGTCAGCGCGACCGCGGTCTACCGCCACTTTCCCGACAAGGCGGCGCTGATGGCCGCGCTTGCCGCCCAAGGGCTCGATATGTTGAGCCAGGTGCAGCACACCGCCTATGACGCCGCGGGCGGCGGGGTTGCCGGATTCAACGCGACCGGCGCAGCTTATGTCCGCTTCGCGCTGCTCCACACCGCCTTGTTCCGCCTGATTTTCGCCAATCCGCCGACCGGCAAAGTGGTCGAGCTCGCCGACTCTCCCGACAATGCGATGCGCTTCTTGATGGAGAACGCTGCGAAGCTCGCGCCGCCCGGGATGGAGCCGCGTGTCTTCGCGCTGCAATCCTGGTCGGTGGCACATGGTCTCGCGATGTTGATCATCGATGGGCAATTGCACGTCGACGACAAGACGATCGACGCGGTGATCGATGCGCATATGATGACGTCGAACGCAGAGAGGAAAACCGGATGAAGGCCCAGGCGAACGGCATCGAGATCGAGTATGAGACGTTCGGCGAGCCGAGCGACCCGCCGGTGCTGCTGATCATGGGCCTGGCCGCGCAGCTGACGCGCTGGCCGCTGGAGTTCGTCGAGCACCTCGCCGCTCGGGGCTATTTCGTGATCCGCTACGACAATCGCGATATCGGCCTGTCGACCAAGTTCGACAACGCGCCGGTGCCCGAGCTGCCCGCGCTGATCGGCGCGATGATGACCGGGCAGAATCCGGACGTGCCCTACACGCTCAACGATATGGCGGCGGACGCGGTCGGTCTGCTCGACGCGCTCGACATCGGGCGCGCGCACGTCATGGGAGCATCGATGGGCGGGATGATCGCGCAATTGGTCGCGGCGGAATATCCCGACCGCGTGCTGTCGCTGACGTCGATCATGTCGTCGACCGGAAATCCCAATCTGCCGCCGTCTAAGCCCGAGGCGATGGCGGTGCTGATGTCGCGTCCGACCAGCGGCGAGCGCGAAGCTGTGATCGCGCATGGCGTCCGGACCGACCTGGTTATCGGCAGTCCTGCCTATCCGAGCGATGAAGCCACGATCCGCGCCCGCGTCGAACGCGATTTCGAGCGCATGAATTATCCGGCCGGGCCGGGTCGGCAGCTCGCCGCGGTGGTGGCGAACGGCGATCGTCGCGCGGCGATCGCCACCATCAAGGCGCCGACCATGGTGATCCACGGCGCCGACGACCCGCTGGTCCTGTCGAGTGCGGACGCGATACCGCGGCGACCATCCCCGGCGCGCGGATCACCGAGGTGCCCGGCATGGGCCATAATCTGCCCGACGCGCTTATCCCGACCATCCTCGACGCATTCGAAGACGTGGCAAGACAAACCGTTTCGGTCTGAGCCGGGGATGCTGGTCAGCCGCGCCCTAGTCGCTCGCCGGCGTAACGGCCGCTGCGGATCGGCTCCCACCACCAGCGATTGCCGAGATACCAATCGATCGTCTGTGCCAGCCCGCTGCTGAAATCGTGTTGAGAGCGCCAGCCCAGATCGCGTTCGGCCTTGTCCGGGTCGATCGCATAGCGGCGGTCGTGCCCCGGACGGTCGGTTACGAAAGTGATCAGCGATCGTCGCGGCGGCTGTCCGTCGATGCTCAGCCGCGCGTCGACCAGGTCGCAGATCGCCTCGACAACTTGCAGGTTGGTGCGCTCCTCACGCCCGCCGATATTGTAGCTTTCGCCGATGCGCCCCTTGGTCAGCACCAGTTCGAGCGCGCGGGCATGATCCTCGACGTGCAGCCAGTCGCGGACATTCTCGCCCCGGCCGTAAACCGGCAGCGGCTTGCGGTCGATCGCGTTGAGGATGATGAGCGGGATCAGCTTTTCGGGAAAGTGGAACGGCCCGTAATTGTTCGAGCAGTTCGACAGTACGACCGGCAGTCCATAGGTGTCGTGCCAGGCACGGACGAAATGATCCGACGCGGCCTTCGACGCCGAATAGGGCGAGGATGGCGCATAAGGCGTAGTCTCGGTGAACACGCCGCTGTCGAAGGGAAGGTCGCCGAACACCTCGTCGGTCGAGATGTGGTGGAATCGGAACGTTTCCCGTCGATCGGCGGCCAGGCCCTGCCAATATTCCGTCACCGATGCCAGCAGCCGAACGGTCCCGAGTACGTTGGTGACGACGAAGATTTCCGGGCCGTCGATCGAGCGGTCGACATGGCTCTCGGCGGCGAGATGCATCACGCCATCGACATTCTCCTCGCGAAGCAAGGCGCCGACCAGGTCGCGATCGGCGATATCGCCATGGACGAACCGATAATTCGGGGCATCGGCGACCGACGACAGCGAGGCGAGGTTGCCGGCATAGGTCAGCTTGTCGAGGTTAACGACGCGCGTGCCGGTGCTGACCAGCAGCCGCACCACAGCCGACCCGATAAATCCGGCGCCGCCGGTGACGAGGATAGTTCTCACCAATCGGTGCTCGCGCGGCGGCGAAGATAGGTCGCGTAATCAGTCTTACCGAGCAGGTCGGCGCGCTTCAGCATTGCGTCGGCATCGATCCAGCCCATGTCGAACGCGATCTCTTCAGGACAGGCGATCTTGATCCCCTGGCGATGTTCGATCGTCCGCACGAACGACCCGGCGTCATGCAGGCTGTCGTGCGTCCCCGTATCGAGCCAGGCATAGCCGCGACCGAGTTGTACGACCGACAAGTCGCCACGTTCGAGATAGACCGTGTTGACGTCGGTGATCTCGAGTTCGCCACGCGCGGAGGGGCGGATCGACCGCGCGATCTCGGTGATGTCGCTGTCGTAATAATAAAGCCCGGTTACCGCCCAGCGCGATTGCGGCCTGGCCGGCTTCTCCTCAATGCCGATCGCGCGTTTGGTTGCGGCATTGAAGGTCACCACGCCGTAACGCTCCGGATCCTCTACCTGATAGGCGAACACGGTTGCGCCGCGTTCGCGTTCGCTCGCGGATTTGCATAGCGCGCCGAGTCCCGAGCCATGGAAGATGTTGTCACCTAGGATCAACGCCGCCGGGCCGCCGGCTACGAAATCGGCACCGATGACAAATGCCTCTGCCAACCCCTTGGGCTGCGGTTGTTCGGCATAGCCCAGATTGATGCCGAACGCCGACCCGTCACCGAGCAAATGCCGGAACAAAGGCAGATCCCGGGCTGTCGAGATGATGAGGATGTCGCGGATCCCGCCGATCATCAGCGTCGAGATCGGATGATAGATCATCGGCTTGTCGAACACCGGCAGCATCTGTTTCGACACCGCGAGCGTTGCTGGGAATAGCCGCGAACCAGATCCCCCCGCGAGAATGATTCCCTTCATATGACCGGCGATATCTGCGTGGGTGAGGAGTTACAAGTTGATCCGCCGATGGCGGACGACCCTGCTACACCAGAGTGCTGCACCGCTCTGTCGACGTTGCGCGGGACATGGATTAGCTTTACCCCGCGTTGCGGGGATCAACGGCGCCGGCTGGCCGATGAGGCGGAGGACGAATTCACATGCCATTTTGGAGCGGTCGATACGCGCTGTTAGACTCCAATGTTGGCTGTGAGGATATGAAGCGTTAGCGCGGCAGTTTGGCGTGTCCCCTCCACGCCCGCAATTTTCGCAGAGCCTATTTAGCATGTCACAAGATAGACGCGATGGGGGTGAGTTCCGTCTGCCAATCGGTAGGGCAGATATCTGGCAGGCGAGCCGCTTCCTCGCGGTGGGCGTCCTCAACACGGCATTCGGATATGTAGTCTTCGCCGCCGGCATCCTCGCGGGACTGCCGAGCGGAATTGCGCTGGCGATAGCGATGGTGATCGGCGTGATGTTCAATTTCTTCACTCTCGGGCGCCTGGTATTCGACAGCCGCGATCCGACCCGGTTGCCGCGGTTCGTGGCGGTTTATGCGCTGACCTATGTTGTGAACCTGATGTTGCTGAGGCTGGTGGAAGGGGCGGGCCTCGGCCCGTTGTTAGCGCAGCTCGCATGTCTGCCCGTAACCGTTAGCCTCACCTTCGTCCTGATGCGCTTTCTGGTGTTTCGATGAACGGCGTTCGCATCGACACCACACCCTATTCCGTGCGGCAAGCGCGGTTGGCGGTCGAGGTGATCGGCTTGCTGGGCACCGTTCAATGACATCGATTCCGATGAACAATCTGCGCCGGCGCTATCTCCGTCACGAGGCCGACCTGTTGCGCATTTCGCGCGATGTGCTGGCCTCGGGCAATTGGATCAGCGGACCCCACAACGCCGCTTTCTGCCGAGAATTCGCCGCGGCGACCAGCGTCGCGTATTGCATTGGCGTTGGCAATGGCAGCGACGCGCTGGAGATCGCGTTGCGTTGCGTGGTCACCGATCCGGCGCGACGCGAAGTGGTGACGGTCGCCAATGCCGGCGGCTACACGACGACGGCGTGCCGGCTGATCGGATTGACGCCGGTCTATGTTGATGTTGTCGAGGCCTCGCAATTGGTAGCGATCGATCAAACGGTCGCGGCGGTCGGGCCCGCGACCGGAGCCGTCGTCGTTACCCATCTTTACGGCGGACTGGTCGACGTTCCGGCTTTGCGCGCGGCATTGCGCAGCGCGGGATTCAGCGGCGTACCGATCATCGAAGATTGCGCGCAGGCACACGGGCTGCGCGGCTGTGGGGCCGGAGCTGGGGCCTTTGGCGATCTGGCGACGTTCAGCTTTTACCCGACCAAGAATCTTGGCGGGCTGGGCGACGGCGGCGCGATCTTGACCAATGACGCCGCGCTTGCCGCACAAGTCGCCCGCCTGCGGATGTACGGATGGGATGGTAAATATGACGTCGTAACAAACGGTGGCCGCAACTCGCGGCTTGACGAGTTACAGGCGGCGTTCCTAGCGGCAATGTTGTCGCATCTTGAAGCAGACAATGAACGGCGGCTGTCGATCATCGACGCCTATCGCGCGGCGGGCACAGACGGCATCGAATGGGTGTCGAGCCCGCACGGCAATGTCGGCCATCTTGCCGTGGTCCTTACCAACGACCGCGATCGATTGGCCAAACATCTGAACGCACGGGGCGTGGCGACTGCTATCCACTTTCCGATCCTCGATTGCGATCAGACGGGGTGGGCGGGCGCGGTACAGCGCATCGGGCCAGCAGGGATCGACGTCAGCCGCAGGTCGGTGAAACGCATTCTCAGCGTGCCGTGTTTCCCGGAAATGTCCGACGACGAGATCGCACACGTGTGCGACGCATTAGGATCCTATTCGGCATGAGTACGCAGCCTATCGACGAACGGAGAACGCCCATGGCGGCTCCATCGCGCTCGTTGGTCATTCCGGTCTATCTTAACGAGGACAATATCCCCTCGTTGTTGGCGGCCCTCACCGAAATGCACCGCGCGCTCGACCGCGATCTGGAAGTCGTCTTCGTCGTCGATGGCTCTCCCGACGCGTCGGGTGAACTTCTCGTCCGCGCGCAAGCGAGTATGCCGTTTCCCGCGCGCGTCATCTTTCACAGTCGTAATTTCGGAGCATTCACTGCTATTCGCACCGGGCTCGAACATGCGTCTGGTCGGCTGTTCGCCGTAATGGCGGCCGATCTGCAGGAGCCGCCCGAGTTGATCGTTCGGTTCTTCGAGGCGCTGGAAGCCGACGAATGCGATATCGTATTCGGTCAGCGCGTGAAGCGAAACGATGCACCGGTGCGGGATGCCTTGTCGCGCACCTTCTGGTGGCTGTATCGCAAGCTGGTGATATCGGGCGTGCCGCGCGGTGGGGTGGATATCTTCGCCTGCAATCGTGCCGCGCGCGAGGAACTGCTTGCGATCGAGGAGCCCAACAGTTCGTTGATCGCGCAACTGTTCTGG
The DNA here is from genome assembly GCF_001598455.1 of Sphingomonas pruni NBRC 15498. GTDB lineage: Bacteria > Pseudomonadota > Alphaproteobacteria > Sphingomonadales > Sphingomonadaceae > Sphingomonas > Sphingomonas pruni. Next base: position 48,262 of record NZ_BCYZ01000006.1, read on the forward strand.
ATCGGTTTCCGTCGGTCGTTCGTCACCTACGAGCGCCGCCCGCGTGAGATCGGCACAAGCGCGTGGGGAGTAGGCCGCCGATTGCGCTACATGATGGACAGTATCTTCTCGTTCACCGACCTCCCGATCATCCTGGTGCTGTGGGTCGGCGTCATCGGCGTGCTGGTCAGTCTGGTGTTCGGCATCGGCGTGGCGATCGCGCGATTGACGGGAGAAATCACCGAGCCGGGCTATACGACGCTGGCCCTGCTCATCACATTCTTCGGGTCCGCGGTGCTGGCGGTGCAGGGGATCATCGGATCCTATCTGTGGCGGACTTTCGAGAACACCAAGCGGCGTCCGCTGCGCATCGTCGCGCGGATCGTCGATGGTGGCGGGACAGATCTATGACCAGCGACGCACCTCCTTTCGTTCATCCGGCAGGGTTGTGCGAAAGCACGCACGTGGGCAGCGGCACGCGCGTCTGGGCGTTCGCACATGTATTACCAGGCGCCCGGATCGGTCGCGACTGTAATGTCTGCGATCACGTTTTCATCGAGAATGACGTCGTCGTCGGCGATGCCGTGACAATCAAATGCGGCGTTCAATTGTGGGACGGACTACGCATCGGCGACAACGTATTCATCGGCCCAAACGCGACCTTCACCAACGACCTTCACCCGAGATCGAAACAATATCCCGAGACTTTCGCCGAAACAGTGATCGGCGACGGCGCATCGATCGGTGCCAATGCGACGATCCTGCCCGGTATCCGCATCGGCCGCGGGGCGATGGTCGGGGCGGGCGCGGTGGTGACAAGGGACGTTCCCGCCCATGCGACGGTAGTCGGTAATCCGGCGAGGGTGATAAAGCGGGGCGAGGTACGGCCTGCTTCCGACAGGATGGTTCGGGGCGGGGTGCTGGGCCAGGCCATGGGCTCGAGGCTCGATCTTCCGGTAAAGGGCTGCTTCGTCGAGCGTTTGCCGCACTTCGTCGATTCGCGTGGGAGCTTGGTGCCGCTTGAGGCGGGCAAGGGCGTCCCGTTCACCCCGCAGCGGCTATTCCTGGTCAACGACGTGCCGGGAAGCAGCATCCGCGGCGAACACGCGCATCGCGCCTGCGAACAGTTTATGATCGCGGCGCACGGTGCACTGTCGGTGTCGATCGACGACGGTGCGACCCGCGCCGAGATTCGGCTCGATGATCCGACAATCGGTTTGTACCTCGCGCCGATGACATGGGGGACGCAATACGATTTCAGCCCGGACGGCGTGTTGCTGGTCGCGGCGTCGCACACCTATGACGCCGACGACTACATCCGCGACTACGACCTGTTCATCAGCGAAGCGGGACGTTGAACCCTCAATAGCCCAGCACCAGGTCGACCACATTTTCCATCGGCCGATCATTCAGAAACGCGTCCAGGTTGCGGAGGAACAGTGCCGCGGCGCGGGGGAACATCTTGGTCTGGCTGCGGCCCGAGAGGTGCATCGTGATGATACAATTGGGCGCCGACCATAAGGGATGATCGGCCGGCAGCGGTTCGGGATGCGTGGGATCGAGGAACGCGCCGGCGATATTGCGCCCGTGGAGCGCGGCAAGCAGCGCTTCCTCGTCGATCATGTCGCCGCGCGCGATATTGATCAGCCAGGCCGACGGCTTCATCCGCGCGAGTTCGGCCGGGCCGACCATCGCCTTGGTCTCGTCGGTCGAGGGCGCGGCGAGGATCACCCAATCGAAATGACCTAGCCGTTCCTGCCACTGGTCGGGCGTCAGCGTGCCGTCCCGGCCCGACCGTGTGACGCCCGTCACCTCGACACCGAACGCTTCCAGGCGCGCTGCGATCAATGTGCCGATCGCGCCCATGCCGACGATCAGCGCTTTGGTCTCGAACAACTCGACCTTGCCCGGCGCGTCCTTCGGCCATTCGTGACGGTCCTGCGCACGAACCACTTCGTCGAAGCGCTTGGCCGCGACCAGCACGCCCATCACCGCATATTCGGCGACCGCGAGCGCGTTGATGCCGACGCCGTTGGTCAGCATCGTCCCATGCTCGCGCATCCGGTCGAGCGGGAAGGCATCGAGCCCGGCATAGATGGTCGACACCCATTTCAGCCGCTCGCCATGGCGGATCGCTTCCGCGGTCAGGCTGGTCGGCTGCATGTCGACCCAGGCGATGTCGGCATCGGCGATCATCGCATTGGCCTCGGCCGGCGACGCGAACCATGCAACGTCGAGGCCGGCCGGCAATTGCGGCTCAAGCAGCGGTCGCGCCAAGGCGGGCAGAACGGCCTTCATGCGTTCAGAACCACGATTGATTGCCCTGGACGTAGCGCCGCTGGAACTCGGCATCGTCGATCACGAGGTAAATGATGAATTCGATGAACGCGATGGTCGCGGTGATCAGGCCGGGCAACACGAGCAGCCAACCGATCGTCCCGCACAACAGCATCGTCACCGCCGCGCCGGTCTTGTTGAGGTAGAATTTATGCGCGCCGAAACAGCCGAGGAAAAAGGCGAGCAAGGCCGCCGCGACCTTGTCCTTCGGCGCCACTCCGGCAACGCCCGAACCGTGCAGGACATAGATGTTGCCGGCTCGGTCGGTGGTCGCTTCGAAATCGACGACTTGGCCGCGCGCCGGCCAATAGCTTTCGCGCCAGTCGGGCCGTGTGAAGGTGTAACGCTGCCCATCCTCGCCCGAAATCTGCCCTTGGCTCGCCGAATTATCCCAACCCAGCACGCGTCCCCGCATCGCCCGTCCCCGATTCTGATTGTCCGGCGCGGAGATTAGCCGCCTGGCGCGGGCTTTCAAGCGAGCGTTGGTCGCCAATCCCAGCCGAGCGGGTCGCCGTCCATGACCTCTACCCCCGAAGCGGCGAGCTTGTCGCGGATCGCATCGGAGCGGGCAAAGTCCTTGGCAGCGCGGGCGTCGCGACGTTCGCCGAGCCGTGCGGCGATCTCGGCCTCGGTGATGGTCGCGGCCGCTGGGCGCACGCGCAGGTCCTCGCGCCTGAGGCCAGCGAGATCGAGTCCCAATACCGCATCGAAATCGGCGAGTGCGGCGAGGCGATCGGCCGGCGCTATGGACTTGTCGCCGAGCAACTCGTCGAGGACGACCAGTGCCTTGGGCGTGTTGAGATCGTCCGACACCGCTTCGTCGAGCCGTTCGCGATAGCCCAGCGTCGACTTGGCCGAGGGTGCGGGGGGACGGTCGCGGAGTTGAGCGACGGTGATCGCCAGGCGCTTCAGCCGGGTGAGTGCTGCGGCGAGATTCTCCTCGCTGAACTCGAGCTCCGACCGGTAGTGCGCCGACAGGCACATCAGGCGATAGGCGAGCGGATGAACGCCGGCGTCGATCAGCTTCTGCAGCGTCCGGAAATCGCCCGACGACTTGGACATCTTGCCCGCGCGTTCGACGAGGAAATTGTTGTGCATCCACCAGCGCGCGCCGGTGAAGTCCGGTTGCTCGGGACAATCGCAATAGGCCTGGTTCTGCGCGATCTCGTTCGGGTGGTGGATCTCGCGATGGTCGATCCCGCCGGTATGGATGTCGAACGGCGAGCCGAGATATTTCTCGCTCATCACCGAGCATTCGAGATGCCAGCCCGGCGCGCCACGGCCCCAGGGCGAATCCCATTCCATCTGGCGGTTCTCGCCCGGCGCCGACGTGCGCCAGATCGCGAAGTCCTGCGGATGACGCTTGCCCTCGACAGTGTCGATCCGGCCTTCGCGGACATCCTCCTGCACGCCCGCCAGCCGGCCGTAATCGGGCACCGTGGAGACGTCGAAATAGAGCCCGCTATCGAGTTGATAGCAATGTTTCGCCGCGATCTTCTCGCCGAAGGCGATCATCTCCTGGATGTGGTCGGTGGCGACCGACCAGCGTGACGGCTCGCGGACGTTGAGGTCCTTTAGGTTCTGTTTGAACGCCGCGGTATAATGCGCCGCGATGTCCCAGATGCTGGTCGCGTTCTTGCGCGCCGCCGCTTCCATCTTGTCGTCGCCGGCATCGGCGTCGCTGGTCAGATGGCCGACATCGGTGATGTTGATGACATGGGTGAGCGGATAGCCTTTCCACGTCAGCACGCGGCTCAGCGTATCGGTGAACACATAAGCGCGCAGATTGCCGATATGGGCGTAATTATAGACCGTGGGGCCGCACGAATAGACGCGGATATTGGCGGGATCGATCGGCTCGAAACGCTCGAGCGAGCGCGACAGGCTGTTGTAGAGTGTGAGTGGGGCGCCATGCGACATGCGCGGGGCTTAGCGGGGCGGGCAGGGGGCCGCAACCGGAGCGGCGTGCGGCCGAGGCGCGCCTAAATCTGGTGCGTTGGCGCGGGTGTGCCGTCGGACCATGTGCAGGCTCCCAGCAGTAGAACCGACAAGGGCGGGAGGGCAGCGGTTTCGGCTGCGTGGTCCGGTGTCGCGAACCGGTAATTGCCGCCGAAGACGGGCGAACCGGGCGCGTTGGCGCCCCAAGTGTCGCCGTCCTTGAAGGGGATGAAGAACATGACGTGCGCCATATCGTGGTCACCGTCATCGGACAGGTAAGAGGATTTCGACATCATGTACGACATCGCGCCCGGCGCCAGCGGCGGGATCTCCTTGGTGCGCAGTGCGGTTTTGATGCGCTCCATGATTTCAGCATCGGTCCGGCCGGCGAGCGTCATGGCAGTACGGAGTTTGGCGAGCGGCGCGATCGAACGGGCTGCCTGCGGATTCTGGCATTCCGCGGCGCGGATTTTTGGGTTCCAACGTTCGGGCCAATCCGGCGCGCCGCTGAAACTGCGGGATACCATGCAGACGAAGCCGTTGGAGCCGGTGACTGCGGTTTCATAGCCGGAGCGCGTCAGGACCAGGATGGTCGCGTCCTTGGAAATCGATTCGGGCGCCGCGCTCCTTGCCAGGGCAATCTCCTGATTACGGTCCATGAGGTAGGCGTCGACAGGCGCCATGCGGGGATAGGATGTTTTCTGATCCGCTGCGGTGCCCGCCGACACGGCGAACAACGCGGGCGCGGTGATCGTCAGCATGGCCGCGAGCCTGCCCAGCGATCTCGCCATCTTCTTCGCGGTCGCCTTTAACCAGCCGCGTCCATTGTCGCCGGCGGCGTTCGGGAATCTCATTACACGCATCGTCCTGCCTCCTCGTCGATGCCGCCCCTGGGGGAGCGGCATTCGAACGACGAGCGAAGCAGGCGAAAATCGACACTGTCGTCGGAATTTTTTATTCGATGCGTTGACGCCAGTCGTAATATTGCTTGGTCTGACTGATCGGCAATGGGCAGGCCGTCGTTAGGCCGACAGGCGGGAGCTACCCTCCGTATCGCGGACCAGTTCGAGTTCGCGACTGACGATCCCCTGCAACCGCTCGCACAGGGGAAGATAATCGCGGCCCCGCTGCGCTTCCATGACGATCGTCTGGCAAAGGCCGCCGCCCAGTGTCAGGATCAGGTCGGCGAGTTCGGACCGGGCCGTTTCGCGGTCCTCCCCGGGTGCCCATGCCGCCAGCGCGGCCGTCAGCGCGCTCTTCACGCTCGCGCTGATGTCCTCCTGCAGCCGCGCGACGCGTGGATTGCGCGACGATTCTGCCATGATCTCCGGCATCAACCGATAGCCTTCGATGTCCTCGTCGCAGGAAACGAAGGCCAGGATCCATTCGCGGATCGCCGCCATGTCGCCGGCGTCGATCGCGCGTTGCAGCGTGGCTTCGTCGAGGAATTGGGAGAGGTCGCGAAACGCGATCGCGGCGATGATATCCTCCTTCGAGGAGAAATCGCGATAGATCTGGCCGACCTTGATTCCCGATGCGACCGCGATCTGCGCCACGCCGGTCCCGTGGAATCCGTTCTGGATGAACAAGCGGCGCGAGGTGTCGAGAATGAGTTGCCGGCGCTCCGCCGCCCGTCCGGCGGTGGCGGTGGGCAACAGGCCCCAGCAGTCCAACATCGTCGACATTCTTCAATCCTCGGCTTGACTTACATCAGTTGTTCGCAGTAGCAGCATTTTTTGTGAGTGAACGTTCACTCACACAGCATATATCAATGGGGTCGGTATGTCACTAATCCGCAACGCGCTCCCCGCGATCGCGCTCGTGTCGCTTGCCGCTTGCGGACAGGGTGCGCAGCAGCCCCCGGGACAGGGCGCGCCGCCGGTCGGATATGTGATCGTGAAGGAGCAGCCGGTGACGCTGACCACCGAGCTTCCTGGCCGTACCACGGCCTACGAAACGTCGGACGTGCGGCCGCAGGTCAATGGCATCATCCTCGCCCGGTTGTTCCAGGAAGGCGACATGGTCAGCAAGGGCCAGGCGCTCTACCGGATCGACCCGGCGCCCTATCAGGCCCAGGTCGCCAATGCCCGCGCGGCGCTGGCCAAGGCGCAAGCGGCGATCGCCTCGAGCGCCGCGCTCTCGCGTCGTTACGGCGAACTCGTCAAGATCAACGCGATTTCGCGCCAGGATTACGAGAACGCGCTGACCAGTGCCGCCCAGGCGCGCGCCGATGTCGCCGCGCAGCAGGCGGCACTGCGCAGCGCGACGATCGATCTCGCCCGCACCACCATTCGCGCGCCGATCAGCGGGCGGATCGGCCGGTCGATCTATACCACCGGTGCGCTGGTCACCGCGTCGCAGGCCGATGCGCTGACCACCATCTCGCGGCTCGATCCCATATATGTCGACATCCAGCAATCAAGCGCCGACCTGCTCAAACTCAGGCAGCAAATCCTGTCGGGCCAGGTGGCGAGCGAAGGGCAGGCGCGCGTCAAGCTGAAGCTGGAGGACGGCTCGATCTATGGGCCCGAAGGCACGCTGCGCTTTGCCGACGTGACGGTCGATCCCAATACCGGGTCGCAGACCATCCGCGCGCAATTCGCCAATCCCAACGGGCTGTTGCAGCCGGGCATGTATGTCCGCGCGCAACTGGCTCAGGGAACCCAGCTGCAGGGCATGCTGGTGCCGCAGCGCGGAGTAGGCCGCGACGAGCGTGGCAATGCGACCGCTCTGCTCGTCGGTCAGGGTAACAAGGTCGAGCCGCGCGTGATCAAGACCGAGCGGGTGATCGGCGATGCCTGGCTCGTCACCAGTGGGCTCAAGCCCGGCGACAAGGTGATCGTCGAGGGCGCGATGATGCTGCGTCCCGGCATGCCGGTCACACCGCAGCCGTGGAATCCCAACGCCAAGCCCGCTGCGCCGCAGCAGCCGGGCCAGGCCCAGGCGAAGTAACCCTCCATGTCCCGTTTCTTCATCGACCGGCCGATCTTCGCCTGGGTGATCGCGATCGTCCTGATGCTGGCCGGCATCATCGCGATCCGGTCGTTGCCGATCGCGCAATTTCCCAGCATCGCGCCGCCGGCGATCTCGATCACCGCGACCTATCCGGGCGCGGACGCGCAGACGCTGGAAAATACGACGACCCAGATCATCGAGCAGCAGATGAAGGGGTTGGACCACCTTCGCTATTTCTCGTCCTCGTCCTCCTCGGCCGGTACCGTCACCGTCACGCTGACCTTCGAACAGGGGACCAATCCCGACATCGCGCAGGTCCAGGTCCAGAACAAGCTGCAGGCGGCGACGCCGCTCCTGCCGCAGGAAGTCCAGCAGCAGGGCATCCAGGTCGCCAAGGCGACCCAGAACTTCCTGATGTTCATCGGCCTCTATTCGGAAAATGGCGCACATGACGGCAAGGACCTTGCCGATATCGTCGCCACCAAGGTGCAGGATCCGCTCAGCCGGGTGAACGGCGTCGGCGATACGCAATTGTTCGGCTCGCAATATGCGATGCGAATCTGGGTCGATCCGCTCAAGCTCAACAATTACGCGCTGACGATGACCGATGTGATGACCGCGGTCCGCGCCCAGAACGCGCAGGTCTCGGCCGGCCAGGTCGGCGGGTTGCCGGCGCCCAAGGAGCAGATGCTCAACGCGACCGTTTCGGTCCAGTCGCGCCTGAACACGCCCGAGCAATTCGCGCAGATCCGGCTGAAGAGCAGCGCCGACGGATCGGTGGTGCGGCTGGGCGATGTCGCGCGGGTCGAATTGGGCGCCGAGAATTACGGGTTCGACGCGCAATATAACGGCAAGCCGGCGACCGGTATCGGCATCAAGCTGGCGCCGGGCGCCAATGCGCTCAGCACGGTCGAAGCGGTGAAGGCGAAGGTCGACGAGGTCGCCAAGCAATTCCCGTCCGACGTGAAGGTCATCTACCCCTATGACACCACGCCGTTCGTACGGTTGTCGGTGGAGCATGTCGTCGAGACTTTGGTCGAGGCGGTGGTCCTCGTCTTCCTGGTGATGTTCCTGTTCCTCCAGAACTTTCGTGCCACGCTGATCCCGACGATCGCCGTGCCGGTCGTGCTGCTGGGGACCTTCGGGGTGATGGCGCTGACCGGGTTCAGCATCAACACGCTGACTTTGTTCGGTATGGTGCTGGCGATCGGCCTGCTGGTCGACGACGCGATCGTCGTGGTCGAGAATGTCGAGCGCCTGATTACAACCGAGGGGCTCAGTCCCAAGGACGCCGCGCGCAAGTCGATGGATGAGATCAGCAGCGCGCTGGTCGGGATCGGCCTGGTCCTGTCGGCAGTGTTCCTGCCGATGGCGTTCTTCGGCGGGTCGACCGGCGTGATCTATCGCCAGTTCTCGCTGACGATCGTGTCGGCAATGGCTTTGTCGGTGATGGTCGCGTTGATCCTGACGCCCGCTTTATGCGCGACCATCCTGAAGCCGCACGACCCGAGCAAGGCGACAGGCGATGGCCTGCTGGCCCGCTTTTTCCGCTGGTTCAACGACAAGTTCGAACGCGGCCAGGTCCGGTACGAAAAAGGCGTGCGCTCTACCGCGCGCGGCTGGAAGCGCTCTATGCTGATCTACGCGCTCGTCGTGATCGGCATGGGGCTGCTGTTCTGGCGCTTGCCGACCGGCTTCCTGCCCGACGAAGACCAGGGCTATGTCATCGCCATCGTTCAGGGACCGTCGGGCGCGACCACCAGCCGCACCGCCAAGGGTCTCGACCTGGTCCGAAACCATTTCCTGCAGGACGAGAAGGCAAACGTCCAAGGCGTCTTCACCGTCAATGGCTTCAGCTTCGCCGGCGCCGGTCAGAATAGCGGCATCGCCTGGATCCCGCTCAAGCCCTGGTCGGAACGCAAGGGCGGGCAGAACAGTGCTGCGGCCATTTCCGGCCGGGCGATGGGGACCTTCTCGCAATATAAGGACGGGATGATCTTCGCGATCGTGCCGCCCGCGGTATCCGAACTCGGCAACGCGACCGGCTTCGACCTGCAGTTGGTCGATACCGGAGCGATCGGCCATGACCGGCTGATCCAGGCCCGCAACATGATGCTGGGCATGGCGTCGCAGGATAAAAGGCTGGTCGGCGTGCGGCCGAACTCGTTGGAGGACGCGCCGCAGCTCAAGGTGGATATCGATCAGGACAAGGCGCGTGCGCTCGGGCTCGATCTCGGCGAGGTGAACTCGACCATCTCCGCGGCATGGGGCGGCGCCTATATCAACGACTTCATCGACCGCGGCCGCGTGAAGCGCGTCTATATCCAGGCCGACGCGCCGTTCCGGCTCAAGCCCGAAGATATCGGCAGCTTCTACGTGCGTTCCAACAACGGCCAGATGGCGCCCTATACCGCTTTCTCGACGTTGGACTGGGCGCAGGCGCCGGTGCAGCTGACGCGCTATAACGGTCAGCCGGCGATCGAAATCCAGGGGGCGCCCGCGCCCGGCGTGGCGTCTGGCGCGGCGATGAAGGCGATGGAAGCCATCCATGCCAAGCTGCCTCCCGGCACCGCGCTCGAATGGACCGGTCTGTCCTATGAAGAGCGGCTGTCGGGCGGGCAGGCGCCGGCGCTCTATGCATTGTCGCTGCTGATCGTGTTCCTGTGCCTTGCCGCGCTGTACGAAAGTTGGTCGGTGCCGATCTCGGTGCTGCTGGTCGTACCGCTCGGCGTTCTCGGTGCGTTGCTTGCCGCGACCATCACCGGGCTCAACAACGACATCTATCTTCAGGTCGGCCTGATCACGACGATCGGCGTGTCGGCGAAGAACGCGATCCTGATCGTCGAGTTCGCCGAGGAGAAGATGCGCGACGGACTCGGCGCGTTCGAAGCGGCGGTCGCGGCGGCCAAGCTGCGGCTGCGCCCGATCCTGATGACCAGCTTTGCCTTCGTCTTCGGCGTGTTCCCGCTGGCGATCGCGGCCGGCGCCGGGGCCGGCGGGCAGCATGCCATCGGCCGCGCAGTCGTGGGCGGCATGTTATCTGCCACCATCCTCGCCATCTTCTTCGTGCCGATGTTCTTCGTAGTCGTGCTGCGCCTGTTCGGCCGGCACGGCGAACGCGACACGACAACTGACAGCGATGCCGGTGCGGTCGCGCCGCAGGGAGCCTGATCCGTGACAGTTCGTCCCATCCTCGCCCTCGTGCTTGCCGGCAGCGCGCTGTCCGCTTGCAACCTCGCTCCCAAATATGTCCGGCCCTCAGGCGCCGTTCCGGCCGCGCTGCCGGAAGGTGGTATCTATCCGCGGGCCGCGACCGACGCGCCCGATGTGTCCGCGATTGGCTGGCGCGACTTCTTCACCGACGATCGCCTGCGTCAAGTGATCCAGCTCGGCCTCGACAACAATCGCGATTTGCGCCTGGCCGCGGCGAACGTGCTCCAGGCGCGCGCGCAATATCGCGTCCAGCGCGCCGACATATTGCCCAGCATCAGCGCCAACGGGTCGGCCACCTATACGAACACCGCAGGCGCGGCCGCGAACACCGGGGGTGCAGCCGGCGGCGGTTCGTCGACGGACATCCAGTATTTCCAGGCCAATGTCGGTTTCTCGGCGTTCGAGCTCGACCTGTTCGGACGGCTGCGCAACCTCTCCAAGGCCGCGCTCGAGCAATATTTCGCGACCGAGGAAGCGCAGCGTACGACACGAATCAGCCTGATCGCCGAAATCGCCACGGCCTGGCTGACGCTTGCGTCCGACCAGGAGCAATTGCGGCTGTCGCAGAGCACGCTCAAGACCTTCGAACAGACGCTCGACCTCACGCGCGCGCAATTCCGCATCGGCGTCGCTTCCGAACTCGAATCGCGGCAGGCCGAAACCAATTATCAGGCGGCGCGCAACGATATCGCCACGCTCCAGACCAGGGTCGCGCAGGACCAGAATGCGCTCAATCTGTTGGCCGGGACGACCGTCTCGGCCGACCTGTTGCCGGCGGCGCTTGGCGATGGCCGGGTGACTCGCGACGCCTTGCCCGCCAACCTGTCGTCGGAGGTGCTGTTGCGGCGCCCCGATGTGCTCCAGGCCGAGCATCAGTTGATTGCGCAAAACGCCAATATCGGTGCGGCGCGCGCCGCCTTCTTCCCGCGCATTTCGCTGACCGCGGCGCTGGGAACGATCAGCAGCGGGCTGACCGGGCTGTTCGGGGCGGGGACCGGCACCTACAATGTCGCCCCGTCGGTTGCGCTGCCTCTGTTCGACGCCGGCCGCAACAAGGGCAATCTCGATTACGCCAAGGCGTCGCAACAAGCGGCCGTGGCGACGTATGAGAAGACCATCCAGACCGCGTTCCGCGAAGTTGCCGACGCCTTGGCGCAGCGCGGCACGATCGACGAGCAGGTTTCCGCCCAGACCGCGCGCGCCAATGCCGCGCAGGTCGCGGCCAAATTGTCCGACGAGCGCTATCGCGCGGGCGTCGATAGCTTCCTGGTCGCGCTCGACGCGCAGCGCACCGCCTATGCAGCGGAGCAGCAGCTGGTCACGACGCGGACGAGCCGGGCAAGCAACCTGGTCGAGTTATATCGCGCGCTCGGCGGCGGGCTTCAGTGAACGATTAGACCACCCGCTTGCCTTTTGGCGCAATAAGCATAACCTCTCTTCGAAAATGAGGAGAGGGTGGTGATGAAAGATATCGACCTCGCTACCGAAAACGGCAGCGACAAGACGATGTTGATCCTGCAAAGTCTGTTGTGCGTGTTGCGTGAAAAGAACCTGCTGACGCGGGCGGATATCGAGAATCTGTGCGAGAAAGTGGCCAGCGCGGCCGACGAGGCGCAAAATCCGTTACCCTGCTGCAGCGCGAGCGCGCTGGCAGCGGCCAGCGAGATGGGCAAGATCGGCGACTATATCGGGCGGCGCTACGGCGGAAAGCACCGCCGGAACTGAGTCGGCGCGCCGGACGCACGCTTCACGGCTGTGGCGATCCCGCAACAGCCGACTCGCTTGCCTTTTGCCGAACCCGCTGTTAGGAGCCGCGCACTTCACGCCCGGACTTTGTCTGGGGCGGCCATATCCATTTGATCTGGAGTTGACGGGTTTTATGCAAATCATCGTGCGCGATAACAATGTCGATCAGGCGCTTCGGGCTCTCAAGAAGAAGCTCCAGCGCGAAGGCGTGTATCGCGAGATGAAGCTGCGCCGTCATTACGAGAAGCCCAGCGAGAAGCGTGCGCGCGAGCGTGCCGCCGCCGTTCGCCGCGCGCGCAAGCTCGAGCGCAAGCGGATGGAGCGCGACGGGGCCAAGTAAGGCCTTTATCGTCGTTCGCATGGGGGCTTGCTAGGCGCGGCCCCCGGACCTACCGAGAACAGCGTGTCCCGGCCGCGGTCGTACGCGGCCTATCCGTCGAGGCTTGCTCCCATGTCCGTGACCGCCGTTCCCCTTCAGCCCGTCAAGCGCAGCTATATCTGGCTGCTGTGGATCGGCATCGCCGTCGCGGTGATCGCCGCTTTCCTGCTCGCGCGCCAGGGCGACGATCTGTTCACCAGGTCGCAACGCGGCTGGGGCGTCAAGACGACGTCGTCAGGCCTCAAATACGAAGTGCTCAAGCCGGGCACGGGCGCCTCGCCGACGGACACCGACGTCGCGCTGGTCCAGTATGAAGGCCGCCTGCGTAACGGCAAGGTCTTCGACAAGTCGCAGCAGCCGATGCCGATGCCGGTCAAGGGCGTCGTCCCGGGTTTCAGCGAAGCGCTGAAGCTGATGCACAAGAACGAAAAGATCCGTGTCTGGATTCCCGCGAGCCTTGCTTATGGCGCGCAGGACCAGAAGGATCAGCAGGGCAATGTCGTCCTGCCGGCGAATTCGCCGTTGATGTTCGATATCGAACTCAAGGACTTCCTGCCGCAGTCGGTTGTCGAACAATATCAGCGGCAGATGCAGATGATGAACGGCGGTGGTGCCGGCGGCATGGGCGGTCCCGGTGGGCCGGGCGGCGCGCCTGGCGGTGCCGGTGGTCCGCCCCCGGGCGCTGGCGAAAGCCTCGTCCCTCCTCCAGGACAGTGAACCAATAAACATGGCTGACACGATTGCTCCCAAGGTGCCTGCAAAGGCGCCGCTCGATCCGCGCGCGAAGCGCGTCCTGTGGTTGGGCATCGTGCTCGCCGTGCTGGGCGCCGGTGCGCTGCTATTCAGCATGTTCATGTGGTGGGGCGGCAGCGCGCGCGACTCGCTGTCGATGACGTTCAATTCCTGGGCGCCGGGCGTGAAGACCACCGCGTCTGGCCTGCAATACAAGGTTCTGACGCCGGGCAAGGGCAAGAACCCGACCGACACCGACGTGGCGCTGATCAACTACGAAGGCAAGTTGCTCGACGGCACCACCTTCGACAAGTCGCAGCAACCGACGCCGATGCCGATCAAGGGCGTCGTTCCGGGTTTCAGCGAAGCGCTGAAGCTGATGAGCAAGGGCGCGAAGTTCCGCGTCTGGATCCCCGCCAAGCTAGGTTATGGCGAGAAGGGCGCGGGCCCGATTCCGGCCAATGCGACCCTGGTGTTCGACATCGAACTGATCGACTTCCTGCCACAGGCGGTGATCGACCAATATCAGCAGCAGATGATGCAGAAGATGGGCGGTGCCGGCGGTGCGGGCGGACCTCCCGGCGCCGGTGGCGCCGCTCCGGGCGGCGAGCCTGCTCCGACGGGCAACGTTGCGGCGCCCGCCGCGCCGACCGGCAAGTAGGCGATAGCCATGAGCCTGAGGGTTGCGGCGGCTTGCCTGATCGGCGCGGCATCGATTAGCGCGGCCGTGGCGCCCGTTCTTGCGCACAAAAGGGCACCGGCCGCCAAGCGGACTACAACCGCCAAGCGAACTGCAGCTGCCAAGGCACCGGCGGTGGCGCTGTCGCCCGAGGACGCGTTCCTGGCCAAGAATCGCAAGCTGCGCGGCGTAATCCAGACCGCGTCGGGCATCCAATATCGGGTGATCAAGCCGGCGACCGGGCCGCACCCTGCCGATACTGACGTCGCCTTGGTCAATTACGAGGGCAAGTTGGTCGACGGTACGAGCTTCGACAAATCGACCCAGCCGACGCCGATGCCTGTCGCGGCAGTGGTGCCCGGTTTCAGCGAAGCGCTGAAACTGATGGCCAAGGGCGAGACGCTACGCGTGTGGATCCCGTCGCGGCTGGCTTATGGCGCCGAGGATCAGCGCGATGAGCAAGGCAAGGTCGTCATTCCGGGCAAGTCCACCCTGGTGTTCGACATCGAGCTGATCGACTTTCAACCGCGATCCTGATCCCGGCGGGGCGCGATGCTTCGGCCAGTCAAGCGGAACTGCCCATCCGTTACCGTTGCGCACAAGCCTGGCTGCACATAGCGCACTTGCATTAGACCCGGTCCGGGCGCATCGGCACTGGGCAAGGAGGTGGCGATGACTGCCGCTGAGACTGCCTTGCTGCTAGCCCGGCTTCAGTTCGGGTTTACCGTCAGCTTTCATTTCATTTTCCCCAGCTTTTCGATCGGCTTGGCGAGTTACCTGATGGTGCTCGAAGGGCTGCGGTTGCGCACGGGAAAGCCGGTCTATCTCGACCTTTTCCGGTTCTGGGTGAAGATCTTCGCGGTCGCGTTCGCCATGGGCGTCGTGTCCGGGATCGTCATGTCCTATCAGTTCGGCACCAACTGGTCGGTTTTCTCCGACAAGGCCGGACCGGTGATCGGGCCGCTGATGGCCTATGAAGTGCTGACCGCCTTCTTCCTCGAAGCGGGTTTCCTGGGCGTGATGCTGTTCGGGATGAAGCGCGTGGGGAAGGGCCTGCATTTCGCCGCGACCTGCATGGTTGCGCTCGGCACCTTCATTTCCGCTTTCTGGATCCTAAGCGTCAACAGCTGGATGCAGACGCCGACCGGCTTCGCCATGAATGCGCAGGGGCAGTTCGTCGTCGCCGGATCCTGGGCGGCGGTGATCTTCAACCCCAGCTTTCCGAATCGCTTGGTGCACACAGTGATTGCGGCATACCTGACGACGTCGCTGGTGGTGGGGGCGTGCGGGGCCTGGCATTTGCTCACCGATGCACGGCGCCGCGGCAAAGCCGCGTCGTCGGACGAGCCTGCCGGCTCGCCGGCCGCCGTGACGAGTCCTCATCCTACTGCGTCGGGCGAGGCCGTCCGCACCATGTTCTCGATGGCGATGTGGATGGCCGCTTTGGTCGCGCCGGTGCAAATATTGGCCGGCGATATGCAGGGTCTCAATACGCTCCAGCATCAGCCGGCGAAAGTGCTGGCGATGGAAGGCGATTTCGATCCGAGTCCGAACGGCGCGCCGCTGATCCTGTTCGGCCTGCCCTCCAACGCGGACGGCAAGGTCCATTACAAGGTTGAGATACCCTATGCCGGGTCGCTGATCCTGAAGCACGACCCCCATGCTCCGCTTCAGGGATTGAAGGATTTCCCGCGCGATCAATGGGCGCCGGTGGCAGTCGTTTTCTGGTCGTTCCGCGTGATGGTCGGGCTGGGCTTCGCGATGCTCGGACTGGGACTCTGGAGCCTGGCTGCGCGGACGCGGCGCAAGTTGTACGACTGGAAGTGGCTGCATCGCGCCGCGTTGGTGATGGGGCCGTCGGGCTTCGTCGCGGTGATCGCCGGGTGGATCACGACCGAGGTCGGGCGCCAGCCCTGGACGATTTACGGCCTGCTCAGGACTAGCCAGTCGGCCTCGCCGCTGGCGACGCCGGCTGTCGCAACCTCGCTGGCGGCGTTCGTCGTCGTATACTTCGCGGTATTCGGGATTGGCGTCTGGTACATCCTGAAGCTGATGCAGAAGGGGCCCGGGGCGCACGAAGCCGAATTGTCGGACGCGCCCATCCGGAGCGCCGGCATCACGCCCGTCGCGCAGATGGGAGACGAGGCATGACCGTCGACCCCACGCTCGCTTATATCTGGGCGTTCGTCATCGCCTTCGCCGTCTTCATGTACGTGGTGATGGACGGGTTCGACCTGGGCATCGGTATCCTGTTCCCGGCGTTCGGCGTCGGTGAGGAGCGCGACCAGGCGATGAACGCGATCGCGCCCGTCTGGGACGGTAACGAGACGTGGCTGGTGCTGGGCGGCGGCGGGCTGATGGCGGCCTTCCCGCTCGCCTTCGCGATCCTGATGCCGGCAATGTACCCGCCGATCATCGCGATGTTGCTCGGCCTGGTGTTTCGTGGCGTCGCGTTCGAGTTTCGCTGGCGCGATCCGCGGCACCGCGGATTCTGGGATTTCGCGTTTACGGCAGGATCGGTCACCGCGGCATTGGCGCAGGGGATCGTGCTCGGGGCGCTGCTCCAGGGAGTGAACGTTTCCGGCCGCGCCTATGGCGGCGGCTGGCTCGACTGGCTGTCGCCTTTCTCGCTGCTCACCGGCGTTGGGACGGTCGCGGCTTATGCGCTGCTCGGCAGCTGCTGGCTGATCTTCAAGACCGAGGGCGGGACACAGGCCCACGCCTATCGCCTGGCGAAAATCGCCGGAATCGCCGCGGCTGTGGCGGTGATCGCGGTGAGCGCCGCGACGCCCTTCCTCGATCATCTTTATTACCGGCGCTGGTTCACCTTCCCGAACGTGCTGGTTGCGGCTCAAGTGCCGTTGCTGGTGGCGGTCTTGTCGCTCGTCTTTTGGTGGGCGTTGCTCAGGAAGAAGGAGTTGTTGCCCTTCCTGCTGACGCTCGCCCTCTACTTGCTCTGCTTCATCGGGCTGGGGATCAGCATGTTTCCCGACATCGTGCCGGGATCGGTGTCGATCGTGCAGGCGGCATCGCCGGCGATCAGCCAGACCTTCATGCTGATCGGCACCGTTATCATGGTGCCCCTGATCCTGGCGTACACCGGCTGGTCGTACTGGGTGTTCCGCGGCAAGGTCGGCGAATCGGGCGGTTATCATTGATGGCCGAAGACGCCGGTCCATTGTGGAAGCGACTCTGCTGGATGGCGGCGATCTGGACGGCTAGCGTCGGGGCGCTGGCGGTTGTCGCGATGGCGATTCGTGCGGTGCTTCACGCTTGATCGCCTGCGGTTGCTGGGCCAGTGAAGCGACACGATGACGGGGGAAGACATGTCGCAGGAACGGCTCACGCTCGATGATTTCGCACCGCATGTCGGTACCGACTTCACGGTGCCTGCGGAGGAGGATTCCGTATTGATTCACTTCACGCTGACCGAGGTTAAAGCGCTGAGCCACAAGCCCGGCTTCGGCGACTTCCGCGATCCGTTCCAGCTGACGTTCACGGTCGCGATGCCCGATGTCTTCCCGCAGGGCCTGTATCCGATGGCGCATCCGGTCATGGGTGAGCACGAGATCTTCTTGGTGCCTGCGGCAAGGACTGATACCGGCGTCAATTATTGCGCTACGTTCAACTGACGCCGTCCGGCGTCCAGTCCATTTCCAGGTATACTTCTTCTTCGAGGATGACCTTGAACCCCATCCGGTCGTAAAGCGATTTCGCAGGGTTGACCCGCTCGACGAAGATATCGACGCCTTTCCGCCGATTACGCGCATACTCCTGAATCGCAGAGAGGATGGCGGTGCCGACCCCCCCGCCGCGCGCGTCTGGGATCAGCGCAATATCCAGGATGTGGACCCGCGTCTGACGTTCGTCGACATATAGCCGACCGATCGGGCTTCCGTTGCGCTCGAGCACATCGAAGGCCGCATTGGGATAAAAGGTCCTGTAATGATGGCGCTGCGCGCCGAACTGATGAATCAGAAAAGCCCGTTTTTGATCCGGCGTCCAAGACACCAGAGTCAGTTCATCCGCCCTTGTCGAGGCGAAAACCTGCATCAGGAACGGCAAGTCGCCATCGGTCTCCGGCCTGAGTGCGAGACCCATCGACCGCAAAGCCTCCGGCAAGGCGAATGCCGGAGGCCCAGGAATGTCGTGCATGAGCGTGTCGATCAGTTCCGTGACGGGAATACGCCAAACAAGCAGATGATGAACGTAACCGCCAGATAAGGCTGCGTGTTGTTATGCGGCTGCGATCCGCCAACGATCGTGATCGATTGCGGCGCCAAATTGACGGGGTTGCCGACCACCGTGCCGTACAATTGGTTCGGCGACGAATTGGTGAACAGCGTATTGCTCGCCGGGGTCCCTACGGGGGTCGAATTCGCGATCACCGCTCCGGAAATCGCGTGGCTATGCATCGGCATCTCTTGGCTGAGCAACGTGACGCTGTTCTCGCCGGCAACCTCACCAATCACTCGCGGCGATAGGCCGGCGCCATTCCCCTGGTGCATCGCCGCGCGGCCACGCAGATCGGGGAGCGCGTATGTCGAGGTTCCGTTGCCGCCGTAAAACGTCCCGATCAACGAAAACAATGCAGTATTCTGGGAGATCGCCATGATCTGGCCGTCGCACAACGCCCAGTTGCGCGGCGCGAAATTGCCCGCGAACATCCGGATTTCAGCCACGAAGGGATCGCTCATTTTTAGTCCTTTCGGATCAATTCTGCGAGGGGAACACGCCTTCGAGCGCGATAATGAAACTGATGCAGAGAAACGGCATCACGTTGTCGTGCGGCAGGTTGCTGCCGGCATTGCCGATGATGCCTGCCAGCATCGGCTTCAGGTCGCCTGCCGTCGGGGTCTTGGTTGGATCGGTGTAGAGCAGCGCCGAGTTCCCGCCGACCGCCTGTTTGGGCCGGCACGGCATGGTATTTGGCGCCGGGGCGTCGTTGGTAGGATCTACATTATTGGCGACCGGCTGGTGATTGTGGACCGGCATCTGCGTAGACAAGAGCGTGACCGTCTCCGTTCCCGCCATCTCGCCGATGATGCGGTTTGAAAGCCCGGGTCCCTGTCCCTGATGCAGCGGGATACGCCCCTGCAGATTGGGCAGCGCGAACGTGGTCACGCCGTCGCCACCATAGATGGTGCCGATCAACGCAAAGAGCGCCTGGTTTTGCGAGATATCCATCAACTGGCCGCTGCAATACGCGTATCCTCGAGGGCTGAAATTCCCTCCGAACATTTTGACTTCACCAATAAAGGGGGTCGCCATGATAACCTCTCTGCGCGGTTTTCCGCCGTACGATTAGTTGCTCGAAGGGTAGATTCCCTGCAGCGCGATGCAGGTGGTGAGCACCAGATATGGCTGCATGTTGTTGTGTGCCTGCCCACCGCCCGCGTTCGTCATGCTGAGCGGATTGAGATTGACGTACGAGGAATTGGGCGCGTTGTACGTCGCAAAATAGTCCACCGCCTGCGTATCGACGTCATCGGCGAAGATGCCGCCCGCTACCGGCCTTCGCGTCGCGGCCGACGTCGATGCCGTGAACGGGTGGGTGTGGGCGGGCAGTTCGGTCAGCGTCAGCGTGTGATTCTCTTCACCGCCGACCTGGCCGAGGACCACGTTCGGCAGGCCGGGACCTTGGCCCCTATGAATGGGCGTGCGGCTGCGGAGATCGGGAAGACCGAAGATCGTCGTGCCGTTACCGCCATATGTGGTGCCGAGGAGGGAAAACAGGGCCTGGTTTTGTGCGATGGGCAGCAACTGGCCATTGCACATCGCCCAACCCTTGGGCGCGTAATTGAACGAAAAGGTCCTTATTTCGGCAAGAAAGGGAGAAGACATGATTCCGGCCTCGCGCTCGTTTTTGCCTCATCCGAGGGGCGGCCGCGAATTCGCTACCTCCCCCAGACAGCGTTGATCGGTTCTTACGAAGGTTGGCGCCCGATTCCTAGCGTAGCAGTAAAAAAATCGCAAATAGGGCGGTCCACGCATAGAACCGCACGAAACAGGGACTACTCTTGATCTAAGTATCGTTCGGCTTGACCGCAGGCCATTGAACGACGAATAAAGCGAACAGGGGTGCGGCATTGCCGCTACTTGCGAAAGATTCAGGGGAGACAGCAATGCCGCCTGTCGAGCAGAATTCCGGTGATTCGGGCAACCATATCAATCGTAAGCGCTGGGAAACACCGGTGGTGATAGTGGCGTCGGCGCAGCACCAGACGCTTTCGAACCAAAATTCCGGCGGCGTGGACGTGGTCTATAGCAGCATTCCGACCAGCATCGGATCATAATAGGCGAAGACCGCATCTCAACGGTTATTGCGATCGAACCAGGCAAGGAAGCGCGCCGCCGTTAGAACGTTCATGGCGAAGGACAGGCGAATCCGGTCCCTGGAGCTGTCTTCTGAGCAGCCGGCGCGCACCATCGCGGCCAGCGCCGGCACGTCGACGTAACGCGCTACGCTGGAATCATGCTGAACAGCCTCCAGAGCGGCGAGCATTGCTGGAGCGGCCTGGATATCCATGGCGATCAGATCGGGCTGTTCCCGGTCATTGCCGGGCGGGCGACAAATCAGCGCCTGGGGAAGAATGTCGGCAAATGCGGTCCGGGCGAGCCAGCGTTCGCGGCCATCGCGGAATACCAGGCGATCGGGTAAAGCGCAGCCGAGTTCGACAATTCGTTTGTCGTGAAACGGCCTTGTCAGATCAAGGTGCTCGGTTGTGGCAAGGGCGCCGCCAGCGCCACCAGCCGACACTCGGCGGCACACTTCCAGCCAGCGCGCGCGCCATCGGAGACCGGGGCGGAAGCCGTCGCGCAGCTTGCGCCGATCGACCACGCCACTAGCAATGGCACCGAGCGCGAAATCGCGCTGAACGCCACGACGCTTCCATGCCGGCACGAAGCCGTTAAGGGCAGTTCGCCACAGGATACGAATCGCCTGCGGTACTATGGCCACCACCAAATCACGCCCGACTACGCGAACTGGCGACCAGCCGGTGAAGCGCTGCCGCGCGCGGAACTCGCGAGCGAACCGCCCGATCTCGCCGCGGCGAAGGATAGCGCCCAGCATTCCTTGATCGTACGCGTTAACGGTATAGTCGCCGCCATGCCCGTCCATGATCAGCCGCGATCCTGCCCGGCGTGCCATGTCGCCGATACGACGGCGGACGACGCTCGGCGGTCGAAACAGGAACGTACGGGCGAAAACGGTTTCCAGATCGTCATAGCTCGTCTCGTTGCCGCGCACATAGAAGTGCAGGTCGAGGCCGGGCAGCCCGCGAAACGCTTCCACTGCGGGGCGGGCGTCGCGACGTGAGGCGTCTTCGGGAAGAACTGACGCGATGCAGGTGAGCTTCCATCCGCGTGCCAGCACCATCGGTCCCGCTAGCGCCGCGATCGTTCCACTGTCGAATCCCCCACTGAATAACAGCGAGGGCGGGTCGATCAACCGGCGCAGCCGGCAGGCGACCGCTTCCTGGATCGTCTTTCGATAAGCATCAAGATAATAAGCATCGTCACGGCAGAGATGTTCGGTCGCGGCGTGCGGCTGCCAATATCGATCGATCCCCGCCTTGCCGTCGGCCGCGAGTCGCAACGTCGTGCCGCCGGGCAGAAGATGGATATCGGCGTAGATTTGTTCGCCCTCCACCCGCTCGGTCGACATCAACAGGCGGCGCGCTAACTCATCTTCATTGAGCCGCTGAGGAATGTCATCGGCCGCGAACAATCCGCACAGTTCTGTGGCAAAGGCGAGGAAGCCGTCGCCCAAATAGTAATGGATGACGCGCTGGCCCATATGATCGCGGCCGAGCAGCAACGTCCCGTCGCCGCGGTTCCAGATGGCGAAAGCGAAGTCGCCCAGTAAGTATTGTGCGCAATTCGCTCCCCAACGCCGCCAAGCGGCGAGCAGCACTTCACTGTCGGGTAGCGTTGCTAACTCGGTATCCGCGATGCCCAGCGTGGCCGCGAGTTCCTCGCGATTGTCCAACCTCAGGTCGGCGACGAGCACGGCGTCGGGCGCCACAATCGGCTGCGCTTCATGGACATCCTCGCGGTTGACCCGCATCAGGCAATGGCCAAGCGCGAGACGACCGAGTTCGACCGTCTCGATGCCGTGGGCGCCGCGGTGCCTCATGGCCCGCGCCATGCGATCGACGCAACGGGGAGAAACGTCGGCGGCATCGAACCGCACCACGCCGCAAATAGCGCTCATCGATGTCGCCCGCTCAATCGGCGCCGTTCATGTGGCGTCTTTGATACGAATTGCATTATGCTGACCGAGCATCGCCAGAAAGGCATCGACTTCCGCGCGGCAAGTCGCCGGGTCGACTTCGTATTCGGCGACGAGCCTGTCGCATAGCGATTCGACCGTTTGCGGAGTCTCGATCAATTCCCAGATGCGCGCGCCGACGCTGGACAATCCGATATAATTGCCCTTGGCGGCGCTCATCATCACCAGTTCGTCGCCAACCTTGGCGGCGAGCCAGTCGCCGTCGCGATGAATCATAATCGTTGCTCCGTGATCACGGTCGATCGGTCGTACCCTAACCTGTCCATCATAGGGCCATGATCGCGTTCGATTCGGGCGATCTGGTGGGGATGGAGTTCGTCGCGCCACCCGCCGGCTACGCCGCGTCGAAAGAAGCCGCGTACGTCGCGCGGGGCCTCGCGAAAACCGTGTTGGGCTTCCTGTCGCTGCAACTCGCCGATCGAGGCGAACGCGATCGCCCGATCGAGTTGCACCGGATCGGGCTCGATGCCGGCAAAGGCCAGCGCAGCGCGCGCAGTAGCGGCTGTGTCGCTCAGTAAGTCCTCGTAGCGGACCAGATGGACGGGAATGTCGCGCTGATCGAGCCAGCTTCGCGTGAACCCGCTCCAACTGAGCAGACGTTGACGAAACTGGCGGTCGACCCGGTCGGTCGCGGCGGCGAAACAGAAATTGGCATCGGCCATGCGGTCGATCGCCATGTCAATCGGGCAGCGCATGTGATGCGCGAACGACGCGGCTACGTCCCGCGGATCGCGGACGAACAGGATCGCCCCGGCTCCGCCGGCGGCACCGCCCAACAAAGCCTCACCAAAATCGTTTCGGATATAGGCGTCATGCACCTTGACGAAGCGCACCGGGAAACAGGGATCGTCGGGGTCGGCCAGAGTATTGCCGGCGGCGGCATAGGCATAAGAGGCCGGGCGGAGGCGATCGATCTCGTCATTGGTGAGCAGCGCGGAATCTATCAACGTCTGCCGATCGAATTGATTGCGCCCACTGGCGATCGAATCGGTGCTGTGAATCAGGTTGATGTTGATCGGCGTGTCGAGTTTCGACCATAGGTTGGCGACCAGGATGCGAAACCAGGTGTTGCCCGATTTGGGATAGGACGCCAGCCAGACCGTTGGAATCACGACGCGGCTTCCGCCAGCCCGATCTGCGTCCAATGGCCGCGCAGCATTGCGATCGTTGCGGGTAGGCCGTCGAAGCCGAGCCGCCGCTTCAACCGGAAAATCCCCGACGTCGCCGCGATCGTCGTGCCGCCGCGGAAATAGACGTCGCGCTGAGCAAAGCGGTGGATCAGCATTGGGCGATAGGCGTTAACGGTCAGCAATTTGGTGGCGTCAACGATATTGGGTCGCTCGATTCCGGGCTCGTCGGGATGGCGTATTTCGGTCAGCGCGTACACCGCGCCGATCGGCACCGGCCGCTCGCTTGATGCGGCCGGATCGACATAGAATTTGAGCAAACGGTTGCGCATCGCGTCGCCGCGGCGTTCGGCAAGCCCAAGTTCGCTGATGCTCTTTTCCCATAGGCGCAACTGGCGCCCGTCGGCCTGGATCATCGGAATGCCGTCATCGCCGATCTCGATTGCGCACTGGTCGTCAGCAATCAATGGATAGCCTTGTTTCCCCAGCGCTGCCGCCAGCGTCGATTTGCCCGCGCCCGATGCCCCGCAGAATAGCACCGCCTTACCGCCGACTAAGACTGCGCTGGCATGGAGCACAATCTGGTTGCGCTGATGGAGCAACACGCCAAACACGCTTCCCGACAGAAACACCGCGACATCCTGCGGGTCGGCGCCATTTTCGGCCTCGAACGCGATCGAGCGTCCGTCCTCGAGCAGGAAGCGCGCGATGTCGGGAATGCGCAGCAGAAAGCGGTCGCCGGCGCGCTGCCAGGTCGGCCCGACCATTTCGGGATCGTCGAGCGCGAATGGCACTGGCGCGTTGCGAATCGTGACTTCCGGCGCGCGATCGGGGTCGCCGGGAATCAGTCCCGGCAGATCCACCTCACTGGCGACGGCGAGCCCCGAAACGCGATACGAAAACACTGACACCCCCCGGCGATTGTCGTCAGGGCATACGAAGGACCATCCGGTCGTTCAAGGCGTTAGCGGGCGGCCAAGGCCGTCAGCTGGTGATGCATGCCGTCGAGATGCGCTGCGGTCGCGGCGCGAATCGCGTCACCGACGGTGCGACGTTGGTCATCGCTGTCAGGCGCGAAGGCGAAACTTGGCGTCTTGGCATCCCAGGTTGCCGCTGCGTGCATGGCAGCCAGCCCTTCGGGGTTCGCCTCGATCCCGAAATGCGGCAAGATGCGTCGTTCGACCGCATAGGGCAGCTCCGCATAATCGACGAATAGCCCCCCACCGATTTCGGCATGGTCGACGGCCGCCTGGGTCACGCGATTGAGCACGCGGGCGATATGGTCCTCGGTCGACAGGCTGTGTGGATCGGGAATTGCGAAGACTGCATCAAGCTCGGTGCCCGGCACCGTCTGTGATCCGCGCATGCCCATTTGCGACACCATCACCTCAATGGGATCGCGAAACAGGAACACCCAGGGCGTATCGGGAAACGCGGCTCGGAACAGCGGCAGCGCAAGGCTGTGCCAGCTGTCGGTCTTGATGACGTAATGACGGCGATTACCGAAGCGGTCACGGCCGAGCGCGGCGGCCATGCCGCGCAACAGCGCTACGCGTTGGTCGAGCGGAGCCTCGGGATGGCTGTGCGTCATCTGGACGATCGCATCGAGCGGCGGAGCCTCCGACACCACGATGCCGCCGGGCATCGCGGCCAGCATCTGCGATACCAGGGTGGAGCCACAACGCGACATGTGAAAAATCAGGCCGTCCGGCGCGGCCGTGGCGTCGGCCGGGGCCGGCTTGGCAAGAATGTCGAGCGGCGTGCAGACTTTCGACAAGGCGTTGATCGGTCTGCGTCTGGCGCAGCGCAGCGAATCCTCGAAGAAGGACTCGCGGAGCGGGGCGTCGCCGAAATGAACCCAGTCGATTGCCAACTGGCCGGGCGCGGGAACCAGTGCGGCGGGTAGCCAGTTGCGGCCGGGCCAATCTACCGTCGTAACCTGCTGTCCGGTAAAGCGCTCGATTCCCAACGGATCGCGCTTGCTGCTCGCGAGGATCGCTTCGGCTGTAATCTTGATCCCGCCGCTGTGGCCCGCTTCCGCCGCGGCAGCGGCGAACGCGTCGCGATCTTCCGTCAACGCGAGTCGGTCGGCCAAGGCTTCATCGGTCAGAATCATCGCGCGCAGGCGGCCTAGAGCATCGGGATCGGACATCAGGTGCTTGGCAATCGGCAAAGAGGAGGCATAGGGTCGAGACCGGCCGCCCAGGGACGTGCGGCCAAGGGGAGCCTATCCTGACCGACTGGACGCAACAACCTGCCTTGACGCTGCCCGACCGTGCCCGCCTGGCGGTGGCGTTCGACCCCGCGCGGTTGCAGGCTGACCTGGCGGCGGTCGAGGCGACGACCTGGACCGACCATTTTGTCCGGCAAAATTACGAAGGACGGTGGGACGTCCTGCCGCTGCGTCATCAGGCCGGTGCGACGCATCCGATCATGCAGGCCTATACCCCACCCGACGCGACGGACTTCGTCGATGCGGCCATCCTCGACGCCACCCCATATTTCCGTAGCGTGCTGGCGGCGATTCCCTGTTCGTTGAAAGCGGTCCGGCTGATGCGTCTCACCCCCGGGTCGAGGATCAAGGAGCATGAGGATCACGACCTCGCCGCCGATTGGGGGCAGGCGCGGTTGCACGTGCCGATCACGACCAATCCCGGTGTTACGTTCCTCCTCAATCGCGTGCCGGTAGCAATGGCGCCGGGTGAGGCCTGGTATCTGCGCCTGTCCGACCCGCACGCGGTGACCAATGACGGCCACACCGACCGCGTCCATCTGGTGATCGACTGCGCTGCGAACGATTGGCTGATCGAGCAGATCGCGGCGTGAGCAGGCGCCGCTTCAATCGGCTGCGGCTGATCCAGAAGCAGATTAACGAGCGGCCGCGGCTGCGCGAGTGGCTGACGCGGCTGCGCCACGGCGCGCGCGATCTGGATGTCATGCTGTTCAAGCGCAAGGTCAGGATCAACGCGTTGCGCGAGAACGGCTATTTCCGTGCCGCGCGGCTGGCGCATGCCAACAGCCTGTTGCGCGACGAGACATTGGTGATGCAGCGGGTGAGCATGATGCTCGGCGACGGCGTCACCTTCGTCGACGTCGGCGCCAATATCGGCATATTCTCGTCGGTCATCGCCGATGCGCGGCGGCTGTTCCGCGACTTTCGCGTAATCGCGTTCGAGGCCGATCCGGCGACGTTCGCGCGGCTCGCGGTCAATGCCGCGCGCTTCGGATTCGACGCGGTCAATATCGCCCTGGCCGCCGAAGCGGGGGAGCTCGAGTTCGCGACCGGCGCGGTATCCGGGATCGCGACGCGGCGCGACAAGGGGGGGCGCGCGCATATTGCTCGGCGCGGCTTCTCCGTCGCGACGCGGCGGCTCGACAGTTTCGACCTGCCGGGCAGGCTGGTGATCAAGATCGACGTCGAGCAAATGGAAATGGACGTGCTCGAAGGCGCGCGCAGGCTGTTCGAGGCGAGGCGGATCGCGGCGGTCTATCTCGACGAATTCGACGACAAGCAGGCGGTACTTGATTTTCTTTCCGGATATGGGTTCGAGTTGATGGCGCCTTTGCGGCTCCGCACCTATTCTCCGGGTGATCGCGCGTTGGTCGCGGTGTACGGTGGACGATGAATTGACTCATCAAAAGCGTCTATCGAAAGCATCGCTAAATGCGAAAAGCAGAGACCTGCGAGAGGCAGAGGAGCGAGAGATCCTTTACGCCGGGTCACAAATACATAAGTCCGTCTCGACTGCGCGAAATGCGGCCGAGCCTACGATAGTCGCAGCTCGTGCCCAAGCGAGCGGTAGGGTCGGGACTTCGTGAGCGACACGCTGGTGTGGCAGGCGGATGCGCATCCGCGCCGTATTCGACAGCTTCACGCAGAAGAATCTGACACTGGTGGTAGACAAGGCGCTATTGGGCGTTCGTGTTGCCCGTGAGCTCGATGCGATCAACGCGATTGCTGGCAAGCCACTGACGATCGTGAGCGACAACCGGACTTGGCAGACCAGCGCGGGATCGGCAGACCGAGTGTTATTGCGTCGCGTTGGGCAAGCCACAGCAGAATGGCCCCCTCAAGAGCAGCAACTGTTGCTTGCGGGGCGAACGCCTGAACGAGATTGCTGTTCGCATTGTTGAGCTATGCCCGCTCGGCGCTGTGCAGCTGGCGCGAGGACTACCGGCGCGAGGACTACATCATGTGTGACCGCACATACGCCCGCCGACGCTGCCTGGCGGGTTCTGCAGCCCCGCCAGGCCACCGTAGAGCAACCAACGTCGGTCAAGGTCGGCGCATCGCCCGGGCCCCCAGAGCCTTGTTGATGAGGCGAACGACAATCCTGGATCGCCGAGAGGTGGAACGCCCCCTTGAGAGGCCCCTAAAACCGACTACGCTTAGCGTGAATCGAGACCATGATGATCGAACGCCGCGAAATGATGAAATTGACCGGCGGCGTGTTTGCCGCCGCCGCTTTTCCGGCGACTGCCGAACGCCGCACGGCCGGACCGGCCTTGGACCCATCCGGTCCCGATACGGGGCCGCCCGTTGCCGGTAGGGCTAGCGACGTTGGAAGCAACCTTCGCGCAAATATTCTGGCGACTGGCCTGGCAGACGAGTTGACAATAATGTCGATGCCGGCAGGTACCGACATGATCGCCACGTCCGGCTTCTCGGCAAAGGGCCTGGGCCATGCGTGGTACAAGCTGCTCGATCCGGTGTCCGATGCGGCCGACTATGCCGCGCTGTCGACACCCAACACTGTGCAGGCCAGCGGACAAGGCGTCTGGTGGTTCGAAATGGCGAATTCGAGGCGCGCCGTGCTCGCCGAGCCCGAGCCGGACGCGGCTGCGTTCGGCGCAATCGGTGACGCGGTGTACAATGCAACGACCGGATTGTGGAGCGGCACGGATAACACTTCGGCCCTACAAAGCTGGCTGGATTACTGCACCTATGTCGGGAAATGTCGTGGCCGGATCGGCCCGGGCGCGTTCCTTCACACGGCGACACTGCACGGCGGATATGGCGACAAATTCGTCACTACCAATATCGTCGGAGCCGGCCCACGCTACGGCGGCGAGTCCAACTTTACGGGCACCGCGCTCGTCAACAATTTCAGCGATCGCCCGGCCGTCAACTATGCCGGTCAACGAAACGGCAGTTTCAAGGCGATCTCGCTGATCGGCAGCTTCTTCAAGTATATCCTCGAAAGCAAGGTCGCCAGTGTTTTGGTGGCACCATCGTTCGATGATACAGTGATGCGTAACTGGCTGCCACCAACCGCTGACCCACGCGCGCTCAATCGCTACTCCACTTATGCGGGATTCACGGTCGACGGATTCAACGACAATCGCGGCGCGATCTACGGTACCGACCCCGAAACCGGTAGCGCCTATACAACCTACGTCACGCCGACCTGGCCCGCCTGGACCGGGCTCGCGGCCGGGCGCGGAACTAAGGCTCTCAGCTCTGGGTTGACGATCGATGCCGACTTTCGCGGATTCGGAGCGGCTTGGATTGTCCACCCGGGTAATACCGATGGCAACGGCGACTTCATCGAAATCATCCGCGCCGGTGTGGATTATTGCGTCTACGGAGGGTCCTATTGTCAGTCGCAGGGTAGGAACAATCGCATCGGCTACCTGAGAGGCGGCACGACCTTTTGCGCGATCACGACTAATCGCCACGGAACGCGAAACGGAAGGCTCGGAGGGACGATCGAAAGCTGCTCCTTCTCCGGTCTGATGAGATTGATGGAAATCCACACAATCTCGATCGTCACCTCGACCATCTTTCAACAGGTCTATATCGAAAGCGGTTGGCAGATTGGCACCTGCAGCGGGGCGACATCGAACGAAGGCGAGATTGTCCTTGCCTCGCCGACCATAGATCTCGGCCTATTGGACAAGCATGGACGTGGGGTTCCCCCTTTTGTGTGGGGCCATCCGACCAACGCGCTAGGTACAACGGCGGGTCTTCGCATCCAAAGCGGGTCAATCACCGACTTTCCCTATGTCCTGGATTTTCGTACGACCAACCTACGCCTCGACGGTGTGTCGATCGGATCATCGCGCCTTGGTACCAACGGCCCGGCGACGGTCCCGCCATTCATGGCCCACGTCGCCAACGCCACGCTTAGCGTTACCGTGCCCGCTTTGAACGGCAGGCGCACCGAGCATCATTTCTACGCCGGCATGCGCGATCTCAGCACCGGCAGGTTCGTTGGGCAGTTTCTCATCGATACGATAACCCAAATAATGGGCACGCGTGAAACGGGATTGCCGATCTGGTGTCGCGGCGTGCAGCCTGCGGGCACCGCACCGTTCGAGGTCGTCTCCGGTCTTCCTCAGCCCGGCTTGCTGCATCCAACCGACTTGACGGTAAGCTCTGACACCACGCAACTGGCCGGTGATCCTGATCCCATCCGTCTCCGGCTCGAAGGGAATATCGGTGCGAACAACGCGGCGTTGTTCCATTTTCAGGGCGGCGTCGCCGGGTCGGTGATCCGGCATGACAAAAGCGGGACGGTCTTCGCGATCTATCACTATGATAGCGCGATCGGCGCGTTCAAGGCGCGAGCCCTCAACAATTATCGACTGGTCGGGGGTCGGTACCAATTTTTTGACGGCATGGTGATGGATCCGACCGACACTTTCAGCTGCTACTATTCGGGTTTCTCAACGCCGACGCTGCCGTCATTTGCGAGTTTCGCGCGGGACAGCGCAAAGGTAACCGCGTTCCAGCGCGGCACGGGCGCACCCCTCGATGCGAGCGAAGTGGCCGATGGTGACCGCATCTTCGTCAATCCGAACATCGACACGCATCTTCTTCATACGCAAAACCTGATTTCGGCACTCGATCTCACGGCCAAGACGCTCGAATTACCAGCAGGCGCTGCGGGCAGTGCCACGCGCCAGAGAATATACGGGTTGTTCCGCGCGCCGCCAGCGAATTTGTGATGTCCGGGATTGTCAGGCGCACGTGCAGCAGTGCTCTCTGCCTTGGACGACGCGATCGGCCATCGTTTCGCCTCAGATGAAATTTTTTCGTATTTTTCGACGTGAGGAACGTATCGCGTTCCAGTTTCATCGGCGGCGATCGATGAGTTGAGCACTGTCAACGAGCGGAAACGCGCGCTGTTTGCAAACCTTCGCGGCATTCTAAGGCTGCGGCGGTGCTCTGCGCGCTAGGTATACGCATTGCCCGAATGCCGTCTTGTCACCAGTAAGAGGGGGCGCCGATCCAGCCTTCGGTCGACGCCGTACTGCGGCGGATGCCGCAACCGGCGCAGCGTGAGCGTCGTCACGTGATCGGCCGGTGTCTTAATCGCGGCAGGCCTTTTCTGGTCCCAATCGTGATCCTAGCAGTGGCTAGCCACCGCTGACGCCGACATAATTCTTCCGTCGTCTTCACACCTTCCTAATCCTTCAAAGCGCGATGCCCAACTCATCTCTTAAGGTGCGCTGGTTCATGCCGTCCGGCTACTATGCGTCGGATGCTGTGCCGTCCGGAAATGTTTACGGTGAAGCCCCGAGGGGTCAGACCCCGTGATATTCCCGGTACCATGATACGAAGTTCGGCACGCCGACCTCGATCGGGGTCGTCGGGCTGAACCCCAAATCGCGTTCGATCGCGCTGATATCGGCATAAGTCGCGGGTACGTCGCCGGGCTGCATCGGCTGGTAATCGCGGATCGCCTTCACGCCACAAGCCTGCTCGATCAGGTCGATCATCTTGCCCAGCTCTTCGGAGCGATGGTTGCCGATATTGTAGATGGCGTGCGGCGTGCGGCTGCCCCCGGCCTTTTCCTCGCCATCGTCCTTGGGCGCCGAATCGAGGCACGAGACCACACCAGTGACGATATCCTCAATATAGGTGAAGTCGCGGCGCATATCGCCATTGTTGAACACCGGGATCGGGCGGCCCTCGAGAATCGCCTTGGTGAAGATCCACATCGCCATGTCGGGGCGGCCCCAGGGACCATAGACGGTGAAGAAACGCAGGCCGGTCTGCGGCAGGCGATAAAGGCTGGCATAGGTCTCGCTCATCAACTCGTCGGCCTTCTTGGTCGCGGCGTAGAGGGAGAGCGGATGGTCGACGCGATCCTCGACGCGGAAGGGGAGCGTGTCATTGCCGCCATAGACCGACGAGGACGAGGCGTAGATCAAGTGTTCGAGCTTCCGATGCCGAGCGATCTCCATCATGTTGAGATGGCCGACCAGGTTCGACTGGACATAGGCGCGAGGGTTGTCGATCGAATAACGGACGCCCGCCTGCGCCCCCAAATGGACGATGCGGTCGAATTCCTTGCCCGCCAGCGCTGCCTCGAGCGCTTCGTGATCGGCGAAATCGACCTGGACGAATTCGAACCGGTTGGTGTTGAGCGCCTGGATCAGTGCAACGCGGTCGCGCTTGAGCTCGACCGAATAATAATCGTTGAGATTGTCGATCCCGATCACGATGTCGCCGCGAGCGAGCAGCCTGCGGATCACCCAACTGCCGATGAAGCCGGCCGCGCCGGTGACGAGTACGCGCATGAATTTACTCCTAAAGCGTCCAGCGCGCTGTGCCGGTCATTTCGGGGACGCCGTTCTTGATATCGGCAAACAGGCCGCCTGGGGCGACCAATTGAGCCAGTCCGCCGTCCATTTCGAGGTATGTCCGGTGCGGAACCGCAAGCACCACGAGGTCGTAGCGGCGGCTCAACGCGTCGCCGTCGAGCGTAATGCCATATTCGTGCGTCGCCTCGGCCGGGTCGGCCATAGGGTCGTGGACAGTGACGTTATGGCCAAGCGTGTCGAGCGCGGTGACCAGTTCCGCCACTTTCGAGTTGCGCAGGTCGGGAACATTTTCCTTGAAGGTCAGCCCCAGGATCAGTGCCGACCCCGCCTTGCCGGCGCGGGCATGGATCCGTTCGGCGACCCACCGCGACATGTCGTCATTTGTGTCGCGCCCGGCCAGGATGACGCGAGGGTCGTGACCGAGCTGTTCGGCGAGATGGCTGAGATAATAAGGATCGACGCCGATACAGTGGCCGCCGACCAGGCCCGGCTGAAAGGGCAGGAAGTTCCACTTGGTCTTGGCCGCCGCCAGCACGTCCCACACCGACAGGTCGATCGCGCCGAAGATCCGCGCGATCTCGTTCATGAAGGCGATATTGATGTCGCGCTGCGCATTCTCGATCGCCTTGGCCGCCTCGGCAGCCTTGATCGACGCCGCCCGGAACACGCCAGCGGAGGTGACCTTGCCGTAAATCGCCTCGAGCCGATCGGTCGTCGCGTCGTCCTCGCCGGCGATGACCTTGACAATACGGTCGACCGTGTGTTCCCGATCGCCGGGATTGATACGCTCGGGCGAATAGCCGAGCGTGAAGTCGCGGCTGCGCACAAGTTCGGAGACCTTCTCGATCTCCGGCCCGCAAATCTGCTCGGTCACACCAGGATAGACGGTGCTCTCGTAGATGATCGTGGGCCGTTCGGCAGGGTCGATCATCCCGGCGACCATCCGGGTCGCGCCCATCACCGCGCCGAGATCGGGGCGCTTGTCGGCATCGATCGGGGTGGGGACGGTGACGATATAGGCGCTCGCCGCCGGGCACGCCGACGGGTCCGAAGTGTAATTGAGAGTCGAAGCGGCGAGCGTGGCTTCGTCGATTTCCCCCGTACGGTCATGGCCCTGCGACAGTTCGGCAATGCGGCCGGTATCGATGTCGATACCCCAGACCTCGAAATGACGCGAGAGCGCTATTGCTAAAGGCAGGCCAACATAGCCCAGGCCGACGACGACAAGCTTCACACGCGCTCCTTCGTAACGCCGGATCGGATGAGCGCGCGCGGCACATGCCTCCTCCGGACTACCGGCCCTTAGCGGGGAAGCCGACAACGGCCAAGCTGGCTTGAATACCGCGTCTCGGCTAGCGACCCGGGGATGATCAAGTCGTTAAGGCCCTTGCTCGCTATCGCCCTGATCGCTGCCGCGCCGTCCGCCGACTACCAGGCGACCCTGGTCGTACGCGGGCTGCTGCAGCAGGACACCGCCGTCGCGACGATCGGGTATCGTCTGGCGACCACCAATGTCGATCTCTGCGCCGAGCATATGGTCGACAGCGGCATGCTCATCGAGACATTGAGCCAATATGGCGCAGCGTTCCGGCCGGCCGCGCGGCAGGTACTCGGGCTTACCGACGGACCGACCGTCGCGCTGGTCGTCGCGGGATCTCCGGCAGAGCGCGCCGGGCTCAAGCGCGGAGACGTGCTCGTCGATGCCGACGGCACGCCGTTCGCGGCGGCACCGCCAGATTCATCCTATGGCCGATTCGCCGGCGTCGAGGCCGCGATGACCGCGCTCGATACTGCACTGGCCGACGGAAAAGCGCGCCTGACGGTCGACCGGAACGGACAGCGGCTGACGGTCGACCTGATCGGTACCCTCGCCTGCAAGGCGCGGTTCCAGCTAGTGCCAGGCGATTACGCCGATGCGGTGGCGAACGGAACGTGGGTGCAATTGTCGACGCGGATGGCCGGATTCGCGACGACTCCCGACGAGCTGGCCGCGATCCTGGCGCACGAACTCGCGCACAATGCGCTAGGGCATCGCAAGGCCGCTCCAAAAATCCAGCGTTTGCATGAACTTCAGGCCGACCGGTTAATGCCCTATCTGATGGTGCGGGCAGGATTTGATCCCGGTGCGGCGGTCGCTTTATGGCGCCGGTTCCAGGCACAGCGGCTTGGCGGCTTGTTTCCGAGTGCGACGCACCCAGCGTGGTCGGACCGCGTGTGCGCCGTTGAAATCGAACGCGCGCGGATCGCCGACCTGGTGTCCCGGGGCAACACGGTCCTTCCACCAGACGATCTGAAGTCACGACGAAGCCCGGATAAAGTTGCTGTAGATCAATAGACTCGGGGCGCAATCCGGGTGTAACGCGCCGTAAAACCGTGCCGCAGCGACTTTAAGGGGAATTCGTCATATGCTGATGAGCCGGGCCGAGGCCGCGACGCGCCCGCGATCGAGCATCTTCGAGTCGTTCCGCGTCGAAGCCTTCGCGGTGCTCGTGCTCGCCGTGCTCGTGCCGAGCATGGTGATCAGCCGGCCGTTGCTTCTCGACAATCCCAATGCGGCGACGCTGATCGGCGGGGTCGATAGCGTGATGCTCGGCGCGGCAATCGGGGCGATCCTCGGCCTGTTCCTGCTGCGCCGCGTGACCGCTTTCCCGGGCAGCCGCGTGTTCAGCTACATCGTCCCCACCTACGCCACATCCTATGGACTGGTGTTCGCGGCCTTCTTCTTTCTTCGTCTCGACTATAGCCGCGCCTATCTCGGCATCTCAGTTGCGCTTGCGGCGATGACGTCATACGCGATCCATTTCTATCTGCTGCGCGCGACGACCAAACCCTTTTACATCGTGCCCTTCGGCAAAACCGCGGCACTGACCGAGCTGCCCAATGTCGAATGGATCCCGCTGTCCGAGCCGGTCATACCGTCGGGCCGCGAGGCGGTGATCGTCGCCGATCTGCGGTACGATCATGACGACGATTGGGAACGCATGCTAGCCGAGGCGGCGGTCAAGGGCCATCCCGTCTACCACGTCAAGCAGATCCGCGAATCGCTGACCGGACGCGTGTCGATCGAGCATCTGTCGGAAAACAGCTTCGGATCGCTGCTCCCCAACCTAGCTTATCGCAAGATGAAGCGCGGTATTGACCTGTTGCTGACGCTTATCTTCCTGCCGATCCTGATCGTACCGATGCTGGTAGTGGCGCTACTGGTAAAGCTCGATTCGAAGGGACCCGCGCTCTTCAAACAGGAGCGCATGGGCTATCGCGGCCGGCCGTTCATGGTGTGGAAGTTCCGCACGATGCGGGAATGCACACCCGAGGAAGCGGCGCGCGAGGGGTTCATCACCAATGACGGTGACGACCGGATCACCCGGCTCGGCCGCTTCCTGCGCCGGACGCGGATCGATGAGCTGCCGCAAATGTGGAACATCATCAAGGGCGAGATGAGCTGGATCGGCCCGCGGCCCGAAGCGGTGGCGCTGTCGAGCTGGTACGAGCAGGAAATCCCCTTTTATTCATATCGCCATATCGTGCGTCCGGGCATCAGCGGCTGGGCGCAGGTCAACCAGGGACATGTCGCCGACCTTGCATCGGTCCATTACAAGCTCAACTACGACTTCTTCTACATCAAGCACTTTTCCGGCTGGCTCGACCTGCTGATCCTGTTGAAGACGGTCGGAACGGTGGTCAGCGGGTTCGGGGCGAAATAGCCGGGGAATTCAGCTCGGCCAGAGGCCACGCGTGTCGTAGATCGCCTTGCCCGCGCGCCGATTGGCGGGGACCCCTCGGAATTCATGATGATCGACTAGCACGACGAGCACTTCGCACTCGTGGAGTGCCTGGTCGAGCGTCACCTTGGTCGCGCCGGTGCCGTCGAACGCCGGCGGCAATGCATCGATATGCGGTTCGACCACGCGGACGCGGTCGCCATATTTCCTTGCCAGTTTGATCGCGATTTCGAGCGCTGGGCTTTCGCGCAGATCGTCGATATTGGCCTTGAACGACAAGCCCAGGCACGCGATCGCGGCATCGGGGTGCGCGTCGGCGAGCGCGGCGGTGCGCGCAAAGACGTAATGCGCCTTGCCGTCATTGACCTCGCGCGCGGTGCGGATCAGCCGAGCATTTTCGGGGTCGCTGTCGACGATGAACCAGGGGTCGACCGCGATGCAATGCCCACCGACACCCGGCCCGGGCTGAAGAATGTTGACGCGGGGGTGGCGGTTGGCCAGCCGGATGACTTCCCAGACGTCGAGATCGAGCGTGTCGCAGACTACCGACAATTCGTTAGCGAAGGCGATGTTGACGTCGCGGAACGAGTTTTCGACCAATTTGCACATTTCCGCGGCCCGCGCGGTGGTCGCGATACACTCGCCGGCGACGAACCCCTGGTAGAAATCCACCGCGCGTTCGGCACAAGCGGCGCTGAGCCCGCCGATCGACCGGTCGTTGCTGACCAATTCCTCGAGAATCTTTCCGGGCAACACGCGTTCGGGACAATAAGCGATACAGACGTCGCTCGGCGCGTCGCTGCCGTCGGGGAATGTGAGATCGGGGCGCGCTTCCCTGAGCACGTCGCGGACCGCCTCGGTAGTGCCGACCGGGCAAGTCGATTCGACGATCACCAGGCTGCCCTTGCCCACCGCCGGTGCGATCGAGCGTGTCGCGGCGAGGACATATTTGATGTCGGGCGCGTGATTGTCGGTGAACGGCGTCGGCACCGCGATCACGAATACGTCGCTGGACTCGGGAGCGAGCGCCGCGCGCAGCGAGCCCATTGCGACCATCTCATGCACCAGAGATTCGAGATTGGCTTCCTCGATATGAATGCGGCCGGCATTGATCGTCTCGACAACGTGCGGGCTGATGTCGATGCCCAACACCGATGCGCCGCTGCGCGCGATCACCGCGGCGGTGGGCAGGCCGATATAGCCGAGGCCCACGACGCAGACGCGCAGAATGCTGGCGCTCATCTCAGCGAGCCGAATCGAGGATCATGCGAGCGATCCGCTCGCTGCTTTTGCCATCCCCGAACGGGTTGTGGGCACGGGCCATTGCTTCATAGGCTGCCCTATCGTCCAAAAGGCGTGAAGCTTCGGTAACGATGACCTCCTCGTCATTGCCGACCAATTTGGCAGTGCCGGCGGCGACACCTTCCGGCCGTTCGGTCGTCTCGCGCATTACCAGCACGGGCTTGGCGAGCGCGGGCGCTTCCTCCTGGACGCCGCCGCTGTCGGTCATCACGAAATGGCACAGCGACAGCAAGCGGACGAAATTGGGATAATCGAGCGGGTCGATCATCGCCACGTTTTCGACGCCCCCCAGCACCTCGCTCATCGGCGCACGGACATTGGGATTGGGGTGGACCGGGAAGATTACAGCGACATCGGGACGATCGGCGATTCGGCGGACCGCCTGGGCGACCGATTTCAGACCCTCGCCGAAATTTTCCCGCCGATGTGTCGTTACGGCAACTATGCGTTTGCCGGCGAAGCGCGCGGCGATCGGCGCGATCGTCGAGGCGAGCGCAGCGTCCGAATCGACTCGCGCGCGCGTCTCGATCAACGCATCGATCACAGTGTTGCCGGTGACGTGGATCCGTTCTGCGGGGACGTTTTCGGCCAGCAGCGCATCGCGCGATGTGTCGGTCGGCGCGAAGTGCAGGTCGGCGATCGCGCCGACGACCTTGCGGTTCACTTCTTCGGGCCAGGGGTGATAGATGTTGCCGCTGCGCAGCCCAGCCTCGACATGGCCGACTGGAATCTTGCGGTAATACGCGGTTAGCGCGCCGATCATCGCGGTCGCCGTGTCGCCCTGGACGATGACGCGGTCGGGCTGGTCGGCGTCCATCACTTTGCCCAGCTCGGTCAACAGTCGCGCGCTGAGCGTATCGAGCGACTGGTTGGGCAGCATCAGGTCGAGGTCGTGCTCTGGCACAATCTGTGCAATTTCAAGGACCTGATCGAGCATCTCACGATGCTGGCCAGTGACACACACGCGCACGTCGGCGTCGGTGCGGCGAAGCGCGTGGACCAACGGAAAGAGTTTGATCGCTTCGGGGCGCGTCCCGAAGACCACGAGAATGCGGGGACGGGCGGCGGAAGGCATGCACGCCCTTTCCCGGATTGGATGGCGCCAGACAAGCCCCATTCGTCGCACCTTACCGCTGTAGAGAACACCGACTTATCATCGCGAAGGCGTGGCTATCGTCGAAAATACGCCAGAAATCCTGATCTATTGTCATCGAAATTTAACCGTTTCCGGCGAAGCCGATGCTTGGAAGCCACACTCCAAGAAAAAGCGTTTTCAACACGCAACAAATCCAGCTTATCGGCGTTTGCAGATAGTTGGCGTGAGGTCGAATTGGGGCTGGGAATGATCCAGGAACGATCGGCACTATGGTTGACAGTCGGAGCGTTTGTGTGGCAAGCGCGTTGCGAAATTGGAACAGATAACCAAGGGAGTTTGCTAATGGTGCTGTTTAAGTCCGCTGTTGCGGCGCTCGCGTCGGTGGCGCTCGCGGCGACCCCGGCGTTGGCTCAGGCTGCGCCCGCCAACGGGACGGTCATGGCGAAGGTCAGCACCGTGCGCGCTGGCGCCGATGCCAAGGATGCCAATCATCTTCGTGGTGGCGGCGGCGGTATCGTTGCGGTCCTCGCGGTGATTGCCATCATCGGTGGTATCGTTGCTGCCACCTCCGGCAGCTCGAAGCCGAAGAGTCCGTGATCCGTTTTTAACCGGATTTGAAGGGGCGTGAAGTTTAATGGCTTCACGCCCTTTTCGTTTGTGCTTTCTCTCCCGGACCGAGCGGTGTCGGCGGAGTTCTGCGTCCGGAGTTCGCAACCTTTTGTCTTGCGGCGATCCTGCGTGCAGCAGCAATGGCGCGCTCGCTTAGCGAATCGTCTCCATAGTCCAGCGGCTTGGAGGATTGTCGACATCAGATAAGAAGGTATGGCAAGGTGGGCGCCCCCCGCGTGTTCCATCGAGACCGCTCGAACTGGGACATATGAGGCGGTATGATCTTCAAGGGCGTGCAATGAGGGATACAGCCGAAACGGCCATAAGCTGGCACGATTCGATCGCGCCGGCATTTCGCGACGGCTATATCCGGTCTCGCCGATTTCGCGATCGATTGTGCACATGGCGACGGCTAATCGACAGCTATGCCCGGCCCGGCGATCGGGTGATCGACGCGGGATGCGGCGCTGGAACGCTCTCGTTCGAGATTGCGCGGATCGCCGCGCATGTCGATGGGATCGACGGATCCGAACGCATGATCAAGTTGGCGCGAGCCGACGCGGCCGAACACGGGATTGCTAACGTCTCGTTCTCCGTTGCGTTGCTCACAGCGCTATCTAGCCGGGCGGAGCAGTACGACCTGGCGCTGTGCTCGAGCGTCCTTGAATATCTGCCAGATTTGCGAACCGAAGTTGCGCGGCTTGTCCGCACGCTTCGCCCGGGTGGGCGATTGATCCTGTCCCTGCCCAATGGCAGTTCAGGCTACCGCCGGTTCGAAGCCCTCGCATGGCGGCTCACGGGGCGACCCCATTATTACCGCCATGTCCGACATGTGCCCTGCTCGACGAAAGTTGCCATCATGTTGAGCGAACTTGGTCTCAGTGTGCTGGAGACGGCCTTTTATGCCGATCCTCCTTTGCCGAGTTTCGTGAATTGGCTCGCCGGACCGCCGCACCGTCGGAAGACGATGTTCGCCATCGTTGCTTCGCGTCCCTGTTCGGACCTCTAACGCACCGCGAGCAACTTCCTGAAGTGCTATCTGCGATCGGCCTTAGCGCACGTGAGTAAGGTTTAGGTCATCGACGTAAAGCGCTAGCCTCTCGAACGTTGTATCCCGCGCGGTTCCCGAGAGCGCCAACACTTGCTGGTCGCATTTCGACGGCACATTGAACTCGACCGAATAACGGCCGAGTTGGCCGGGGGCGGGATTGATCGGCACAGTAGCGAGGATCCCGGTTGCGCCCTTGGTCATGCAGGCGATCGACCAGCGAAACACGCCCGCTTCGATTGCATCCTCTGCATAGACGCGGCCCGCGAAACGATAGTGACCAGCCGGTAGAACCAGTTCCTGGTTGGCAAACACCGTTTCGCGCTCACCCGAATAGGAGACGTACAACGCGTTTCCCATTCCCGCCGGGCCCTTGCCACGTTCCGCGTAGACGCCATCTCTCGGGTAGAGCCGCCAATTGAACGGTGGTGACGCGTCGAGGCCGGTGAAATCGCCCTCGCGCAGCAATCCCTTACCGGCTGCTGCGGCGCTCGGTGGAAGGAGTGCCGTCCATTGAGCGAAGAGCTCTCTGGGAGACACTCGATCGGCGCTATTAGTGAAATACGTATCGAGTTCGTCTTTGCCCGCAGCAGACCCGATCGCCTTCAGCCGGGTCAAAAGCGCAAACGTCACCTCCGGGTGCGGATTGTCGCTGCCGAGCCGCGTAAGGAAGGTGCTACGCCAATAGGGCCGTCTCGCGAGCGTAGTCGCCAGGGGATGGATAATCCTGGGATCGCGGGTGAGCGCGATCAACGCCGGGAGGATAACCGGCCAATTTTGGTCGTCTTGGCGTAGAAGGATGTCGGCTTCCTTTACCGCGGGAGCCACCTCGTTGGTGCGGAAGCGATAATCGAGCAGCCAGGCGTGGGTTAAATAGTCTCGCAGCGAGAGGCGCGCGGCGAGACCGAGAAGCTTAGCCGCACCTTTTTCGTCATCATTCGATGCGGTGATGATGCCGATATTCCGAAGCGCGACGACTTCGTACGGCGAATGTTCGAGAATGCGCTTGCTGTCGGCGGCAAGCTGGGCCGCTGGCGCTCCCAATTCTACCGTCTTCAACCGCTCATTGGCATCGACGCTGAGCGCGTTGGTATTGGTCGGGTCGATCCTCAATGCGAACTCGGCCGTGGCCGGCGTCGCTAGCAGGAAAGCGAGCCCCGATCGTAAGGTGAAGAAGCCGGCGATTAGCGCGATGACGAGCACAACGGTTCGGACACCCGAAGTACCGCGGCGCAAAGCGATAACCGCCATGGCGTGTCTGTCCCCGTGCTCAGCCTGTCACGCGCTTCATGAAGCCGATCCGCTTGTCGCCATAATCATAATTGTAGCCATAATCGTAGCCGATCTTTTTAGCGTCGAACTTGGTTAGCACCGCGCCGAGGATATTGGCGTGGACGTCGGCAAGGCGACGCAGCGACACGCGCGCCGTGCGCGTGTGCGTATTGCGTGCCGCGATCACGAACATCGTTGCCTCGGCATAACTGGCGATCAGCGGCGCGTCGGCGAGGCCTAGCACCGGCGGACCATCGACAACTATATGTTCGTACCCTGCTTCCTTCAGAAGCTCGAACGTATGGGCGAGATTCGGTCCGGCAAGCAGTTCGGCTGGGTTCGGTGGGATCGGACCCGAGCTCATGATCGACAAACGCTCAATCGGCCCCTTGCGGATGTAAGTGCCAAGGTCCGTCGCACCCGCGAGGATATTGGTCAGGCCGCCCGAATTGGCGAAACCCAGCATCTTGTGCACCGACGGGTTGCGCAGGTCGGCGTCGATGAGGATTGTTTTCTTGCCGAGCGACGCGAAGTTTCGCGCTACCGCCATCGCAGTGGTTGATTTGCCTTCCGACGGCCGAGAGCTGGTAACGAACAGCACCCGCGGCGCGCCCTTGCTCGTCGTCAGGCGCAGCGCCGTCTGCAGCGACAGATACGCCTCCGCGAGCGGCGTCTTGTTGTCTTCTAGCAAGTCGATCGAGACGTCCGAATCGGGCACACGCGGTACGCTGCCGAGCAACGGCACGCCGAGCTTCCGTTCGAGGTCGTGCGGCGCGATGATCGACTCGTCGAGCTGCTCGAGGATGAACGCAACGGCCCCGCCGATCATGATTCCAAGCACAAGACCAATGAGTAGGTTCATCAGAGTCCGGGGCGTTATCGGGTTACTCGCCGGTAGCGCCATGTCCACAACTGAAACGTTGTTAGTGCCCACGCCGCCGGCAATGCCAACCTCCTTGTAGCGCTGGAGCAATGCATCATAAAGCGCGCGGTTCGTGTCAGCGTCGCGCTGCAAGGTATTGTACTGAACGCTGCGACCCCGCAGGTCGATCACGCTGCTTTTTAACCCGTTGACCTGAGCTTGTAACTCAGATTGGCGTTGTGCCGCTGCTTGGTAATTCGCGCGTAACGAATCCAGTACGATCGATCCCTGCTTGGCTAACTGCTTGTCAAGTTCCGTGATCTGTTGGCGCAGCGCGACCATCTGCGGATAGTCTGACCGGAATTGCGCGGAAAGACGCTGATAATCTGACTGAAGCTGCGCGCGCTGACTACGGAGCGTAACGATCGTGCTATCCTGAAGACTTTCTGGCGCATTTAATCCGCCGCTGCGCGCCGCTTGTTGGTATCGTGCTTGCGCTTGCGCTCGGTCGAT
The DNA here is from genome assembly GCF_001598455.1 of Sphingomonas pruni NBRC 15498. GTDB lineage: Bacteria > Pseudomonadota > Alphaproteobacteria > Sphingomonadales > Sphingomonadaceae > Sphingomonas > Sphingomonas pruni. The sequence continues at coordinate 90,620 of NZ_BCYZ01000006.1, forward strand.
CCTTGCAGTGTTAAGCGCATCGTTGAGCGTGCGTAGGTCGGTTGACTCGACCGAAACACCATTTGATTGATCGTCATTCTTGCCCGACGACGGCGCCTCAAAATTAATAATTCGCTGTTGGCTAGCGTAGTCTACCAACGCGCGTTCAGAAGCTTCAAGTTTCTGGCGGGTCGTTTCGATACGCTGTTGTAGGAACTGACGAGCATAAGCGGTCGCTTGGAAGCGGCGATTGAGGCTTGACGCGATAAAGTTCTTTGCAATAGCGTTAACAACTGCCGCGGACAGGTTGGGGTCAGGACTGTCGAAACTAACCTGGACGAGGCTTGACCCACGAATAGGCTCGATGGTCAAATGGCTCATCACCAACCGTGCTGCCATTAATTCACGCCGTTGCGGATCGCTGACCACTGCCTCCGCGGCCCCCCGGTGGCCAGTATAGCCATAGAGAAAAGCCCGGCTATCGGCCAGATGGAGACTAGCCACGGTCTGCTCCGCTAATGCGCGACTTCGAAGCAAACCATACTGAGTCTGGTAAAATTCCATTCCCCCCACGTTGGTTTTTGGCTCGGTATCGCCATCATTGACGACCCTTGTCGCTTCGCGAGCGATCTCGATCGAACCAGTAGAGCGATAAAGCTTTACCGTTGTCGCGTTAATGAACACCGCCGCAAGTACACCGGCCGTCACTATCGCGAGTACGATCCAGCGCTGGCGGAGGAGAACCTGCAAGTACTGCCTTAGCGGACTTTCCGTGTCCTGTTGCTGTAGGAAGTGCTCTAGCGCTAATCGTGAATCGCGGTCGCGGTTACCGGCAGGGCTGCCGAACTCGAGGGGGAGATTGTCAATTGCCAAGGGAAAGCCTTACTTGCGGGTGATCTGATAAAAGATGCCGAGCACGGGGGCTATCGACACCAGATCCTTGAAGAGCTGGCGTCCAGGGTTGTCGCCGACCACGATCAAGTCGTTGCCGTATATCTCGGGATCCGACGCACGGGCTCCACGGATATCTTTGAGGTTGAACCGCGCGACTAGTCTCTTACCGTTTACAGTGCGGAAAACCAATGCCTCGCTGAGGCGAGCGTTGTCTGAAGGTCCACCAGCTGCCGCTATCATGCGGATCAGGGTGGTGCGGCCCACGACAGGATATTGGCCAGATTTTATAACTGCGCCTTCGACGGTAACCAAGGCACTCACAGCCTCGGTCACGGTGACCGAGACCTGCGGGTTACGGACGTAGCGTTTATCCAGTGCTGCAGCGATCTTACCCGATAGCGAAAGTGGCGTCTCACCGATGGCCGGAACCTGACCGATCAGCGGCATGGCCAGATTGCCTGTGCCGTCGACCTGACCGTTGGTTGTCAGATCGGGAACACCGAACACGGTGACAGTGAGCTTGTCGAGCGGACCGATGCGATAGTCGGCTTGGTCGCGTGTCATGTCCTGAACGGACGGCACCGGAAGTTCTGTCTCTGCGGTGGCGGCGGACACGGTCTCGGGCTTGTAATTGGGACCGGCGCACGCGCTCAGAGCCCCTACGAGGGCGTATGTTGCGATAAGCTTACGAGTAATGATCGCCTCCCTGCGCCGCAATACCACGGCCGACTTCTTTGATGGGTACCATATCATTCTGTTGATACACTCCGAAATCGACTTCGCCCAGATCGCCGCCCAATCGGGGCCGGCTGCTCGACTTTCCGTTGCGCGGAGCTGTGATGAATGCGGCAAGGAAACCGAACAGACAGGAGATCGTTCCCGTGCGCAGCGGATAGTCGCCTAAGCCATGAGCTGAGATCAGTGCTATAAACAGTGCCGAGGTTGCCTGTTGCCGGCGCACGCGCGAGGATTTGTTCCCCATGTACCAGATGAGTATCACGCGAACTGCGAACCAGGTTAGGAAGGCAAGGATTAATAGTATTCCAACTAAGCCACCTTCGATCGCAGTCTGCAAATAATCCTGATGAGCCTGATTCCAGTATCCGAAGCTCAGCGTATTTGGAGGTTCATAGCTCTTGAAGATGGGTTCGAACGTGCCCAAGCCCGATCCGAACGGAAAAAAATCGCTCGCTGCATGGACGAGTTGGGGAATGAACTCGATCCGATCTTGCGTCCCGTCCTCTATCTGAAAGCGGTTCGAAAGTAGGCGTCCGCTAAGCACGAGGCCTAGTCCGCTGACCAGCGTCAACGTCGCTATCGCCGCTCCGCCGAGTACGTGACGACGCTTCAGCCCGACACGTTCCAGGGGCAGCATAGCAAGTCCGGCGAGCAGCGCGATGACCGAGAAAATTGCCGCAGCGCGAGAACTAGTGCCCGCAATGCCGAATAGCATCACGCAGATTGCGAGAACGCATGCAATCGCAGCGGGGGCGATGATCCGCCCCGTTGCCGTCATTGAATCGGCCAACCAAGCCAGAGCGATGACGATTCCGCCTGCGAGGAAGAGACCGAGATGATTGGCGTTTGCAAAGAATCCAACGCTCGAATCGTCATTGGTGATCGCGTAAAAATAAACCTGGCTGCCGGCGCCGAGGGCGAGCTGGACAAGCCCTAACACGGCGCTCACCAACGCCCAAGCGAGCATCGCGCGCAGAATAATCGTCCGGCCCGGATAATCGAGATGCGACCCGAGCAGCCATGCGGCGAACGGCACGAACAGAGCAAGCAGGAAATCGAGCGTACGGCTTGGCGACAGGCTGATCGGCAGCCAAGGCTTGTCGCCAAGCGCGGTGAAGACCTGTTTCGCAAGGCCGCGCCCGGGAAGCGCCGTCCAGACAGACCATGGTAGAGGAATGAGCTGGACGAGAGGTAACGCGAACAGGACTGCCCAGAAGATCAGCTCGCCGCGTTCGACCCAAATCGCCGAACGGTGGCGCGGCCAGAATAGGTATACGATGGCAGCCAGCGCGGTGAGGCGCGGCAGGATCGTGGTGCCGACCTCATAACGCGACGCCCCGCCAAAAAGGACTGCGACCGTCAGCAGGACAAGCCCCGCATAGAGCGTCTGTGGCCGATTGGTGTTGAACGGACTGGGCAAACTTCCTCCGGTGGTCTTTTCGCTGCCGCTGCAAACCCATGAAGGAACGGCCCTAGCCGTTGCAGCTGCCGCTGCCAAGCTTGGTGCTGTGGAACTACAGGCCTTGCTTTTGACCGTGGGAGGACTACCCGGACTGGTGACCATCCACCGGCGGGTAGCGGCGTAGCAGAAGGGACGGAAGTTGAGCAGCAAGAAAGCGGTCATCACCGGAATTACCGGCCAAGATGGCGCATATCTGGCGGAATTCCTACTTGCCAAAGGCTATGAGGTGCATGGTCTGAGGCGCCGGTCATCGTCGTTCAACACGGGCCGTATCGACCACCTCTACGACGATCCGCACGTCGAAGGGGTGCGCCTGTTCCTCCATTATTCGGACATGACCGACGCATCCAATATCGGCCGCGTCATTGCCGAAATCGAGCCCGATGAAGTCTACAACCTGGCAGCGCAGAGCCATGTTGCGGTAAGCTTCGAGACGCCCGAATATACAGCCAATGCCGACGGCGTCGGTGTCGCGCGCGTGCTGGAGGCGATCCGCGTCGCCGGACTGGTCGACAAGACCCGGTTCTACCAAGCCTCGACATCGGAGCTGTTCGGGAAGGTCCGCGAAGTGCCACAGACCGAAAACACGCCTTTCTATCCGCGCAGCCCCTATGCCGTCGCGAAGCTGTACGGCTATTGGATCACCGTGAATTACCGCGAAGCCTATGGGATGCATGCCTCCAACGGCATCCTGTTCAATCATGAGAGCCCGTTGCGCGGCGAGACTTTCGTCACGCGCAAGATCACGCGCGGGGTCGCGGCGATCCGCCACGGCCATCAGGACATGCTGTACCTGGGCAATCTCGACGCGCAGCGCGACTGGGGCCATGCCCGTGACTATGTCGAGGGGATGTGGCGCATCCTGCAGCAGCCGGAAGGCGATGATTACGTGCTGGCCACTGGAAAGACCCACAGCGTGCGTAGCTTCGTCGAACGCGCGTTCTCGATAGCCGGGATCACCATCGCCTGGGAAGGCGAAGGGATCGACGAGATCGGCCGTTGTAGCGAAAGTGGCCGCATATTGGTGCAGATCGACCCGCGCTATTTCCGGCCGACGGAGGTGGACCTGTTGATTGGCGACGCATCCAAGGCCAGGCGCGTGCTCGGCTGGACCCCGACCACCTCGCTCGATGCACTGATCACCGAAATGGTCGAAGCCGACCTCAGACAAGCCGCAGGACAAAGCAACCGGGGCCGGGTCTGATGGAAGCGGCCGCGCCAAAGGGGCGGCGGGTGTTAATGTTGCTGACCGATGCCTGGGGCGGGCATGGGGGCATCGCGCAATATAACCGTGACGTGATCGAGGCTATGTGCCTCGACCCGACGATCGGGGAAATCGTGGCGCTGCCGCGTATCGCTAAATTGCCGCTGGTCAGCGATTTGCCAGACAAGCTCGATTTTGATCTTTCGGGGCTCGGTGGGTTCAGGGCCTATATCTACGCAGCAATGCGCGCGATGCGCAGCGGGCGGTATGACCTCGTCTATTGTGCCCATCTCAACCTGCTGCCGCTGGCGCGCGTCGTCGCGAGCCTTCTCCGCAAGCCGCTGGTTCTCGCCATTTACGGGATTGACGCCTGGGAGCCGAGCCGGCGCATCTGGTCGCGGCGGCTGGCGAGCTCCGCCGATCATGTGATGTCGATCAGCCAGGTGACGCTAGACCGCTTCCGCTCGTGGGCGCCCTATCCCGATGCGGCGACGACCCTGATGCCGAATGCGATCCATCTCGACGAATTCGCCGTCGGACCTAAGAGTAGTGCTTTAGAAAAGCGTTACGGTCTTGCAGGGCGGAAAGTCATCATGACGTTCGGGCGTTTGGCCGGAAGCGAGCGCTATAAAGGCTTTGACCGTATAATCGAGACGATGCCCGCCATCGTGGCGCGGCGGCCGGACGCCAGCTACGTGATCGCTGGCGACGGCGAAGATCGCGGACGCCTGGAGCAGAGGGTAAGAGATCTCGGTCTCATCGATCATGTCATCTTCACGGGCATGGTGCGCGAGGAAGAGAAGGCTGACCATTATCGCCTGGCCGACGTCTATGCGATGCCGAGCCGGGGTGAGGGATTCGGGTTCGTCCTGCTCGAAGCTATGGCCTGCGGCATTCCGTCGATCGGCAGTACTCGCGACGGCACGCGCGAGGCCATGCGCGAGGGCCTGCTCGGCGCCATCGTCGATCCGCAGAATGACGAGGCCGTGATCGACGCGGTAATAGCCGCCTTCGACTGCCCGCGCGCGATACCTACCGGCCTCGACCATTTCGCGTTTCCGGCGTTCGCCGAGCGATTGACAGCGATGACCGGTAAGCTGATGGCCGGGGCATGAGCAGGCCCGTGGCGATCATCTGGGGCATTGGCGGTCAAGACGGCGCCTATCTGGCGCGGCTGCTGCTCGAAAAGGGCTATCGCGTCCACGGTACCAGCCGCGCCACGGGAGTTCCCGTCAACCTGCGGCGTCTCGGCATTGCAGAGGATATCGCGCTTCATGCCGTCGATCCGACGGATGCGCCGCGGGTGGGCGAAGCGATCGCTGCGGCTGCGCCCGATGAGATCTATTACCTGGCGAGCCAGAGCTCTGTCGGACGTTCGTTCGCCGAGCCAGAAGCGACCTTCGCGGGCGCTGCGCTGGGCCTGCTCAACGTTCTCGAGGCGGCGCGGCATAAGGCACCCGCCGCCGCTTTGCTCAACGCCGCATCGGGCGACTGTTTCGGCGAGACCGCGACGGCTGCGACCGAAACGACGCGCTTCGCACCGCGCAGCCCCTATGCCGCGGCCAAGTGTAGCGCACACCTGCTGATCGAGGCCAATCGGGTGGCCTATGGGCAGCGAGTCTGCTCCGCTTTCCTCTTTCCCCACGAATCGCCGCTGCGGCCCGACAGCTTCGTCATTGGAAAGTTGATGGCGGCGATCCGTCGCTTCGCCGCGGGCGACCGTGCGCCACTCGAATTAGGCGACCTCGGCGTAGTGCGCGACTGGGGATGGGCGCCCGACTTCGTTGCGGCGATGTGGGCGATGCTCCAGCGCGGCACGCCGGAGGACCTGATCTTGGCGACGGGCACGAGCATGCGGCTAGAGGATTTCGTGGCCGCCGCATTCGCGGCGATCGGACTCAACTGGCGCGACCATGTGCAGTGCGTAGCCGGGCTGCACCGACCAGCCGATATCGCCCAACAACGCGCGAATCCCTCGCGCGCCGCCAAGCTAATTGGCTGGCGGCCGAGCGTGGCGGGCGAGGAATTGCCAAAGCTATTGGTAGCCCAAGCCCTTTCGCAGGCTGCGTGATCATAGTCGGTTCAGGTGATACAACCTATTACTGAGCTTTCTGACTATCAGCCGCAATGCAACGCCGGCCCGGTCGAATGTGAGATGTGTGGTCCCGGTAAATGGTAGATCGGGTCTGAGGTAAGGCGTCTGGGTTCTTTCTGCCATATTCTACATTGGGTCGGCATGGCATGAGCCCCCCGAATGCTTTGAGTCCGCGGCCGAAGGTGTAGGCGGCGGTGAACTTGTCGAGGTGCTGCAGGAGTTGGGCGTGTTGGTCCTATTGGCAGCGTTCGGGATCCAGGCCTGGAGCGCTACGGGCATTCGTCCAAAGGCTGCGACACGTGGCGTCGAAAAGGCGACCACTACCCCTTGTATCTTGATCGGCAGCGAGGCCGGTCGTGAGTCCTGCTAACCTGTTGCGACGGTCGTCGAGCTGCCCTTCGTCCATTCGGGGAAAGCCTTTGGTTCATGCCGTGCCGGGAAGCTAGGGCCGTCAGGCTCTCTTTGACTGTGATCGGTCGACAGACCGCTCCGGTTGCCTGACCCTCCTGCAGAGTACCTCGCGCATAGCGCCTCGTTCCGCTATCGCGTGAAGTATGCCCGAGACCAACTCTCTAGACGCAGATGTCCCGCGCTGATAACCCGGGTAAGGTGAACATGGCGTCAGAAATCGGCAGGCGCAGGTTCGCCGCGATCGAAGGATATCGAGGTATAGCCGCCTTAGCCGTTGCGGCAGGCCATTCGGTAGTTTTCTTCGGCAATTGCGCGCCTTGGCATTCATATTTGGCGGTGGATTTTTTCTTCATCCTAAGCGGAGCCGTCTTGGCTCATAGTTACGATGCTCGACTAATGGATGGCCGCTTAAGTCCTTGGGAATTTATCAAGCTTCGCGCACTGCGGCTTTACCCTGTTATCGTAATGGCCACCCTCGCGGCAATTGTCGTTCATAGTCTTATTTTTGCCGCGCATAGCGGTGCGACGCCGTTTCGTAATTATGGATCATTACTCTGGTCAGGGCTGCTGACTACCCTGCTCGTTCCGCAGTTTTGGATGGGGGAATTTTATCCGATAAATCAACCGTTTTGGTCACTTCTATTTGAGCTAATTGTCAACGTTTTATTTGTGACTACGTTCCGACTATTGTGGGGATGGCGGCTGATCGCGATTATAGCTCTTTCCTATTTAGCGATGATTATTCTAACGCCGTCGTCGAAGAGCTTTGTACAGGGTTTTCACACCGAATATGCGGCACTCGCGCTCTCTCGGGCAACCTACGGATTTTTTGTCGGGGTCTTCATCTCGCGATCTACTAGGGGAAAGCCCCTCAATGCCAATGCTCCATTTCTAGCTGGCGCTTTGGTATTGGCAGTGATATTTTGGGCACCTGCGCTCACTGCTGTTCATTTCGATCTTGCTGCGACCTTATTACTGCTGCCGCCAGTCGCGTGGCTAGCTGTGAAGATCGAACCTGTCGGAATTTTGGAGAGTTCGGCACGATTCATGGGCAAGGTCTCTTACCCCCTATACGCGTTCAACTTGCCGTTTGTGCTTTTCGCTGCTGCCTGCGTAAAAGTAGCCGGGTTGCGGACGGTGGCGGCCGGTTGGCTAATTGGTGTCGCTTTCCTGTTGGCGTCTGTTCTGACAGCTTACGCGGTCGATCGCTTAGCTGACGAGCCGCTACGAGCGCGGCTGAAAAAAATCCTTTAAATGATGCCACGTCCGTTGGTCGGGGTGAGTTGCGCTTGGTTTTTGCGGACGCGTGGCTAGCCAATCTTGGCCTGCTTCTCAGCGTAGCTGGCACTGAGATAGCGCAGAATCAAGTGCCTCGGCACCGAGTTTAGAAGCGCTCATTATGATCGGCCAGATCTGCGATTATCTGCTGGCAGGAACAATATTGGTTTGCTCCCCACAGAGATGTGACCGATCGAGTATAGTCCAAAAGCGGGCGTACGGAATAAATTGAAGCATGTTCAGCTAAAGGCAGATTATCGCGAGAACTAAAAGCCCGGGACGGCGGCGGCACACCTATGCCGTAGGGTGGTTCGTCGACCTTCTAAAAGTAGAAGTCGACGTACGGCGCGCTGCAGTTTGACGTCCTCCCTATTTTTTCATCCATGTTGAGTGAGAGTTTTCCGGCCCTTTGACGTTTCTGAGCAAGGAGCTGGGATATGAAGAAGTCGCGTTATTCAGAAGAGCAGATTGCGTTCGCGCTGAAGCAAGCGGAGGCGGGAACACCGGTCGCCGAGGTGATCCGCCGGATGGGGGTGTCGGAACAGACCTTCTACCGGTGGAAGAAGGTATATGGCGGGCTGGGCGTGGGCGAGCTGCGCCGGGTGAAGCAGCTCGAGGACGAGAACCGCAAGCTCAAGCAGCTGGTCGCCGACCTGAGTCTCGACAAGCACATCCTCCAGGATGTTCTGGCAAAAAAGCTCTGACGCCTGGGCGTCGGCGCGAGATCGTCGCGCACGTCCAGGCGTCCCAGGGTGTCAGCGAGAGGCGCAGTTGCCTTGCGCTGGGTGTTGACCGCTCGTCGGTGCGATACGTGTCGCACAAGTCGGATCAGGCGCCGTTGCGTCTGCGTATCCGCGATCTGGCGGCTGCGCGGATGCGGTACGGTTACTTCCGCATCTACATCCTGTTGCGCCGGGAGGGGTGGTTGGTGAACCATAAACGGGTTTACCGGCTTTATCGGGAAGATGGCTTGAGCCTGCGGCTCAGGCGCCCTCGTCGCAACGTCAGCGCTGCGCAGCGTGAGCGTCAACCGGCGGCCGCGGGGCCGAACGAGATGTGGTCGATGGACTTTGTCTCGGATGCGCTGTTCGACGGTCGCCGGCTGCGGGCGCTGACGGTGGTTGACGCGTTCACACGAGAGGCGCTGGCGATCGACGTCGACCAGGGTATCAAGGGTGAGCAGGTGGTCGAGACTATGGTGCGGATCGCATCGGTGCGTGGCGCACCCAAGACCATCCGCGTCGACAACGGTCCCGAGTTTATCTCGAAGGTGCTCGACCGCTGGGCATACGAAAACGGCGTCACGCTCGACTTCTCGCGGCCCGGTAAGCCGACCGACAATGCCTTTGTGGAGTCGTTCAATGGTCGCCTGCGTGACGAGTGCTTGAACGCCCACTGGTTCCTGTCGCTAGCCGACGCCCGGGCCAAGATCGAGGCCTGGCGGCGAGACTATAATGAGAGCCGTCCTCACACGGCTCTTGGCTGGCTGACGCCAGCCGAATATGCTGCATCCGCCGGGATTAATCCCGGCGGATGCAGGCCGGAAGCTCGCATCATGCCTGGATGAAAAACCGGGGGACCCTCAAAAGGGCCGGAAAACTCTCACTCAACATGGATGAAAAAATAGGGAGGACGTCACCGTCAACGCCTAAAGAGGTTTCTTGCACTCCGGGCTAGCGTTAAAACGACGTGGCCGCCCGGAATCGCTCCGATCCGCTGAATCAACTGCTCACGCTTGGCGCCAGGATTAAACGAATAAGCTTCACCAATGTGTCTAAAGGTTTCGGGTCCCCGCTTTACCGCAACGACCATATCAGCGCGCGTCGACACTGCACGGTTCATGGCTAGCTCCATCTTGGTCATCGGAATGCCCTCGGCATAATAACCAACGATATCGTGGAAGTTCCGTCGCTTGACGTGGGGCGTATCGGTATAAACACCGCGAGCAACGCTCTCGATCTCGCCATTGTCGTTGAGATCTGGAATCAGTATATCAAATTGAGATCCATCTACTTCGCGCGTTTCCGCTACCGCAAGGTTGCTGCGCTCGCGAAAAGCTATCATTCCAATGTCTGGATGACATTGCAATGTGCGGATCACATCTCTAAGGAAATCTGGTTCTCCAACGAAGAGCCAGTCATCCTGTAACTGCAGGATGAAGTCGCCGGACGCGGCTCGGACACCCTTGTTGGTGTTAGCTCCCAATCCTTGGTTCCGCGTCGCGCAGAGGCTCACATCAAAACTGAGCCCGCGAATGATCGCTTGGTGGAATTCGTGGCTTGCGTCATCACAGAGGATCAATTCCAATCGGTCGCGGGGATAATTTATTCGTGCGAGAAATGATTCGTAGGTCGCGACTAGCGTGTGAGCACGATTGTAGGTCAGGAAGAGAACTGATACCTTAGGCAATATCATGCCCTGCGCTCCTTGAGTAAGTTGCGGATCGGAAGGAGCGGGAGCGCCGCGATCGCCAGATAAGGCAGCGCTAAGATTAGTGATGCAATCAGCAATGCGTCTCCTCCACCGCCCAACCAATTGATAAGCCAGCGCGTGACCAGAAACGCCCCGGCCGCGAGTGCACCGGCGGCTAATGTGCGTAGGGTTTCGCGCAAAATTGTCATGACGCGTAGTTGTCCGCCAATTGCTAATGCCATTGGTAGGGCGAGACCTACCAATTCGCCCAAGAAGGCGGCAGCGCTAATCCGTAGCAGTTCGCTCTGCCCAGTCAGCAGAACATAAATTAAAGCGGCCGCGGGCAACTGGGCGAACATCCCGGTAGTCCATATTCGGGGCGTATTGCGGTACTGCAGGAACGACGCTGCGATCAGATAGGTGGGCGCTAACACCAAGGGGGCGAGCATGATGGCTAGGATGAGAGGGTCGAACAAACCCGATTTACCGGTCCAAAGCCGGACGAAAATTTCTCCTCCGGCGAGCAGCGCACCAGCTATGCAGGCCGCAGTCGCAGCAATCTGCCATCCTATCAGGTCGAGTAGGCGCTCCGCCACACCTTCCTCGCCGCGAATCGCGAGGCGTGCGGCTTCCATGCCGAGCACGTTCGTGACCTTAATGATGATGGTCCGAATGACGTTGCTCAGCGTCCGCAAGAGCACAAAGATGGCGAGCACGCTAGAGCCCGCGGCGGTATGGCTGTTGAGTAATAGGATTGGTCCCTGATTTAAAATAGTTATGGGGATGTAGGGGGCAGCGAACGCGAGGGACGTACGAAGCGCGCCTCGCATGTCTTCGGAGAGGGGGGACCGGAAGCGATAGCGGTAGTGTGGCATCGTTCGGGTGATGTCCGCCATCATAAGAAATAGACCTAAGCATGTACCAAACGTATGGCCAGCCGCAGCACCGACGAGGTTGCGGCCGATCAGCAACCCGAGGATTGTCCCGAGAATCCGCAGTAGATCGACGAAAGCATTGATCGTGCTTCCACGGGCAAAACGCAAGTTAGCGCGGTAGACCGACATCGCGTTTGCGAAGACCAGTTTAACTCCTGTCGCGATAACTAAAAGGCCAAGCACCAGGGGCGCTTCCGTATCGAATTGGCGAGCATTTAAGCCGACGAAATTCTGCAGTGATGGGGAGATCGCTATGATCATTCCGCCTAGAGCGGCAACACTGCCGATGATTAGAAAAATGGTGTTTGCCCGCTGATAAAGCCGGACTGATAATGCCAGATTGTCACGTTCGCGGGCGTGCACCACCATGTTGGAGAAGTTCATCAAGCAGCCGAAATCGAGCACTGACAGCAGCGCCGATAGCGACATCGCAACAGACCAATATTCGAACCCGGCGACTCCCAGCACACGCAGAGCCAGTCCGGTGAGGAAGAGGCGGTCAATGAAACTGGTCATGACCGATAGGAATTGCGTTACAACATCGAGGCCAACGCGGAACGCGCCTGAAGGCGCACCCAATCGTGCAATCATCGCTTCATGACCAGTCCCGACGTCGAGTAGGAATGTATTGCACCGCTCTCGATGCCTAGTAATCGAATTCTAGATGCGCGCTGTAGCATGATGGCGAGTCTCGTCATTAGCTGCTGCCCCCGGGTGAAGCGCTCCTGATGGTCAAGCTATGGAAAAGTTCGGCCATGTCGGCGCGCGCTGTGGAGGTCGCGACGAAATGTTCGGCCATTGCCCGTGCGCCAGCACGCCAAGCGGAGTATTCAGTCGGCGCCATCGCGGCGAGCCGTTCGATTGCCGCAGCGAGTGCGGTTGGATTCGGGAGCGGAATGTCGAACCCCGCATTGGCTGCCTCGAGATCCTGCCACGGAGTGCGATCTCCAATGAGGACCGGGGTGCCGGCGCACAACGCTTCGAAGATCGCATGACCGAAATTCTCCGAGCGTGATGGCATGAACATCACTTCCTGCGCCGCCATTGCGGCGGGAACCGTTTCATTCCTAAGTTCGCCTTCGCGGTGCGCGGTGACGTTGGAGGGTAGGGCGGAGATCAATTCTTGGCAACGCGTCCAATAGGCCGCATCACTAATCGGACCATAGATGGTGAGGTGGACACGCTTTTTGACGAGCGCCAAGGCTTCCAGCGCTACGTCGAGACCCTTGACCGGTGAGATGCGGCCGAGAAAAGCAAGACGGAATAGGTTCCCGGGCTCATAAGGGGGCAGCGGGAAGAGGGGGCGAACATTGGTGATTTGCTCAATCCGGTTTTTCGGAAAGAGTTTGCGCGTGTCGGCCTTCTCACTGTCGCTGGTGACATGGAAGACTATGTCGCGCGCTAACCCGAACACTTTCACCACGGCGTGATAAAGGGTTTTACGAGCTTTCTTCAATCCCAGCGCCCCAGATGAGAATTCGCCACGCGGAGAAAGTATTATCGGCGTTTGTGGTATCTTGCGGCAACGCCGCCCCACAAGAAGCGGAATGGTAAATTCCCTGTCGAAGAAACTATTGGTGAACACTACGTCGTGGGGCGTCTCGCGAAGCAATTGAGCGAGTCCTGTCGCGCCGCGCCGGCTAACGGGCAAATAGTGTATGTTTGCCCAGCCAAGGTCCCGCCAGCCGTCGCTCGGTACTAGTGGCTCAGCAGCGCCGACTGGCCGGTCGCGCGCGACGAGAAGGAAGTCGAAGCTATCAGCGAGTGTCTCGCACATGGCCCTTACACTCAGGTTTGGGCCGGCCGATTCGTGACCGGGCCAGAAGGCACCGATCAACACCAAGATGCGAGGCTTCACTGATTCGGTCCGGGCAAAAGCTCGGTGAAGCCATAGCGATCCGCCAGCCATTGAGGCAGCGATCCCTCACCATGTTCGGCGATCTGGCGCCGAGCCTCGTCGATTTTTGCGTCGATTAACATGAAAAACCAGAACCCATGGAGAGAATGCCAGACCAATCCTTGCCGCCCGTCGAGAACGCCAAGTCGCAGAAAGTAGCGATATAGGAAGTAGAGCCAGGACCGCAGATAGAGCGGAGCTTTGCCGAAAACCTCTTCGCGGAGCCAGCGCTTGACGCGCGCTCTACGATTGGCGGGCATTGGCTCGGTCGGGATGAGGCCGATTTGGCGCCCGACGAAGTCGATCATATGGCGCGTCGCGTAGCGATTGTGCTTGTCGGTCCAGGCGCCGATCGTCTGCAGGTTTTCGTCCACGAAATCGCCGCGCGTGAAGTGCGCTGCCTGGCCGTGTAAAAGCTGGAGATGCTCATCCATCCAGCGCTGCTCCATCCGGGCAGCACCAGTGCGAAACAGTCGGAGCAGGTAAACTGGATAGTAGGTTCCCCAGCGAATCCATCGGCCTCGAAAGATCATCTTACGTTTGAATATGACTCCGGTCGTTTCGGCGTTGAGCGTTGGCAGGCGCTCCTCGATCTCGGAGATCAGTGCCGGCTCGAAATATTCATCAGCGTCGACGCGAATAACCCAACCAGTGGTGATTGGGATGGCGTCGAGCGCCCATTGAAACTGCTCGGCCTGGTTGACGAAGCGGCGATGATAGACCTCGGCTCCCGCTGCCAGCGCGATCGCCACGGTGTCGTCGGCCGAGTAACTGTCGACCACAACGACCTTCGCGCACCAACTCTTTAGGCGTTCGACGCAGCGACCGATATGGAGCGTCTCATTATAAGCGAGGACGATCGCAGTGATGTCGGCCACAGGGTCAGCCCGCGCCTGCGATGTCCAGCGTCGCGGCGCTGACCGCGATCAGTTCCTCGAGCGGGATCGGAGGCGGAGCGCCATCGCGCGCCGCGGCGTAGAACGCCTTGACCAGCCCGGCCTGACCCTTGTCCTGCGCCGAGGCCGACTTAGTCGTGGTCTTGCCGCCGCGCGTGATGTGCAGCTTGCGGAAATCGTCGAGGCGGATGACGAGGCCGCTGGCGAACACCTCGAGATATTCCTTGGGCAGCGAGGAGTCGCCGAGAGAGGAATAGAGGATCGTGCCCGTCGAGCCATCGGCGAAACGGAGTACCGCAGAGACCGTGTCGCCGACGCCGTCAGGGCTGAATGACTCGATCGCGACCGGCGGCCCGCCGGCCAGGAACGTGAGCGCGTCGACGAAATGGCAAGCCTCGCCAGCGATGCGGCCGCCGCCTTCGCTGCCGTGCAGCCAGCTGTCGCCCGGCACGTGTCCGGCGTTGATGCGGTAATGCATCGCGATCGGTCCACCGCGATTGGCGAGCGCCATCTTGGCCTCGACCATCATCGGCGCGAACCGGCGGTTGAAGCCGACCGTGAGCACGCCGCGCGCGGCGCTCGCCGCGGCCTGGACCTCGGCGAGTTGGTCGATAGTCAGCGCGAGCGGCTTCTCGACGAAGACGTGCTTGCCGGCCTTGAGCGCTTCGACTGTCAACCGAGCGTGGCTGTCGTGCCGCGTCGCGATGAATACGCAATCGGTGTCGGCGTCGCCCAGCACTGCCTGGGGATCGGTCGCCGCGCGCGCGAACCCCTGGCGCTCGGCGGCGTCATGCGCCGACAGGCCGGTCGAGGTGACGACGGTCGTCAGCCGCTCGTTGCCCGCCTTTTTGAGCGCGGGGAGCAGCACCGACTTGGCGTAATTGCCGAAGCCGATGAAGCCTGTGCCGGGGCCGGTGGCGATCGACGCCTTCTTGCCGGCTACCGGGATCGAGCGTTCGATCGGGGTTGGCGTGTCGGCATAGGTCAGCAGGATGGCGAGATAGGGTTCGTCGCAGTCCATCAATTTGTAGGCGGCCTCGGCCTGCTCGATCGGGAAGCGATGGGTGACGAGCTTGGACGGCGTGACCCGGCCTTCGGCGACCAGTTCGAGGAACGCCTGCATGTTACGCTGCTCGGTCCAGCGGACATAAGCGAGCGGGTAGTCATGGCCTTCCAGCTCATAGGCGGGATCGTGGCGGCCCGGGCCGTAGGACATCGACAGCCTGAGATCGAGCTCGCGCTTGTAATAAGGCTCGCGGTCGATCTCCATGCCGGTCAGCCCGACCATCACGACGCGGCCCTTCATCCGGCTGATCTCTGCGGCCTGGTTGGGCGGGGCGGAGGATTTGCTCGACGCCGTGACGATCACCGCGTCGGCGCCATAGCCGTCGGTGAAGCCGCGCACGGCGTCGTCCAGCGCGTCGCTGACCGCGACATCGGCGCCCATCTCCAGCGCGAGCTTGGCACGCGCCGGATTGGGATCGAACCCCAACACGCGGCAGCCATTGGCCTTGAGCAATTGCACCGTGAGCTGGCCGATCAGACCCAGCCCCATGACGACGACACGCTCGCCAAGTGTCGGGTTGGCGACGCGAACGCCCTGCAGCGCGATCGCGCCGATCGTGACGAAGCTCGCCGCTTCGTCGTCGACGCCGGCCGGGATACGCACCGACAGGTTCTTCGGGACAGCATTGTATTCGGCGTGGTTTGCGACGGCGGCGCCCGCACAGGCGATGCGGTCACCGACCATATAGCCACCCGCGTCGCTGCCGGCCTCGACAACCGTGCCGGCCAGCGAATAGCCGAGCGGGATCGGCGTATCGAGCTTGGCGAAAACCTTCTGCACGGTCGGCAGCAAGCCCTCGTTGCGGACCTTCTGCAGCGTCTTCCGGACGAGATCGGGGCGCGCCATCGCCTTGCCGGCGAGGCTCGACCGCGCGAGGTCGATGATCTGCTTCTCGGTACCCGCGCTGATCAGGGACACGCGCGTCGCAACCAGGTTGCGCCCGCCCCCGGCGCGCGGCACCGGCGCGTCGATCAGGCGGAGCACGCCGCTGCGATAATTCTGTTCGACCTGTTTCACGAAATCCCCGATTCAAGCGGTGTTGCGGCGCCGAATTCCAGCGTGGCTTCAAAGCAACCCGGCGGGAGTGTCAAGCACAGCCGCCGCGTCGCCACTTCTACGCCCATGTCGGGCCACCACACAGCGGGTTCGACATGGAGCGGCGCGGAACCTTTGACGGCGATAGACACTTCGCCGCGATGCACAATCGCAAGATCGCCGTGAAGCTCGATGCGGCAATCGGGGTGGAGCAGCAGGCGGGACGTTGCCTCGTGCCAATGCGATCCGTCGATCCGGTCGTGGAGAACGATTCCTTCGGCATTCGCTTCCAGCCGGCGGACGACGACCGGCTTCCCCTTGAGGCGACGATAGCCGTTATGATGACCCTGGAGCAGCATGCCGCCATCGCCGCCGACGAATTGCGACACGCCGACGCGCGGTCGGCGGCCGCAGCGGAACGCACCGTAAAAGTCGGCCGGCTCGGCATCCTCGATCGCCAGGCAATTATGATGATGCGCGCTCCGCGACGCCTCGCGGCGCTCCCCGGCGACATATTCGTAGACGCCCTGGTCGACAACGATCCGCTCGCTGCCGATCGACAATTCGATCGAGCCGATATCGCCATGGGCATGCGCGGGCAGGCTGTCCGGGCCGATCCGTCCCATGTCGGCGATCAGCGCGAAGCCGGGGGCATGGAGCCCGAAATAGCCGGCGTCGCGAAGGCCGAACGCGCCGTCGCGCTGCGGGATTGGCCGGCCGGTGGCTCGCGAAAAGGCGGTAAGGCAGACGTCGGGAGCATAGGCCATGGTAAGCCCGGCATCGTTGAAAATCGCCGGGCCGCCATCGGGGTGGGTCAGCATCGCGACGACCTGCGCCATGCGGGCGAGCACCGGGTCGAGCGCCTGATCGTCGAGCGCCGCGCGCGTTTCGATTAGATCGGCGAAGACCTGGGCGTGATAGGAGGACGATCGCTCATAATGCATCCCATCGGGCAGGATCTGGCGCGGGATCTCGCGTGCGAGCAGTCGGATAGCGCGGTCGCGCAGCTTCTGGCCAAACGGACCGGTGAAGAATGCACCGCCCCAGGCCAGCGCCTTGATATTCTTGATCAGGTGATTGCCGCCGAGATCGAGCTCCAGGTTGCGCAGCAGGAAATCGAGTTGTGCTGCCAGGCTGGAGACGATGCGGCGACTGTCTGGATCGGCCAAGTCCACGCCCCAGGCGGTGAGCCGCTGCATCCACATCACCACGCGCAGCGACAAGGCGTAGCTGTTCCAGCTGTCGCGCCAGTAACCGCGGCGCCAAGGCGGGTTGGCGGCGATCCACTGGCGGATCAGCGCGATACCGGTGTCGCGGTCGACTTCCTCCAAATACTCCATGTAATGGAGGTTCATGCACCACAATTGATCGGGATCGGCCTGCCAGTCGATCGCCTCGCCGGTTTCGACCGAGCGGCCGACAAAGGTGAAGCGCCAACCGGTGGGAAGGCGCTCGATCATCCCGGTGCGCGGCGGGAAGATCGGCTGCGGCGGCGCGGCGGCCGGATAAGCGAGCGCTTCGAGGCGCGGGGGCGCGCGCAGCGACCAGCGGCGCTTCGCCTCGAGCCAGAAGCGCGCGGCGATCTGGCGCGGCGGGACGTGGCGGGCAAAAGCGAGACTGCGCGCCAGCTTCATCGGCGAAGCGCCTCGAATTCTGCGAGATAGGCGCGCGCCAGCTTCTCGCGATCGAACTGCTCGCGGACGAACGCCTGGGCCGAAGCGCCGATCTGGCGACCGAGCGCGCGGTCGTCGGCGAGGCGCAGGATTGCCGCGGCAAGTTCGGCATCGTCCTCCGGCGTGATCGCGATGCCCGCGCCGCCGTCTTCCATCAGCGTCTTGGCTTCGCCCTCGACGCCCAGGATCATCGGCACGCCGAGCGCCATCGCTTCGAACATCTTGGACGGGATCACTGTCTTGAACGTTTCGACGCGCTTGAGAATGACCAGCGCGACATCGCTTGCCCCCCAGACTGCGGGCATCGCGGGTTTAGGCAGTTGATCGAGCATGACAATGTTGGTCAGGTCCTTGGCGTCGCGCAGCGTCTTGATTCTCTCGCGCTCGGCACCGCCTCCGACCATCAGGAAAGCGATATCGGTCCGCTCGCGGACGCGCTCCGCAGCGGCGATGGCGACCTCGAGCCCGTGCGCCATGCCGTGTGTGCCGACATAGGATGCGACAAACTTGCCGGTCAGGCCGTGTTGCGCTCGGAAAGCGTCGGCGGCGACCGGGTCTCTGGTGAAATGCGACAGGTCGACCCCATTCTTGATCACAGCGATCGGTCCTTCGGGACGGCGCGCCCGGATATGGGGCACGAAACCCTCGGTCACCGAAACTACGAGATCCGCCTTGCGGTAGGCGAACGCCTCGATCTGCTCCAACGCGCGGATCGTCGCCCCCCGCTTCATCGCGCCCACGGTGATGATGCTTTCGGGCCAGAGGTCGCGTATCTCGAGCACCCACGGCCGCTGGCGCCTTTGGAGGAACCAACCGGCGATCCCGCAGAAGAATTGAGGGCTGGTCGACATCACCACGTCGGCGCGCGGCAAGCGCCATATCCAAAACAGCAAGGAGAACAGGTAGGAAAGATAATTGGCGCTGCGCGGCAGAAAGCCCTCGTTCGCCGCCAAGAAAGTCCACAGCCGAATAACGCGGACACCGTCAATTGTCTCTTCTTGCCACAGGCGATTGCGATAGCCTCGATAGAGATGTCCCGCCGGATGGTTGGGTGCACAGGTCACGACGGTTACGTCGTGACCGGCCTCACGCCAGATACGTGCATGTTCAGACAGGCGCGATGCGGGCGCGTTCACCTCGGGCGGATAATAATGGCAAAGCGCGAGGATTTTCACAGGCACGGCCTAGCCGTTCATCCACGCCCGCGCCACCGCTTAGCGCGTGGAATGTCCGGTAGTCGACTGATCGTAGCGCGCGTGTACGACCTGCGCCCAACGGCGCGACGTGCGGCGGTCCTCGAGATGCTCGGCACCGCCGCGCAACCAGCCGCCGATCGGAATGCCAAATCCCGTTTTCCTGCGATCGACGATAGCTGCAGGGACGGGGACCGTCGGTGCGTTTGCCAGCAGCTTCTTGCCCTCGCCCGGCTTGAGCGACGCGATGCGGGGCGCGAGCGCCTGTAGCAAGGAGAAGTCGACCAGCGGCACGCGAATCTCGATCGAATGGGCCATGCCGGCCCAATCCGAATCACGTAGCAATTGGTTCCGCATGTAGTTGCTCAATTCTAACGTGCACACTCGGCCATTGTCCGATCCAGGGTCAGGCTCAATGCTGCTCGCCACCGGCCGGAGGGAAGCCAATTCCTCGAGACCTGCGCGCGCGAGGCTAGGATCCATCGCACCTTCCAGTTCGAACGGCAGGAGCACTGCACGCCGCAGAAAATAGGCACCCGCCCAGGTGCCGGCATAGTCCAGCACGCCGAGGGCCTTCGGATTCTTGCGAGCGAAACGTGGCGCGAGCGTGCGGATCAGCATGCGCGCCGTCGAAGCAGCGCCCGGGATTCGGCTGAGCGGTCCGCCGTAGCGCAGCGTCCGCGGTACCGAATGGAAGGTTGAATAGCCGGCCAGCAGTTCGTCGCCGCCCAATCCCGACAATGCGACCTTCAACCCCATTTCGCGGCACGCCTTGCTGACGAACCAAGTATTGATACCATCGATGCTCGGCTGGTCCATTGCGTCGAAGATCGCGTCCATATCGTCGGCGAACTCGGCGGCCGTGACCGTGCGAATATGATGGTCGACGCCATAATTCTGCGCCAGTTCGATCGCACCGGGAGTTTCATCCTGAGAAGCGCCCGCGAACTCCGCAAAGGCTAGCGTGCACGCGCGGATAGTGTGCTGACCGCAATCGCGCATCAGTCCGATCAACGCGCCGGAGTCGACCCCGCTGGACAAGAACGCGCCGACCTCGACATCGGCAACTAGGTGGTGCCTCACGCTGTCACGCAGCGCCGTCCGGACATCCGCGTCGCTCACTGTCAGGCTCGCCGCTCCTGCGAAGACCGAGGCGATGCGCGCATATTCGAGGGGCTCCTGAACGCCGTCAGGAGTGATCGCCACCCAATGACCGGCAGGTAATGCGCGGATCGCATGCCAGGCGGTATAGGGTTCGGGGACGGAGCCCATCAGGTGGAATCCCGCCAGCCCGGCGGCGGACGGCGTGCGCGGAATCGCTGGGTCGGCCAACAGCGCCTTGACCTGCGAAGCGAAGCGAACGGCGCCACCCACATTGGCGTAGTATAGCGGCTTGATGCCGAGAGGATCGCGCGCGAGGAACGTCGATCGCTTGACAGCGTCCCAGATTGCGATCGCGAACATTCCTCGAAGTCTTGTCAGCATCTCGGCGCCGTGGCGGGCGTAAAGATGAAGCAGCACTTCGGTATCGGAATCGCTTACAAATACTATGCCGGCGTCGGCGAGCTCGGAGCGCAGCTCGCGGTAGTTGTAGATCTCGCCATTGTACGCGATCGTGTAGCGCCCGTTGGATGTGGACATCGGCTGCGCGCCAGCATCACTAGGATCTATGATCGATAGGCGTCTATGGCCGAAACCCGCACGGCCGTCCGGCGCGATCCATAAGCCCGCGCCGTCCGGACCGCGCGCGATCATACGGTCTCGCATTGCCACCAAGGTCGTACGACAGACCGACGGGGCGTGCGCGGAATAAGCGAAAAAGCCGACTAGCCCGCACATTAATGGAGCCCAATATTTTGCTGGATAGGGCGGCCCCAGCGCGCCATCCCTTGCGGTAAAAAGCGATTGATAAGCTCGAGCGACACATGCGCCAGCACCATTAACGCGATTGGTCCCAAGATATCGGCAACGAACGCACCATCAACGCGAAGCGCCATGCGCATCCCTATCAACACAATAAAGAATAGGTGCCATGCTTGTCGGTGAATGACAACGAAGGAATATATCGAACACAGAGTGAACAAAAGTCCAACAAAAATGGCGATGCCTCCCACGGCGATCCAGCCGCCATTCCAATATGCTTCAGCAGCGAGCCCCGCACTGGAGGAGGTGTCGTAGTTGCCGCTCGCCGCGTATGAGAGTTCGCGCGAGACGTCTGTAATAATTGGTTTATTATTGTAAATAACTCTCGGAATCCAGACTATTGACCAATATCGATATGAGGTTCCCGGCAGGCCGTGGTCATATTGGCTGATGATAAATGTACCCGCGTTGACATAGCTAAGCCGGGCCCATCCTAGTTGCACCTCGGAATATTGGTCCTGCCTGCGATCGTTCGAGAAATAGGATGCATAGATATTTGGAATTTCCGCAACAGTGGCTGAGCCGCTGTATAATGCGTTATTGGTCTCACGGGCATAGGTTATGATCGGAGCTAGGAAGAGGATCAACGGGAGGGTAATGCCGCAAAAAAGCAAAATTCTGCTGATGCTTTGCCGATGATAAACAAAAGCAATACCAAGCATGATCAGCGGATTCAGCATTGCCGTCTTACTCATGGCAAAAACACCGATAGCCGATTCGCCTATTGCGAGGATGATCGGGAGGACGACAAGTTCCCTACGGCCATTCCGAAGGGCCCATAGGGTCACCATGAAATATCCAACCCAAGCTAGGGCCGAAAAGTTGGATATAGTGCTGAAAAAGGGAAGCCTGATCCATCCCACAATTTGTGGAAATACAACAAAGTAATTTACTATTGAACCGATAATCATGCAAGTTGATCCAAAAACAAGCATGCTTAGGCGAGAGTGATGAATAAGTGCATTCGGATTTGAATTTTCCGCCGAAATTTTCCAATCGCGAATAACGTAAAATACTCCCTTAACTGTCAGCAGAAATACGACATGAAAAACGGTTATCAGTAGATTTAGCTTTACGGTCTCAAGTGGATAAAAGTCGTAGAAGGCCTTTATAAGGGCCTTCGTTTCGTAATTAGTCCAGATCGGTACAAGAGAGCCGATTCCAAAATAGCTGAGGGTGGCGACCCTATACCAAAGCAGCGGCGTCCACAGGGACGCAATGTCTAGCTTCAATTGGCGATATCCGGCCCATCCAAGTATAAGCGAAAGCGATATTAGCCCGATCGTGTTGATCCAGTCCTCCAGGCCTGGCAGCTGAGCCATACCCGTGGCAAACCAGAGGAGCACCAGCGCGGAAAGGAATATCTCCCGATAGGTCGGTTCTAGGTCGGTAATCAGCATTGGTTTGTCCTGCGGCTGCCGAACAGACGCAGCGAATCGACGCGGTGTCATCGTAACCATGATCAACCCGCCAGTTGTTGTGCGAATGGGTGCGCTGCGCTGGAAGTGCCCCCGTGGAGGGCGGGACGGGTATGCCACACAGCCATATTTGATCTGCTTCGACTAAAGATCTCTTGTGGGTCAGCAACGCGCTTCCGAGTGTGTCGAATTGGCGGAAGCGGGCGATGTGCTCTGGCGGGTCTGACGTTAGCTGATTGCAGGCTTCGGGGTGCAATCGATCGGTTTACGCAGTGCGGCCAAGCCCAGGCTGAACCGGCCTGATGGAGCGGGCGCAGACGATCTCCCAAAAATCGAAAAGCGGACTGCGTAGCACAGTCAATGCGTGGGCCGTGGTGAAACGTTCCGCAACGATATTGTACAGGTGCAGCGAGGCAAGTGAAAGCATGCAAGAGGTAGACTCCCAAGCGTCACGCCAGCTGAAGACGCGCACGGAATAATTCAACAAGTTCGGCAGCGCGCGACGATAATGAATAAGCTGGCACCGCTCGCGCGTGGCCTCGATTGGCGATCTCGCAGCGTTGCTCTGGATTAGCGAGATAATGGCGGATTTTCTCGATTAGGTCGTCCCCGTCCTCGAACACTCCGACTTCCGTTTCCGGTTCATACAGCGACCGCAAATCGTCATTGTCGACGTGCAACATAAAACCGCCGCAGGCGGGGATCTCGAAGGTGCGCGTCGAAACCTTATCCTCCCACCCCTGCGCGCTACCGCTGCTGCCATGATGCACAGCCAAATTGATGCGGCTATGCTCGATCAATCGTGCAAATTGGTCGCCAGCCAGAAAATGGCCGAATACAAATGGTTCGACAGGCGTTCCGGCAGCTATCTTGTGCCAGTTACGTCCGACGACAATCATTGAAAGATTGGGCAACGCGCTCACGACGCGGTTCAACCATGCCAACTTGTTCGGTGATGCGTTGCCGATATAAGTGACATCCCGTAAATAGTGCGGTTCCTTGCCGGCAGGAGTTCGGCGCCGATGCAGATCTGGAACGTAGCCGTGATGCACCAGCGCTACGCGTTCAGCGCCGATCATTCGTGCCAGATAATCGACCTGAAAGGATTTAGTGGTACCAACGAGGTCGTAGTGGGCTAGCCACCGCTCATTGAAACCAGTGTGCTCGAACTTATAGTCGGGGTAGAAATTTACGACGCGAGTCCCCTGTTGGCGGAGCGCATACAAAGTTTCGGGCAGTATATTCAGACCTTTTACGGTCAGCATGACATCGGGCTGCAGGAGTTTCGCCCGCTTGAGAATCGCGCGATTATAGGCGCGAACCGCAAACGGTGACATCAGCCGTCCTGCGGCACGTAACAACCGATCCTCGCCTGTGATCGATGCATCATGAATGGATACTTCGGCTACATCCCATCCCAAAGAGCGGAAGCCCTGAACCAAACCGGCACCAGTCGAATAGGAAATCAATTCGCCCGCGAACAGCATCGACGGCGCGTTGCCGCCGAGCGGAGCCAACGGTGAAGAGGTCATGAAGCCATTTCCGGCAATAGCCCCTGCTGGTAAAGGGTTCTGGTTTGGGTGAGCTTGCTCGGGCCCAAATGGGACCGTTTACTGGATCGGCATCGATCCTAGAGGACTCGGCGCCGCCGGACAACGCCCTTTTCGCGCCAATTTTTGCGTCGATGAAAGCGCGGGTTAGCTTGATAGTGGACGAGCGCGGCGCCTATCTGCAAACGATGGATATTCGCGACACGTTTGTAGCCGGGCAAGGTGGGTCATGATTGGCCGGCGGTTTAAGACTTTATTCGGTAGCGGGGATAAAGGAAATTCGGTCTCGTCAAGCGCTCACGCGCCACCTGGCGAGCGGATTTACGCGATCGGCGATGTCCATGGTCGATATGATTTGTTAACTGCGTTGCTCGATGCGGTCGATCGCGATGATGAAGCTCGTCCCGCCGCTAATACGCGGGTTATCCTACTGGGCGACCTAGTTGATCGCGGTCCGGAATCGAAGGAAGTTGTAGACCATTTATTGAACCGTGATTGGGGCAAAAAACAGCCAGCGTTCCTCATGGGAAATCACGAGGAGGTGTTGCAGTTAATGCTCGCCGGCAGTCTGGACGCGGCGCGCTTCTGGATGCGCATCGGCGGAAGGGAGACCATGAGGAGTTACGGCGTTCCCCAAGCTCTGATCGATTCCGGCGACACGTTGTCGCTGTGCGAAGACTTCGCCAAACGCGTACCGGATGAGCACGCGGTGTTTTTTCATCGGATGATTAATAGCTTGGTCGTTGGAGGCTATTGTTTCGTTCATGCAGGTCTGAAGCCTGGCGTACCAATCGATCGGCAAAAACCCGAGGATATGCGCTGGATACGCGAACGGTTCCTCGATTTCGAAGGCAGCCACGGAACCGTGGTAGTCCATGGCCATTCGATCAGTCCGGTCGTCGAAGAGCGACACAATCGCATCGGCATTGATACCGGCGCCTATGCCAGCGGCATCCTCACTGCGATTGGAATCGAGATGGGATATCGATGGTTCTTGACCACCTGAATAACGCAGCGTCGTGGGAATTCGGCATGATTGGTGCCTGAGCAGTGGCGATCATGAAGAGCACGCAAGTGCTCTTGGCCCCGCTTTTTGTAGTTGAGCAGTCCTGATCCTGTCGGCCGACCCGAGTCCCGCTACAGGGCCAACGGGAGGTGCCTCTATCGTCAACCTGCCGGCCTTCTTCTCAAGACGGTCACAAGAGCAATGCGGGCACTCATCCGAAACAGTGCCATCGTATCATCGTTACGGTCTTCTTCCCTCAATCCGTGCCCGGCCGCAATCGCACATGCGGCGATCTCCACATCCTCCTCTGAAAAGCCCTGAGCGGAGGTCGCCTCAATAGCGTCAGCTTTGACGAGGGAAGCTGCTACGATGGCTTCAGCGCGGTACCTTGCCGATCGAACATAGGCAGCGCGCTCTTCTTCGTTATGTAGCGGTGGGCCTCCGCTCTCGATTAATTCCTGATATCGGTCCCGCATCATCCATGCGTCGGGATCTACGATCCTCGCGATTCGCTCGCGGCGCTGAACAAGAGCGTTAGACATCTGCCGGATCTGGAACGCTGATTGACGTGAATGCGGAAATGCGTCCGCTATCAAAATTTTGGCACAACGTCTTTTGCCCTATTATCGCCAAGCGCGTTGACTCGCTGCTCGTGAGGATTTCTGCCATCGCGGCTAACGGGAGCGCTCCGACGGAACTGAAGCACATTTCCTACGACACTCGAATTGCGAACGAATCGACCGAACTGAGAAGGTTCTTGTTCTCTGGGGAAGACAAGGGCAAGCTTTTTGGAATTTTAAAGGGCTGTGAAGGCGATGATGGGCGGGGATGGCGCGCTTACGGCTTCGCCTGAATTCGAGCTGATTGCGGCTTGCTGTCGTTGGCCGACCGATCCAGGCGCGATTCAGCATGCGTTCACGTCAGCGATCGACCGGAGGCGACTAGTGAGACTCGCGCGGCGTCACCGGGTCGCAGGCCTAGTCCATCGCGGGATCGGAGCAGCTGCCCTCCCGATCCCACCAGCACTCGCCAACGAACGACACAGATTGGTGGCACGTAATCTATTGCTGATCGACGAGGCAGCGCGACTTTCGGGCTTGCTCACGGCGTCGGGCTTACCTCACCTGTTCCTCAAGGGCGCGGCACTCGGCCAACTCGCCTATGGCGATCAGACAATCAAGCAGACTTTAGACAACGACCTACTCATCAGCTTGGTGGACGTTCCTGCGGCACTCGGTCTGCTCAACTCGGCTGGATACGAGTTGTCCTCCCCGCCCGGGCCGATGGATTCCAACCGGCTGCCGGTGCTGATCGATATGGTCAAGGAATGCACTCTGGTGCATGCAGATAATCACGCGGTGGTCGACCTCCACTGGCGCGCGGTCTCGATCAAGGGGCTTGTGGCCGAGCCTGACTTGGCGCGCGACGTTCGTCACGTGACGGTTGCGGGCCATGCGCTGCCGACGCTCCGCGAGGAGCAGCTCATGGTCTACCTTGCCGTTCACGGTGCAAGGCACGGTTGGGCGCGGCTCAAGTGGCTAGCCGACTTCAACGCCATACTGGCAGCGATGGACGACCAAGCCATCGCCGCGCTCCGTGTCCGCGCGCGCCGCGATGGCGTACAACGGGCGATGGACCTGGCATTATTCCAGGTCGCGCGCATCTTCGGAGTGCGGGTTCCTGCCGATGTCGGGCGCTCGCGGCGGGTGCGCTGGCTGGTCGCCTTGTCTGACAGTCTGATGCGGGGCCGCGACGAACTCGCCGGGCAGGCCGACGCGCCGTGGCGTTACATGTTGATCGGCCATGCATCAGCGCTCCTACTCAAGACGACGCCGAGATATCTCGCCAACGTTGCCTGGAGCAGCTGGGTGTCGACGGCGGACGCCCTGGCGCTGCCGCTACCCCGAGCCGCTCGGCCACTCTATCTGTTGACCAGTCCGGCCGCGCGCATCGGCCGAGCGGCCCGCCGGATCGTCGATCGGGGCTTTTCGCGGACCGCGCAGGGCCCTATGCGCGCCCGCCAGGAGAAGTGAATGTCGATCAAGCCGCTGCGCAAGGCCGTGTTTCCCGTCGGAGGGCTCGGTACCCGATTTCTGCCTGCGACCAAGGCGCTGCCGAAGGAGATGCTGCCGATCGTCGATCGCCCGTTGATCCAATATGCGGTCGACGAGGCACTGGAGGCGGGGATCGAACAGATGATCTTCGTCACCGGCCGCGGCAAGTCGGCGATCGAGGATCATTTCGACATCGCTTACGAGCTCGAATCGACGATGGCCCAGCGTGGCAAGTCGCTCGAAATACTCCACCAGACGCGCCTGAAGCCCGGCGCCGTCGCCTATGTGCGCCAACAAGAGCCGATGGGGCTGGGGCATGCGGTATGGTG
The DNA here is from genome assembly GCF_001598455.1 of Sphingomonas pruni NBRC 15498. GTDB lineage: Bacteria > Pseudomonadota > Alphaproteobacteria > Sphingomonadales > Sphingomonadaceae > Sphingomonas > Sphingomonas pruni. The sequence continues at coordinate 118,068 of NZ_BCYZ01000006.1, forward strand.
TGCGCGCGACATTGTCGGCGACGAGCCGTTCGCGATCTTCCTGGCCGACGAGCTGATGGTCGGCCAGCCCGGCTGCATGAAGCAGATGGTCGACGCTTATAATCGCGTCGGCGGCAATCTGGTGTGCGGTTACGAGGTCCCGCCGGAAGAGACCGATCGCTATGGCATCATCTCACCGGGCAAGCAGGACGGCGACCTGGTCGAGGTAACCGCCTTGGTCGAAAAGCCCAAGCTCGGCACCGCGCCATCGAACCTGATGATTCCCGGACGCTACATCCTGCAGCCCGAAGTGATGCGGGTTCTGGAAACGCAAGGGAAAGGCGCGGGCGGCGAAATACAGCTGACCGATGCGATGGCGCAGATGATCGGCGGCCAGCCGTTCCATGCCTATAAGTTCGGCGGGCGCCGCTTCGATTGCGGCGACAAGGCCGGCTATATCCAGGCGAACATCGCGCTGGCGCTCGACCGCCCGGAAATAGGTCCGGCGGTGCGGAAGTTCATCGATACGCTTTAAGTCCGGCAGCCCGGACAGCCCGGATCCTTGGGCAGGCGGATCTTGCGAAATCTGAGCGACAGACCGTCGGCAAGCAGCAAGGTGCCGGCGGTGTCCTCGCCGAACGGCACGACCGCCCGGACGACTTCGAGCGCGGCGAGGCTGCCCATCACGCCCGCCATCGCGCCGAGCACGCCGACATCGGCGCAGCTGACGCCCTCGCGCTCGGGATCGTGCCCGACGAAGCAGCGATAACAAGGCTTGTCGCTTTCCCAGCCGCGATAGACGCCGAGCTGGCCTTCGAACTGGCTGACCGCAGCCGACACCAGCGGCATCCGCAGTGCCAGCGCAGCGTCGGCGACGGTCAGGCGCGTCGCGAAATTGTCGGTACCGTCGAGCACGACATCGGCCCCGCTGAGAATCTCGCGTACGTTGTCCGGATCGATGCGGATGCGGCGGCTATCGATGATCACATCGGGATCCAGCCTGGCGAGCGCGGTCGCCGCGGCATCGGTCTTGGCCGCGTCGATATCGGCGGTGCCGAACAAGGTCTGGCGCTGGAGATTGGAGAGATCGACCGCATCGTCGTCGACGATCGTGATGCGCCCGATCCCGGCGCCGACGAGATATTGCAGCGCCGGCGACCCTATCCCGCCCGCGCCGATCACCACGGCGTGCGCGCGCCGCAAAGCCAATTGCCCGGCGCCGCCGATTTCCTTCAAGACGATATGCCGGGCGAACCGCGACAGGTCGGTATCGGAAAGGGTCGTCGGCGAGAGGCTCACGGCCCCCATGTAAGGGTCACGCCGGTATGGTACCAGCTGTCGGCGGTGGGCGGGGCCCCGGCGATATTGCCACGCGCTGCCTTTTGAACGACGCCGGCGGCAAATTGCTCGACCGTGGGGCAGTTGATTGCCCGCGGCACGATCTTCACCGCCTCGCCGTTCGCCGCCGATACGAGCACCACCATATCGACCTTGATGCTGGTCTTGCCGTCGACCGGGGCGGGCGCGGCACACCGGCCGGCCGCGACCTCGTCATGGACGAACTTGGTCATGATCGCCGCATAATCCGGCGTCGTCGCCAGCCGGAGGTCGGGCAGTTTCGACCAGTCGCTGGGGACAGCCGTCGGGACGGCCGTCGCCGCTGCCGCCTGGAAGAGCAGGAAGAGTCCGAACATCATTCGCTGATTATCGACCAGTAGAACCGAATCCGCCACTACCTCGATCAGTGTCGTCGAGTTCGGCCACTTCGTCCAGCGTCGCGCGTTGGACCGGGGCCGGAACGAGTTGGGCAATCCGATCGCCACGGCCGATATCGAACGGCTGATCGCCAAGATTGGCGAGGATCACTTTCATTTCGCCGCGATAGTCATGGTCGATCGTGCCGGGGGTGTTGAGGCACGTCACGCCATGTTTGAGCGCCAGGCCCGACCGCGGACGGACCTGAACCTCATAACCTTCGGGAATGGCGATCGCGAATCCGGTCGCGACCGCGTGGCGGGCGCCGGGCGCCAGCGTCAGGGATTCGGCCGCGACGACATCCATCCCGGCGGCGCCGGCGGTAGCATAAACGGGCAATGGCAGGCCTTCCCCATGGGACAGGCGCTTGACGGCGATACGAATGGGCGAAGTCATCTGATCTTGTTCACCTTTGCGATAAGGTCGCGAAGTGCCGGGATCACCTCGGGCTCGTTGAGGATGTCGTGCGGCTTGCCGGGCAGGATGCGCAAGTCGACAGGGATGCCGCGAGCGCGAGCGGCGGCGGCATAGGCCTGGGTCAGGTCGGGGGGCGCAATATCGTCGGCCGATCCGACCATCATCGACAGCGCGAGCCTGGGACTGAGCCGGGGCACGAGCGCGATCGAATTATAGCTATCGACAGGCCGGTCGAACGGCGCTTGCGGCATCTTCTTCTTCATGAACGCGCGCCATTTGGGCAGGTCACATGGGCAGGAGACGAGCAATACCCCGTCGACCAGATCGGGGCGCAATGCTGCCAAATCGGCGGCGATCGCGGCGCCGCCGGAATGGCCGACGACGATATGTCGCGCGCGCGGATAGCGTGCTTCGATATCCGCCATGGCACGGGCGATCGCATCTACCCGATCGGGCGTATAATTGTCGCCGGTGGTCAGTCCGCGAACGCCGGGCGAGATATCGCCGTCCTTGTCTTCGTAGCCCGGCCGCAGAATGCCGATCGCACGCACGCCGGGCAGCTTCGACGCTTCGGCCGCAAAGGTATAATGATAGGACGGCTTGGCGAATGGCGCATCGCCATGGAGGACGAAAACCAACGTCTTCACATCGGCAGGCGCCTCCGCGCCGAACGCTCGGCTATAGGGCTCGCCGAGCGGCGTCTGCGCGATCGCCGTACTTGCCAACGCAATGGCGGCAGTCGCCGCGATCCAGCGTATCCGAATCGAATTCATGCGCGCGTTGTAGGGGGGCGGACGGCGACGGGGAAAGGGGAGTTGCAACGGCGGCGGGGACAACGCCACTATAAAGCGATGCTCAACAAATTCCGGATCGATCCCGCCGTCACGCCAACCGACTTGCTGGCCGTCCGCGCGTTATTCCAAGGCTATGCGGCTTCGCTGCCGGTAGACCTCGCCTATCAGGATTTCGCCGCCGAGCTCACCGGATTGCCCGGCAAATATGCCGAACCTAAAGGAGCATTGCTGCTCGCGCGGGACCAGGCCGGCGAACCGCTCGGCTGCATCGCGCTGCGCCCGTTGGATGAGAGCGTTTGCGAGATGAAGCGGCTGTTTCTGCTCCCTGAGGCCCGGGGCATGGGACTCGGCCGCGCGCTGGCAGAAGCGGTCATCGCGGCGGCGCGCGATCGCGGGTATCGCGAGATCCGGCTCGACACCTTGCCGTCGATGACGAGCGCAATCGCCTTGTACGAAGGGCTCGGGTTCGAGCGAATCGAGGCTTATTACGCACCCACGCCGCCGGGTACGGTATTCATGGCGCTGGCGCTTTAAGCGAGCGCGGCCGCGATCCGATCCGCCAGGCGCGCGGCGACCTCATCCTTGGGCAATCTCTCCCAGCTCTCCACGCCGTCGACCGAGACGATGTGGATGCTGTTGGCATCGCCGCCCATCACGTCGCCCGACACGTCGTTCGCGACGATCCAGTCCGAGCCTTTCCGAGCGAGCTTGGCGCGGGCGTGGTCGACCACATGCTCGGTCTCGGCCGCGAAGCCGACGACCAGGCGCGGGCGGCGCGGATCGCGTGCGAGCGTCGCGAGGATGTCGGGGTTTTCGACCAGGCGGAGCACAGGCGGGCCGCTCGTGCCTTTCTTGATCTTCTGCGCGGATGGGGCGACGCGCCAATCCGCGACGGCGGCAACCATCACCGCGGCATCGGCGGGGAGGGCGGCATCAACCGCTTCGCTCATCTCGAGCGCGGTCTCGACGTCTACCCGATCAACGCCCGGCGGCGTGGGCAGCATTACCGGACCGGCGACCAAGGTCACCTGGGCGCCGCGCGCGGCCAGCGCACCGGCGATGGCGAATCCCTGTTTCCCGGACGAGCGGTTGGCGATGTAGCGCACCGGGTCGATCGGCTCGTGGGTCGGGCCGGCGGTGACGATGATGTGGCGGCCGGCGAGCACCTATCGACCCTCACCCTTCCGCGGCTTCGCCGCTCCCTCCCTCTCCCAACGGGAGAGGTAAGGGGCCCGCCGCCGGAGGCGGTGGGAAGGGTGAGGGTGGAGAGGGAATCACCCTGCCAATTTCTCGAGGATCGCCGCCAATATCGCTGGTGATTCTGGCAGGCGCCCCGGCCCATATTCCCCGCAGGCCATCGCGCCTTCGTCCGGCTCCATCACCGTAATGCCATCCTCCCGCAGAGTCGCGACGTTGCGCCTGGTCGCGGGATGCGTCCACATCCGCACATTCATCGCGGGCGCGGCGAGCACCTTCTTGTCGGTTGCGAGCAGCAATGTCGTCGCTAGATCATCCGCGATCCCCGCCGCCATTTTAGCCATCAGGTCCGCGGTCGCCGGCGCGACGACGATCAGATCGGCCTCGCGGCTGAGCTGGATATGCCCCATCTCGGTCTCGTCCTTGAGATTCCAGAGGGTCGTATAGACTTGTTCCTCGGACAGTGCGCCGAGCGTCATCGCGGTGACGAAATGCGCGCCACCGTCGGTCAGTACGCATTTGACGCCGATCCCCGCCTTCTTCGCCAGCCGGATCAGCTCGCAAGCCTTGTAGGCTGCGATGCCGCCGCCGACGATCAACAGGATGCGCTTCATGGAGTGAGCCTCGTGACCGTAATCTTGCGACGCTTGGGGAAAGCAGCGGCGATCAGGTCCTTCAGCCCATCAGGCGCGAAGGCCAAGCCGATCAGGATCGCAGGCGCCACCATCAGCCCCCAATAGAAGGTGTCGACCCGCCCGAACAGGCCGATCAACGCGGCATAAGCGGTGAAAGTCGCCAGCGCGCGGATGCCGGTCAAGTCGCGCCACGCCGCCCAGCCGAATAAGGTGAACCCCATCAGCAATGCCGCGATCCACATCGGCGCGAGGCGGAGCGCGGTCGACAAGGTCAGCGCCTCGACGAAGAATCCGAAGCCGAGCATGCCGGCCCAGCCGGGCGAGGCGGGGTCGACCGGGGTCACGACCTGCGCGACGGCGTGAGCATGCGCGGCGACGGCGACCGCCAGCAGAACGAGCCCGCCGGCCCATCCCAGCGCTTCGCGCCGATCGCCTTCGAGCCAGGCGAGCATCACCATGATCCCGACATAGAGCGCGCTGGTTTCGCGGATCAATAGAGCGATTGCGCCGATCCCCGCGGCGGCGACCCAATGGCCGGGGCGGCGCACCGCCAGGCTGAGCGCGATCAGCAGCCCGGCCCAGACCTCATGAAAGGCCGCAAGATCGGCCTGGATGAACGCGCCCATGCCGCCCGCGAGCAGAACCATCGCGATGAACAAGGGTGGCGGACGCGCGAAAGCGGGGCGCAGACGATTGAACCACGCCACCATGACACCGGCGGCGAGCGCCCAGAGCAGGCCGACTACCGCCCAATGCGGCATGAGCGCCTGGACCATGGCCAGCGTCGGCAGGCGGAAGGTCACAAAGGGGCGCAGAGGATAATCGCCCCGCCGCAATTCCTGCGCGGCGACCTCGTAATAATTGCCACCATGACGGACGCCGTCGACGATCGCTTCGTAGAGGACGATATCGGCCTGATCGTCGCTCCGCTTGGCCGAATCGCCGCTGACTGCCGGCGGGCTGGGCACGGTGAGCGCGCTCAGCGTCGCGAGGAGCAGCAGGACCAGCCCGACGAGCGCGAGCCGCGCCTTGCCTTTCGACAGGCCGGCGAAGCGCGAAGGTTCGGCCAGCCACAGCGCCATTAGTGGAGGAACCACCACGTCGCCGCGACCGAGATCGCGGCGCTGAGCACGGCGACTGCGACATAGCGCCAGCCGCCGCCCAGGCGCACGACCTCAATCTCGCGCAGCGGCGGCGCAGGCGGCGCGCCGCCGGGCGACGGGAAGCGCGCCTCGATGTTGCGGATGAGTTCGGGCAGACGCATCAGCGTACGAAAGTCGGTGATCAGCCGGTCTCCGATTGCCGCCTCGGGGCCCAATTCGGTCCGGATCCATTCGCGGATGAAGGGCGCAGCGGTGTCCCACATGTTGATCTCGGGATCGAGGCTGGTGGCGACGCCCTCGACCATCACCATGGTCTTCTGCAGCAGCAGCAGGTGCGGCTGAGTCTGCATATCGAAGTCGCGGGTGATGCGGAACAGTCCGTCGAGCATCATCCCGACCGACATGTCCTTGACCGGCAGGCCGCGCATCGGCTCGCCGACCGCGCGCAACGCGGTCGCGAATTCGGCGACATTGTGGTGCGGGGGCACGTATCCCGCCTCGAAATGGATCTCCGCGACGCGCTGGTAATTGCCGGTGATCAGTCCGTAGAGGATTTCCGCCAGCCAGACGCGCGCGCGCCGGTCGATCCGTCCCATGATGCCGAAATCGATCGCGGCGATATGCCCCTGGGGAGTCGCGAACAAATTCCCCTGATGCATGTCGGCGTGGAAGAATCCTTCCGAAATCGCCTGGCGCAGGAAAGCGTTGACCAGGATCGAGGCAAGCCGGCTGGGATCGTGCCCGGCGGCGATCAGCGCCTCGCGGTTGGTCAGCTTGATGCCGTCGATCCATTCGAGCGTCAGCACGCTGCCGGTGGTCCGCTGCCAGTCGATCGCCGGGACTTGGTAATCGGGCTCGGCGCGCATCGATTCGGCGAGTTCGGATGCGGAGGCCGCCTCGCGCCGTAAATCGAGTTCGCGCAAGGTCCAGCGCTTGAACGTCTCGATCACGAGGCGCGGGCGCAGACGGGCAAGTTCGCCGCCCAGCGCCTCGGCTTGCGCCGCGGCCCATTGATAGGTGTCGATCGCACGGATGAAATCGTCCTCGACACCCGGTCGCAAAACCTTGACCGCAACCTGGCGCCCGTCTGGCGTGACCGCGCGATGCACTTGGGCGATCGAAGCGGCACCGACCGCAACTTCGTCGATCGACGCGAACACGTCTTCGACCGGACGGCCCAGCCCGCGTTCGATCGCGGCCTTGATCGTCGCGTAAGGCAGCGGTGGCAGCGCATCCTGCAGGCGCATCAAATCGTGCGCGGCTTCCTCGCCGACCAGATCGGGACGAGTCGCCAGCGTCTGGCCGAGCTTGATCGCGGCAGGACCGATCGCCTGAAAGGCGTCGGCATAGCGCGGAACCTTGGGCACCCTTGCCCCGAACCGCGCGATCCTGACCAGCCGGCGGACGCGCGCGGGCGTGTTTGGGTCGCGCTCGATGCCCTTGAGCGCTCCGTGGCGCGCGAGGATCCGGCCCCATTTGAGCAGGCGCCAGAGATGGATGGCGGGGGCGGTCATCTAAATTCCTCCCCGGAA